>JAJYYK010000016.1 GCA_021801025.1 Pseudomonadota bacterium | reverse complement strand
ATCGGCCAACACTTCCGCCAGCACTTTGACCGGGATATCATCATCGAACAACACCGGGAATGGAAAGCGTGCATCGTATTCGGTCATGGTGACCACGCGCCGCATACTTTCTCCCTCTCGATCGAAGCCATTAAAATCGGGCAATCCGATGGCGGCTGCAATTTGGCGCATGCGGTCAGAGCGGAAGTTAAAAAACAGTACCGGCTCGTCGGCTGCAATGCGACTGGTCGACGCATCGCCAATCACCGTGGGGGCGATAAACTCATCGCTTTCGCCTCGTTGCCTTGCGTTTTGAATCGCCTCGATGGCCGAATTCGCCGTCTCGCCCTCAGCATGGAGCATGACACGCCATGCACGCGCCGTGCGAGCCCAGAATCCTGCGCGATCCATGGCGTCATAGCGTCCGCTGACTGTCGCAATGCGGCCATGGCCCAAGGCTTTTAACCGTGTCTCCACCTGCGTAACAAAGTGCTCGGCGCAACTGGGCGCGGTATCGCGTCCATCCGTCACCATGTGGATGATCGGCTCAACACCCGCCTGCACAATCAGTGGCAGCAAGCCGAGCAGATGGGTGATGTGGGAATGCACGCCGCCATCCGAAACCAGTCCGACCAGGTGCAAGCGACGCGTGCCCTGCAGAAGATGTTGCCAGACGGGCAGCTTCGCCAGACTGCCGTCGACAATCGCATCGGCAATGCGTACCAAATCCTGTTTGAGTACCCGCCCGGCACCGAGCGTCAAATGCCCGACTTCCGAATTGCCGAACTGACCGTCGGGCAAACCGACGGCAAGTCCGGAGGCTTGCAGCGCGGTATGCGGATAGCTGGCGAAATAATGATCCAGATGCGGAGTGTCGGCCTGCGCCCAGCCATTATAAGCGCGACTGGGATTCAGGCCAAAACCGTCGAAAATGACCAGAAGTACAGGTTGTTTTGTCATCATGTTTGTGCTTTTGCAAGACGAAAAAATTTGAGTAACTGGAACCATACCACACTGGCTAATCCCAGCGCAAAGGCAGTAACCAATTCATCCAGCGACAAGGGTGCGAAACGAAACACGTCCGCAAGAAATGGCAGATAAAGCGCGAGCGCGAGCAAGCCCAGGGTCAAGCCGGTAACCATCCACAAGATCCGGTTGGGTGTGTGCAGTGCGGCCAACAGCGTGCGCGCACGGTTAACGTAAATCAGCGCCAGATTGGCAACCACCAGCGTGGTAAAAGTAAAGGCACGGGCTTCAGGCACATTCAAATGATGATCCGCCCAAGCGTAGGTGCCCATCACCACCGCCAGCACGCCGACGCCTTGCAGCAATGCCAGCCAGAGTGTCGTACCGCCGAACAACTGCGCGGTCGCATCGCGCGGCGGGCGCTGCATGATGTCCGCTTCCGCCGCTTCGTTCTCGAAACTCAGTGAGCAGGCCGGATCAATAATCAGTTCGAGAAAAGCGATATGCATCGGATAGAGCACGGCGGGCCAGCCAAACAACACCGGCAGCAACGCCATGCCGGCAATGGGAATATGCACCGCCAAAATATAGGACATGGATTTCTGCATGTTGTCGAAAATACGCCGGCCCAAACGTATGGCACGGACAATTGAGGTGAAGTTGTCATCCAGCAGCACCAATGCCGCCGCTTCGCGCGCGACATCTGTGCCGCGCCCGCCCATGGCAATGCCGACATGCGCAGCCTTGAGCGCAGGCGCATCGTTCACGCCATCACCTGTCATGGCCGCAATCTCACCGTTCGCCTTGAGGGCCTGAACAATACGCAACTTTTGTTCCGGGGCGATGCGGGCACACACATTCACTGTTTTCATGTGCGTTTGCAATTCAGCATCGCTCATCCCGTCCAGCACATCGCCCGACAGCACTTTATCCGCATCCAGCCCAGCCTGGCGGGCAATCGCACGCGCGGTAGCCAGATAATCACCGGTGATCATCACCACCCTGATGCCTGCAGCGTGGCACTGATGTATGGCTTCAGGTATTTCTCTCCGCAACGGATCGGAAAGTCCTAACAGACCAACAAATTCAAAATCAAAATCATGTTCTATCGCGGGAAAGTTCATGCCATCGAACCGCGCCCGCGCCACAGCCAGAACGCGCAGACCGGCTGCAGCCATTGTCTCTACCGCTTCGGCGATACGTGCTTGCGCGGCGGTCTCCAGATGACACAAATCAATAATGGCCTCCGGCGCGCCTTTGGCGGCAACCACATAACTGTCACCGTCCACAGCCTTCCATACATGCGATTTCGCACGCAATTGCGAAGTCAGTGCATATTGGTGAACCAGCCTCCAGTCATGGTGCAGGTGTTCGGTATGGGCGAGGAAATGTTCGCCGAGACGCTGAAAAGCCTGTTCCATAGGGTCGAATGGATTGATCTCACTGGATAAAATAGAAAACTCAACCAGTGTATGAAATATTTCCGGCAGTTCGGCCGGGGTGTCATCGCTGACCGGAAAGCTTGCGCCACTGACATATAACTGCGCCACCGTCATGCGGTTTTCGGTGAGTGTGCCGGTCTTGTCCACGCACAGCACTGAGGTGGCGCCCAGCGTTTCGATAGCGGCCACCCGCCGGGTCAGCACATTTTCCTTCGACAGTCGCCAGGCACCTATTGCGGGGAAAACCGTGAGTACCACCGGATATTCTTCCGGCAACATGGCCATGGCCAGTGCGATACTGGCAAGCAGGGCTTGCAGCCAGTCGCCGCGCATCCATCCATACGTCACAAACAGAAACAGGCTCAAACCAAGGCCCAGAAATGCAAGGGTGCGAATAAGGCGGGCCGTCTGCTTTTGTAATGGCGAGCGTTCTGTGTTCAGTGTGCCCAGCGATGTGCCGATGCGTCCGATTTCGCTGTGCGCGCCGGTGGCTGTGATCCGTACGGTCCCCTGTCCGCCCACCACCAGCGTGCCGGAATAAATATACGGCGTGTCGTCGCCGCCGGGACGTGCGGATACAGCATTCTCTTTTGCCACACGCTTGTGCACGGGTACTGCCTCGCCTGTCAGCAGCGATTCATCCACCTGCAAATTACCGCTTGCAACCAGTATGCCATCGGCAGGCACGCGGTCGCCTTCCGCCAGCACCACCAGATCGCCGGGCACCACCTCGCGCCCAGCCACGCGCACCCTCTCGCCATTCCGGATCACCAGTGCACGGGGACTGGTGAGATCGCGCAATGCCTCAATTGCCCGCTCGGTCTTGCCTTCCTGATAAAGGGTGAGACCGATCGTGACCAGCACAAAGCCGAACAGAATCAGCCCTTCCTGCAATTCACCGAAAATCAGATACAGCGTACCCGCAGCGAGTAGCAGTAAAAACATCGGCTCCCGCATTGTTTCCAATATGATGGTCAGCCCGGTGCGACGCTGCCCGCCGGGTAAAGTATTGGGGCCATACTGCTGTAATAGTTGGGCAGCCTCCTGGCTGGACAACCCTTTATCTACGGAAACCGGATCTGTGTTCATGCAATCCAAATACCTGTTTTACTTTCCCATCGACCAAAACATGGCGGCCACTGCGATCGCCATGATACCTGTACCTGCCCAACCCAGGCGTTTCAGTCCGCACGAAATAACGAACTGGCCCATGATGTCTGTGCGTGAGGCCATTAACATCATCACCACCATCATCGGCACAGAAATCACCCCATTAATCACTGCACTCCAGTACAGCGCTTTGATAGGATCAATATGAGTAAAACAGATCCCGACGCCAATCAACGTCGATATGCTGATCATGCCGTAGAATCCTCTGGCCTGATTGGGTTTTAATTCCAGACTATTATGCCACTGAAATGCACCGGACACGGCATAGGCTGCCGAACCAGCCAAGACCGGAATAGCGAGAAAGCCGGTACCAATAATACCGGCGCTAAACAGCCAAAAGGCAAATTCGCCGGCAATCGGGCGTAACGCGGAAGCCGCCTGAGTCGAGGTTTGAATCTCGGTCACACCGTTCGCGTGAAGGGTGACAGCAGTGGTTAAAATAATAAAAAATGCAATCAAATTAGAAAATGCCATGCCCAACCAGGTATCAATCTTGATGCGATGAAAACTGGCACTGGCCTGCTCCGGTGCATCCTTCAATGCCCTTGCCGGTGGATGGGCTTGCTGTTCCTCGACCTCTTGAGATGCCTGCCAGAAGAACAGGTAAGGACTGATCGTGGTCCCGAATACGGCAACCACGGTGGTGATATATTCGGCGGTCCAGGTGAAATGCGGCAAAAAAGTACGGGTGATCACCTGAATCCATGAAATATGCACAACAAAAACGGTGGCCACGTAGGCAAGTAAAGTCAGTGTCACCCACTTCAAAATACGCGCATAGGGTTGATACGGGATAAATAATTGCAACAACAGTGACGTGATACCAAAACCGAAGGCATACCAGCGGGCAGGACCACCCACCATCAATTTCAGGACATCTGCCATGGCGGCAATATCAGCTGCAATATTGATCGTGTTGGCCAGAACCAGCAACCCGACAAGGGTATAAAGCAACCATGCCGGATAATGTTGCCGAATATTAGTGGCCAGTCCATGTCCACTCACCCGCCCTATGTTTGCACTGACCATCTGGATGCCGACCATTAAGGGATAGGTCAACAACATTGTCCACAGCATATTGAAACCAAATTGCGCGCCAGCCTGTGAATAGGTGGCGATGCCGCTGGGGTCATCATCGGCGGCGCCTGTTACCCAACCCGGCCCAAGCTTTTTTAACCAGGATTCCGGCGATGCGTCATGATCTGCAGTAACTTCATCTGTCTGCGGCATATGATTATTCCCGGTAAAGGCCAAACATGATGTTGTTGAAGGAACGCAGCTTAATCTGGATATTACATGAATTCACAGGATGATCGCACAGAATATAGCTGGTTAGAAATCAAACTGTCAGATTCGCCTGAAAACGGCAGTTGGACGAGTCGAAGTGCGCGTTCATCGCGACGCACTCACCCGTTGGATGAAAGTTGAAACAGTGAAGATATTCTTTGGTTGCACGACGTTACCCTAACGGCAGTCGACTGCCGTTTTCAGGATTAACCCGCTTGATGCAAGGCTGACGCGGTACTCATCCAGAAAAGGAAATACGCGAACAGCTGTTCAGGCCGATTTAACGCCATGACGGGAAATCGACCTGAACAACCTTTTACGTGCCAGCCACTTGCGGAGCTCTTCCAGAATAAAGAGACTGGCCATAAAGGGAAGAACATAACGCCAAACCCGTTCTCCAACCGGCACGGTACCCAAAAGATGATTTCCCCAAGACGTATAATTGATCAACAGAAGGATGACCATTTCCAGTATCACACCTGAAATAATCAATTTGTTGCCGAAAAGCCCTGTTGAAAAAACCGATCTGCTGGGGCTTCTGCACAAAAACACGTTCACAATCTGCATCAGGATAATCGTGCTTAAACAGGCCGTGGTGGCTTGCATGTACACCGGGTTCCGGACTGCCAGACTCTGCCCATATTGCCATCCGGCATCGTGGAGCACAAAGAAAAAAGCAGCCATGGCAGCACTTGCCTCAATGAGCCCCAGGAAAAGATAAGCCCGTAACGCCAAAGGCCAGTTCATCAGTCTTTCACCCGAAGGTCTGGGAGGGCGTTGCATGTGCTGCGGATCGGGTCGTTCAACGCCAAGACCGAGCGCAGTCAGCGTATCAGACCCCATATCGATGGACAGCGCCTGAATTGGTGTCAACGCCAGGGGAATGTTGAACAACAAGAAACCCAGATAAGGGATCAGCTCGGCAACATTATGAACGAGGACATAAGTCAGGAATTTGCGGATATTTTCAAATATCGCGCGTCCCTCTTCGATGGCATTCACAATACTGGCAAAATTGTCATCCAGCAGCACCATGTCCGCCGCCTCCCTGGCGACATCTGTACCGTTAATCCCCATAGCAATGCCAATATGTGCAGCTTTCAGTGCAGGCGCATCATTGACGCCATCACCAGTGACTGCCACGATCTGTCCCTTCCTCTTCAACGCCTCCACGATGCGCATCTTCTGGTCGGCGACGACTCGTGCGAAGACGATTTCCCCGGCATCCAAAGCAAGCTGAAGCTGGACGGTTGAGAAATATTTGAGTTGCTCACCCGTAATGATGGTCGGGTTGTCAGACTTCACCAGCCCGATTTCGCGTGCAATGGCTGTGGCGGTACGCGGGTGATCGCCTGTCACCATGATCACCTTGATCCCTGCTTCCCGGCATTTGCGAATGGCCTCGGGCACTTCGGGTCTGGGGGGGTCTTCCAGCCCCGCCAACCCGGCAAAAACCATGTCCTGTTCCAGACTTTTCCAGTCACCCCCCACATCCAGCTTCCTGTAAGCCAGCGCCAATACTCGCAGACCCTGATTTGCCATCGTATTCTGCGCTTGTACGATGCGGGCCCTGAATTCGGCGTCAAGGGAATGAATCTCGCCATCAACAAGCATCTGTTGGCAAAGCGGCAGCACGGATTCTGGGGCCCCCTTGCAGTACATGACAGGCCCTTCTGGTGTTTGGTGGATGGTGGACAGCCGCATGCGTTCTGCATCGAACGGGATCTCATCCAGCCGGGGATAAACCGGCATACCGGGAACGAATTGCAACGCCATGTCCACCAATGCAACTTCCGTAGGATCTCCCGGAAAGCCGGGTTTTCCCCGGCCCTCACGCTCATTCAGATCGTTGCACATCCAGGCGATCAGAAAAAAAGGCCGGTAATGCTTTGTAAGACTGGATGTTTGTTTTAACCCTGCGGGCGAATCAAAATTTTCCCCGAGATACAGCTGTCGTACTACCATGCGGTTTTGCGTCAACGTGCCTGTCTTGTCAGTGCAAATCACATTCGTAGACCCGAGCGTCTCGACTGAAGGCAAGTAGCGAATGAGCACATTGCGCTTTGCCATGCGCTGGGTGGCCAGTACGAGTGCCAGAGTCAGCGTGGGAAGCAGCCCTTCCGGCACCATGGCGACGATGATGCCAATGGCGAAAATAAAAGCCTTCCAGAAGGGAATGCCAATCATCCAGCCGAATGAAAGAAACAGGAGCGCCATACCCGTCGCAATGATTGCGGTCAGGCGACTTAAGTGTGCGATCTCCTTGCGCAACGGCGAAACCGCCTCCACACCCGTTTCAGTGAGGTGTGCAATTTTACCGAATTCAGTCCGCATCCCCGTGGCGAAGACAACGGCTCTGGCTTGTCCGGAGACCATCAAGGTGCCCGCAAGTACAATATTCTTGCTGTTGTTTGGGTTATCCACTTCGGATGGACCGGCTTCCAGCACCTTGGGTACCGATTCACCCGTGATGACTGCGTTATTGACTCGCGCGCCAAATGCCTCAATCAGCCGACAGTCCGCAGGGACCTTATCACCCTGCTCCAAATAAATGATATCCCCCGGCACCAACTGCTCTACGGGCACTTGGAGCACTTTGCCCTCGCGCAATACTTGCGATTGCATGGGAAGGAGCTTGCGCAACGCGGCAAGTGTTTGTTCAATACGATATTCCTGCCAGAAAGAGAACAATCCGCTGATCAGGATAACGATCACGATGGCCTCGCCCACTTTCGTCATACCCTGTCCGGGCGACGCCCATTCGGTAAAAAAAGCCAGGCCTGCGGCAACCCATAAAATGAGCGAAAAGAATGTGGTGAATTCCTTGATAAAACGCAGCCACACGGGCCTGCGGACCACTTTCTCCACATCATTGCGGCCGTATTCGTGCAGGCGACGTTCAACTTCAGCGTAGCTCAACCCAGCCGCACTGCTCTTCAGGCTTGCGACGGCATCGAGTGGGGGCAGTTGGTGAATTTTCATAGCCTGTGTAAATGATCTCTTCCGGAAAATCTGACGGACCGTTTTTTGCCCTGTACCAGCCTTTGATTTGCACCTGAACTAACGCACATGGCGACCGCCGCCCCAAATGATGAAACAGCACAGTCGCCATGCCCGTTTCCTCTTACTCATTGCCCTCTCCCCCCGGGGGAGGAAGGACGCGAAATTTCACGCTAACGTTCAGAATGTCTCTGCCAAAGCCGGGGCGTTTTCGCCTGCTTGCTTCAAGCCGGTTTCTTTATGTTTGAAAATTGCGCACTAAACTCAGACCACCGCGTTTGATCCACATCTTTGACAAAGGAAATCAGACCGGCGAGATGGTGATAAAAAACAAGCGGTGAATCGAATTTCTCATGACTGGCCACTTCAGCCAGCCCGTATTTCAGCGTTGCGTGGAGATGTCGGTCAATTCGTTTGTAAGTCTCTTTTGAAATCCTGGGATGTTCACCGTCCACGAGCAGGCCCAGCACCATTTTTTTTGCCCCCGGACCGGCAACCCGGGTCTTTTTCCCGTTCTCAATAAACTTGCAATGTCTGATGATGCCAATCACGGCGCGATTGATCTGTCCTGCAGAGACGGCTTCGGGCAAACGGCCTGCGGACAAGGTGATGTCGTCTGCGTAACGCGTGTAGACAAAACCGTGTTGACCGGCATATTCGGTCAACGCCTCATCCAGCGCTCTCGCCGCAAGATTGCTGAGCATGGGGCTGGTGGGCGCACCTTGAGGGAGCACGCCCGTTAAGCCGCTGTGATCGGCATAAAAAGCATAAGCCTTATGAAGATCTTTGCCCGCCAGCTGCAAAAGCCCCTTGAGGTGTTCGGGCAATCGTGTGGTGGTGCAGATGCGCGCCAACTCAAACGCCAGCAACGGGCGATAACCGATATCCCGAAAAATGCGGAAGACGTCTACTTCATTGATGTCATAAAAGAAGTTTTGCAAGTCATACTGAAACATCCAGCGTGCACCGCAGTGCATGGCCGCGCATTTCCGGATGCCGCCTTGCGGATGAAATGCGAACGAAGCGGGATGAGGTTCGAGCTTCTGTAATATCCCGGCGTTGATGAATTGCTGTGTGGCGAACAGTTGCGCTGAAACGGCATGAATGAAACGTTGACCGCCCGAACGTTTTTTGATCGTAAAGATATGGTAATTTTCTGATTCACGACGACGCTCTGCTGTGGCACGGAGAACGGGATAATCAATACCGGCGATCCTGGAAAGATGCCGAAGCGAAAAAATAACGGGCAAATTCGCATGTATCAACTTCTGTGCGTATTGCCGCAACAGCTGTGCCTTTTCAGCACCGGGCGTTGCTTCAGCCTGTTTAAAAAGGTGGTGTGCCGACCGGGTTTCCATTCACCTCTCCTTTGGGCCCAGAGGGCCATCGGTGTCATGATTCACGCAAGACACCAAAGGGTACAGCAGCGGGTGGAGCATGACGCGCGGGGCGGCGAAGCCGCCTTGACGTCAGATCTTTCCAGAGAAATCTGTCCGACTTCCCCATCTGTCAAAGCAATTTCTTCAACAGAATCTGTCCGCCCCGAAGGAGCAAGCTCCCTCGAAACAGACGGCTGAATAGTTGTCTGACCAGCACACCATCAATTTGGAATATACAGGATTTTATTCCATGTGAACACAAATCCCTATGCCAGTGTCGACAAGCGGCCTGATGGCCTAATATGTCAACGCGACATCCAGCCAATGGTGATCAACGCCCAACCATCGAACACCAGACTAATGCCCACATACAGCCCCACCAGCCACAGGGAAGTGGCTGGCCATCCAATCAGAAACAATATGGCCAGCAGCGCCGAAATCACGCCGTTAAAAACCATCCACCCCCAACCTCTGGCAGGGTGAATCGACTGAGCCAGGGCAAAACTGCCCACGGCATCCAGCAACAGATAGAAAGCCAGCAATAAACCCACTACGGCCACGCCGGAGACAGGATAGAACAGCACCAGACTCCCCGTAATCAGCAACAAGGCAGGTTTGAGCCAGTCAATCACATGCTTCGGGCTGTAATTGTAAGTGTGAACAGCCCAGAAAACCCCACCGATGAACAATAACCAGCCGACAAAAACAGTGGTTACCCAGGACATGATGATGGGGAATATGATGCCGACTGTCCCCAGAATAACCAGCAAGATACCCGTCACCAGCGTGTAAGGACCAAATTTCCCCAGCATTTTTTCATTGACAGGCAGCATATTCATTTTTTTCTCCTGGATTTCTGGTTTAGAAGCAATTAAATTACGGTTCATCGATATGACATTTCCATACAATTAACACCGCTTACACCGCAGGTCGGGTTTTAACCCGACAATCTGCTGTATCCTACACCACCGCGTCAGGCTGAAGCCTGACCTACCAAAGGTGCGCGACTTGACACCCCCCGAAAAGTCGCACTTCTGGCTTGAATCTGCGCAATAACATTGTGAGACCTTTGCACGATGACTGCGCTTGCTCATATTTCGTTAAAAAATGGCTTTATTCAACAATTGTCTTTATGCCTTTTGTTTTTTCGACAAGCGCTTTTCAACCTCCAGCACATGCTGGATGGTACTGAGCACGGTGTCCGGATTCAGGCTCATGGTGTCAATCCCGATTTCGACCAGGTATTCAGCCATCTCGGGATAGTCGGATGGGGCCTGTCCACAGATACCGGAGTGGCGACCATTGCGCCTTGCACCTTCCACAGCCAGACGAATCATTTCTTTCACACCCGGGTCGCGCTCATCAAAATCGAAGGCCACAATTTCCGAGTCGCGGTCTACGCCCAGGGTGAGCTGGGTCAGGTCATTGGAGCCGATCGAGAACCCGTCGAACAGTTTGGCAAAAGCATCAATCTGAATGACATTATTAGGAATCTCGCACATGACATAGATCTCCAAACCGTTTTCGCCGCGTTTGAGCCCCTGCCCAGCCATGGCGGCCAGCACTTTTTCGCCTTCCTGCACGCGGCGGCAAAACGGAATCATCAAGATCACATTGGTCAGTCCCATCTCATCCCGAACCCGCTTCATCGCCGCGCATTCCAGTGCAAAGCCTTCCGCATAGGCAGGATGGGTATAACGCGAGGCACCGCGAAAACCAAGCATCGGATTGCTTTCTACCGGTTCAAAAAATGTACCGCCCAACAATGTGGCGTATTCATTGGTTTTGAAATCGCTCATACGCACCACACAGGGTTTGGGATAAACCGCTGCGGCGATCGTGGCAACCCCTTCGGCAAGTGTTTTAATGAAGAAATCAACCGGATTATCGTAAGCGATGCTGAGGGCGGCAATCTTCTCGCGGGTGGCATCATCCAGTTTTTCAGGCTGTTTCAGCGCCATGGGATGCACCTTGATGTATTCGCTGATAATGAATTCCATACGCGCCAGTCCAATGCCGTCCACCGGTAGCGCTGCGAGGCTGAATGCCTGATCCGGATTGCCCAGGTTCATCATGATGGCTGTTTTGGGGTGCCCCAATTGGCTCAGATCCGTGTGCTGAATATCAAATTTCAGAATGCCTTCATAAACATTCCCCGTCTCGCCTTCGGCACAACTGATGGTCACTGCCTGACCATTTTTGAGTATTTCCGTCGCCTTATCAGCGCCCACCAGCGCGGGGATACCCAGTTCGCGTGAAACGATGGCGGCATGACAGGTGCGTCCTCCCCGATTCGTGACAATCGCAGCGGCCATTTTCATGACGGGTTCCCAGTCTGGCGTCGTGGTATCGGCCACCAGGACTTCTCCCGCTTTAAAGTCACTGAGGTTTTTTGCATCATGAATCACATGCACTTTTCCAGTACCGATTTTTGTCCCGACCGCATGACCCTGAAGAAGCATCCTGGATTTTTCCTTGAGCTGATAAATCTCAAGGATGCTGCCTTTTTTTTGCGAGGCGACGGTCTCCGGTCGCGCCTGTACCATATAAAGCTGGCCGTCCACGCCGTCCTTGGCCCACTCCATGTCCATGGGTTTATAAAAACCGGCTTTTTTTGAATAATGATTTTCAACCTTGATGGCATAGTCAGCCAGCACCATGACGTCCGCATCCGTGATGCAAAAATGATTTCTTTCTTCGCTGCCGGTGTCAATGTTCCTGGTGTATTCCACCGCAATATTGCCCGTATTGAGCGTGTCGGTAAAAATCATCTTTTTTTCTTTATTGCCCAGACTGCGTTTCAACACCGCACGATAACCCTTGTTGAAACTGGGCTTGTGAACATAAAAGCTGTCCGGATCAATGGTGCCCTGAACCACATTTTCGCCCAACCCCAAGGCTGCGTTGATGAAAACAACATCTTTGAAACCTGTTTCCGTGTCCAGCGAAAACATCACCCCACTGGCGCCAATGTCGCTACGCACCATTTTCATGATCACTACCGAAAGATAAACTTTATAATAATCGAATCCGTTGTCGTATTTGTAATGGATAGAGCGGTCGGTGAAATTGGACGCCAGGCAGCGTTTGTAAGCGCTCAACAAGGCCTCTGCACTGCTGATGTTCAAGTAGGTATCGTTTTGTCCGGCAAAAGAGGCTTCTGGAGAATCCTCGGCCGTGGCGGAAGAACGCACTGCCAGTGAAATGGTTTCGCCATATTCCTGTTTGAGTTGGGCATAGGCATGCAAAATTTCTGCCTTTAAATCCTCCGGCAATTCACAAGCCAGTATGATCTCCCTTGCTTTTGCGCCGCCTGTTTGCAAACGCTTCATGTCATTGGGGTCAAGTCCGTCCAGTGCTGCGTGCAATAACGGCCAGGCCTGATTGTGTTTCAGCACATCATTATAGGCCTCTGCCGTGACCGCAAACCCATTCGGAACCCGTACCCCTTCCGCCGTCAGGTTTTGGTACATTTCTCCCAGCGAAGCATTCTTACCGCCGACCAATGGCACATCGTCGATACCAATCTCTTTAAACCAGCGAATATAAGTTTTTGAACTCATCTGAAATCCTTTCCTGATGGTTGGTGCATACGCTCATGCGCAACACGTGCCAGCGCAATGGATGCCAAATGGGTTTCCATCGTGTCTGCACGAGAAGTCAGGACCACAGGCACGCTGGCACCCAACACTATGCCGGCAAAGCGCGCACCGGCAAAATAGGTGATGGCTTTATACAGCGCATTACCACTGACCAAATCCGGCATGAGTAAAATATCCACATCACCGGCTACCGAACTGTTAATCCCCTTGATTTGCGAAGCTTCTGCTGAAATGGCATCATCCAGAGCTAATGGGCCGTCCAGTATGACATGCTCAATTTGTCCCCGCCCAGCCATTTTAGCCAGGCAGGCGGCATCCAGTGTAGAGGGAATCGCGGTGTTGATGGTTTCTATGGCCGAAATGGCAGCCACTTTGGGACATTCAATGCCCATTGCCCGCGCCAATTTCACCGCATTGTTGACAATCCCGACTTTGGTGACCAAATCCGGCGCAATGTTAATCGCGGCATCGGTGATATACAGTAATTTGGGATAACCAGAAATCTGTCCCACAAACACATGCGACAGGCGTTCTGCATGACGCAATTCCGCCAGAATCGGATGCAAAAATTCAGACGTATGGATATGCCCCTTAATCAGCATTTTGGCGCGCCCTTGCTTGACTTCCTGCACGCCCAGCAATGCGGCCTGTTCAGGGGTTTGCGCTGCCAAAACGGGGTACTGACACGCATGTATGGCACATGCAGACTTCACCTCATCAGGCCGTCCAATTAATATGGGTGCAATCAAGCCTTGTTGCGCGGCCAGCAGTGCCACGTCCAGTACATGCGAATCAGTGGCCACCACCGCTGCCGCCACTGCATTCCCGAAACCGCGCGCCTCCTGCAACACCTCATCGAGACTGACAATCGGCGCCCCCATCACTTTGCACAACCATTTGAATATATTTCAGTTAATTTACTCATGACACGGCACTCCTATCAGGCGGTTTTGAATCCGCACCTTTCACACCCGTTGCTAAAATTATCCGTAACAAGGTAATTGTAAGCCAGCACATCATGCTAGCATAGTCATATCGGCACGTCCTGAATCCTGTCACTGTCAATTGGATGGAATGATCTTGCTTAATAAGCCATTAAACGAATCCCTGCTGGTACTTAACAGTGGTTCATCCTCGCTCAAAGCCAGCCTGTTTCTGCCTGACGGACAGCGACAAAATTTTCGTTATGAACACATTGGGCATGGCTTTCCACATGACCACCGTGAAGCGTTTGCCGCACTGCTGAACGCCTTGGGGGACAAGCGACCCCACGCGGTGGGACATCGCATGGTGCATGGCGGGTCAACGACCGACTCCGCACGTTTGATTGACGATGCCGAGCGTACACGTTTAAACAATCTCATCCCCCTTGCACCGCTGCACCTGCCCGGCAATTTATTGGGGGTGGATTTGTCTCGCGAACACTTTCACGTACCACAAGTGGCCTGTTTTGATACTGCATTCCACACCAGCATGCCGGAATTGGCGTGGCGCTTGCCATTGCCCGGTCACTTTGGCCTGCGGCGTTACGGATTTCATGGCATCAATTACCAATACATTTCTCAGCGATTACCTGCGATATTGGGCGATGCCGCGCAGGGGAAAATCATCATCGCACACCTGGGCAATGGTGCCAGCCTGTGCCAACTGGAAAATTTACATTCTATGGACACCACCATGGGTTATACCCCGGCAGGCGGCATTCCCATGGGCACGCGCCCCGGCGATCTTGATCCCGGCGTCATGCTGGCCTTGGCCGGTCTGGTTTCCGGGCCTGAACTGACCCATCTGGTGTATCACGAAATGGGTTTGCTGGCCTTGTCTGACAACGAAAGCGATGACATGCACGACTTGCTCCAAAGCAGCACTGATGCGGCAAGATTTGCAGTGGACTATTTTTGCCGCCATGTACGCGGCGCCATTGGGGCGCTGGCCGCAAAAACCGGCGGCATTGATGCGCTGGTATTCACCGGCGGAATCGGTGAACATGCCGCCAGTGTTCGCGAGGCGATCTGTGCGGAATTGGGTTTCCTGCAGTTGCACCTTGATGCCACGGTGAATCAAACCCTTGCGCCGGGCCAACCACTGGGAACCCGCATTTCAACACCCGACTCCAAACCCATATTAGTGATCCCGGCAGATGAAGAAGCGATGATTGCATCACTCACACGAGAACTGCTCAAGGATGGTTAAATTTCTGGAACATATTGGATGAAAGACACACGGCTTCCCATGTCATCGCACACCCATATTGAGGATTGACTTGCGTGCGCGTAAACTTGGCACGCGTGGGTTGTGGTGGTGTATCAGTGCATACCCGCCCCATCACAGGAGATAAAAAATGACCGTTGCAGACGAACTTCAAACCACCATTGAGCAGATGGTGCAACCGGGCAAGGGCATTCTCGCTGCGGATGAGAGCCTGCCTACTATCGCCATGCGTTTTGCGCCAATCCGTACTGAGTCAACGGGGGAAAGCCGTCGCGCTTACCGGACCCTGCTGTTTACCGCCCCCGGCATTGAAGACTACATTAGTGGCGTGATCGAATTTGAGGAGACCCTCGCCCAGACCACCGATGAGGGTACACCGCTGTCCGGGGTGCTGGCGCAGCGTGGCATCGTCCCAGGTATCAAAGTGGACCAGGGCAAGGGGCCGCTGGCGCTATCACCAGGCGATTTCATCACTGATGGCCTGGATGGACTGGCGGAGCGCTTGCAGCAATTCAAAAAACAGGGTGCACGTTTCGCCAAGTGGCGTGAGGTCTATGCAATCACTCAGGATAACCCCACAGTGCTGGGCATTTCCGCCAATGCCGAGATGCTGGCGCGCTATGCTGCGGCCTGTCAGGCGCAGGGCATTGTGCCCATCGTTGAACCAGAAGTGTTGATGGACGGTGATCACAGTCAGGCCCGTTGTGCTGAGGTCACCGAAGCCGTACAGAAAGAAATTTTTTATGCGCTGCACAGACATCACGTGGTGCTGGAGCATATGATTCTCAAGCCCAATATGGTGTTGCCGGGGAAAGCACATCCCGTTAGGGCCAGCGCAGAAGAAATTGCTGCGATGACCTTGCGGGTGTTCAAGCGTACTGTACCCGCTGCCGTGCCGGGCATCAATTTTCTCTCCGGTGGTTTGAACCCTGAGGAAGCGACAGCCAACCTCAACGCCATCAATGCCGGTTTTCCACATGCACCCTGGCAACTTTCTTTTTCTTATGGCCGCGCCTTGCAACAACCTGTATTGCAAGCTTGGGGTGGAAAGCCGGAAAATGTCGCCCGCGCGCAGCAGGTTTTTTTGAAACGAGCGAGGTTGAATGGTGCTGCGCAGCGGGGAGAATATTTGCCTTCAATGGAGTCATCAGATTGACCATTCAAATCCTCAAAGGGACATCGCAGCCCATCGGAACACTGTCGCTCAATCCAGCGGTTGACATGACCTATGAAATGCCAAACCTGCTGAAAGACCAGAAAGTTCACGCCACAGCTACCCGTTTCGACCCGGGTGGCAATGGCATTAATGTGGGACGGGCACTCAAACGACTGGAGACAGCTGCACAAAACCATTGCATCATTGCGGGTGAAATCGGTCAGTTTTTGAAGCGTTTGCTGGCCAAACAACTGGACGGTGTGCACTACGAGGAAGTAACTGGTGAAACCCGCATCAACGGTACCTTTATCGAGCAATCACCACATGCACAATATGAAATCAGTGGCATTGGGCCAGAAATCCCCTCCCCGCAACTCAATAAACTACTAGAACATTTTATTGATGATAGCGTGAAAGGTTTTGGTGTACTGACCGGTTCGCTACAGCAAAATTTACCGCTAACACTTTATGCCGATCTCGCGCAACGCATCTCTGATGGTGGTGGGCGGGCCGTGGTCGATACCCATGACGAAGCCTTGCGTCATGCCATCGACGCCCAACCCTTCCTGATTAAACCCAATCGTTATGAGTTCGAGACACTCCTTGGACGACCTCTTGCGCACATTGAAATGGTGGCCACTGAAGCCCGTGCGTTACAACGGCGAGGCGTTGAATATGTTTGTGTTTCACTCGGTGCGGAAGGGGCATTGTTGACGGGTCCAGACAACACCTATTATGCGACCGCACCCACAGTGGTTATTCGTTCCAGTGTTGGTGCGGGAGATTCTATGGTTGCTGCGCTGATAGCGGCCTTTGCGCGGGGTGCGATGCCTCAGGAAGCGTTAAGGCTGGGGGTAGCTTGCGCCACCGGAACGGTGACTCAGCCTGGCACCGAACTTTTCTTCCCCGCAGATATCGACCGCTATTTTGACAGCATCTTGATACGGCATCTGGATATTTAACACGGCCTTCCCTGTTCCGGGGCGCAGCTTACCGTAACGCGGCCAGCCCGCGCTTTACAGGCCAAAACACCCGACCAACCGGTTTGATCATGCCACCGGCTCCAATTTCCATATATCGCGGTTATATTCCTGTATGGTGCGATCACTGGAGAAAAATCCACTGCATGCGGTATTGAGGATACTCATTTCCGTCCATCGCTCCTGATCCGCCCAAGCTTGCGCCACCTGTTGCTGTGCATCAACATAGCTACGGAAATCCGCCAGCACCATCCATGGATCAGATGGGCTCAACACGGCGTCCAGCACGGGTTCAAAAATCCCCGGCTCATTCAAACTAAAATGCCCGCTACGAATTAAATCCAGCACATCACGCAACTCAGCATCCTGCTCCACATACTCACCAGGCCGGTATTCGCAACGCAATGCATCCACTTGTTCTGCGTGCAGACCAAACAGGAAAAAATTGTCACGCCCCACCGCTTCAAAAATTTCAATGTTGGCCCCGTCATAAGTACCAATCGTGATCGCGCCATTCATCATAAATTTCATATTGCCAGTACCCGAAGCTTCTTTCCCCGCCGTCGAAATTTGTTCCGACAAATCGGTCGCAGGTGCAATAATTTCCATGCTGGAAACCCGGTAATTAGGCAAAAAGGCCACTTTTAACCGACCGTCGATATCAGGGTCATTGTTCACTACCCCCGCCACATTATTAATGAATTTTATAATTCGTTTCGCCATGTAATAACCAGGCGCGGCCTTACCGCCAATCAGCACACAACGATTCACATGGTGATCCAGATGGCCGCGTTTGATACGCAAATACAAGGCCACGACATGAAGGACATTCAGCAATTGGCGTTTGTATTCATGTAAACGCTTGACCTGCACATCGAACAAGGCTTCCGGATCAAAATCCACACCGCATTCCGCTTTGACCAATGCAGCCAAATGCTGTTTGTTCGCAAGCTTAACGGCGCGCCAGCGTGCATGAAACTGGGTGTGCTGTTTGCCGGCAAATGGTTTGAGTTGGCTAATCTGGCTCAAATCCGCCACCCAACCATCACCAATATGTTCGGAGATCAAAGCTGACATCGCCGGGTTGGCATGAGCCACCCAGCGTCTGGGCGTGACCCCATTGGTCTTGTTGTTAAATTTTTCCGGCCACAATTGATAAAAATCATGGAACAGGCCTTCACGCAACAAACGCGAATGCAGGGCCGCCACCCCATTCACTGAACAACTTCCCACTATCGCCAGCGAAGCCATGCGCACATAACGCTCAGGCCCTTCTTCAATAATTGACATGCGTTTCACACGTTCCATGTCGCCCGGCCACTTCATCAACACTTTATTCAAAAAGTGTGAATTAATTTCGTAGATAATTTCCAGCAGGCGTGGTAACAAACGTTCAAACAGGCTGACCGACCACTTTTCCAGCGCCTCGGGCAATAAAGTATGATTGGTATAGGCCATACACTGGGTAGTCACGCGCCAGGCATCGTCCCAAAGCACATGGTATTCATCCACCAAAATGCGCATCAATTCAGCCACCGCAATAGCTGGATGGGTATCGTTCATTTGAAACAAGTTTTCATGGGCAAACTGTTCCAGATTAAAGTCGCCGTGCCGTGCTGAAATACGCAATGAGTCTTTCAGACTGGCTGAAACCAGAAAATACTGTTGGCGCAGGCGCAATTCCTTGCCATTTTCACTGCTGTCGTTCGGATAGAGCACCATGGTGATGTCTTCCGCTTCGTTTTTAGCCTGTACTGCATCGGTATAACTGCCCGCATTGAATTCTTCAAGATTAAATTCATCGGATGCCGTTGCTTTCCACAGTCGCAACGTGTTCACAATATGGTTGCGATAACCCGATATCGGCATATCAAAAGGGATGGCCACCACGTCATTACTGCTCACCCAGCGGGTTCGCTTTTGTCCATGCTCATCCCGGTACTGCTCGGTGTACCCGCCAAATTGAACCGTCTGACTGTATTCAATCCGTTCAACTTCCCAAGGGTTGCCGTTTTTCAGCCACAAATCCGCCGCTTCTTTTTGAAACCCATTTTCGATAAATTGTCGAAACATGCCATACTCATAGCGCAGACCATAGCCCATCACAGGCAGTGCCAATGTCGCACAGCTGTCCATGAAACAAGCCGCCAAACGACCCAAGCCGCCATTGCCCAGACCCGCATCCACTTCATCCTGAACGACTTCTTCCAGTTTGTAACTGAAATCCAGCATTGCCTGTGCGGTCTCGCCTTCGATACCCATATTGAGCAAATGATTACCCAGTGCGCGCCCAATCAGGAATTCCAGCGACATATATTGGACGCGCCGCACCCCGGGACGCCAATGCAAAGCCCAGGTATGGCGCCAATCGCTTGTCAACCGGTCACGCACGACACTCGCCAGCGCCTCATAAATATAAATCGGCGCGCAACCCCTGGAGCGCCCTAACCGGTAAGACAAGTAACGTTTAAAATCGCTGCCTATTGCTGCTGCATCACAACCCAGGGGTGCCAGGTCGACGGGTTGATAATTAAAAGGCTCACGTTTTCCATTTTGCATGGTGTTTATCTTTCTTGATAACTCAATAATCAGGGTTCGTTAATGTTGCTTTATTCTGGAGACGGCGGTTGAACCCGTCACATACACACCCATCGGGTGAAAGGTAAAACAGTGAAAATATGCTTTCGTTGAATACCGTTATCTTTACAAACTAGCGGTCATCTGCCGTTTTCAGGGTGACCGCCTGTCCACGATACAGTGCCAGATAAGTCATCGCGCTATGACGCCATCCCAAACATTGTTTCATGCCGGTGCGCTGTAACGCCTGCCATTTCCTGGGTTGCGTATAAAGCACCACTGCACGCTCAATCGCCGCAATCAAGCCCTGGGGAGTCAGCTCATCGAACACAAACCCGTTTGCAATCCCATCGGACACGTTACTGTCCGTCGCATCAAACACGGTGTCCGCCAGGCCCCCTGTACGATAGACCACAGGCGGCGTGCCATAGCGCAGACTGTACATCTGGTTCAGTCCGCAGGGCTCAAATCGCGAAGGCATGAGAAAGATATCCAGTCCCGCCTCCAGCAAATGGGCCAAATGTTCATCGTAACCGATAAATACCCCCAAACGCTGGGGATAGCGACGCGCCAACTCAAGCAACTGATTCTCGTATTCGGCCTGCCCACTGCCCACCACCACAAATCGTGCATTGATGTGTTCCAAACAATGCGGCAGGACAGACAATACCAAATCAATGCCTTTCTGTGCCACCAGTCGCCCGACCAAACCCAACAATGGCACATGCAATATGCCGTCGGAATGATCCATATTGAAATGATGCAACAAGGCTTGCTTGTTGAGCACTTTACCGGGGTGCCTGCGTTCTGCCGAATAATGCGCCGACAGATAGGGATCGGTTTGAGGATCCCACACTGTCTCATCAATCCCGTTCAAAATGCCGTGCAGCTTATGGCGCGACGCTTGCAACACCCCTTCCAGACCACACCCGAATTCAGCAGTGCAAATCTCGCGTGCGTAAGTTGGACTGACCGTGGTAACTTCATCAGCATAAACGATGCCAGCTTTCAACATGGAAAACCCGCCGTAAAACTCTACCCCTTCGACGGTCCACCAATGCTGCGGCAATCCCAGTTGCTGGAATGCAGTCAAACTGAAATTTCCGCCGTAGGACAGGTTATGGATGGTGAACACCAGCTTTGGATGGTTCGGGATGTCCGCCAACAAAGCGGGCACCAAGCCAGTCTGCCAATCATTGGCATGCACCACGTCAGGGCGCCAACCGATGCCCAGCACATCCTGCGCCATGGCCGCTACGGCGTGCGCCAGCACGGCAAAGCGCTCTGCGTTGTCCGGCCAATCCTGATCATCGTCTGACGCATAAGGATTACCGGGCCTGTCGTATAACTCAGGGCAATCGACCAGCCAAACAGGGAAAGCAAAACCGTCTGGATGTACCTCAATGATCCTTACCTGATGTACCCTGCCTTCACCTTGTAATGCCAGCCAACCCAAAATACGTATGGCTGGCAGTTGTGCCAGCACTGCACGGTAAGCGGGCAACATCAAACGCACATCCACACCATTTTGGTGCATTGCATGCGGCAAACTGTATCCCACGTCAGCCAAACCACCCGTTTTAATTAAGGGATAAACCTCGCTGATGGCAAACAGCACCTTCACGTCAGCACGCTCTCCCATGATCAAGCCTCACTCCATTTCAAATAAATCCCGGCCAAAGGGGGCAATCTCAACACCAACGATTGCTCAAAGCCCATCCATGGCGTGGCCTCAGTGTGTAATTGCCCCTCGTTACCGGCATTACTGCCCCCATAAAATTCGGAATCCGTATTCAACAGTTCCGTATAAATACCTGCACGTGGCACACCAATGCGGTATCCCTCACGCAATACAGGGGTGAAATTCAGCACCACCACAATTTCCTCATTTCCACCCTGACGAATCAGACTGAGCACGGATTGATCACTGTCGTGACAATCAATCCATCGAAAACCCTGTACATCGAAATCATGCTGATGCAAAGCCGGTTGCCCCGCGTACAAACGATTCAAATCGCGCACCAATTGCAACATACCCGCGTGAACAGGAAAGTCGCACAGTGACCAATCCAGCTCACCGCGCTCATTCCATTCGTTCCATTGCGCAAATTCGCCTCCCATGAACAACAGCTTTTTACCGGGATGCGCGTACTGCCAGGCAAAAAACAGGCGCAAATTGGCAAATTTTTGCCAATAGTCCCCGGGCATGCGATCAATCAAACTGCCTTTCATATGCACCACTTCATCATGCGACAGCGGCAGTACAAAATTCTCCGTATAAGTATAAATCTGGCTGAAAGTCAGTTGATTATGATAGTACTTTCTGTGCACCGGGTTTTGTGCAATATAGGCCAGATTATCATTCATCCACCCCATGTTCCATTTCATCGTAAAACCCAGGCCGCCCAATTCTACCGGTCGCGACACCATAGGCCATGCCGTAGATTCCTCAGCAATGGTCATCACACCGGGGAACAGGCCGTGCACCACAGTGTTTAATTCACGCAAAAAAGCAATGGCTTCAAGGTTTTCCCGCCCGCCATACTGATTGGGCGTCCATTCACCCGCCTTGCGTGAATAATCCAAATAAATCATCGCAGCCACTGCATCCACGCGCAATCCGTCGAAGTGGAATTCCTGCATCCAGTACACGGCATTGGCAATCAGAAAATTACGCACCTCATTCCGCCCATAATCAAAGATCAGCGTACCCCAATCTTTGTGCTCCCCCCGACGCGGATCGGCATGTTCATATACGGTTTCGCCCACAAAGCGTGCCAAAGCAAAATCATCGCGCGGGAAATGGGCTGGCACCCAATCCAGAAGCACACCCAAATTCGCCGCGTGACAAGCATCAATGAATGCACGCAAACCATCCGGGCTGCCATAACGCGCTGTCGGCGCATAATATCCTGACACCTGATAACCCCAGGACGCATCCAGCGGGTGTTCGGAGATCGGCAATAATTCAATGTGGGTATAAGCCAAACCCTTCACATACGGAATCAGCGTATTGGTGAGCTCAGTCCAATCATAAAAACTGCCATCCCCATGACGACGCCATGACCCCAGATGCAACTCGTAAATACTGATGGCGCTGTGTTGCCAGTCGAAGTGGGTGCGCGCCGTGATCCATGCGCTATCCTGCCAGATATGGCTCGACGGCGACGGGATGCATGAAGTGGTTTCGGGGCGTAAAAAACTTTGTTGCGCATAAGGGTCTGCCTTGACCGCCAGTTGCCCATGGGGGCCAATAATTTCAAATTTGTATGCCTGTCCGGCACACAAACCGGGCACGAACAGCTCCCATACCCCACTCTGTCCACGTACCCGCATGGGGTGCGCCAGTCCATGCCAGAAATTAAAATCCCCCACCACACTGACACGTTGAGCCCCTGGCGCCCAAACCGCAAACTGCACGCCTTTGATGGTATCAATCTCATGTTCCCGGCTACCCAACATTTTCCACACATGCTGGTGGCGCCCTTCGCCAAACAAATATAAATCCACCTCGCCAATTTGCGGCGCAAAGGTATAAGGGCTAATAAATGTGTGCCAAATATCCAAACTGCTGTCTTGCCATTGCAAACTGGGGTGCGACGAAATTTTCTCTGCACAAACCGATTCAAATAAATCGCTATCTGCATGACGGGAAAATGCCTGGCCATCTGTCCATCTGAGTGCTTTAATGCCCGGCATCCAGACACGAAACACCCATTTCCCTGCGGCCAGCGCATGCCAACCCAGCACAGAAAAAGGATCATGCAAACGCCCATGTTTCAATTTATCGATGGTTTCAAGCATGATTAAGCCGCCCTGTCTGTTCAATTTGATAACGCAATTCGCTAGCCAGATTGGAAGGAATAGCCGCCCAATCAAAACGCCATTGCCAATTATGATCTACTGTACCCGGCGTGTTCATGCGTGCGGCACTGTCCAACCCGAGTAAATCCTGCATGGGGATCATCGCCAATCGGGCATGACTGCTTAATACCAAAGCAATCATAGCACCCACCACCTCCGAACGCTGGGTAACCTTTAACAGGTTCAAAACATTACTTTGCGCAGCGGGTGCAAGTGAATCGAACCAGCCCAGCGTGGTGTCATTGTCATGCGTGCCGGTGTAATAGACCCGATCTTCAGTCACATTCTGCGGTTTATGGGGATTGTCTGCGAATTCATCAAAAGAAAACTGTAGCACACTCATTCCGGGCAAATTAAATTGATGCCGCAAGGCCTCCACATCCGGGGTAATCACGCCCAAATCCTCCGCCACCAAAGGCAAATTCCCCATACGCTCCCGGATGTATTGCAGCAAAATAGCCCCTGGCACATCCTGCCAATATCCCTCCATCGCTGTTTCACTTGCCGCAGGAATCATCCATGACGCCACCAAACCGCGAAAATGATCCAGACGCACCAAGTCGAAACACTCAAAATGATAATGCAACCTGTCCAGCCACCAGGCAAAACCGTTGCTCCCCAAGTGCACCCAATCATATTGAGGATTACCCCAGCGTTGGCCAGTGGATGAAAAATAATCCGGCGGCACACCCGCCACAAAAGTTGGTTGCCCAGCCTCATCAAGCAGAAAACACTCGGGATGCGCCCACACATCCGCGCTGTCATGCGCCACAAACAGGGGCATATCACCAAACAAATCTACCCCCCGTTCAAACGCGTAGGCGCGCAGAGTCTGCCAATACATAAACAGCTGGTATTGCTGATGAATGATGGCATTGATGGCCGCTTCATGCGTCAATTTAAATTGCATTAAAGCATTGGCCTCCCGCAAACGCAAAGGGGTTGGCCAGTTCACCCATGGGGCGCACTCATACTCGTGTTTGATGGCCATAAACAGCGCGTAATCTTCTACCCAGACATGCTGCCCGTTATACCAATCCTTGAACGCGGGGCTATCGATCAGCACCTCCGGCAGCTTTTCCGGAAATAAAGCCGGGTTCAATGCAAATGCCGAAGCGCACTGATACGGCGATACGCCAGCCAGTGGGACGCCCAAAGGCAACATCTGCCAGACGGAAAAACCTGCCTCAACCATCCAGTCAATATAACGCCAGCTGTCTGCGCCCAAACGTCCAGAAGGCAAAGAGCTGACATGCAGCAGTACGCCCGCTCGAAGCGAGCCTGAAGGTTGATTCAT
Organism: Pseudomonadota bacterium; assembly: GCA_021801025.1. Classification (GTDB taxonomy): domain Bacteria; phylum Pseudomonadota; class Gammaproteobacteria; order Burkholderiales; family Sulfuriferulaceae; genus Sulfuriferula. Next base: position 16,654 of record JAJYYK010000016.1, on the reverse strand, counting down.
TCTGCATTCCTTATCATCGTACCGGCATTTTCAGCTTGTCCGCCGCCTTGCGAAAGCGGGACATCCAGTTGGTCTGGCGGCGTAACGCCAATCAAACTGTACAGCTCGCGCAATTGTTTACGGTATAACTGTTCAAAGTCACTGACGCTATTGGCCGGGTTGTAATCGCCAAACCACCAGAACCAATCCGACCCTTCACAGATAGCCAACTGTTGTGTTGCCTTGCGTTGTTGTTCGGGGTTAAGCTTACCGGCTGCCAAAGCGGCATCAAACGCCTGCTTGGCCATCACCAAATAATCCCATCCCCGGTTTTTATCTGCCGAACCTATCCATGTAGAGAACGAGCCATACACCCAACTGCCCGCACACAAACGAGGCAAAGGCGTAGAGGGTAATCGCTGCGCTGCGTCAGAAAAAGTCGTCATGCGCAGATTGGGCGCGGATTCCAAAGCCGCATACAAACCATCCAGGAAATAATGTCCATTATCGGGGTAATATTCCCAAGCATTCTCGCCATCAAGCACAATGCTGACCACATGCTGGTGTGCCTGATCCCCTAAAAATTCGGCCATGTTGTTCAAATGCTGCATGAAATCCGCGACCGCATCATCCGCATGCCAATCGCTGTACCGAAACCCGATCAGATCCGACAAACCGTCATCGCGGAAAAACAGTTTCACTTGCGCCGCAGGGTTCATACTGGCACCGAACATCTGTCGTTTGCTTTGGATATCGCTTTCCGTCATGGCAGACAACCGTGCGCTGTTTCGCCACACTGCCTCGCCGCTGGCCGTCCAGCGAATGCCTTGCTCACCCAGCAAGGCAATGGCATCCTCGCTGATACCGCCTTCTGCCAGCCACACTCCTTGCGGTTGCTGACCAAAATAATGTTCGAAAACTTCAATACCATGGGTGATATGCCAACGGCTGCGCTCGTCGCCGCCCGGATAAACGCCTGAACCGGGATGGGGACTGTCTGGCATGGCGCAATCCATATTGTCAAAGCTGTGCATGAGAGGAATAATAGGATGACCATACGGCGTCATGGACAGCTCAATTTGTCCACGCCCGGACAAAGCACGATAACGTGGAATCAAACCAGCCAGACAGGTTTGCATGATGTGAAGCAAACTCATGCGGTGTTCGGCACGGAAACACTCCTGCCGGTCAAACAAGGCTTTGACTTCCGGCATGTCGCGCAAGCTGTGGCCTAGCCAGGCCAAATGATACCAGGTCAGCACGTCAAGAAAATATTGATCGCTCAAATATCGAAGCAGATAAGGGGTCACATCAGAACTGGTGCCAGCCCCTTCCGTCACCCCAGCCAAACGCAACAAACGACTGAATGCCGGGTAAGGATGAATCATTCTTGGTGCATGGCAACGTTGGCAATCACGCAACAATTGTCTGCGTTCGTTCACATCACCGGGAACAGGTTCTACCCCGGACAACAAGTTCAACAAGCGATCCTGCGTGGCCTCGCCCGTGTCAATAAAACGCGCAATTTGTTGAGCATAATCATCTATCTGCTCCAACAATACAGGCGTGAAATTCACAACCGTCCGCATCATCGGGTGTTGCTCCAGGTGGGCGGCCATGTCGCTGTAATCTTTCATGCCGTGCAAATAGACCCAGGGCAAGCGGTAGGCACCTTCCAAACCATCCCGGTAATAGGGTTGGTGCATGTGCCAGCACAGGGTTACATTTAATTTGTTATCCATCATTATTCCCGGTTGGCCAAACCTACATTAATTAACGATACAAGTTTTGTCCCATCATTTCAGGCGTCACCAACACGATGCCTTCTTTGGTCACAAGAAAATGTTTGGCATCTTCTTCCAAATCTTCTCCAATCACTGTGTTATCAGGAATGACTGTGGCCTTATCGATAATGGCGCGCGAAATTCGACAATTACGGCCAATACTCACTTTGGGCAAAATCACACTGTCTTTGATAATGCTGCATTCGTGTATGGTACAACCGAAAAACACCATGGAACGTTTGAGTTTCGCCCCGGAAATAATACAACCCGCCGAGACCAGCGAATCAATCGCCTGTCCTCGCCGATTCTCATCATCAAAGATGAATTTGGCCGGGGGTGACTGCGGTTGATAGGTCCAAATCGGCCAGTCTGTGTTATACAGATTCAAAGGAGGATCTATCGTGCACAACTCCATATTGGCCTGCCAGTACGAATACACCGTACCCACATCGCGCCAATAACCCGGTGCACCGCTGGCATCGCGGAAGGGGTAAGCGATGGCGCGTGATTTATAAATGTATGCAGGAATAATGTCCCGGCCAAAATCATGCGTCGAGCCATCCACCTCCGCGTCGGCAATCAGAATGCTGTACAGAAATTGTGTGGAAAACACATAGATGCCCATGGAAGCCAGGGCGGTATCCGGTTTGCCCGGCATGGCTTCCGGGTGTTTGGGTTTTTCAGTGAACTGAGTGATGCGCATCTGGTCATCAATGGACATCACGCCGAACTCGCTGGCTTCCTCACGTGGCACTTCAATACACCCCACGGTAAAATCTGCCTGCGTTTGCATGTGGTGCAACAACATGGCCGAATAATCCATGCTATAAATGTGATCGCCGCCCAGCACAATCACATATTCCGGATCATGCCGCCGTAAAATATCCAAATTTTGATACAAGGCGTCAGCAGTACCTTTGTACCATTCTTTTTTTTCTGTGCGTTGCTGGGCGGGAAGAATTTCGACAAACTCACCGATTTCCGCGCGCATAAAACTCCAGGCACGCTGCAAATGGCGAATTAACGAATGTGATTTATATTGGGTTAACACGCCAATTCGACGCAGACCCGAGTTCACGCAATTCGACAGTGCAAAGTCAATAATGCGGTATTTTCCACCAAAAGGCACAGCCGGTTTTGCCCGCCATTTGGTCAAATTTTTCAGACGCGAACCTTCTCCACCTGCCAGCACCAGCACCAGCGTCTTCCGCATCAACTCCGTTACGGCCAAAGGTTCCGTGTAGTAACGGTATAATTTTTTTTGTTGCATTTCCTGTTCTACTGTGATCGCCATGACTTTGTCTCCATCAAAAATGAATATTTGAGCCCTTTGCACGATGACTGCGCTCGCTACACCGTGCAAAGGTCTCTCTTCTTATTTTTTACATCAAACACATTGCTCCCTGTAACCCAAGACGAAAATTAGTAATCAAATAAATGGGCATCTGCGACACCAATCCAGCCATACGACCTTTTTCTGCCGCCACCAGCATAAATCGCTCCCGCTTCAGCCAGTCCTGCAAATGGATACTGACTCCCCCAGCCAAATACAGGCCGCCACGCGGCTGGTACAGCATGGCCAAATTACCTGCCCATGCCGCATAGATGTCTGTAAACAGCTGTATTGCTGCCTGTGCTAGCGGCTCGTTTTGCAAGGCAAGCGCATGAACCCGAGCGGCGTCCACACCCGACAGCACGGACTGGCCTGCCTGCAAGCCAAGATACTCGTACAGGGCAGACAACCCGCTGCCAGACAGTAATCTTTCCCAGGAAACATGTCCATGGCGCTGCTCAAACCATGCCCGCATCTGGCATTGCTCCGCATTGGCCGGCGCAAAATCCATGTGCCCCCCTTCACTGGCATAGACCGCATACTTTCCAGTACTGTCTGCCTGCATCCAGGCAACGCCCAAACCTGTCCCTGCACCGGTAATGACACGGGTGCCGCCTAATTTGGGTACACCCGCATTCAGCACATATACATCGGATTTATTCAGGGTTTCAACGCCTCTGGCCGCCGCCTGAAAATCATTGACAAAGCGCACATCAGCAATACCCAACTCACGGCTCAATACGTCAGCGTCCACCAACCAGGCCAGATTAGTCAAACGCACTTGCCGTGCGTCCACGGGTCCCGGCAATGCCAGATACAGACTGTCTGGCGGCGATTCACGGCCTGCGTCTGAAAAAAACCGGATTAACAGCGCGTTTATAGAAGCGAATTGCGCACTGTCATATTGTTGTTCAAAGAGAATTTTTTTAGGTTGCTGCCATGATTGTACGAACCAGACCAACCAGCTTTTCGTTCCACCAATATCCCCCGCGACCACATTTAAGGTACGGGTTCCCATTTCATTGCGAGCATCGTGCCATTGGCTTATGTACTGTTTGCCTGTCATGATTCAACCGCCATGCTGACATCCTTGTTAAACGTCACATTACCTTGGTTCAGAATACCATGAAACAAGCTGCTACACAGCACCGCGCCCACCAATAATCCATCAAATCAATGGGGCCTCTATCAAAATTCCTTGCTGGCTTAAGACCCCCCCCTTCAGGGCGGCAGGAGCGCTGCGCTCCAGCGAAAGCTGGAGTAATGCATGGCGCGGTTGGGAAAGGGATACACACCACTTCCCAACTGAACATCCATCGACCGTAAGGGCGATGACCTTATGGCTCCGCACACCCTGCTTATCGTCCATCGCCGAACAACGACGGAAATCCAAACATTGGCGCCTTATCACACTGCTATTGCGTGGTCTTTGGGTCTTGACTTTATTTTTATCAGACAACGCGTGTGCTAGGGTGGTAGACTTCGCGTACAGGGGAATGATGCTCCCTTCGCATCGAAATATTAATGACCACCTCATACCGCTTCAACCATGCCGACAAGTAACGAACACTCACTATTAGCTGCAGTTGATCTGGGTTCAAACAGTTTCAAACTGCAGATCGCACGCGTCGTGGATGAACAGATTTACTCACTGGATGCATTAAAGGAACCGGTACGACTCACCGCCGGCCTGGATGCGGACAAACGTTTGGATGCCGCCTCACAAACACGCGCACTGGCCTGTCTGAGCCGTTTCAGCGAACGACTTCGCGGTTTGCCCCAGACTGCCGTTCGCTGCGTAGGTACCAGCGCATTACGGATCGCAGAAAATGCACAAGAATTCCTGGCGCTGGCCGAAGCCACCCTGGGTTATCCGATTGAAATTATTGCCGGACGCGAAGAAGCCCGTTTGGTGTATTTGGGTGTGGTGCACAGTCTGCCTGCCGTCAAGTATCCCCGGTTGGTCATTGACATAGGCGGCGGTTCAACCGAATGCATTATCGGCATCGGCATGACGCCGCTCATGACTGAAAGCTTGCATTTGGGTTGCGTCAATTTTACACAACGTTTTTTTCCGGACGGGCGCATCACGCAACACAATCTCATGCAAGCTGAAATTGCGGCCCGAACACAAGCACAATCGATTACCGCCGAATATGCGGGGAAATGGCAAGAAGCCGTGGGGTCAAGCGGCAGCGCACGCGTAATCAATGATGTGCTGGTGCAAAACGGTTGGTCACAGCAGGACATTACTGCTGAGGGACTGACGCTTTTGCGTGATGCCATGGTGGCTTGCGGTCACCAAAACCGCCTGGATTTTCTTGGCATGAAAGCCGACAGAAAACCGGTATTTGCTGGTGGTGTGGCCGTGATGATCGGCCTTTTTGCTGAACTGGGTATCACCCACATGACTGTGGCAGAAGGCGCCTTGCGTGAAGGGGTGCTTTATGATTTGCTGGGGCGATTTCAGCACCATGACATGCGCACAGCCACAGTGAATCAATTCATGCGCCGCTACCATGTCGATGACAAACAAGCCTTGCGCGTAGCCGATATCGCCGAAATGCTGTTTACCTTGTCGAGCCAGCATATTCCGCTGACGGATGAGGTACGCGAAGAATGCTGGCACTACCTCCATTGGTCCGCCAAATTGCACGAGATCGGATTTTCAATTGCACATGCGGGTTATCACAAACATGGCGCCTATGTACTTGCTCATGCAGATATGCCGGGTTTTTCCCAAAAAGATCAAATGCAACTCGCCACACTGGTCGGCATGCAACGTGGCGGACCAGACAAATTACGTTCGATGGTATTGGGATCCGTCACCCATGTAATGGTCTTTGTGCTGCGATTGGCCGTATTGCTGTGTCGCAATCGCGTGCCCATAGACCTCCCGGAGATGCAAATCCGGTTCACTGACCAAAGCAGCACCCTGTCATTTCCAGACGCCTGGCTGGATGCAAATCCCTTGACCGCTGCCGCACTGGCGGAAGAAAGCAAAATCTGGAAACAAGTGGGCTACAAATTCGTCCTGCATCAGGTTGCCGCCCCCCCAACACTCGGGGCGCGTTCATGAATAACAGAGAGGACAAGAAATGCGCATAAACCCTACAGTTTCTGTCAAAATTTGGGACCTGCCCATCCGTTTGTTTCACTGGGCACTGGTCTTGATCTGTGTCGTGTGCTGGGCAACCGCCACCCAATTTGAAGACGCCATGCGCTGGCATTTTTATGCAGGCTATGTCACCTTGGCCCTGCTGTTATTCCGTTTATTGTGGGGGAAATTTGGTAGCAGCACTGCCCGTTTTTCTGTGGGCAGTCTACAAGACTTGCTGAACTACGGTCGCACCCTCTTCCAAACACAACCCAGCCACACACCCGGTCACAATCCTGTTGGCAGCTGGTCAGCCATGGCATTAATCGCGTCTGCATTCACTGTTAGCGTGAGCGGCCTGTTTGCCAACGACGCGGTACTCAGCAAAGGCCCTCTGGCTCACTGGGTAAGCGATAACACCAGTGATTATTTGAGTGACCTGCACCAGATCAGCTTCAATTTTTTAGTGGGCATGGTGGTTATCCACTTGACTGCTATTGCGTATTACCGCATTGTGAAGCGTGAAGATTTGGTCACGCCCATGTTGACGGGTAAAAAACAACTGCCCGAATCCGTAGAAGACATTTATTTCGTGAGCAATACACGCGCCCTGATGCTCTTTTTGATTGCCGCAGCCTTAGTGGGGTGGATTGCCACCCGATAAATTTTTCTGCAACGTTTGAGCCTGTTGCAACAACTGCGTGTCCGCATCCGGTTCGCCCAATATCCACGACAGTAACGCGGAAGCGGCGAAAGATGCTGCCGTCGCCAACACCAACACCAAAAGTGAGCGTGTAATGCCTGCCGGGATACCCTGATGGTCAAAGTAACGGCGCGCAGCAAACCCCACAAACAAAAAAACGATGGTGGAAAAAACAAAATCCAGCAGCACGGCTTTCCCCTTTTCGTTTCTGCAATGCCTTCAAGCAATCAATGCGGAATACCACGAAACTGTTGATGACATGCCTTGCAACTGCTCTCCACCGCGCCAAATGCGGGACGAATCGTATCCAGATTGCCGGATTTTGCCACATTAGCCAACTGATCAGTGGCCGCAACCAGTTTTTGCTGCGCCTGTTTAAATTCTGCCGGTTTATTCCACACATCGGGTTTAGCCCGTGTTGGTGGATAATTACTGTCCGGCGTGAAGTATTGCCAGGGCTGGGTACTCAAGCTTTGTAATTGGGTTGCCAATTGAAGGAACTGCGCCGAATCATAAGGATTTTTTCCCCGCACGATTAAACCCATGGGCTCCAGGGTGCGCAACATCTGTTTAAAAACCAATTTTCTTTTTGTCACCGGCTGCCCGGGGTGCGTGTCTTCATGTCCACAAGCACTTAAACCCAATACAGCTACCAGCATCACCCAACTCCAACGGTTTAACCTGAACATGACACATTCACCCCAATATAAATTTTATAATTACCGGCACAGCATAACAGCCTTACCGCCTCTTTACCATCATGCCAGATGATCACTGACATCCACCTGACTTCACACGGATTTTACAGAGTTATCTGCCCACAGCTTGGGCATTCCGTTGCAATCGGATTCAAACCGGCTTGATCCGAACCTGTTAAACCCAAATAATCCATTTGCGATGGTGAGACAAGTTACGCGACAGTTTTTGGATTGAGATGAACCCACAGTAAACGGCAGGTGCCAAACAATAGTTGCAAATCGACCACAGGCGCTCACGCGGACTCACAGAGCCGCCTGATGGTTTATTTCCTTGCTGGTTTAAAACCCCGGTCTTTAGGCAGGCAGGCAGGAGCGCCGAACCCCGCCCTGAAGGACGAGGTTTTAAAGGCGCGGTCAGGGACCCCTTCCTGACTAAATATCTACCGGCCTGAAGGCCGGTAACCTCATTGCTTTGGGTTAAATACCGTCTTCACAATTCCCTGCAAACACAATATCCGATTGTTCATGTACAATATGGGATTAACAGATTATCGATGCGTTGCTGTGCGTCATCTTGCTGGCAGCGGACCCGATAACGCTTGCAAGCCAAGTCCAACCTTAATTTTGGAGCAAAATGATGCCTATCTATGCTTACAAATGTACGCAATGCGGACATACCCAAGACATGATGCAAAAAATGAGTGACGCACCCCTGACCGTTTGTCCACAATGTGGGCAGGCCAGTTTCAGCAAGCAACTTTCAGCGGCCGGATTTCAGCTCAAAGGCAAAGGGTATTATGCCACCGATTTCAAAAACCCACCCGCCGCGCCATCGGAGCCTGCTGCACCGGTTTGCGGTACGGGCGCGTGTCCAGCCTGTGTTCAGTAGCCGGAAATTGATTCTACTTTAAACCATGCCATTCAAGCGCTATTTTGTTACCGGCTTGCTGCTGTGGGTGCCTTTGGGCATCACCCTCTATGCGCTCAACCTCATTATTTCCACACTGGATGAGAGCTTGTTGTTATTACCGGTATCCTGGCGTCCTGAATCATGGCTAGGCATCAGACTTCCGGGTTTAGGTGTGATTTTAACCCTGCTGGTCATTTTACTCAGCGGCGTCATCACCACCAATGTGCTGGGTCAACGCCTGTTGCTGTCCTGGGAAAGACTGCTGGGTCGCATTCCTGTCGTGAAATCAATTTATCACAGCGTCAAACAAGTTTCCGACTCTCTGCTTTCAGGCAATGGCAATGCGTTCCGTAAGGTTTTGCTGGTGCGTTATCCTCACCCGGAAAGCTGGTCTATTGGTTTTCAAACCAATCTGCCCATGGAAGTCCTTCCTCACCTGACTGAAGAACACATTGCTATTTTTATTCCTACCACACCCAGCCCGGTCAACGGTTTCTATTTTTTTGTCAAGAAAACCGAAACGATAGAACTGGACATGAGCATTGATGACGCATTCAAATACATTGTCTCCATGGGTGTTGCGAGTACTCCGGAATCAACCCCAACCATCCCTGTCACCCTCTAACTTCATTCATTATCATTATGCGTACTCACTATTGCGGCGTGCTCAATCGCACCTATTTGGATCAAACAATTACAGTCACCGGCTGGGCACATCGCCGACGCGACCACGGCGGCGTTATTTTTATCGATCTGCGTGACCGGGAAGGTCTATTGCAGGTGGTTTGCGATCCAGACCGTGCTGAAACATTTCACATTGCCGAAGAAGTTCGCAGCGAATTTGTACTGCGAATTTCCGGAAAAATTCGCCTGCGCCCAGAGGGCACGCACAACACGCAACTCGCGACCGGTGAAATTGAATTGCTGGCGCACGAGATTGAGGTATTAAACACCTCGGCAACCCCGCCATTTCAAATTGATGACGAGAACCTGTCCGAAAACATACGGTTGACTTACCGCTATCTCGATTTGCGTCGTCCTGTCATGCAAGCCAATATGCGCTTGCGCTACCGTGTCAGCAAATCACTGCGCGACTACTTGGACAGTCAGGGTTTTATGGAAATCGAAACCCCCATGCTGACCCGCTCCACACCTGAAGGTGCGCGGGATTATTTGGTACCTTCACGCGTTCATGCCGGGCATTTCTACGCTTTGCCACAATCACCGCAACTGTTTAAGCAATTGTTGATGGTGTCTGGTTTTGACCGTTATTTCCAAATTACCAAATGCTTTCGCGATGAAGATTTACGCGCTGACCGTCAACCCGAATTCACTCAAGTGGACATTGAAACGTCATTCATGAACGAAGATCAAATTATGGATTTGACTGAAACCATGATTCGCCAACTGTTCAGTCAGGTAATGAATGTTGAATTGCCGCAACCTTTCCCGCGCATGTCTTATGCTGAGGCGATGCATCGTTATGGTTCAGACAAACCTGACTTGCGCATTGCGCTCGAATTAATTGACTTGACCGACCTGATGAAAACAGTTGAATTCAAAGTGTTTCGCAGTGCCGCAGACATGAGCGGTGGCCGTGTGATCGCCCTTAAATTACCAGGTGGTGCCGAGCTGTCGCGCAAAGACATCGACGACCTGACTGAGTTTGTTAAAATATATGGTGCAAAAGGCTTGGCCTGGATTAAAGTCAACGATGTCAGTCAGCTCAATGAGAGTGGTTTGCAATCCCCTGTCGTCAAATTTCTGCCGGAATCCGTATTGGGAGAAATCCTGAATCGAACAGACGCCAAAAATGGTGACCTGATCTTTTTTGGCGCGGACAAAGAAAAAATTGTCAACGATGCCATGGGCGCACTGCGTTTACGCGTCGGCAAACCGGAAGGTGCATGGCGCCCACTGTGGGTGGTCGATTTCCCCATGTTTGAATACAATGAAGATGAAAAACGCTGGGATGCGCTGCACCATCCGTTTACGGCACCAAAAGTCGGTCATGAAACATTACTCAGCAGCGATCCGGGCAAGGCCATTTCTCGCGCCTATGACATGGTATTAAATGGATGGGAAGTGGGCGGTGGCTCCGTGCGCATACACCAGCAAGCCATTCAGGACATCGTATTTCGTGCCTTGGGCATCAGCGAAACCCAAGCCCGTGAAAAATTCGGTTTTCTGCTGGACGCTTTACAGTTTGGCGCGCCGCCACATGGTGGACTCGCTTTTGGACTGGATCGTTTGGTGGCATTAATGAGCGGTTCAGAGTCTATTCGTGATGTGATTGCTTTCCCGAAAACTCAGCGCGCCAACGATTTGATGGTGCAAGCGCCTAACCATGTGGACGAAAAACAATTGCGCGAGTTGCATATCCGGCTTCGTCAAGCAGAAGCGACGAAACCTTAACCCGGCCACATCAACCGTTTTTTCAAGGCCCCCGCCCGAGAAAACGGCGGATGAGGAGATGTTTTACGCCAACAAATTGATTTAACGCTATATTATAATGACGACAGACACGGAAAGTACTTTAACCGGGAATCAGGCAAATCCGCAAAACACATCCCGCATCAGGCTGATCAGCTTGAGTGTGCGTGTGTCGGCTACCCGGTAATACACCCGATTGGCATCTTTTCGTGTTCGCAGTACGCCCTTGTCACGCAATATCGCCAAATGCTGCGAGATATTGCTTTGTGAGGTACCTACCTTTTCCACGATGTCTTGCACACTGACTTCCTGGTCATTCAATACACACAAAATTTTCAAACGCAAAGGATGTGACATCGCCTTCATCGCGCGCGACGCTTGCTCAATGTGCTCATCCTTGTCGATCAAATCAATTTGATCAATATTCAGCATCAGCTCAGACATCAAATACCCGTTCAAAATCATTTATGACGTTATTATTATAATGCATCAGCGACTGAAATATAATAAAATCGTGCCTGAGAAGATTACCATTGATGGGCAACATCGCTTGCCTGACGCTTAAGGATGCAAATTGACCCCTGTATTGCTGATTATTCTTGACGGTTTTGGCTGCCGTGAATCCCACACCGACAATGCCATCGCCCTGGCCAACAAACCCAACTGGATGCATTACTGGAAAACCTGTCCGCATACACGTATTCAAGCCTCCGAATCTGCGGTAGGCTTGCCTTCCGGTCAAATGGGCAATTCAGAAGTGGGGCATTTGAACCTTGGTGCGGGTCGCGTGGTTTATCAGGAGTTTACCCGCATTGAACTGTCGATCAAAACAGGTGATTTTTTTACCAATCCTGCCCTGACACACAGCATTGCACTTGCCAAACAAACCGGTCATGCGCTACACATCATGGGCCTGCTTTCAGATGGCGGCGTGCACAGCCACGACACTCACATCCACGCCATGCTGGAAGCTGCTGCCCGTGCCGGTCTCCATCAAGTTTATCTTCACCTGTTTCTGGATGGACGCGATACTGCGCCACGCAGTGCAGAAACCTATTTAGCCCGACTGCAAACCAGAATGGATGCCCTGGGTGTCGGACAAGTGGTTTCCATCATTGGTCGCTACTATGCGATGGATCGTGATAAACGCTGGTTGCGGGTAAAAGCAGCCTACGATCTGATTGCACAGGGTATTGCTGAATACCACGCGCCGGATGCCTTAACGGGTTTGCAACAGGCTTATGCACGAGGTGAATCTGACGAATTCGTCAAAGCCACGCGCATCGCCAATCCGGATCAGGCACCCATTCGGATAGAAGATGGCGACAGCGTTGTGTTCATGAATTTTCGGTCTGACCGTGCTCGTCAACTCACCCGCGCGTTCATTGAACCGGGTTTCCCTGATTTCGACCGGGGTTATTTTCCGAAACTAGCTGATTTCTGCACATTAACCGGTTACAGTGAGGACTTCAATGTCTCCGTAGCCTTCCCATCTGAACGCATACGTAACGGCTTTGGTGAATATGTCTCACAATTTGGGCTTACCCAGTTACGCATTGCCGAAACCGAAAAATACCCGCACGTCACTTTCTTTTTTAACGGCGGTGAAGAAACGGTTTATCAGGGCGAAGAACGTATCCTTATTCCCTCACCCGATGTGGCAACCTATGACCAAAAACCGGAAATGAGTGCCCATGAACTCACCGACAAATTGCTGGATGCCATCGCACAGCAACGGTTTGATGCCATTATTTGTAATTACGCCAATGCAGACATGGTCGGACATACTGGCAACCTGGCTGCGGCCATAAAAGCCATCGAAACGCTGGATCACTGTTTGGGTCGTGTCATCCCGGCCATGCTGGCAATGGGTGGCGAAATTTTAATTACTGCGGACCATGGCAATGCTGAAATGATGATGGATGAAGTCTCGCACCAAGCCTATACGGCACATACCACCAACCTCGTTCCTTTGCTGTATGTTGGCAAACGTCCTGCAAAACTGATTGAGACCGGCGCACTGGAAGACATCAGCCCCAGCCTGCTCTCTATCATGGGCATTCCCCAACCCTCAGAAATGACGGGCAAATCACTGATACAATTTGAGTGAACCACTTCCGCGCCTACCTGCTTGCACTGGCTTGTGCCGCTCAATTGACCGGGGCACAGGCTGCGCCCAGCAAAGCCGATTTAACAACTATCCATCACAAGCTGGATACATTGCGCCAGCAGAAACAAACCACTGAAACGAACCGTCTCCATGTCATGGATACACTTCGTCAATCGGAACAGGCTATCAGCAATACGAACCGGTTACTGTCTGAACTGCAACAACATGAAGCGCAAACTGAAGCGGCACTCAGCGAGCTGCACCAACAAATTGGTACAGCTCAACATAACCTCACCCGCCAACAATCGGAATTGGCAACTCTGTTACGCCAACTGTATTTCAGCGGGAACACTAACCCGTTTCAACTGTGGTTGAACGGCGACAATCCCGGTCAAATCAACCGCAACCTTACCTATGCGGGTTATCTGGGTCGCGAACGTGATCACGACATCGTTGCGCTACAACAGTCGACACAGGTACTCAACAACCTGAACATTCAGCAACAACAATTACAAACTGTTCTGGCACAACAACGCTCACAACGCGAGCAACAATATCAACAATTACAAATGGAACACGCTGCACGACAACGTATGCTCAAACAATTGGGCACACAGATCGAACATCAGCAACAACAAATCAGCACCCTCGAGCTGGATGAACAGCGCATCACCCGTTTACTGCAAACGTTGGCTCGTGCGGCAGCGGCCCGCAAAAAAACGCGTGTTCATGTTATTCATGCCACCCGCACCACAGGGATATACCAAACAGCCATTATGGAACCCAAGCTGCCGGATGAGGGACTTGCTCTTCTTAAAGGGCACTTGCCGATGCCGACTCATGGCAAACTTATTCATCGTTTTGGCGCGCCACGTGAAGCAGGTGGAACTTTGTGGAAAGGCGTATTTATTCAGGCACCAGCCGGACAGCCGGTCATCAGTATCGCTGCAGGAGAGGTCGTTTTTTCTGACTGGTTGCGCGGATTTGGAAATCTGATTATTATCGATCACGGCGGGGGGTATATGAGTCTGTACAGCGACAACGAAACCCTGTATAAACGTGTCGGTGACAGTGTAAAAGCCAATGAAGTCATTGCCAGCGTCGGCAACACCGGCGGCAGCAATGAAACCGGTTTATACTTTGAATTACGGTATCGGAGTCAGGCGTTTAATCCAGACTCATGGCTAGCTGGACACTGAAACGATCTCAATTTATCAAAAACTAAGGACAACAGCAATGCGTAGTCGCATACAAAAATTTGGTTTGATTTTATCCGGGGTATTGTTGGGCGCGACGCTTACCGTTTATTTGCCAGCAATTGCTGATCGGGAGACAGCATCCGCTTTACCACTCAGCGATTTACAAGAGTTCAGCGAAGTATTCGGAAAAATCAAAACCGACTATGTGGAACCGGTCAGCGATAAAAAACTCATTGATGATGCCATTAACGGCATGTTGACAGGCCTGGATCCGCACTCGCAATATCTCAATGAAGCTGATTTCAGGGATTTGCAAGACACGACCCAAGGTCAATTCGGTGGTTTGGGCATAGAAGTCAGTATGGAAGATGGTTTTGTCAAGGTGATCGCCCCCATTGAAGACACCCCTGCACAAAAAGCCGGGATTAAAAGTGGCGACCTCATCATCAAAATTGATGATGCACCAGTCAAAGGCATGACCATCAACGACGCTGTCAAACGCATGCGCGGTGCGCCTGACACGCCTATCGTATTGACCATTGTCCGCAAGGGTGTTGATAAACCTTTCACCGTCAAGGTGATGCGCGCCATCATTAAGGTAAAAAGCGTCAAATCAACCTTGTTAGAGCCTGATTACGGTTACGTCCGCATTACGGAGTTTCAGGAACACACTGGCGAGAACCTGGCTCAAGCCATCACTGCCTTAGCGAAAGAGAACAAAGCCCCGCTCAAAGGCTTCATTCTCGACCTGCGTAACAACCCGGGTGGCCTGCTGACCAGTGCAGTGGCTGTTTCCTCTGCTTTTCTACCCGCGAACAGCCTGGTCGTCTACACCGAAGGCCGTACCGCTGACGCAAAAATGCGCTTGACTGCCACCCCTGAAGATTATTTACAGGGTTCCGAATCCGATTATCTGCACAACTTGCCTGCCTGGATTAAGACCATTCCTATGGTCGTATTGATCAATGCCGGCTCTGCATCCGCTTCGGAAATTGTCTCGGGAGCCCTACAAGATCACCGACGTGCAGTATTAATGGGGACTCGATCTTTTGGCAAGGGGTCTGTTCAAACGGTATTACCGCTCGGTAATGGCACAGGCATTAAATTAACCACGGCACGCTATTTCACCCCGAATGGCCGCTCAATTCAAGCCAAAGGGATTGTACCCGACATCATTGTTGAAGAAGGCAAAGTGGTCAACAGTAACAACGATGGCAATATGCTCAACGTCCATGAGGCGGACTTGGAAAATCATCTGAGCAACCCTAACCCCGCCACGGCAAACAGCACAAAACAGCCACCCAAGATTGAAGCACCCAAGGACAATACGACAAATAGCCAACCCAATCCAGACCAGGTCGTGAATAAAAATGATTTCCAGCTGAATCAGGCTGTTGACCTGCTAAAAGGTATCAATATCCTGGACCCCGGACTCAAAGCAAAGTGATCGCTCTGACGGGAGCGGACCTGGATGCTTTATTGCTCAGTCCGCTCATGTCTGAATGTTACACTTGGCAAATAAACAGTGATTTATCGCTTCCGGGCCAACCGTGAATGATCGTGAACTTTTACGCTACAGCCGCCATATCCTGCTCAGTGAAATTGATGTGGCGGGTCAACAAGCACTGATTCAAGCCCGTGTGCTGATAATCGGTGCTGGTGGGCTGGGATCAGCCGCGGCGCTCTACCTCACCGGCAGCGGCATTGGTCACATCAGTATCGCCGACGGCGACACCGTCGACCTGAGCAATCTGCAACGCCAGGTCATTCACAATCAGACCAGTCTTGGACAAAACAAAGCGCTTTCAGCCGCGCAAGCTGCAAAGGCACTTAACCCTCATTCACAAATTTTCGCGATCCAGATCAATTTGCAGGGACAAGTACTGGACGATGCTGTCGCACAACACGATATCATCGTTGATTGTTGCGATAATTTCACCACACGCTACGCGATCAACAGCGCCTGCGTTCGACACGCAAAACCTTTGGTGTCTGGTGCGGCCATTCAGTTTGATGGTTTGCTGACTACATTTGACCGAAGGATCCCGGATAGTCCCTGTTACCACTGCCTGTTTCCAGAAACCAGCGCGCCGGAAAACAACACCTGCAGCCAAAATGGCGTGTTCGCACCGTTGGTGGGCATTATTGGTGCCAGTCAAGCCGCAGAAGCCATTAAACTAATTACCGGCGCAGGAAGAACCCTTCACGCCCGCTTACTGAGGCTGGATGGTTTAAATATGGTCTGGCACGAAAGTCGATTGATACGCGACCCACATTGCGCGGTCTGCCAAGCCTATTGAGATGAAACGCAAAAAGCCCCATCTTTCGACGGGGCTTTTCTGCTATGGGGAGTCTGACGATGACCTACTTTGGCTCCGGCCGCGCTACGCGCTTAACTTGCTCCACAA
>JAJYYK010000006.1 GCA_021801025.1 Pseudomonadota bacterium | reverse complement strand
TAGCAAATACCCACTCTTATCAGTCGTCGAATTTTTAAAGATCTGCCTTCTTCCACCTTCACATCGCGCTTCGCCCGCTTTCGCTTGCTCTTCACTGGTGCTGGTGGAGAGGTCCGCATTATACAGATGGCGACAGGGCTGTCAATCCTTTTAAATAAAAAGTGTCATCAAACCGTCACAACACGCTTTAACAGGACAGAGCAATCCATGGCATTTCATTTTGAAATCATAATTTTCGCGAACTTTCTTTTACCCACCTGCAGCACCCATTCCGTTCCGGCAGACAACACCATGGCACGATCAACCAGCTTTTCCCCATTCAGCTTGACCCCACCCTGCTCAATCATGCGCATGGCTTCGGATGTGCTGGCGGTCAAGCCTGCCATTTTTATTGCTTGTGCAATCGGCAACGCGCCTTCGGTTGAAGACAATCGGGTCGTTTCAAGCTCATCCGGCACCCCATTTTGACGAAAGCGGTTTTCAAAATCCTGTAACGCCCATTCCGCCGCCGCCGCATCGTGGAATCTCGTCACCATTTCTTGCGCAAACGCCACTTTGACCTGCCTGGGGTTCGCTCCCGCAGCCACATCTTCTTTCCACTGACGAATTTGCGCCAGGGATGCAGACGACAGCAATTCAATGTAACGCCACATCAACGTATCGGAAATGGACATTAATTTGCCAAAAATCTCATTCGGCGGTTCCGTAATGCCGATGTAATTCCCCAGCGACTTGGACATTTTATTGACGCCATCCAGGCCTTCCAGCAAAGGCATCGTCAAAATACATTGCTGTGATTGCCCATAACTTTTTTGCAATTCCCGCCCCATGAGCAGGTTGAATTTTTGGTCGGTCCCGCCCAGCTCAAGGTCTGCTTTCAACGCGACGGAATCGTAGCCCTGTACCAGCGGATACATGAACTCATGAATGGCAATGGACTGGTTGTTTTTATATCGCTTGTTAAAATCATCCCGTTCCAGCATGCGTGCCACGGTATGTTGCGCCGCAAGACGGATCATGCCCGAAGCACCCAGCTGGTCCATCCATGTGGAGTTAAATACCACTTCCGTCAATGCCGGATTGAGTATTTTAAACACCTGTTCACGATAGGACCGTGCATTGTCCAGCACCTGTTCGCGCGTTAATGGCGGACGCGTCGCATTCTTTCCTGTGGGATCGCCGATCATGCCCGTAAAATCACCGATCAGGAATAGAATGTGATGCCCCATTTCCTGCAATTGGCGTAACTTGTTCAACAATACCGTATGCCCCAGGTGTAAATCCGGTGCAGTGGGGTCAAAGCCGGCTTTCACGCGCAAGGGCCGCCCGCTTTTCAATTTTTCGATAAGCTCCTGCTCCACGAGCAGCTCATCACAACCCCGCTTAATGGTTTGCAAGGCTTCTTGTACTGCTGTATCCATCACGACACTTCCCTCTGTTGTCGAAAATTCCATCCTTTATCCTTGCTGAGATAACTTATACTTTGCACCGCACGCATCCTCGCTTGTGTTTGATATAAAAACCTTATTTCATTGGCGCATGAGTCACACCGCCACGCTGCCATAACATTAGCAGTCAAATCATGCGAAAACAATCCAGGCGGTAGCGGATTTTACCGCTTTTATGAGGGAATTTTGTTCCAGGTACCCAAAAATACGCTGATAATATACCCCGTTCAATTAAATGGCAGTCAATTTCCTTTCAATCCAGTCAAATCTTGCAGTTTGCCAAAGTTAAAGTGGATCATTCCCAACTTGCGTCTTGGCTATCAGTTCAATATTGAATCATTCCAAAAAACCATAGGCATTAAAAATAACTTTAATGTGCGCAAACGCACAGACGAACCATGCAGTACATTGGTAAAAATACACTGGGGAACATCACTATGTTTCGACCAGGATCGTGCTTCATCGTTTACCTGCTACAGGTTAATGACGAACCAACCCGAACTTACCTGCTAACTGTCCAATTATGACAAAGAAAATAAGGAAACTAAAAATGAACTATTCCAAGCGATTTATATGGCTTTTTGCCATGCTGCTGTCCGTGTCGATTGCGGGGTGTGGCGGAGGCAAATCCCCGATACTGGGCTCGAACACGGCGCCCCCTACTGGCACCCCTCCTCCGGGATCCAGCACCCCAGGCACACCGAATCCATCCTGCGCGGTCGGCGTTACGATACCGACGGTCACGGCCACGAATCCTACCAATGGTAATCCAGCGGTGCCAACCAGCACCACCGGCATAGCCAACAACGGCACTCTTGTCTCTGCCACATTCAGTATGGCGATGAATTCAAGCACAATCAACACAAGCAGCTTCACCCTTGCCCCGGCTGGCGGGACAGTTCTTGCACCGGCTTCAATAGCCTACAATGCTTCTACCAACGTAGCCACATTAACCACTGCAGCGGCTCTATTACCAGGAACGCAATACAATGCGGTGATCTACAGTACAGTGACGAGTGCGGCAGGCACGCCCATGTCATGCCCCATTGCATGGAGCTTCACCACAACAACACCGGCCTCAACGGGGCCTGCACCGGTCAATCTTGGTCTGGCCACTACCTACGGAATAGCATCAGCCGCTGGTGTGACCAACACATCCACCACCCCGCTAAGCGTCGTGAATGGCAGCGTGGTGTTCGACCCAACCGCCACGTGTAATGCTGTGGCGGTTCCTGGCGGTTCCGGCACGGCAGGTATGGGTACTTGCGGAGGTTCGCCACCCACAGTGAACAGTGGAACGGTCGTCACGCCCACCTATCCGGACACAACCACTGCCAATGCGGTCATGGCTGACTTGAAAACGGCATATAACAGTATTACTCCCGCGAATCTGCCGGGAGCGACTGTACTCGGTTGCGGAACAATAGGAACTGGAGGGGGTGCCGGTTCGGGGATAGGTTGCGCGGGCAACGCCACGCTTCCGCCCGGCGTCTATATCTCGGCGACCAATTCGACGATCGGCGTAACCGGAACGCTGACATTGGATGGCAAAGGGAATACTAATTCCATGTTCATCTTCCAGACACCTTCTGCACTCACAACAGCTGCCGGTGCGTCCGGTGCGCCGGGTAGCACAATTGTACTCATCAATGGTGCCAAAGCTTCAAATGTATTCTGGCAAGTCGGCAGTTCCGCGACAATCGGCACGTATGCGCTATTCCAGGGAAACATACTGGCTGACACATCCATTACGATGGGCACTTCTTCATCGTCCTGCGGCCGATTACTGGCTGGCGCAATCACGACAAGCGGCGCATTCACATTCGATACCAGCGATGTGTCTGTACCGGGAAATCCGAGCGCACCTTCTACCTGCCAGTAAGCGGGCATAAGTTTTTTGCGTAAACGTTTCAATTACATCAGACATTCCGGAAACGCCGGGGATATTGGTGGGGTTCGGTGAGTCCCACCAAGTTATTTTGGAGAAAATCATGAGTTTAAAAAGAGTCTCAGGAACGCTGGGTCTAGTCGCCTTTGTCGCGATCATCAGCCCGTATGCGGTAGCCGACGATGTGGGCTGGTATGGCGGAGCCAATGTGGGCGAGTCAAGAGCAAAAATCGATGATGGGCGAATCATGAATGGCTTGGCTGCAAGCGGCTATTCCACCACATCGATCAGCAATGAGGGCAACAGCACCGCCTTCAAGATTTTTGGTGGTTATCAGTTCAACCCGTACTTTGCGCTGGAAGGCGGTTACTTCGATCTGGGACAATTCGGGTTTGCGGCGCGGACTGTACCCCCGGGTATCTTAAACGGTAATATACGGCTAAATGGGGTAAATATGGATGCAGTGGGCATCCTCCCCATTACCCAGAAATTTTCAGCGTTTGGTCGGGTCGGCGTAGATTATGCGCAAGCGCAGGATTCCTTTAGCGGGACCGGCGCAGTGAATGTGCTTTCGCCTACCACCCCGAGCAAGTGGGATACCAACTACGATTTCGGTGCCGGGCTGCAATATGCGGTGACCGAATCGATCGACGTGCGCGCTGAGGCAGAACGCTACCGGATCAATGATGCCGTCGGCAACATGGGCGACATTGATGTTTTCTCGTTAGGCCTGATCTACCGGTTTGGTCACAAGGCTGCGCCTGCCCCGGCACCTCAGCCCGTCGTTGCAGCCCCGGAACCTGCGCCCGCACCTGTCGTCGTGATCGTCACACCACCACCTGCGCCGCATTTTCAAAAATACACAATGTCGGCAATGGAGCTGTTTACTTTTGACAGCACTGAACTGCGCAGCTCGCAGCCCAAGCTGGATGAAATCGCACACGCTCTGAACCATGACAGCTCAATTGAGCATGTCATGATTACGGGTTATACCGATCGAATCGGGTCTGCCAAATACAACATGAATTTGTCAGAACGCCGGGCAGTCGCTGTCAAAGATTACCTCATCAGCAAGGGTGTTGACGGCAATCGGCTGAGAGTTCAGGGCAAGGGTTTTGCAGATCCTGTTGTGAAGTGTACGAATAAAAAACGTGCTGATCTGATCAAATGCCTGGCACCGAACCGGCGAGTGGAAGTTGAGCAAATCACGGTCGAACGTCGTATACAGTAACTGGTTACATCGCCGAAAACCCGCGCTGTTGCATGGCGGGCTTTCGGTGACAAAAACATCTTGGGGGAGCCTGCGCGACATGCGCTGAGCTCCCATAGATTTAACTTATGTGAAAGTCTGTGTTCGTGACCCGTCAAAAAATAATCTTTGCCTTCTTATTCTTGTTCGTTTTTCTGAGTGGAAATCTTCAGGCCGAAGATGAAAACATTACACTCAACTTTGTCAACTCTGACGTGGTGTCTGTGATTAAAGCTGTTGGGCTGATTACCGGTAAAAATTTTCTGATCGATCCCCGTGTCAAGGGAACTGTGAATATTGTTTCATCCAAGCCGGTTTCACGCGCCATGGTCTACCCCATATTGCTTTCTGCGCTCCGTCTTCAAGGATTTGCAGCCGTTGAATCGAATGGCGTGACCAAAATCATGCCCGAAGCGGATGCCAAACTGAATTATTCTAAAACACTGGGTCTCACTGTGCCTTCAGGTGGCGAAGTCGTGACGCAGGTTTATGTGCTTAAGCATCAGTCTGCTGGCCAATTGATTCCTGTCTTGCGTCCGCTCATCTCCCCCAACAACACCATTGCCGCCTACCCCGACAGCAACACCCTGGTGATCACTGATTACGCCGACAACCTCAAACGTATCGATCACATTATTGATGCCATTGATCAGCCTGGTGATGATGCAGTCATCGTTCCGCTTCACCATGCTTCTGCCCTCGATATTGCACGAATCATCGAACGAATGACCGCCGATAGCAACGCCCCGGGCGCGGTTCCTGATCCAAGCCAGCATGTCAGCGTGGTGGTGGATGTCCGCACCAACAGTCTGATACTGGATTCGAGGAATGCAGCGCGCGTGTCCATGCTCCGCCGGCTGATTGAAAAGCTGGATGTCTCGACCGGAGAAACGGAAAACATCCATGTCATTTATCTCAAAAATGCAGATGCAACCAAGCTTGCCCAGACTTTGAGCGACGTGATCACTGGAGAAACCAGCACCCCGGCGCCAACGGCTTCCATGAAGTCTTCCGCGCAATCGGGTGGCGCATCTTCTTCACCATCGTCCTCATCGTCATCGACCACTGCTTCCTCATCTTCCTCCCCGAGCTCAACGCCGTCGTCTTCCGTATCGACGACACCGGCTTTGCTGCAAACAGCTTCGCTCTCGTCACCAGCTTCCGGGGGTGGAATGATTCAGGCCGATGCAGCAACCAATTCCCTGATTATTACTGCACCAGAAGCCGTTTACAATAATTTGCGTGCGGTGGTTGAAAAACTGGACGAACGGCGTGCGCAAATTTTCATTGAAGCGTTAATTGTCGAAGTAGACGCGACCAAAGCCGCCGCATTCGGTGTTCAGTGGCAGGATTTGAATGGGATCAATGGCGGTGGCTCACAATTGTTCGGCGGCACCAATTTTGGCGCGCCGGGCGCTGGCACCAATATTATTGGTGCGGCGTCCAATATTACCAGTGTTGGACAAGGACTCAATATCGGTATTGTGAATGGTCAAATTAACATCCCTGGCATTGGTAACGTACTGAATCTGAGTGTGTTGGCGCAAGCACTGGAAACAGAAGACAAGGCCAATATTTTGTCTACACCGGATCTGTTGACACTGGATAACGAGCAGGCCAAGATCGTGGTAGGTCAAAACATTCCCCTGGTGACTGGCTCTTATGCCCAGACAGGCGCCACCACGACGATCACTCCGTTTCAAACCTACGACCGCAAAGATGTGGGATTGACTCTGCAGATCAAGCCCCAGATTTCTCAGGGTGGATCAATCCAGCTCCAGATTTACCAGGAAGTGTCGAGTGTCGATGCCACTACGCTGAACAACCCTTCCGGACCGACGACCAACCTGCGGTCCATCGACTCTACTGTACTGGTTGACGATGGTCAAATCATCGTTTTGGGGGGGCTGATTCAGAACTCGGTCTCGGAAAGCATATCGAAAGTACCTGTTTTGGGGGATATCCCCTATCTGGGTACGCTGTTCCGTTATAAAAACCGTGTTCGCACCAAAACCGATCTGATGGTGTTTTTGCGGCCTTATGTCTTGCGCAGCAAGGGTGACTACGCGGGGCTCACCAATGACCGCTATGAATATATTTCCGGCGTACAACGCAAAACGCAGATGGCGAAAGACCCTGTGCTACCAGACATTAAAGCGCCAGTTCTCCCCCCGCTACATCCTTCGCAACCACAATAGCGACGCCCATGCAAGCCAAAAAGCTGATCCCTTATTCATTTGCCATGGACAAAGGGGTGCTGCTGTCCAGAATCGATCAAATCGGGGCTGAAATTTGGCTGCGTGAGGACACCACCCCTGAAACACTTGCAGAAGTTCGTCGTTATCTTGAGGTGCCGGTTTACGCTGTCATCCTTGATCACGCAAAATTCGAACTCGCCCTGGCTGAAGTGTATTCAAGGGCCGACGAATCGGCCACGCAACTGGCGGACGATTTTGAACAGGACATGGATCTTTCCAGACTCGTGCAAGACATGCCGCATATTGAAGACCTGCTGGAAGCGGAAGGCGATGCGCCAGTCATTCGTATGATCAATACCTTGCTCACCCAGGCATTGCGTGAAGGGGCCTCTGACATTCATATCGAAATCTTCGAAAACCGCTCGGTCGTGCGCTTTCGGCTGGATGGGGTGTTGCGCGACATGATCGAACCGCACCGTGCTTTGCATGCGGCCCTGGTGTCGAGAATCAAAATCATGGCACAACTCGATATTGCGGAAAAACGCTTGCCTCAGGACGGACGCATATCGCTTAAACTTGCCGGAAAACCGGTGGATGTGCGAGTCTCGACCTTGCCGACAGGTCATGGTGAACGCGTTGTTTTACGCCTGCTGGACAAAGAGTCGGGACGGCTCGATCTGACAAAGCTGGGCATGAACGAAGCCACGCTGGCGGAAGTCAATATGCTGATTGCACAACCCCATGGGATTTTACTGGTCACCGGGCCGACCGGTTCAGGCAAAACAACGACCCTGTATGCGGCGTTGTCGAATATTGATTCCACCGCCATGAATATCATGACCGTAGAAGATCCGATTGAATACGATCTGGATGGGGTAGGTCAAACACAAATCAATGCCCGGATAGAAATGGATTTCTCCAAGGCATTACGCGCCATTTTGCGGCAAGACCCGGACGTAATCATGATTGGAGAAATTCGCGATCTGGAGACAGCGCAAATCGCTGTTCAGGCCAGTCTAACCGGGCATCTGGTGTTGGCGACGCTGCACACCAATGACGCGGTCAGTGCGGTCACACGGTTAATTGACATGGGTGTTGAGCCTTTTTTGCTGGCGTCGAGTTTGATCGGTGTTTTGGCGCAAAGACTGGTACGAAAACTGTGCGTAAAATGCAAACGGGCGGTCGTACTTGATGCGCATGAACGCGCCACTTTATTTTCCGGCCAAACGCTGCCTGAAATGGTCTACACGCCGGTGGGTTGTGAACACTGCGACATGTCGGGCTACCGTGGGCGTACCGGCATTTATGAATTGCTGGTCATGGATGATACCATCAGACATTTTGTTCATGACGGCACCTCGGAACAAAAGATTCGTGATAGCGCGACAGCCAGGGGCATGCGTAATTTACGCATGGATGGCATGCGCTGGGTTGCTGCCGGTGTGACCTCGATTGAGGAGATACTTCGGGTCACCAAAGAATAATCCCAAACAATCCATTAGGACGCGAGATGATGGCGAGACAAGTTGCAAGACAGTTTTTTGGCTTGAGAGAAGCGCACAGAGAACTATGGGCGCCGAACAAGCCGGAAAAATGGCTGCAAATTGACCGCCAGCACTCGAGTAGGCTCGCAGAGCCGCCTAATGAATTATTTTGGATAACGTGTTCTGGCATGCAACAACATGTTAACGACCAAAACTGGGATGTTTGTCATTTGCCCACACCACCGTTTGGCTTAACCCCATGACCGCTTTTCGTTATGAAGCCGTTGATAACAACGGACTCACTGTCAAAGGCGTGGTCGAAGTCGATACGGCTCGCCAAGCAAGAGCCAATTTGAGAGCGCGCGATCTGTTTCCAGTGACCGTTGAAATGGTTACCCAGCACGCGATCGGAAACAACTCAATATTCCACTGGAAAAATCGGTTTTCGCAAGTGCAGCTAGCCCTGTTTACCAGGCAGTTTGCGACACTGCTGTCAGCGGGTTTAACCGTTGACGCTGCCTTGACAGCACTGGTTGAACAGGCAGAGAACGAATACGCCAAACAAATCCTGGCGGGCGTACGTGCTGAGGTGTTGTCCGGGCACCCACTGGCACGGGCAATGGGGCATTATGGCAAGGTATTTCCTGAAACCTATCAGGCACTGGTCCATGCAGGCGAAGAATCGGGTGAGTTAGGTAAGGTGATGCTGCGCATTGCCGACTACACCGAAAACCGCAGTGACCTGCGTCAAAAAATAATGCTGGCTTTCCTGTACCCTGCCGCTGTGACCCTGGTCGCCTTGATGGTGATTACCGGATTACTGGTCTATGTGGTCCCTCAGGTGGTCAGCGTATTCCGTCAAAGCCATCAATCGCTCCCCTTTTTGACACAGGCACTCATTGCATTGAGTGATGCTTTGCGGGCGAGCGGTATCTATTTGCTTGTTTTGCTGGCAACAGGGATCTGGGGTGCTCGTGTTGCGCTGACAAAAAGCAATCATCGATATCGCTGGCATGCTTTCCTGTTACGGATGCCACTGGTCGGGAATTTAATTCGTGGCATGAATACAGCCCGGTTTGCCAGTACGCTGGCCATTCTGGTCGGCAGCGGTGTGCCTTTGCTCCAGGCATTACAGGCTGGCGCAATGATTGTCGCGAATCTGCCCATGCGTGAGGCCATCGAGCAGGCGTTACGGATGGTGAAAGAAGGCACCTCTTTAAGCTATGCGCTAAAAACCTCCCAACAATTCCCGCCTATTCTGATCCACCTGATTGCCAGCGGTGAAGCCAGCGGAAAACTGGCACACATGCTGGAACGGGCCGCGATGCAGCAGGAGCAGGAAATGGAAAATAAAACCGCCTGGCTGACCGGTTTGATGGAACCGGTGCTGATTGTGGTCATGGGAGGGGTCGTTTTATTGATTGTTCTGGCGATCATGCTCCCGATTATTGAGATGAATCAACTGGCGCATTAACCAACTGTCTACGGGAACGTTTTTACTTCCAGGTTCAAGCGTTCCTTCACGCCGTCATGATCAAGCACAACATGGTCTTGATCAATCTCATCCACACGCATTCCCGGCAAAATTTGTCCTTTCAGCGGCACCATGATGCTTTTTCCGCTCAACTGGAAAATAGCCACGCCCTGCCCGCCATTTTCAGCAGCAAATACCCCTTCCAGTTTAAGATCGGCCGGAGGCTGGCCGCTGGTTTCCTTGCTGGTGAGCAGGTGATCTGCAATGATCAATTGCGCTGCCTGCGCAACCGGAATATCAGGCACTTCCGGTAACGGGATCGGGGCAGGTGCCCAAAACACCCAACTCCATTTCGCGGCCAAAGCGCATAGCAAAAGCAGCATGACGACATTCAAAAATTTGAAGCCGTACCGTTGTAGCAAAACAAAAATTGGCGTCATAATATAAGGTACAATGCAATGAGATACATTCTAACCGAGTCTTCTTTATCCAGCGACTATTTTTTAAAAAGCAACAAGGAATTTCAATCAATGAACCTCAAATTTTCCGTACAAAAAGGCTTTACCCTGATTGAAGTCATGGTGGTCATTCTCATTCTCGGTATTCTTGCCGCGCTGATTGTTCCGAAAATCATGAGTCGTCCCGATGAAGCTCGCCGCGTCGCCGCAAAGCAGGATATTGGCGCCATCATGCAAGCGCTCAAGCTTTACCGGCTCGACAACCAGACCTATCCCACGACCGAACAGGGGCTGCAGGCACTGGTACAAAAACCGACTACGCCACCGATCCCCAATAACTGGAAATCAGACGGTTACCTCGAACACTTGCCACCAGATCCGTGGGGCAATCCTTACCAATACCTGAATCCGGGCTTGCACGGCAAAATAGACGTCTTTAGTCTGGGTGCGGACGGCGTGCCTGGCGGCAAAGAGAATGACGCCGACATTGGGTCGTGGGAACAGTAAATTGACCCGTTCACAGATCCGCGCGACCGGATTTTCACTGATTGAAATTATCGTGGTATTACTCCTGATGGGTGTTATCTCTGCACTCATCGTTGTCAATATTGCGCCTGACGACAAAAAACAAGTCCGCATGGAAAGCGAAAAACTGGCAGGCTTGTTTGAACAAGCCGCGATGGAAGCACGTGTCAGCGGGGAAACCATCGCTTGGACATCCGACGGTAACGGATATTTTTTCCAGGAAAAATCGCCAGACAGCGACTGGACGGCCATGAACAATGACATTTACCGCCCCCATCAACTGCCTAAAAACATAACCATTCAAACCGCCGCCATCGATCAAGCGGGACTAACTTCAGGTGGGCAACTGATTTTCAGTGCTTCCGGCATCAACCCGCCATTCGATATGGTGATGACAAAACAACAGATTCAGATGAGAATTTCCGGTGACGCCATGAACCGGGTGTCCGTGGAGCCCTACCATCTTGGTCAATAAGGGCTCGTTAACGGATAACCTGGGCTTGCGCTGGGGTCGGCAACGCGGGTTCACCCTGTTCGAAGTGATGGTCGCGCTTGCCATTGTGGCCATTGCACTCACTGCCGCCATGCGTGCAGCCAATCTCGGAACTGACAGTGCGATCGAACTGAAAACACGCACTTTGGCCAGTTGGGTTGCCCAAAACCGGTTGGCCGAGCAGACTACGCTGGGTGACTGGCCAGTGACGGGAACCTATACAGGCACTGAAGCGCAGGCAGGTATTGTTTTTGTTTGGCAAGAACAGGTCAGTGCCACACCGAGCCCTATTTTTCGCAAAATTGAAATCAATGTTTTTAATCAAAACGATATACAACACCGGTTGAACAGGTTGATCGGCTATCTGATCAACCCGGGGATGTCGGGATGACACAGCGCGGATTTACCCTGATTGAGCTTCTGGTTGCCATTGTCATTTTGGCACTGGTTTCTGTCATGGCCTATCGCGGGTTAAACGCAGTGATCGAAGCGCGCAAGCATGTTGAAGCGGAAAGCCGAAAATGGCGTGACCTATCGCTTTTCTTTGCGCGGCTGGAAGATGATGCGACGCATCCTGCGCATCGCCCGATACGGGACAAGGATGGTTTGTTGCAACCTGAATGGATCGGGAAAACAAGTTTCATCGCCCAGGACGATGCCAATCTTGCTCTGACCCGGATGGGGGCTGGTGAGCAGGGGCCACAAAGGGTAGGTTACCGTCTGAACCAGGGGGTGATTGAAGTACTGATCTGGCCGAGCCTGGATCAGGCGCCGTTTGAAAAACCAACGACATACCCCCTGCTGGGCGGCGTAAAAGAATTTAAATTGCGCTACCTGACAATCAATCACCAATGGGTCGAAACTTGGCCATTGCCTGGCCAGGTCGGCGGTTTGCCCAAAGCACTTGAAGTCACGGTGGGGCTCGATTCCGGTGAGCGGGTCAAACGGATTTTTGCCTTACCATGAACAAACAAAAAGGTGTGGCGGTCATCATGGCTATGCTGATTGTAGCGCTGGCCACAACAGTCGCCTCGGCCTTGATATGGGAACAAAACCTGTGGTTAAGAGAGGTGGAAAGTGAGAGCAGTCTGGCCCAAGCCAAAGCAATTGCCCTCGCAGGCACCAACGTGGCGGCTGCCATCTTAAATAGCGACGCAAGGAATATCGATGATTTCCAGGGCGCCTGGGCACAACCACTTCCTCCCTTGCCTGTCGAGACCGGGGAAATCAGCGGCTTCATCCAGGATCAACAGGGACTGTTCAATCTCAACAATCTGGTCAATCATGGCAAAACTGATCAGGACCAGAAAGCGAACTTTGAACGTCTGCTGGCAATACTGGACATTCCTGCCAACTTAGGCGATTCACTGGCGGACTGGATAGATCATGATCATGACATACAGGGCTCCGGTGGGGCGGAAAACGCTTATTATCTTGGATTGCATCCCCCTTATCGCGCCGCCAACAGAATGTTGACTGAGGTTGGGGAGCTTTCCAGAATCAGGGGCTTCAATAAAATCTTCATCGAACGCCTGAGACCGTTTGTGACTGCCTTGCCACGGCCCACCAGGATCAACGTCAACACCGCCCCAGCCGAAGTCCTGTCTGCGATGGTGGATGGGATGACGCTGCCGGAAGCAAGAACGTTGACCGCTCAACGCGACCAAAACCCTTTCAGCAGCATGAGCGATTTTCGCGCTGCATTACCCAGAATCGATCTTTCCGTAACAGACGGCAATTTTTCCGTCTCCAGCCATTTTTTTCTCGTGACCGTCAACACCCATTTTGGTCGCGCCAGCTTTACACTATGGACATTGCTCGATCGAGAGGGTAACCTGTGGCCAAGCACAGTTTGGCAAAAATCCTCATGACCATGTTAAGACTTTATCCTGATGCCTCAGGTGAAAATTTCGATTGGGCCTTACTCGACAATACGGGTCATCTCATTCGTACCGGCACGAATGACCTGCCGCAAGCCGAAAAATGCGAAATCATTCTGCCCGCATCCATGGTGTTGTTGACGCGCGTAAAGATTCCCAAAGCAAACAAAAACCGCCAGGCTGCGCTTTTGTCTTTTGCCATCGAAGAACAACTCATCAGCGAACCGGAAATGAACCATGTTGCTCTGGGCGGCCATTTTCCCGACGGCGCTGCTGCGCTGGCTGTCATCGACAAGGCATGGCTGGTGCATTTGCTGGCTCGCCTCAAGACGAGTCATCTGAGTCCTGTGCGGGCAGTGCCGGAAACGCTGCTGGTTTCACTGGAACCGCTCAGTTGGGCAATCGTCTGGACAGGCGCCAGTGGTTTTTTACGTACTGGGGAATTTTCCGGCATCGCTCTGGATGGCAATGGCAATGAGGCGCCGGTCGGATTACAGCTTGCCCTGCGCGAAGCCGCTGCCCCCAAAAAAATAGTATGCCATACCACCGGCACGGAGATCCCCGACATTGACCAGTGGTCGATGCAGCTTGGCATCCCTATCGAACGGGGTAAAGATTGGGACTGGAAAAAGGAAGGCGCGTCTTGTCCCATCAATTTGCTTCAGGGTGAGTTCGGATCAAAACAACTCAACCTGACTTGGCTACCCAAGCTGCGCCCTGCCCTGATCATGCTTTTTCTCATGCTCGCCTTACAGTTTTTTGGCATTGTTGTGGACTGGGCACGGCTCACGCACGAAAAAACGAAGCTTAGCGCAGGAATGACGCGGCTTTTCAGGGCCAGTTTTCCTGACGCCAGCGTGGTGGTCGATGCGCCATTGCAAATGACCAGAAAACTGGCCGAACTCAAACATGCCGCAGGGTTTCAGGAAGCAGGTGATTTCCTGCCGCTGTTAGCCGGCGTTTCCCCATTGCTGGCGGCACTTCCGCGAGGTGAACTGAAAGGCATTGATTATGAAACGGGAAAACTTGGATTAAGCATCGAAGTTCCGGGGACAGACAGTGCGGAAAGCCTGCAAAAAAAATGGGCAGCGTCCGGTCTGAATGTGATGCTGGACAAGCAGGCGCCTGCTGCCAATGGCAACGGCGTGATTGCTTATTTTACAGTTAGCTCGGAGGGTTCATGAAGAGTACCCTGAACGCCTTCTGGCAAGCGCGTAATGAACGGGAAAAAAAGGTGCTGATCTTTTGCGGAATTTTTCTGCTTTTGGGTTTGCTTTATGCTTATGTCTGGCAACCCGGCGAACAAGCCGGAATGAGATTGCGCGAAATTCTGCCGCAAATGCGCGCTGAAAACACACGCATGCACGAGCAGTCCCATGAAATCGAGGTGCTCAGAAAAAACGCCTTTGTGCAAGACAAGACAGCGAACCTCAAAAGCGAAATCACCGCATCTGCGTTGCGCCACAAATTGCAGGATCGCGTCAGTGCACTGACTATCGACAGTGCGGACAAAGCGCATCTGTCAATGGATGCTGTTTCTTTCGATGCATGGATACGCTGGCTGGATGCCTTGCAACGTGAAAACCACCTGCGTCTGGAAACCGTCCATATTCAAACCTTAAGTGACCCCGGCATGGTCAAAGTGGATGCAACGCTCGCGGGTTCGGATACGCAATGAAAAGATTTCTGGCTCCTACACTGGCGGGTTTGATGTGCTATGTGATCTTTCTTGTGGCAACGATTCCCGCTACATTCATCAATACACTCCTTGCCCATTATGTTGATCAAAATATTCAGGTCGCCAATGCACAAGGGACGCTCTGGCATGGATCGGGCAGCTTGTATGGTATGGAGGAAATTAGCTGGCGAATAAAAGTGCCGGAGCTATTTTTGGGGCATCTTCATGTTCTTGTCATGAACAAGGATGCAGCCCAACCCATGGATGTGTTCATCTCCCCTGCCCGCATCGAATTAAAGCATGTCTCGCTCACCCTGCCAGCGACCCTGCTATCGGACTTTGCCCAGCCTTTGAAATTGATGGCCCCGGGCGGCCTCCTGAGTCTCAGCACTGAAGCTTTTTCGGTTTCGAATACTTTCCTGGGCAGCGTCAACCTCGACTGGCAGAATGCAAGCTCGGCACTGAGTCGGGTTTCGCCGATCGGCACCTATCATTTTCATGTCATCGGCCTGGGGCATCACCTCAATATTCATCTGGATACGCAAGATGGCCCGCTTTTCCTTGCCGGAAAAGGTACTTGGTCACTCCAAAGTGGCCTGTATTTTACCGGCACCGCAAGCTCGGAAAATGAGCAGTTTTCAGCGCTGTTAAATCTGATCGGAAAACCGGCAGAAAACGGCACTTATTCGATTCATATCGGTCCGCAATGATTCATCCACAAGCAAAAAACAGATTCGTGCTGGTAGACGCCTCGCGCGGCGCGGCTGTTATTTTGATGGTGTGCTACCATTTCTGCTTTGATCTCAATTATTTCGGGCTGATCCATCAAGATTTTAACGACAGTTCATTCTGGCTGACCTGCCGTGCAATCATTGTAACGAGCTTCCTGACGATCGTCGGCGTAAGCCTGGTGCTTGCCTCAAATAAAAACCGGCGTCACTTCTGGATGCGCATAGGCAAACTGTTTGCCGCCTCATTGCTGGTTACTTCTGGTAGCTATCTGATGTTTCCGCAGAGTTTTATTTTTTTCGGTATCCTTCATTTCATTGCGGTGTCCAGCCTGATTGCCAGCCTTTTTCTGCGTTTTTTTTGGCTCAACCTGGTCCTCGGCAGCGCTACCGCGCTGTTCGGCATGTTTTACTCGAATCTTTGGTTTGATCAACCGTGGCTGCAATGGATAGGGTTCATGACCTACAAACCGGTGACCGAAGATTATGTGCCGCTTTTCCCCTGGTTGGGTGTCGTCTTGATTGGTTTGTTTCTGGGCAAATTTCTTTTTCAAACGAGCTCAGTCAGACTCCCACCCGTTTTAAAACTGAAAAAGGATGGACTCACCCCACCTACACGATGGGTGACCGGTCCTGCGTGGCTTGGGCAACATAGCCTGGCCATCTATCTGCTGCATCAACCCATCTTGATCGGTACACTTTACTTGCTGTTCGGTCATTGACTGTCGCCATGACAACGTGAACAAACAATTGGCCATTCCAATCCGCATTCCCGGCGGAATCAGGGCTTGACTGTTCGCAATAAAATCACCGTCCTATGTATGGCAGCGTACTGACTTTCAGCCCTGCCAATGCAAAAATGGTTCAAGATTTTTCAATTTCCCTTTACTCAAAATGTCACATCGTTCACTAAAATGGTCAATGTCTGCCTTGGCTGCGATCCTGATGATTATTGCTGCTGTTCTGGTTTTCTTTGACTGGAATTGGTTGCGCCACCCCATTGAGCATTTGGTCACAGAAAAAACCGGGCGCACTTTGACGATCAAAGGAAATATTCACGTAAAACTTGGCTGGCCACTTGCGCAAATTCAGGTGTCCGATGTCACTTTTGCCAATCCGGCCTGGGCATCACAACCCCTGATGTTTACGCTGAAACGTTTGGACGGCAGCATCAGCCTGTCGCAACTTCTTGAACGCCACATCTGGTTGCCTACAGTCAGGTTAGAACAACCACAAGTATTTCTTGAGAAAAATCCGGATGGCCGTAAGAACTGGCTGCTTGATCGTCACCAGCAGGACGAAAATTCCCAGGCAAAAATCGGTAACCTGTTACTGGATAATGGACAAATCAGTTATCTCGATCCATTACACCATACCCAGATTCAGGCGCATCTTTACACCCGTCATGGGCAATCGGATAATGCACCGGCAAGCATTGTGTTTGCTGCAACCGGGCAGTGGATGAACTTGCCGCTCATCGCCAGCGGCAGCGGCGGTTCTGTACTGGCACTCGATGATGAAGCCACACCCTATCCACTGGATATCGATGTCAGCGTCGCACGCACGCATCTGCATGCCACCGGCACAGTCACCAGCCTGCCCCGCATTAGTGCAGTCAACTTGAGTTTTAACCTGAACGGTCCTAGCCTCGATCAACTCTACCCACTGATCGGCATCGCCCTGCCGAGCACCCCTGCGTATGTGACCCATGGACATCTCTTACACCATGCCCAGCAATGGCGCTACGAAAAATTTATCGTGCACATCGGTAAAAGTGAGGCGACAGGCAATTTGCAAGTCGATCACGGTAAACAGCGGCCATTTTTGCAGGGCGATTTCAACTTTCAGCAGTTGAATCTGGCTGACTTGGGTGCGTTGATTGGTACGAAAAAATCCGGCAGTTCAGCACATGGTTTTTCTGGTTCAGAACAACCGGCAACACCCATTCAATCAGGCACCAAATTGAATCAGCATGGTGTACTTCCAAAAATACCCTTCCGCATCCAGCGCTGGAACAGCGTCGATGCGGATGTCACTGTCCAGGCAGAAAACATACAGCGCGCGCGGGCTTTGCCCATCACAAAACTGTTGACCCGCATTCAAATGCACGACTCGATATTGTCCCTCAACCCTTTGAATTTTGGTGTTGCGGGCGGCACCCTGGCAGGCAAGATTACACTCAATGGTCAAAACGATCCGATCCATGCCCAAGCACAGGTTCATGTACGGAAAGTTTTTCTGAACCAGTTGTTCCCCACCATCAAGTTAACCCACAGCAGTGTCGGTCAAATTAACGGGGATTTCGATCTGAGCGCGGAGGGTAATGCCATCAATCAAATGCTTGCCAGCGCCAATGGGAAAGTGGTGCTTGTCATCGATAGCGGAGAAATCAGCAAATTAATGCTGGAAACCATCGCTTTGCACCTATGGGAGATCTTCGAACTGGAACTGACTGGCGACAAACTGGTTAAACTGAACTGTGCGGTCGCCGACTTTGATGTCAACAACGGAGTGCTGCAGACCCAAACCATGATTCTGGATACCCGGATTACCACGATCACGGGAAGCGGTGATATTAATATGGCTCAAGAAACCTTGCATCTGGATTTACAACCGCATACCAAAATAATCAGTCCTCTGGCATTGCGCAGTCCCATTTATATTCGAGGGACCTTCAGTAACCCAAAGATTACGCTCGACAAAACAAAACTGGTCGTACGTAGCGCAGGTGCCCTTGCATTGGGGGCGATCAATCCTTTTCTGGCGATCCTTCCGCTGATCGACGCAGGGCCTGGCGAAAATAGTCAGTGCGGCAAATTAATTGAACAAGCGTGGCGGCCAGATAACCCAGCTACTCGCAATCCCTCCCGAATTACGCCCACCACCAGGCACTGACCAAGGCACCCAGTTGGCGCAACACTGGCTTTCAGTCTATTTAGCTACCTTAATAACCTATTTATCATTATAAGCCTGCTGAACGTCCTTGCACGCCAACTATGGCGATAAAACTGATTGCGTGTGGAAACTTACTCGCGTACCATTGTCCAGTTTTCATTATAAGCACCTTTGAAAGCGGATAATTTTCTCTGCAAAATCCAGCTAATTTTGTAATCCAAATAACAATTTCGGAGCTTATTTTGTCACAAATATCCCACAACCCAACGCAAAACCATTTACTTGCTGCGTTGCCAACGGATGAATTTGAGCGCCTCGCTCCCCACCTGGAACTGGTTGAGATGCCACTGGGCGAAGTGCTTTATGAGTCAGGCGGACAGTTGAAACACGTCTATTTCCCCACCACCTCTATTGTGTCTCTGCTTTATGTCCTGGAAAATGGTTCATCAGCCGAAATCGCGGTGGTCGGTAATGAAGGCATACTCGGCATTTCACTGTTCATGGGGGGCGAAACCACACCCAGCCGGGCTGTGGTGCAGAGCGAAGGTTTCGGTTACCGCCTGAAGGCCGCGATATTAAAGGAGGAATTCAATCGCTTCGGCCCGGTATTGCGTCTGTTACTGCGCTACACGCAGGCACTGATCACGCAAATGACACAGACTGCTGTGTGCAACCGGCACCACAGCATCGAACAACAACTGTGCCGCTGGCTGCTATTAAGCTTTGATCGCCTGCCCACAGACTCATTGAATATGACACAGGAATTGATTGCTAACATGCTGGGGGTGCGTCGCGAGGGCGTTACCGTGGCAGCCGGTAATTTACAGCGTGCGGGTTTAATTGACTATAATCGTGGGCACATCAAGATGCTCGACCGCCCCGGACTGGAAAAAGCAGTATGTGAGTGCTACGCGGTGGTGAAACAGGAATTTGACCGGTTGCTTTCGGAAACTCCTCGAGCCAATCCGAGTCACCCCATTTCCAGTTCAACACATTAACCTCGAACAGTTTATTATGGTGAATTTCCGGGCCTATGGTGGGTACGATAATCAATTTGATGTATTTTTTCCCGGTTTGTGCAGCGTTTTGTTGATCGATATTTGTAAGTTTTTTAAATAATTTGTGCAATCGTTTCATTGTAAAATCGTATTGGGTGAGGAAGATGCGTTTTGCAAGCCTCATGCAATCTTTTCATTCTGACTGCGAAAGCGAGCTTGCTTATGATGATACCCCCCCCACAACTCATTGCCAAACCGATTGCTTGCCATGCTGCCCAAAGCCGACTGCGAGCGCCTGTCACCACATCTGGAACTGGTTTCGATGCCACTTGGCAAAGTGCTCTACGAGTCGGGCGGACATTTGAAACACGTCTATTTCCCCACCACGTCGATCGTTTCTCTCATTTATGTGCTGGAAAATGGTTCGTCGGCCGAAATCGCAGTCGTTGGTAATGAAGGAATCGTCGGTATCTCGGTATTTATGGGTGGCGATACGACACCCAGTCGGGCGCTCGTACAAAGCGCTGGCTTTGGTTATCGCCTGCCTGCACAATTGTTAAAACAGGAATTCGACCACTCAGGTCCGATGCGATGCCTGTTGCTGCTCTATACCCAGGCACTGATCACGCAAATGACACAGACTGCTGTGTGCAACCGGCACCACGGTATCGAACAACAACCATGCCGCTGGCTGCTGTTAAGCTTTGACCGTCTGACCACAGACACGTTGTGCATGACACAGGAACTGATCGCCAACATGCTGGGTGTGCGCCGCGAAGGTGTGACGGTGGCAGCAGGGCATTTACACCAGTTTGGACTGATTGACTATAACCGGGGGCACATTAAGCTGATTGACCGCACAGGTTTGGAAAAGACAGTATGTGAATGCTATACGGTGGTTAAACGGGAGTTTGATCGGCTTCTTGCGAAGATACCACTTCCCCATGACCATCTTGATCATACCCAGCTCCACAGACCTGGAAATTCAGTTCCTGTTTTACATGACGATAATAAGGGCAATTGACAGGGCAATAACGGGCGCAGGCGGCCAGGTGCCGAATGCCACAATGTATGCCAACGTACAGACCAGCAACAGGTTTAAAGCCTATAAATGCTGTACAATTTTCGGCATGGGCTTTACATTGTCAACATCGGGAATGAATTGAACCTGCCTGAATTGAATATGCACCCAGTAGCCAAATTTTCTTCATCCATCCCTGCATAGAGGAAACAACCATGAACGCAAAAAATGTACGCAACGAAGCAGATTCTACTGACGTGTCAAAGGAGCAACTGATTAGCGATCTCAAGACCGTCATGGCGGATGCCGAAGCCCTGATTAAAGTCACCGCGAACCAGGGTGGCGAAGCACTGGTCACGGCACGCGGCAGGGCGGAAGAGTCTATCGCCCGGGCAAGAGCAAAAATAAGCGATCTCGAAGAGGCGTTAGTGCTCAGAACCAAAGCTGCAGTTGAGGCAACGGATGCCTATGTTCATGAAAATCCATGGCAAGCCATCGGTGTGAGCGCGGCGCTTGGCGTACTCGTCGGACTGCTGATCAGCCGTCGCTAGGCGCTGAATGATGGCTCAACAAACACCAACCGGAAGCAAAGGACTATTTGACTCGCTCAAAGGACTCGCTGCAAGTCTGGTTGCCATCGCACACACCCGGCTTGATTTACTGTCCACAGAGATGGAAGAAGAACGGGAACGCCTGACGTTGCTGTTGATTGTGATGCTGATCGGGTTATTTTGTCTCGGCGTGGGCGTAATCCTGATGACAATTCTGATTGTGGTCGCGTTTTGGGATGACCACCGGATTTTGGTGCTCAGCGGTTTTAGCGGTGTTTTTCTGACCGCAGGCATCGCGGCATGGTGGTTTGCGCTTCATAAAATACAAACCAAACCCCGGCTATTCGCCAGCAGCCTGCATGAATTATCCAAAGACCGGCAGCAACTGCGTCCATGAATAAAAAATTAATTCATCTGGCACAACGACGCAAACATTTATTGACGCAAGTTGCAGCACAGCGCATTGTGCTGGCGCAAAATGTTGAACCCTTGCGCGCGCCGTTGCTGCTGGTAGATCGCGGGGTCACCACACTGCGTTACCTCAAGCGTCACCCAACCATATTCGTGACTGCCGGTTTGATGCTTGCCACCTTCCGCTTGAAATACTCAGGCAAATGGGTACAACGCGCCTGGATTGGGTGGCAGCTTGGACGCAGATTATTTAAAAAATAAACGCTGATCAACCTGCACAAAGTCAATCATGGCAGGGTGAGTGTATACAACTGCCATTTTTAGACTCCAGCCTTGCGACCAATATTCCGTTATGTGTGATACAGAACCGACAAGGCCGTGGCATAACGGATATGCTTGCAGCGTGACGTCATCATGTATGACGTCATGTGCCCAAGACACTGCCATCATTGGTGGCCTTTTTAGCACTTATTCACTCAACGGTACTATGCGTTGATTCTTTATCATGGCAATGCCCACGCATTTGACACTTCGCTTTCTTACCTCAAGTTGTGTCTACAACAAATAGGAGAACCAGCATGAACAAGCCATTTTTTTATAAAACATCATTGATTCGCGCACTCATCACCACCGGATTGACTTTAGGAATCGGCCTTGCAACAATTCCCGCCAATGCTGATGACAGCACCGCACCTCAAGCGCACAGTGACAGCATAGGCGCAACCATCGACGATGCAGTCATCACAACGAAGGTGAAGGCAGAGTTAATGGACAGAACCAGCCTTAAGAAGTCCGACATCCACGTCACCACTACCAATGGTGTCGTCACGCTTGAGGGCACAGCAAGCAGTTCAAAAGCAAAATCCGTGGCAGAGGCGGCAGTTAAATCTGTCGAGGGAGTCAAAAGTATCGACGACAATCTGACAACACCTTCAAGCAGTGCAACATCAGCCAAAGCGCACAAAGTTATGAAAAAGACAGAGCGTGTTGTGGCTGACAGCTGGATCACGACGAAAGTGAAAACCGATATTCTCGCCAGCAGTCTGGATAAAGGCATGGATGTCAGCGTAGACACAGTGCATGGCGTGGTGGTTTTGAAAGGCACGCTCACTAATCAGGATGCCATTGATCACGTCCGGGACATCGCTGAAAAAGTGGATGGCGTGAAAAGCGTGGATATTTCCGGTCTTACCGTTGCCAAACCATAATCAAGCAAATCAAGCACGACAACCGGACGCTTTCAGCACCGGTTGTCGTGCTGATCAAACGCTCTGTTAAACCCGGGTTGTCCAACAGAAGAAAACCCGCCATTCCCGCATGCGCGGGAATGGTTGATTATTTGGGTTAAAACCATGAGCGTCTGTATCCGGTTTTTAGCTGTCCACGATCCACAGAAACAAGTAAAAATGCAGGCGAACCGAATTGAGCAGCGCTTAGCTATCTAACTGCAACGCATATTTATGGCAATGCTCCAAATAGCCTGCCTCGTGGCTGGCCATGAGTTGCACGACACTTTCCCACAACCATGCAGGAGCAGCGGGCGATTTGCTGCGGCTTGACATCAGTTCACGACGCCATCTGTGACGGGTTTCATCATCCATTTGTCTGGCATGCGCACAACCGACAACATACGCCAGATACCTCGCCATGTGAACGGTTTCTTCGATGCTCATTTGATCAATCTCCAGTTTAAGATCCTGGGGCAATAGCTCTCGAATAAATACACCGTGTTCCAAAAAGCGTTGCGCGATGATTCGTTCGCCTAAAGCCGGAGATATTTGATGCGCGCCTTCAATCACTCGCCGCGAATTATCGTGCGGCATGCGTGCATGCTGGAAATGAGGTGCCGCGGCATTGACAGCCTCTTTCATATCAATGAGACAGTAGTCGTTTTCACCCACGCTTAACAACACGGCATAACGCAACAAGCCCAGTGAACTACAGCCTTTTACCCAGTAGGCGGCATCTAATACCTTGATCTTCGCGTCATCATCCCGCGACTTCAATGTGGTGACCAGATCCAGTATTTCCCGTGTTTCAAATAATTGCCTGATCGAATTCTTCTCGGATTTTGACAGGGGCCAAAAATTTCTCCCTTGCAGAATTTTCGGATGTTTGTTGGCAAGACGTTCTCTGGACAAAGTTTCCCATGTGCGTTTCACTGCACCGCGAATGACGACCTTGACCAGGTCGGGTTTATGCAGGGTGGTATGGCCTGTTTCGAGCGCCCGTTCATAACCCTCCAACATATGTTCAAGCATCTGTGCGGTCACGACGCCCGGCAAGTTTGAGCTGCGTGCAATGGTGGCCAGTGACAAAGCGAGTCGCAAGAGGTCATGCGCAGGATTGCCAATAACGGTCTGATCGAAGTCACGTATTTGCACATCGACTTTTCCATCCAAATCAGCTAATGGACCAATGTTACCAATGTGGCAGTCCCCGCAAATCCAAACGGCAGGTCCATGCGGCAAAGCGTGTCCATGCTGATTGTGTAGCCATTGGTAATACTGGGTGGTGTTGCCACGCATATAAGCATGAGGCGAAAGTGCCATTTTTTTGTTGCGGCGCGCGAGCAGTACTTCGCGGCGCTCGTCAGGAGGGGGGATTTTATTCATTGCATTCTGATCGGGGAAAAACGATTTGAGGCCGCGGCACCCACGCACACAGATTCAGCAATCTGCGCACAATTGCTGTGTTGGGGACCGTGTCAATAACGGTTACTGAATAGTCATCATGATCAGATTATGGGCACCTAACCATTGATAATCCTCACCAGAATAACAATGACAGCAATCACAAGCAGTATATGTATAAAACCACCCAGCGTGTAGGATGTCACCAACCCCACCAACCATAAAATAATAAGCACCAGCGCAATGGTATAAAGCATCACATTATCCTTTTAGTATTCATTTATCTTGGCTTGCCTTGTTTCACCCATTTGCATTTCCGGTAACAGCCAAAAATGCTTGCTGCCCAGTGAACCCTTTATCGGTCAAGGTCTGACCGGTTTGGCCGTAGCATCCTTGATCACCTCTTTTACATCCCCTAACGCCTTTTCAGCTTTACCTGCGATTTGTTTTCCCAACCCTTTAATTTGCTGGTCGTTATTGCCTGTCAATTCGCCTGCAGTCTCTTGAACTTTGCCAGCGATGTCTCGAGCCACGCCTTTCGCTTGATCTTTATTCATAGCCTTCTCTCCTAAAATAATGCCAACTGTCAAATCAGTGGATTCGCTCCACCAACAAACCTGCGCAAAACCTTACCTCGACAGGAAACAGATTATGGGTAATCGAAAAAGCAGTCTGTACGCTGACGTACATTAAGGGAAAATGAGCGTTTCAAACTGATCAATGATGGTCGCGCAATATTGCAGTGATTACCATCGCGGCAGTTACCATGCCACCCACCATCACAGCACTGATTTAGTCACCCAACAACTCGGTCACCGGCTGCATCCCATCGATATGTTTTGCAATGACTTTAATGATGACGGTAATCGGAATGCCTAACAACAACCCCCACACCCCCCATAACCATCCCCAAAACAGCAGCATGATAAACACGGCAGCAGCATTCATCCTGGCAATTTTTCCGGTCATCCATGTCGTCACAAAGGTGCCAATCAATGTGGCAATTCCAAGGGTGGATGCCGCCACCAGCAACATCATTGGCAAGGACTCGAATTGCACAAACGCATTCAATCCGGTCGCGATGGCAATAATCAATGGGCCAAAATATGGAATAATATGCAAAAGTCCGCCGGCGACCGCCCATGCCCCCGCGTTTTCAAGTCCGATCCAGCGAAATGCAAACCACATCAGAATCGCCATCAACGTATTGGTGACCAACAGCATGAACATGTAACTTTGGACCGATATATTGATATCGCTCAAAATATGAACGGCAATCTTTTGATTCGCCCCCGACGGCCCAACCAGGTTCACCAGCTTTCGTTTGAATTTGCCCCCGGAAAGCAATAAAAAAAATACCAGTAAAAGGATGAGAATGGCCTGACCCATAAAGCCCATTGCGCCCATTGAACCTTCCCACAACCATTGATTTAAACTCAATGCTGACGACGTGACCACCACCATATCAACCGGACGCTTGGCATCGGTTCGCGTGCCCGTCGCTTGTCCGGCAGCTTTTTCCAGTTCCGTTGCGGCCACTTGCATTTTTTGAAGGGTGCTGCGCTGCCCCGCCTGGGTTTTAACAATGACCTGCGACAATTGGTGGGCTGCCACAGGAATACGTTGCAAAATGGACTGAAATTCATCGCGCAATGAATAGCCCGCCTGACCTAAACCAACCACCAATGCGATCATTACCACACAAGAACCCAACAGGCGTGGAATATGAATTCGCTCCAACCAGACGACCAGGGGGTTAAGTGTATAGGCGATAAAAACACCCAAAAAAAGAGGGATCAAAAATTTTTGCGCCCATTGCAATGCAAACACAACGGCAACTGTTGCGAGAATGGTCAGACTCAGGTTACGTACATGTGTGGGCGTATGGCGCATCACCGCTATGGGTGACGCCATGTCGGCCTCCTTCGCATCCGCGCCACGTGTATCGTCCACACCACCATTTTCGGTCACCTTTGCAGGCATTGCCCCGTTTGCATTGCGGGATTTCATCGCAACAAATGACCCACACCAAATATTCCAACAAAACCGATAACGATCAAATAAATGGCAACAATATAATTCAGCAATCTGGGTATCATAAGAATCAGGATACCGGCGATCAGTGCGGCCAATGGCTCAAGAGACAGGTGAATATTCATGATCATATGCCTTTTATAGTTGGATTAAGAGTTCGTTCATCCGTGCAAAGACAAAATCTATCCGCTGGGAAAACGATTTAACAGACAAATAAAAATTTGAGGAACAGGTGGCTTATCTGAGGGCAAAATGATGACCCACAAAAATTTTCACCACCTGTCATGGATACTACGCAACATATTGCAGTCATGCAACCTGGGCGCAACAAGGAGATGATGTGTCTTCAGATCAAGCCTTGTCCAATCACGTCCCTTTCCGGCGAAGGAATACGGGTGACTTTTCTTAACCTTAAAGCTGTGATATGATCGCAAAGCATATTTAATGAGGATTCACTGCCCTATGGTTAACGACACAACGCAAACTAAAATTTTAGCGCCGAAAGAACAAGCGCGTGCGCGAAAAATTCGTTTACGTTGGTTGATTGCCGTTTCAAGCCTGCCCTTTTTAGGCATTCTCACCGCGTTTGGTATTGCTCCAGACACAGACACGGCGCACGTGACCGTGCAGACTATCGTGGAAAATCTCCCATTGTCTTCATCACTTTCTGTCGAAGACAACCAGTCCAGCACAGTCAGTTTTTGGCGCGACGAACAGATTGAACGGGGAGACACCGCCGCAGCTGTATTACAGCGACTGGGTGTCAACAACACTCAAATTGCTCTATTTTTAAG
The DNA here is from genome assembly GCA_021801025.1 of Pseudomonadota bacterium. Taxonomy (GTDB): domain Bacteria; phylum Pseudomonadota; class Gammaproteobacteria; order Burkholderiales; family Sulfuriferulaceae; genus Sulfuriferula. Next base: position 148,185 of record JAJYYK010000006.1, on the reverse strand, counting down.
GAATACTCTGGCAACACATGCGCTTATTTCGGTGAAACCAGGCAAGCGAATCCAGGCACAAGTGACAGGACGGGGAGATTTGATTTGGCTGCGCCACATCAGTAACGATGGTCAAATGTTACAAATTGATAACCAGAACAATCAATTAATCGTTAGCAATCAAGCCGTAAAATTAGACGCCCGCACCGTCATGAAATCTGGCACGATTCAAAACACACTTTTTGCTGCAACCGATGCGGCAGACATTCCTGATGCCATCGCGACGCAACTGGCCGATATCTTTTCAACGAATATCGATTTTCATCAGGATTTGCGACGCGGCGATCATTTCAATTTAATTTATGAAATGCTCGAACACAATGGCGAACCTGTCATGACTGGCCGAATACTTGCTGCCGAATTCACCAATTCGGGACACACCTATCGTGCAATTTTATCCAATGTGGGTGGCAAGAGCACCTATTACACACCTGACGGCAAGCCCCTAAAAAGTGCATTTTTACGTTCGCCAGTCGCCTTTTCCCGCATCAGCTCCGGTTTTGCCATGCGCTTTCATCCTATTCTAAAAAAATGGAAACAACACAAAGGCATTGACTATGCAGCACCAATTGGAACCAAGGTGATGGCGATTGCCGATGCAACGGTTGATTTTGTTGGACAGGAAACTGGTTATGGCAATCTCATCGTACTGAAACACGCCGGAATCTACAGCACAGCCTATGGGCATTTGTCTGCCTTTGCCAAGGGTTTGCACCGTGGAGAGAAAGTTGCACAAGGCGAAGTCATCGGCTATGTCGGCATGAGCGGCTGGGCAACAGGCCCACATTTACATTATGAATTCCGGGTGGCCGGCGTGCCGACCAATCCCTTAACCGCCAAAATGCCCAGCGCTTTCCCCATTACTGCATCACTGATGCCCCTGTTCAAGAAAAATACACAAGACCTGATCGGGCAGCTTGAGCTTTTGGATGGCGTCAAACAAGTGGCGATGGAATAATATCGAACCCCAGATGAATTGACTGCAAAGGAGTGTTTGCCGCCTGGTTGAAGGCATCGGTCCGTGCGCACACGCTTGACTGACAAACCTTGGTCCGATGCACCGTGAATCCTCACCCTACCCACCGGACGAACACGCCTTGAATCATCCCTCTTATCTTATTGGTTTAATGTCAGGCACCAGCCTGGATGGCATTGATGCGGCTCTGGTGGAGTTTTCCAGTGAGCACAGTATTGGGCGACAAGTGGCTCAGCATTACGAACCTTACTCACAAGACCTGCGCACAACACTGCTTAACCTCCACACCAGCGGAGAAGATGAACTGCACCGCACTTCACTCATTGCCATTGAACTGGCAGATCGTTATGCTGCGTGCGTGAACACCATCGTCGACCAAACTGGCATCACCCCAACCGCAATTGCCTGCCACGGTCAAACAATACGTCACCGGCCAGAGTGCGGCTACAGCCTGCAACTGGTGAATGCCGCAAGATTAGTTGAAAAAACAGGGATGACTGTGATCTGCGATTTCCGCAACCGCGACATTGCCGCCGGTGGTCAGGGCGCACCACTGACACCAGCATTCCATGCCGCTGCTTTTAGCCAACCGGAGCGTCACCGCGTGATCGTCAATATTGGTGGCATCGCTAATCTGACCTGCTTACCCGCACAAGGGAAAATAAGTGGATTCGATTGCGGACCGGGCAATCTGCTGCTGGATGCATGGTGCCATACCCACACGGGACAAAGTTTTGACCGTGATGGCGCATGGGGCGCACAGGGGCGTGTATTACCGGAATTACTCACCCGATTGCTGGCCCATCCATTTTTCAGCCTGCCGCCACCCAAAAGTGCCGGGCGAGAACAATTTAATCTGGATTGGCTACACGCAGCGATATCTGAACGGGATCGTCCACAAGACGTACAAGCCACTTTGGTACAACTGACTGCGCACAGCATCCTCAACGCAATAGCATCACAACGCCCGGCAGCACAGGATATTTTTCTCTGTGGCGGAGGCGCGCACAACATCACACTCACTGAAAGCATGAAAAAACTCGCTCCCCAGTATCAGTTTTTTAACACCGATGCCCTGGGCATCTCCGCTGACTGGCTAGAAGCACACGCCTTCGCCTGGCTAGGTTGGCAAACCTTGCTGGACAAGCCAGCCAACCGGCCAGAAGTCACGGGTGCAGCACATCCTTGCATACTGGGCGCGATTTACCCGGCTTAAGCCGAGAATGAAGAACCGCAACCGCAAGTTGACGTGGCATTCGGGTTTTTAATCACGAACTGAGCGCCTTCCAAACCTTCCTGATAGTCAATCTCTGCGCCCACCAGATACTGGTAGCTCATCGGATCGATCAGCAAAGTCACACCGTCTTTCACCAGGCTGGTGTCATCTTCATTCACCACTTCGTCAAATGTAAACCCATACTGGAAGCCCGAGCATCCACCGCCCGATACAAACACCCTCAGTTTCAAATCAGGATTACCTTCTTCGGCAATCAATTGCGACACTTTGTTTACAGCACTATCGGTAAATAACAATGGTGCAGGCATTTCTGTCATGGCATTCATAACTCACTCCTTAAAGACGAGTAAAAAGATAGGGTATTATGGGCACTGAAATTCGTGCCGTCAAGCATGGGTTTTACTAATTAATAAACAGATATCTGGGTCTATTTTTGCAGACCCCTAAGGCAATACCGCCACAGCCTCGAGACCCGCGACTTCAGGCAGGTCGAACATGATATTCATGTTTTGTACCGCCTGTCCAGCAGCTCCTTTCACAAGGTTATCAATCACTGACAAAATCACAACCATTTCACCTCCCTGCGGGCGATGCCAGGCGATGCGACACAGATTACTGGCTCTCACAGAGCGGGTTTCAGGGTGCGAACCAGCGGGCATCACATCCACAAATGCCTCTTGAGCAAAACGTTTTTGAAACAGCGCCTGTATATCCACATCCTGTGCCACCCGCGTATATAACGTGGCATGAATACCTCGTATCAACGGGGTTAAATGCGGCACAAAGGTCAAGTTGACCGATTGCCCGGCAAACCGCGCCAGACCTTGTGCAATTTCCGGCAAATGCCGATGCCCCGGCACAGCATACGCCTTAAAATTATCAGCCGCTTCTGCATACAAGGCAGGAATCTCCGCCTTGCGTCCGGCCCCACTCACACCCGATTTCACATCGGCAATCAGCATTTGTGTATCCGCCACACCAGCCTCAAGCAGAGGCAGAAACCCCAACTGCACCGCAGTCGGATAACAACCGGGATTGGCCACCAGCCTGGCATCCCGTATCTGCGCCCTGTTTACCTCCGGCAAACCATACGCCGCCTGCGCAATCAATTCCGGGCAGGCGTGCTCCATGCCATACCAATGCTGCCAAACCGACACGTCCTGAATACGAAAATCAGCCGCAAGGTCGATCACCCGTACCCCGGCGGAGAGCAAATCACGCGCCTGTTGCATGGCAATACCATTAGGCGTAGCAAAAAACACCACATCACATGCATTCAAATTGGCCTGTTGCGGATCAGAAAAAACCAGATCAACGTGGCCGCGCAAATTGGGAAACATCTCAGCCACGGGCATACCCGCTTCCTTGCGTGAAGTAATGGCTGTCAATTCAACATCAGGGTGCCGCGCCAACAAGCGCAACAGCTCAACCCCCGTATAACCCGTACCGCCCACAATCCCCACTTTAATCATCATCCACCTCTTTCTGCCAACTGCTGCCCACCATGCCCCTCACCCCAACGCTCCCCACAAAGGGGTAAGGGTGTGTGGCTGCCCTTAATATATACACACATTTTTATGCAGTCAAAGCTATTTTCAACCTCATCCTGGAAATGACAATTGAGTGCGAATTGAAGTGTGTAATCAAAAACAAAAAGCCGCCCAAATTCGGACGGCTTTTGCGAAAACAAAAACAAATTAACGCTTGGAGAACTGTTTTGCCCGACGCGCTTTGCGCAGACCGACTTTTTTACGTTCCACTTCACGCGCATCACGCGTGACCAAACCTGCCTTTTTAAGTTCGGGCTTCAGACTCAAATCATATTCGATCAAGGCGCGTGTAATCCCATGACGGACCGCACCAGCCTGACCAGTTTCGCCGCCACCGTGTACATTCACCATGATGTCAAATGAAGCCAGATTGCTGGTCAACGCTAAAGGTTGACGCACCATCATGCGGCCTGTTTCACGCGAAAAATACTGATCCAGCGGACGCTCGTTGACCACAATATTGCCACTACCTGATTTCAGGAAGACGCGCGCAACGGAACTTTTCCGACGACCCGTACCGTAATAATATGCACCAATCATTTATTTACCCCCTGATTTCCAGGACTTTAGGCTGTTGTGCAGCATGCGGATGCGTGCTACCAGCATAACATTTTAATTTTTTGAACATCGCGTAGCCAAGCGGACCTTTAGGCAGCATACCTTTTACCGCTTTTTCCAGCACACGCCCCGGAAAACGTTCTTGCATTTTTGTGAAATTGGTTTCATAAATACCGCCGGGATAACCCGTATGGCGATAATATGTTTTATCCAGTGCTTTATTGCCGGTGACTTTCAATTTCTCAACATTCACGACGACAATAAAATCACCTGTATCCACATGCGGTGTAAATTCCGCTTTGTGCTTGCCACGTAAAATACGTGCAGCCTCAGCAGCCACATGACCCAAAACTTTATCTGTCGCATCCACGACAAACCACTCACGCACCACTTCATGCGCTTTGGCAGAAAAGGTATTCATTCGAAACCTCTAAAAATTCTTCTACAAGGAAAGCCAAGCATGATATTGCAAATCTCACCCCCTGTCAAACACAGCAAGTAATTTTTCACCACACGAACAGGTTGACGGCACTGGGGGATTATCCAAGACCCAACCTGAATATCCCCGTGACATCGCCGCAACGTGACCACATTCAAATCAGGATCACAGCGTCTCCAGGAAAACGGCTGCCGCAACAGAAACTGTGGTAAAAAACACAGCAGCTACCGCAACAGCAAGCTCCCTGCTTTCGTGCCGATAACACAACCGAGAGGTCGCATGACGCTGATTACCGCACCCTGTTTTGGTGCATAAACTCTTTTCATTAAAATATTCTGGGGCAAGCTTACCTGACAGTTTGACGTATGTTTTCATCATCGCACCCTCCGAAATAAAAATTATCACAAAAAAACAACACACATTGACAAAACACCCATTAAACCAAACCTTCTGTTTCGGCAAACCACGATCATGGCGCATGACTTAATCAGCTTATTGTCAGCATTCAATATTAAATAAGCAATATTTATGCCGCTATTTAAATGGCGCAAGCATGAAGACTGTGGGTCAAAAATCAAGTTACAATCGTCGGGAACATCCTGAGGCCGGGATACTGTCGGCAAAAAATCATTGTCACCGCTTGAGACTTTGAATCACTATCATGGAGAAATTAAAATGATGGAAAACAGTCAAGACATCAGCGCGCCAATTCCGCCCGAGCTTGCCGATAACAAATTCAGCGTGCATCCTGACGTACTCAAGCTCGGTCTCGTCAGCCTGTTAACCGATCTCAGTTCCGAAATGATTTTTTCTGTTTTTGCCATTTTCTTTACAACAATCGCTGGCGCTTCGACTGCCTTGCTTGGTTTGGTCGAAGGCTTTGCCGACCTTTCAGCATCGGCTTTAAATTACCTTTCAGGCTGGTTGGCAGATCGAACCGGGAAGCGGAAAATCTTTGCCTTGCTCGGGTATGGGTTCTCGACACTGGCTAAAATCATTCTGCTCATCACCAGCTCAATCACAGGACTCAGCATCTTTCGGGTGATCGAAAGACTGGGTAAGGGTTTCCGTGGACCACCGCGTGACGCCTGGCTTTCGTCCGTTGCCGAGAAAGCGGACAGGGGCTATTCATTTGGCGTGCACAAGGCGCTGGATAAAAGCGGTGCCATCATGGGCCCGCTTGTCGCATACGGGCTGCTGAGATGGCTTGGGGATGGCGCCTCGACATACCGGCTGTTATTCTGGGTTGCGCTCGTTCCTGCACTTATCAGCATACTGGTGTTAAGTCTCGTCAAGGATCAACCTGGCCCCCAACACCGGCGCGAAAACATGCTCGACACATGGAAAACCATGAGCCTGCAATTTAAGCGCTACCTTGTCACCGCAAGTATTTTTTCACTGGCCTATTTCAGTTTCAGTTTTCTGTTATTGCGTGCTTACAGTGCCGGTTTTGTCGCCAGGGATATTGTATTGCTTTATGCCTTGTTCAATTTCTCGTTCGTCATTGCTGCACCCCTGATTGGCAAACTTGGTGACAAAATAGGCAGAGCGCGAATCATTGTGTTGGGTTATCTGATCTATCTATTGATGAGCATCGGTTTCGCATTCGCAACAACACAATGGCAGATCATCGTCCTGTTCGTTATTTACGGCTTGTTTTATTCAATTGACGAAGCACAAAGCAAAGCCTTTATCACAGACATAGCGCCGGAACGTCGCGCATCTGCGATCGGAATTTACAACTTTGCAACGGGTATGATCTACTTGCCTGCTTCAATGATTGCGGGAGGATTGTGGTTGTTAAATCCGGCAATTGCTTTCCTCGTGGCCGCTTATCTCGCTTTGACGGCAATAGTGACTTTCCTGATTTTGCGCCCAGACCGGCAAAATTCTGGAAACGGCGGTTAAATGGATTGAAGCGTGTATTCATCGTAGCGCAGAGCAAGACAAATTACTGCATTCCGGTAATGACCTGAACAAGCGTGCCCAATCCCTGCTGACGAACGCGAATTTTGACTGGTGCATTGTTGTGGTCTTCATCCAGCCAAACATCCATTGCATTTTCATCACTTTCAGCAGGCCAACTCAAATGCAAAGTGCGCAACACACCCAGCGGCGTATTGATGCGTTCCTCCCCGACAGCGATGACATGGTAAGGCTTAAATTCTTTGCCACTGCTGACATAAAGCAACATTGTTCCCGACTTCGGGGGGTGAAGCGCCAGCTGAAAGATCACACTCAAAATATCCTGCACGCTGCCCGGCAGCGGTTCAGTTTGTTGCTTTCCAGCATGCGTGATGGTCGCTTGCTGTTGGGTATAATCAATATGGATATGCGTGGATTTGTCAGCGCTGTCACTGCCTCGCTGAATTTCAAAATCATCGGGGACAAGGTCATTACCCTGAATGTGCCCAGTGCTGATTTGTTCCAGCCTTCCCGGCTGAAACAGGGCCAATAGCCCTTCCGCCTGGGTAATACTCACCAGGGTATAACGGTTCTCTTCAGCGATCCAGACATAACTGGCATGACCAAGGGGCAGGCCGTTCTCACCCAGCAGGAGATGGTATTGCAGCTCAAAGTGTGCGGGCAAGGTCGTGGTCTGAGGCTGTTCAACGGGTGGTGCGGGCTTCACGTCAGGAGCGACGGGGGCGGGTGAATACGCTCCAGCACCCTGCACAGGTGGCGGTTCTGTTGGCGGCATCGGCGGAGCGTTCGCCACCGGCGCAGATTGAACCTGATCAGCTGTTTTGATCATACGTACAACATGATGCCGCCTGACAATATGCTGAGCGGGTCTGGCTGATGACAAAGGGTGTATGGGCGGTACGGGCAGAGCAATCATCCTGACTTGCAAGGGCTGACGTGAGGCGGAGAAATGAGGAAAATCAAAATGAAAACCGCCCAGCAATAATCCATGCAGCAACAAGGACAACACGACGGCCCATATCAAAACAGTTCGCGCGCGCCGTGCTGAAGGCTTGCGTGGCATCAAGGTTTTCCGTGGTGTTGTGGGCTTACGCTGCACCCCTTGCGGATCGCCAGCCGGATTCATCCTTACCCACCTTCTGTGGCGACATCCAGCATTAGCACGCTTTGCGCCATCGGTGAAACACCTGCCACGTTAACCCGCCCTTGCGCATCCACGGTCAAACGATCCTGTAAATACCACGCTATCGCTTGCGGGTAAATATGGTGTTCGGCGGCCAAAACACGCTCGGTCAGGCTGTTTACGCTGTCGTCAGCATGCACAGGCACCCCGGCCTGCATGATGATTGGCCCGCTATCGAGCTCAGGAATCACAAAATGTACTGTACAGCCATGAACTTTCACTCCATCAGACAAAGCGCGGGCATGGGTATCCATACCCGGATAGCTGGGTAACAATGAAGGATGGATATTGATTAATCGCCCTTGATAATGCATCACAAACTCATCACTCAAAATACGCATATACCCTGCTAACACCACCAGATCAGGTCGATAGTGATCGATACGCTCACTTAGCGCACGGTCAAAGGAGGTTCGGTCCGGGTAGTCCCGGGGCGAGAGTGATTCTGTGGCAATGCCATGCGATTGCGCCAGAGCCAAACCGGGGGCATCCGCGCGATTGGACAATACCGCACTCACGGGCAAACCAGCCGCGATCAATGCGCCAAGATTGGACCCCCGGCCGGAAATCAGCACGACCACGCGTTGCGCAGACATTAATTCAAACCGCGACTGACGAGGTATTCCTCATAATTGCCATTGAACACATCCACTTTACCATCACGTATTTCAATCAGACGGGTGGCCAGCGACGACACAAAAGACCGGTCATGCGAAACAAAAATCACCGTGCCTTTATACAGTTCCAGTGCGGAGTTGATTGATTCGATAGACTCCATATCCAGGTGATTAGTGGGCTCGTCCATCATCAGCACATTGGTGCGGGTCAAGATCAGTTTACCAAACATCATGCGACCTTGCTCACCACCAGACAATACGCGTACCGATTTTTTCACATCGTCGCCTGAAAACAATAACTTGCCTAATACGCTGCGTATGGCCTGATCATCATCATTGGCCTGACCCCATTGCTTCATCCAGTCGAACAGATTCAGATCAGAATCAAATTCTTCCGCATGGTTTTGTTCATAGTAACCGATGGTCGCATTGTCCGACCATTTAATGCTGCCGCCCAATGCGGGGTGTTGGCCCACCAGGGTGTTGAGCAGTGTGGTTTTTCCCACGCCGTTTTCTCCAATCACCGCAATCCGCTCACCGGCCTCAATCATAAAATTAAATTTATCACACAGCGATTTATCGTAGCCAATGTCCAGATTTTCAACCGCCACCACATTGCGATGCAGCGGTTTATCCTGTTCAAAACGAATATAAGGATATTGACGCGATGAAGGTGTAAACACGGTCATGTCCTGTTTGAGCTTGTCAATTTGCTTGACCCGGGAGGTGGCTTGACGTGCTTTGGACGCATTTGCAGAGAAACGTGAAACGAAGGTTTGCAGTTCGGCAATTTTATCTTTCGCACGGCTGTTGGCGGCTTGCAAACCTTCACGTTGCTGTTGCGCGGCCATCATGTATTCGTCGTAGTTACCGGGGAAAAGTTGAATTTTGCCATAATCCAAATCGGCCATATGCGTGCAAATCGAATTCAGGAAATGTCGGTCATGTGAAATAATAATCATCGTGCATGAGCGCTGATCAAGAATTTCTTCCAGCCAGCTGATGGTGGTGATGTCCAGGTTATTGGTCGGTTCGTCCAGCAACATGATGTCAGGATTGCCAAACAATACTTGCGCCAGCAGCACCCGCAATTTCCAGCCCGGTGCAACCTCTTTCATCGGACCATTGTGCAATTTACCATCGATGCCCAGTCCCAACAGCAATTCGCCTGCACGCGCTTCAGCCGAGTACCCGTCCAGCTCTGCGAACTCGCCTTCCAGTTCGGCGGCACGCATGTACTCGTCTTCCGTGGCATCCGGGTTGGCGTAAATATTGTCGCGCTCATGCTTGACCGCCCACAATTTGGCGTCACCCTGCATCACCACATCGAGCACGATTTGGTCTTCATAGCCAAACTGATCCTGACGCAACCAGCCCAGCTTTTCGCCTTGGTCTAACATCACTTGTCCACTGGTTGGCGTAAGTTGGCCAGCCAGAATTTTCATGAAGGTAGATTTGCCGCAACCGTTGGCACCGATCAAGCCATAACGATGGCCTTCACCAAATTTGACAGAGACATTTTCAAACAGCGGTTTCGCGCCGAATTGTATGGTAATACCTTGCGTTGCAATCACGTTAGGAGCCCAGCTTAATCGAAAGCGTGTATTTTACAACGAAGCGGACGGATGCGCATTAGAAGCGCGCATTTGAGGATATTTAACCTGGATTTATATGCCGCGCAGATGTCACGCGCCGGCAACGCGTTGAATTAATCTGTTTCCGCTTTTTTCGACACAACCCAAAGCAATCAAGTCGCCCCTCATGCCATGGAGCGGATAATCAGGATCTACTCCACCATGATCACCCAACTTAATACCAGAACGACTTGCCTTTGGACAGAAACTCAACATAAGACATATAGTGCGATCCATCACAAGAAAAAGTAAGGCTAATCATACCATTAAAAATATTGATTGAAGCTGCGCGCAAGTAAATCGTCGGGTCAGTGAAGCGCAGGGATCGCATGGCATCCAGAATGTGTTCAATATTCTCTTGTGGAATGGTGGCATCATCTGGATAAGCCTGAGGCGGAAATACCAAACAAATGTCCGCATCGCTTAATGCCTCATGATCCAGAATACGGTAACGGAAAGGATCAGCCACAGTCCATATTGTGGCCTGACTACTGGAAAAATGGATCTGGCATTGAAACACGCCTCGATGCGTGAGCAATTCATTCAGGATGGACAGTGCCTGCGGCAAATTGGCGTCCATACGGCTTTCCACGCGGCATTGTTGAAAAACCGTACCGCGAATTGCCGGGTCACCCTTCACTTGCCGCCAAAACACTGATTCTTCATAAAGAGAAGATGTCACAGGCAGATCACGCAAATCGAAATCCGCACCGAGATAACCCAGCATGGCAGAACCTGCGCGCACAATTTGCAAGGCGGTGATAGCCGGTCTTTGCCCTATCAGGCTGATATAAGCATCCGACAGCAGGAATCCCCACGCGGGTACGCTTTCTTTCATATAGGGACGATGCGAACGATCCCGGCCAAAATGTTCTGGTGCCGTCCCTGTTTTACCCACATTGTCGCAAATCTGAACACCATCCACATTCAGACAATACAGATAGGTGCAATAAGGAATGCTGGCAAAGTTTTCCATAAGCACCACATCAAGCTGATCACGATTACCCCACACCGACGTGCACCGTTCGGCCAAATTTGCCAGGGGTTCATGCAGTTTGTGCGCCAACTCTTCCCGGACCAGATAAATACTTTCTTTCCATGAGTTATTTGTATTATTCATACTATCTCTTTTGCGATATTTTTATGGTTTGTCCCGTTTCACACCAAGCCGACCTTATTCCGCCAGATACAGACCGCATCACAATACTTTCACAAATACTTTGGAACGTCGCTCACTGTTGTAGTCCGCTTGCCTTTCTGCAGGCAAATCACTCACATTCGCGTTACCAAATCCACGCTCGACAAACCAGTGTTCAGTGTGTGTGGTCAGTGCATACAACCACCGCAAACCTTTTGCACGTGCGGTTTGTTCAACGGCACTCAACAAACTGTCGCCATACGAATGCCCCCGGTAATCGGGATGCACGACCATGCAAGCCACTTCCCCGGATGAGGATTCCGGAAAATCATACAGCGCAGCGCAGCCGATAAGACGACCATCGTATTCCAGCACGATAAACCGTTCAATATCCATTTCCAGGCGTTCGCGCGAACGCCGCACCAGCGTCCCGCCCTCTTCCAGAGGACGAATCAACTGTTGAATATGCCCCACATCATCCATTTGAGCCGGACGCAAAGTTTCTAGTCGTGCCTGGGTCAGCAGCGTGCCGACGCCATGATGGGTGAATAACTCGCCCAACAGGGCACCATCGACATGGCGACTGATGAGGTGCGCACGCGGCACACCCTGCTGACAAGCGGAAATGGCGCTGGGTAAATAATAGGCCGTATCATCATCACAGGCGCCACGGGCAGCCATCAATTGTTGTGCTTCGGGGGCAGTGATCTGGTGTAGCAACTCACCATTTTCATCGAGTACGCCCTCGGTTTCCATGAAGAAAATCAGCTTGTCCGCTTTAAGCGTAATGGCGGCTGCAGTCGCCACATTTTCCAGCGTCAGGTTAAATATCTCCCCGGTAGGGGAATAACCAAGCGGCGATAACAACACAATATCATTGTTATCCAGACGTTGTTGCAACGCATTGGCGTTAATTTTACGCACCACGCCGGTATGCAACAAATCCACCCCAGCGCGCACCCCCAATGGACGTGCCGTCACAAAATTGCCGGATGCCACACGAATATCGGCGTTGGCCATCGGTGTATCCAGAAGGCTCATCGACAACAAGGCTTCGATTTCCACCCGTGTTTCCCCCACAGCTTCTTTCACGCAGGCCAATGCGCTATCATCGGTCACCCGCAAGCCTTCTACATAGCGCACGACGGCCCTGCGCTCAATCAAGTGTGCTTCCACCTGTGGCCGCACGCCATGCACCAGCACCAGACGTACGCCCAAGCTGTTCAATAAATTCAAATCGTGCGCCAGCGCCGTAAACTGTCCATCCACCAGCATTTCGCCACCAAAAGCGATCACAAATGTCTTGCCCCGGAAGGCGTGAATATACGGTGCCGCAGAACGAAACCAGTGAACAAAGGCGGTGGAGTGCATTAAACTCATCTCCTGAATGAATCTGCCATGGCGGGCAAAGCGTGGCGTATTTCTTGTGCCAACGCCAGCGCGTCGCCTACCGTATCTGCCAAACAGGTAAAGTGCCCCATTTTGCGTCCTGACCGTGCGGCAATTTTGCCATACAGATGCAGCTTGGCGTAGGGATGCTGCATCAGCACTTGCCAGTTCGGTTGGCTCTGACCCCACAAATCACCCAACAAATTGACCATGACCGCAGGCGTGTGTTGCGCCGTCGCACCCAGAGGCAGATTGCACAGCGCCCGCACCTGCAATTCAAACTGGCTGGTTAGACAGGCATCCAGAGTAAAATGACCACTGTTGTGCGGGCGCGGCGCCAACTCATTGACCAGTAGTTTACCCTCGGTCGTGACAAAAAACTCCACGCCCAGCACGCCGCAATAGTGCAATGATTGCGCAATGAACAACGCCGTTTGTTGTGCCAGGTCGGCCAGTGCTGGCGAAATGCGCGCAGGAACAATACTCATGTCGAGTATGCCTTGCGCATGAATATTCTCCGCCACCGGGAAACAGGCCGTTTGGCCAAGGACATTACGCCCCAGCACCACGGACAACTCGCATTGCAAGGTAATTTGTTGCTCCAATACGCAAACTTCGCCACCGAATTCAGCAAAAGCAGTTTCAACTTCAGCACGGTTAGCGACGCGTGCTTGCCCTTTCCCATCATAACCAAAACGAGCGACTTTCAAGATCGCTGGAAACCCCACCATCGAACATGCTGCAGCGACATCATCGGCGTGGCCAATCACCGCGAACGCTGCCGTGGCAATGCCTTGCGCCTGCAACCAGCGTTTTTCGCTGACACGATGTTGCACCACGGCCACGGCTTCGGCCCCCGGTCTGACCGGGCGGTATTTGGCCAACGTATGCAAAATTTCAGCAGAAATATTTTCAAATTCGGTGGTAATGGCGGCGCAATGCTGAGTCAACTGTTCCCACGCTGCAGGATCATCATATTCTGCACACAGGTGTACATCAGCCAGTTGGCCTGCGGGGCTGCTGGCATCAGGATCAAGCACCATGACACGATAACCCATACCCCGTGCCGCCACCGTGAACAAACGCCCAAGCTGCCCACCACCCAACATACCGAGTGTGGCACCCGGCAAAATCGGCTGATTAGCGTGCGGCATCGGGCAACTCCATATTCAAGTCCATCTCCAGCACAGTTTTCGTCTGTTGCGCACGGAATTGATCCAAACGCCGTGCCAATCCTGGTTGATTCAGCGCCAGCATTGCCGCCGCGAACAGTGCGGCATTCACTGCACCCGCTTCACCGATGGCGAAAGTCGCCACAGGAATACCTTTGGGCATCTGTACGATGGACAACAAAGAATCAATACCTTTTAAATATCTGGAAGGAATCGGCACACCCAAAACAGGTACCGTGGTTTTGGCTGCCAGCATCCCGGGCAGATGTGCTGCGCCGCCCGCACCCGCAATAATCGCTTGTAAACCGCGCGCTTGGGCAGAGGCAGCATACTCAAACAACAAATCCGGCGTGCGGTGCGCAGAAACCACCCGCGCTTCAAACAGCACGCCCAATGCCTCCAGTTGCCCGGCAGCTTTTTCCATCACCGGCCAATCACTCTGACTACCCATCACAATCCCAATTTTCGGTGCGCTCATCGTTCAATGACCCTACTGTTTACGCTTGAATATCACAATTGTAACCGAGAGCGGCGACTTCTGACCACTTTGTTGCGATGATTCAAAATTGTGCTGATTTTTCACTGCTTTTCGTTTATGGGATGTTCAGCAGTGGTTTATTCTGCCGCCTTTGCGCTTCGCAGCCTGTTTAGGAACAAGGTGCTTGCACAACCGCATAACAAGGGGTAGATTCAAAACCTGATGTCCTGGTCGGTCAAGTGAGCGCCTCAACTCAAACAAGACTGTTTAATATGAGCAAACCCCGGCATCACCGGCAATTTACCCCGAAAATTATTATTTCAATTCAACGATAGCAGCTCATACACACGACGATGACACATAAACTGCCCACTTTTTTTATCTCGCATGGTTCACCGATGTTGGCGTTATCCAAGGGGCCTGCCTACCAATTTCTTTCAACGATTGGACAACACATTGAACGACCGCGAGCAATTTTGGTGGTTTCGGCGCACTGGGAGAGCGTGGGCGGCCCCACGATCAGCATCACATCGCAACCCGAAACCATTCACGATTTTGGCGGGTTTCCCGATGAGCTTTATCATATTGAGTATCCGGCACCGGGCGCGCCGGAAATTGCCACACAGGCCGCCAATTTTTTATCGGCTAACGGATTCACTGTTAAAACAGATGCCCATCGTGGTTTGGATCACGGTGTCTGGGTGCCCCTGAGTCTTATCTACCCCAAAGCAGACATTCCTGTCTTCCAAATATCACTGATTAACGGTGCTGGCCCGGAAACACATTATCGTCTTGGTTTATCGCTACAACCCTTGCGCGATCAGGGGGTACTGATCATTGGGTCGGGCTCGCTCACCCATAACCTCCGCGAGGCCATGTCGCATCAGCCAGGTAACACGGTACCAGACTGGGTGACCGATTTTGATCATTGGGTAGCAAACACACTTGATCAAGGTTCTATGGATGAATTGCTGGCTTATCGAAAAATAGCTCCTTTCGCTCAAAAAAACCATCCCACTGAAGAGCACTTCCTCCCTCTTTTTGTTGCGCTTGGTGCGGTGGGCGAGCATTTTTCTGCCACACACGCCCATACCAGCTATACATACGGCACCATCTCAATGAGCGCTTATTCGTTTGATGACAAGCCTGTAAAAATCCTGGACTAAAGGCCAAAACCTTAGCAATGAGGTCACCGGCCTTCAGGGCGGGGTTCGGCGCTCCTGCCGGCCTGAAGGCCGAGATTTTAAACCAGCAAGGAAAAGGATAAATCAGCGCGTATTTTCCAGCGATAAATTTCAAGAACTACTTATAGTGCAAGTACTTCTGCCATTTTTACAGCGGCTGATTTTGTCATAAAGTGGAAAATTTTGCGCGCCGTTTGACCTCTGACAGGTTCAACTCCCCGAGACCGCCAAGGTGATTTAAACCGATAAAGCGCACGATTTTGTTTCGCAACGCCATGAAACCTTCAAAAGCTTGCCTGGCTTCCTCCCACGGTTTTGCATGCTCTCCTTTCATGCGACATAGAAAAGAATGGCGAAATAATGACAGGCGCTGCCAGCTAACACGAACAGATGCCAGATTCCGTGTCCATGCCTCACTCGCTGATCCAGCGCGAAAAATACAACGCCCACCGTATAAAATATCCCTCCGGCGAGGAGCCATGCGAAGCCTGCAGGCGGCAAGACATTCAGCAAGGGTTTCAGGGCAAGCAGAACCAGCCAGCCCATAGCCAAATAAATCATCACCGGAAGGATTCTGCGCTTTCCCCACGATAATGAATCCACCACAATCCCCAGCACCGCCAGCCCCCAGATCACGCCAAACAATGACCATCCCCAGGCCCCGTGCAGCGTCACCAGGGTAAACGGGGTGTAAGTACCGGCAATCAACAGGTAGATCGAATAATGATCCAGCTTGCGAAAAATGTCCTTGGCTTTGCCGTGCAGGCTGTGATACAGCGTAGAAAATAAATACAGCAACAGCAGCGTCGCGCCATAGATGCTGAAACTAACAATCTTCCAGGGATTGCCCTGCCTCGCTGCCAGCACGATGAGCGCAACCGCGCCACCCGTCGCAAGCGCCGTACCCAGAAGATGGCTATAAATATTGAAACGTTCGCCATGATGTGGCGCAATACTCATCGCTTGCTCAACTCTGGCACTATTACCCTGCGACGCACACCCATCGAGGCGAGAAAGCGCAAGCTGTTAGCATTGTAAATATTTAGGTGTGGCCCGGTGACAAACGGCATCTTGCCCGCGAGCGGATATAGAAGCGAATTCACATTAGATCGCGGAGTTGATCCGGCTGGTTCTTTCATCTCAACTAAATTTAATAATTCAAAAACAAAAATAGCATTGTTCATCTCAACTTTCAATTAATAATGCCAAATTAGGTTTTTTTGAACCTCTAGCAGCCTGTCGGACTTAAAGGAAATCGGCTGCAAATTTGCCTGACTGGTTCATATTTCATCGCTTTTTTGGGCAATAGAACAACTATTACCCGGTAAAATCGCTAAAATCTGTCCTCAGTCGGCCAAATTCTCGCTTCGATTCTTCAAGTCTGACAGGCTGCTAGCACTGGTGCGGGATCGCAGACAATATCGTCTCAACTTTCATTTGATAACCACCAATGGATGAAGTCCGTAAATTACGGTGAATAGCCAGCGTCACCACTAAAAGAATACCTCGTATCCGAATTCAATACCGAGCCGCAAAAAAACAGAAACAACCATAACCCGGAGGACTTGTCGCGAACCATCATACATCCGCTTCTCCCTCACGTTATGGCACATTACACCTGAACAAAACGACTTGTCCAATCAATATTCCTCCATTGTGATTCCCGTATAGCGACGACATAGACCACTCGGGGGAAAATCAACAGCCCATACGGACCATCTCCTACCCGGGAATCAATCCTGCATCCTTCGCCGCAAGGCCACCTACAGCCGACCAGTCGAGATGATCGCCGCCATGCGCCATCAGTTCGAGAAAACGATCACGCAACACGCTGGCAAAAGGCAAGGGTACTTTTAATTCCTCCGCCGCAGCCAGAAGCAAGCGCATATCTTTTTGCCCGAGATGGGCGGCAAAGCCAGCGGGTTCAAAATGACGATCAGCGATCATCGCACCATAATTCTTGTACAGAGGAACATTAAAGATACTGGAGGTCAGCAGATCGAGATATTGATGCCGGTCTACCCCTCCTTTTTCCACCAGAGACATGGCTTCGCCCAGTGATTCAATCACCGTGGCAATCAAAAAATTTCCGCTTAACTTCACCAGATTGGCTTTTTCCGGCTCGTCCGACACAATGAAAGAACGCTGGCCAAGCACATCCAGCAAGGACTGGACCTTGCCGAAAAGTTCGTGTTTTCCCGCCGCAACCATGAAAAGTTTGCCCGCTGCAGCCGCATCCGGCCGCCCGAATACGGGCGCCGCAATATAGCCTTGCTGCCTCTGACCGTGTGCCTGTGCAAGCTTTGCCGATAAAGCGACGCTCACTGTACTGCACGAGACGTGTATAGCGCCTGATTTGAGATGCGCCAGCATGCCGGAAGGACCCTGCACCACCTCGTCGAGCGCGGCGTCATTGGCCAGCATGGTAAAAACCACCTCGGCATCGCAAGCCTCCGCAATATTTTTCGCTGCTTTGGCGCCGAGTGCAATCAGCGGTTGCAGGCGTTCAGGCGACCGATTGTATACCGTGAGTTCGTGCCCCGCCTGGCAAAGGCGGGAGGCCATGCCTGCGCCCATCCGACCCAATCCGATAAATCCGGTTTTCATCTTTTTCTCCAGAAAAACAGTCGGCAATTTTTTACAAATTCGCCATATTGATGACAAAACGATATTTCACATCGCTCTTGAGCATCCGCTCATAGGCTGTGTTGATGTACGCCATATCAATGAGTTCGATGTCCGACACAATGTGATGTTGAGCGCAAAAATCGAGCATCTCCTGGGTTTCGCGAATGCCACCGATGAGCGAACCGGCCAGTTGGCGCCGTTTGAGGATAAGGTTAAAGACACCGGGAGACGGATGCGGCTCTGCCGGCGCCCCGACCAGCGTCATGGTACCATCGAGCTTAAGCAGTTGCAGGAATGGGTCAAGGTTATGGGGTGCTGCAACCGTATTCAGGATAAAGTCAAACTGGTTGGCATGCGCCGCCATTTGCGCGGGGTCAGTAGAGATGCAAACCTCGTTGGCACCCAGTCGCTTACCATCCTCAATTTTGCTGGGGGAGGTGGTAAACAACACCACGTGGGCCCCCATGGCGTGAGCAATTTTCACACCCATGTGTCCGAGTCCGCCGAGGCCGACGATGCCCACTTTCTTGCCAGGACCGGTCTTCCAGTGACGCAACGGTGAGTAAGTGGTGATACCCGCACACAATAACGGCGCCACACTCGCCAAATCTTTCTCGTCGTGCTGTATGCGCAGAACAAAAGATTCCTTGACAACGATGGTTTGGGAATAACCGCCATACGTATTTTCACCACCAAAAAGCGGGCCGTTGTAAGTCCCCGTAAAGCCGTTTTCGCAATATTGTTCTTCACCTTCATCACAAGGATGACAATGACCGCAACTGTCGACCATGCAACCCACACCGGCCAAGTCACCCACCTTAAAACCCGTGACCTTGTCCCCCACCGCGACGATTCGACCAACAATTTCGTGACCTGGCACAGATGGATATACCGTATTTGCCCACTCATTACGGGCCGTATGCACGTCAGAATGGCAGACACCGCAGTACAGGATATCGATCTGTACGTCTTCGGGCCCCGGGGGACGGCGATCGATTTCAAAAGGGGCCAGAGGGCTTGATGGACTCTGTGCCGCATAAGCTTTGCTTTTAATCATAAGGCTTTCTCCTGTTTAAATGCAGATATGATCCATATTGTTAGTTAACATCCCCATTTAATTTTCGATAGTGAAACCGAAGATGATCTTCGACGAAGGTCGAAATAAAGTAATACCCATGATCGTAACCGGCATGTCGGCGCAGTTCCAGGGGCTGTTGGGCTTTCTGGCAGGCCGCTTCGAACACCTGTGGGTACAGTTGATCAGGCAGAAATTTATCGCTCAGACCCTGATCAATCAGGATACCGCCAGGAAACGGTGTCGTGCGCCGTTCCATCAGGGCACTGGCGTCGTATTGCTGCCAGGACTCCTGTTTGTCGCCCAGATAAGCCGAGAACGCTTTTATCCCCCAGGGGGATTGGCTCGGCGCACAAACCGGTGCAAATGCCGAGACAGTTTTAAACCGGTCCGGATTGCGTAGCGCCAGCACCAGCGCACCATGCCCGCCCATAGAGTGTCCGGCAATACCGATCCTGTCAGGCCGCACCGGGAATTCCCGTACCACCAGCTCATACAGCTCCAGGATATAGCTGTACATCCGGTAATGCCGATCCCAGGGCGCTTCGGTTGCATCGACATAAAAACCCGCTCCGACGCCCATGTCCCAGCTGTGTGTCTCGCCTGGCAGATTGGCCTCGCGCGGACTGGTATCGGGCGTAATCAGCATCATGCCCAGCTGTGCTGCAACCCGCTGAGCGCCCGCCTTGGCCATGAAAGTTTCTTCCGTACAGGTCAGACCCGCGAGATAAAACAAGGCAGGAACTTTGCCGGTCAGCGCCTGCGGCGGCAGAAATACCGAAAACCGCATGGACAGACCGATCGCCGCAGAAGGATGGTGATAAAAACGCTGCACGCCATCAAAACACGCGTGTTCGCTGATCAGTTCAAGCATGGCTTAACCCCCCGTTCTTAATACAATACGACGGAACGGATCGATTCGCCGCTCTTCATCAAATCGAAGCCCTCGTTAATGCGTTCAAGCGGCAAGATATGGGTAATCAAATCATCGATATTCAATTTACCATCCATGTACCAGTCCACGATTTTCGGCACATCGGTGCGTCCGCGAGCGCCGCCGAAAGCCGATCCTTTCCATTCGCGGCCGGTAACGAGCTGGAATGGGCGGGTGCTGATTTCCTGCCCGGCAGCGGCAACACCAATAATAAACGACTGCCCCCAGCCCTTATGGCAACATTCCAGCGCTTGACGCATGGTCGTCACGTTACCGATACATTCAAACGAGTAATCGGCACCACCGTCGGTCAACTGAACAATGTGATCGACGATATTGTCAATTTCATTCGGGTTCACGAAATCCGTCATACCGAACTTGCGCGCTATCCCGACTCGTCGAGGGTTAATGTCGACCCCGATAATCTTGTTGGCGCCCACCATCTTGGCCGCCTGGATCACGTTCAGTCCGATGCCCCCAAGTCCGAACACCACCACATTCGCACCGGCTTCGACTTTGGCCGAAAAAACCACAGCGCCGACGCCCGTCGTGACACCACAGCCAATATAGCATGCCTTGTCAAATGGTGCGTCTTCACGGATCCTGGCCAGCGCGATTTCCGGGACGACGATGTAATTGGAGAAGGTTGAGGTACCCATATAGTGAAAAATGGGCTTGCCATCGAGAGAGAAGCGCGAGGTACCATCCGGCATCAAGCCGCGCCCCTGCGTCGAACGGATGGCCTGGCACAGATTGGTCTTGCGCGACAGACAGTACTTGCATTGACGGCATTCAGGTGTATATAACGGGATGACATGATCGTCTTTTTTAAGCGAAGTCACCCCCGGACCGACATCGACCACGATCCCCGCACCTTCATGCCCGAGGATTGCAGGAAAGATGCCTTCAGGGTCGGCGCCTGACAACGTGTAGTAATCGGTGTGGCAGATTCCGGTCGCCTTGATCTCGACCAGCACTTCACCGGCCTTTGGCCCCTCAAGGTCAACTTCTTCAATCGTGAGCGGCGCACCGGCCTGCCATGCAATGGCTGCTTTCGTTTTCATCGGTCAACTCCATCATTCTTAAAAAGTGTATTCTACTATCCTGAAAGCGGGTAAATGGACTACAGTGACATTTTGGCTGAAAATACTGTCATAACGTCCGAATTTACGCCCCTGTACCTGCTCTGCTCCGGACGCTCAAACAATTGGTCATATCCATCATGAATGGGGATTAAGCCGAATCATCCGGAAGTGACTCACAGCAAATCGGGCTTCCACCTCTGTCATATGATAACCGGGCCCATAAAATCCCGGCATTGCCGCCAGCGGCACACGACTGAATTATCTGGTTAAATTTAACTTGAATTTAAATCCTGAATATTGCCTTGACCAAAAGAACCGGTTTAACTTAGTATGGCAGGAGGTTATGCCTGTTTGGAGTTCAGCAGTTTTGGTGGGCGTGCCTTGTCTTTCATTTATCCAAATCAGGGAGGATTATCCCATGCCCAAAAAAACCATGTCAGAAAAAAATCGTTATTCCGGCAATCGTTCGCTGAATCATTCGCGCATCCCGGCAATACTGGTCATGATCTTCGCCACTTGCGCCACATCCATGGCATGGGCCGCAAGTCCTTATGCGTTTCCAAAAGTTTCAGTTCCTGCCGATAACCTCATGACTCCGGCAAAAATTGCGCTCGGCAAACAGCTTTACTTCGATCCCCGCATTTCTCTTTCCGGAACCGTCTCATGCGACACCTGCCATAATGTGGCCGGCAATGGCACAGACAACCTTCCACTGTCTTTCGGCGTATTTGGCCGGGTGGATGTTCCCCGCAATACCCCCACTGTTTTCAATGCTGCATTCAACACCGCGCAATTCTGGGATGGACGTGCCAAGAGTCTGGAGGAACAAGCCAAGGGCCCCATCCAAAACCCTGTTGAAATGGGCATGCCCAACGGCGACGCGGTGGTTGGGCGGCTGAAGCACATTCCGGGATATCAAAAAGAGTTTGCCCAGATTTTTGGCGGCAAGGACCCCATTACCTTCGACAACGTGGCAGCAGCCATCGCCACCTTTGAACGCACACTGGTCACGCCGGACAGCCCCTATGACCAGTACATGAAAGGCGATAAAAAAGCACTGGATCCGTCGGCCAGGGCAGGCATGAAACTTGCCGGGTCGCTGGGTTGTGAGGCATGCCATGCCGGACCGATGTTTGACAACTCCGGCACACCCATGGGTACGGGTGCGTACCAGAAATTCCCTGCGCAACCTGGCTATGCTGCCTGCGCCAAGTATGTACAACAGTACCACCTCACCGGGGATGATGGCCGTTTTAACGTGACACATAATCCTGCAGACAAGCAATTATTCAGGGTGCCGACCTGGCGCAATGTCGCCTTGACAGCCCCTTATTTTAACTATGGGACGGTGGGGAACCTGCCGGATGCAGTGCGAATCATGGCAGCCTGCCAGTTGAGTACCACGCTGACGGACAAGGATGTGAATGACATTGTCGCTTTTCTGAATAGCCTGACCGGTAAATTTCCCAAAGAGACCTTACCCCGTCTGCCCGAGACGCCAAACACCACCCTGCTCATGGGAGTGCCGGATCTCGCTCAGGCGGCACAGAAAAAATAATGATTTTGTCTTTGAAAGCATTCAGGCCACCAGTCTTCTGTCTGGTGGCCTGAATTGCCGGAAATACCCAAAAGAAAACGCAGCATCCCATTTCCTTTGTCGCCTGCCAGCATCAGGCAAAGACAAACATGGCACTCACTCCCACTCTATCGTCGCGGGTGGTTTCCCTGAAATGTCATAGACCACACGATTAATGCCATGTACTTCATTGATAATCCGATTGGACACTTTACCGAGTAAATCATAAGGCAGGTGCGCCCAATGCGCGGTCATAAAATCTGTGGTTTGTACCGCTCGCAGGGCAACCACGTGTTCGTAGGTGCGTCCATCGCCCATCACGCCGACTGAGCGCACGGGTAAAAATACCGCAAAAGCTTGCGCCACCTGGTCGTACCAACCTGTTTCACGCAGCACTTCAATGAAGATAGCATCCGCTTGACGCAAGATGTCGGCATAGTCTGTACGCACCTCGCCCAAAATCCGCACGCCCAAACCAGGGCCCGGGAAAGGATGGCGATACACCATTTCGCGAGGCAATCCAAGTACCAGACCCAATTCACGCACTTCGTCCTTGAACAGCTCGCGCAGCGGTTCCAGTAATTTGAAATTCATGTTTTCAGGCAGACCGCCCACATTGTGGTGTGATTTAATGGCTTGGGCGGCGCCTTTTCCTGCTGATTCAATCACATCGGGATAGATGGTGCCTTGCGCCAGCCATTTCACATCTTGCAACCTGGCCGCTTCGCGCTGAAAAACCTCAACGAATTCCCGACCAATGACTTTACGTTTAAGTTCTGGATCGGTGACACCACTCAAATGGCGCATGAATTCCGCACCGGCATCCACATGAATCACCCGCACGCCCAAATGCTGGGCAAAGGTCGCCATCACTTGTTCGGCTTCATTTAAACGCAGCAATCCATTGTCAACGAACACGCACACCAATTGGTCACCAATAGCGCGGTGCAATAAAGCAGCCAACACAGAAGAATCTACGCCGCCCGACAAACCCAGCAGAACTTGATCTGTACCGACTGTAGCGCGTATCCTGGTCACCGCTTCATCCACAAAAGTCGGCATTTGCCAATGCGCGCCCAAGCCGCAAACATCTTGCAGAAAACGCTTCAATATCGCTTTGCCTTGCACTGTGTGGGTCACTTCCGGGTGAAACTGCACCCCATAAAAATGGCGCGCTTCATCCGCCATGGCAGCAAACGGTGTTGCGGCATTGGCTGCAATCACCTCGAAACCCTGAGGCAAAGCAGTTACTTTGTCGCCATGACTCATCCACACATCCAACACGGGTAATCCCTGCACATCCAGTGCGTCGTGCACACCGCGCAACAGCAAGTTATCGCTCAGCACACGAACTTGCGCATACCCGAATTCTCGCGTCCGTGCAGACTCAACCTGTCCGCCCAATTGGGCCGCCATAGTTTGCATCCCGTAACAAATCCCCAACACCGGCACACCCAACTCAAACACGCATTGCGGCGCACGAGGTGAATCATTGCCGACCACCGATGCAGGCCCGCCGGACAAAATAATGCCACTGGGTTTGAACGCCCGAACGAAAACGTCGCTCACGTCGTAAGGATGCAACTCACAATATACATGGGCCTCACGCACACGGCGTGCAATCAATTGCGTGTATTGGGAACCGAAGTCTAAAATCAGTATTTTTTGTTCTGTCATGCTTTAGGGCTCGTAAATGAATAACGGATTTTTTAATCCATGCGGTAATTGGGCGCTTCCTTGGTGATCTGCACATCATGCACATGCGACTCACGCACACCTGCGGAAGTGATTTCCACGAATTCCGCTTTATCCTGCATGACAGGAATATCCGCACAGCCCAAATAACCCATGCTGGAACGCAAACCGCCCATCAGTTGATGAATCACCGCCAACACACTGCCTTTATAGGGCACACGGCCTTCAATGCCTTCAGGTACGAATTTGTCTGCGCCAGCATCCACATCCTGAAAATAACGGTCACTGGACCCTTTTTGCATCGCACCCAGGGAACCCATACCGCGATAAGATTTATACGACCGCCCCTGAAATAATTCGATTTCGCCGGGCGCTTCTTCCGTACCCGCAAACAAACCACCCAGCATAACTGTGTCCGCACCTGCTGCAATGGCTTTGGCAATATCGCCGGAATAACGCACGCCGCCATCCGCGATCAGGGGCACGCCCGAACCTTTCAGCGCCTGCGCAACATTTTGTATGGCGGTAATCTGTGGCACGCCGACACCTGCCACAATACGTGTGGTACAAATGGAACCTGGGCCGATGCCCACTTTCACGCCATCTGCGCCGTGATCGACCAGAGCCAGTGCCGCTGAAGCCGTAGCAATGTTTCCGCCGATCACCTGTACCTGCGGGAAATTGTCCTTGACCCAACGCACCCTGCTCAGCACGCCTTGGGAATGTCCGTGTGCCGTATCCACCACCAGCACATCCACACCGGCCTGCACCAGCGCAATCACCCGTTCTTCTGTGCCTGCGCCGACACTCACTGCCGCGCCCACAAGCAGGCGACCCTGACTGTCTTTGCACGCGCTGGGGTGTTCGGAAGATTTCTGGATATCCTTAAGCGTCACCAGTCCACGTAACTCAAACGCATCATTGACCACCAACAAACGCTCCAGCCGGTATTGGTGCAGCAAAGCTTGCACTTCGGCGCGGCTTGCGCCTTCCCGAACCGTGATCAAACGTTCACGGGGAGTCATAATTTGGCTGACGGGCCGGTCAAACTGCGTTTCAAAGCGCAAATCACGGTTGGTCACGATGCCGACCACCTTGCCTGTGGTATCCACCACCGGCAAACCCGAAATACCATGCTCCTGGCGCATGGCTTGCACTTCACGCACGGTCATGTCCGGTGTGACGGTCAGCGGATCTTTGACCACACCTGATTCAAAGCGCTTAACCCAAGTGACTTGCGCGGCTTGCTGCGCAATACCCATGTTTTTATGGACGATACCGATGCCGCCTTCCTGCGCCAAAGCAATCGCCATCGGTGCTTCAGTGACCGTATCCATTGCAGCGGACAACAAAGGGATATTTAAACGTATGCCGCGTGTTAAGCGGGTTTGCAGGTTCACATCGCGCGGCAACACATCGGAATGCGCCGGAACCAGCAAAACATCGTCGAAAGTGAGGGCTTTTTGAATCACGCGCATGACGGATGTTCCTGTACAAAGCGACATTATACGGCAAACTTCACTCATTGGTGAATGCTTACTTTACATTCCACTTCGGCATGACCAGCCCAGACATCACAAATCCCCCCCGCCCTTTTTCATTGCCTTACCTGCCTCAGCACGCTGCTGACGCACCGCTTTGGGGTCGGCAATCAAAGGACGGTAAATTTCCACCCGGTCACCTTCACGCAGGGTGTAATCCAGTTTCACCTGCTTGCCGAAAATACCCATTTTATTGCGCGACGCATCAATCTCAGGAAATTTTTCCTGTATACCGGAAGTCTCTATGGCCGTCTGCACATCCGCGCCCGGCGACAATTCTATGGGAATAATCACCTGCGCATCTGGTTTGGCATAGGCCACTTCTACCTTTATTCGCTTGCTCATGGCACTCCATAAACCTGATCGGCCCGCTCAATAAATGCTTCGACAAAACTATTAGCGATGTAACCGAATACCGGTCCCAACACTGTATCCAGCAACCTGGTCGAAAATTCGTAATGCAATACAAACTCGATTTTACATGCGGTATCATTCAATGCTCTAAACCGCCACTCGCCATCCAGCTGGCGAAAGGGGCCATCCAGCAACTTCATTTGAATCAGGTGGGGCGCCTCATTGTTGTTTTCTGTGCTGAATCGCTGCTTGATATGCATGTAATCAATTTGAATACTGGCGACCAAACGCTCCGGTGAGCGCACACTGACCTCGCTCCCGCCGCACCACGGTAAAAATTCCGGGTACGCTTCAATACCATCGACCAAATCAAACATTCTTTGTGCACTGTGCGCCACCAACACGCTTTTATTGACCAACGCCATAACCGCTTGATACCTCGTCCTGCAAAGCTGTTAGAATAGCGCATTCAAAGGAATTTGTGTTAATGAGCATCGTCCAAAATAAAAAAGCTTTCCACGATTACTTTATCGAAGAAAAATTCGAGGCGGGTTTGATGCTGAATGGCTGGGAAGTAAAAGCCATCCGTGCCGGACGCGCGCAACTCAAGGAAGCCTACGTCGTCATCAGAAAGGGCGAGATTTTCCTCATCGGTGCGCACATTTCTCCGCTTGCTACCGCATCCACTCACGTCCATCCTGATGCCACCCGCACCCGAAAATTACTGTTACACGCAGAAGAAATCAGTAAACTCATTGGTAAAGTAGAACGCGCGGGCTATACTCTGGTGCCCATCAACCTGCATTTCACGCGTTCTCGCATCAAACTGGACATCGCCCTGGCCAAAGGCAAAAAGGAACATGACAAACGCGATGCTACCAAAACCCGTGAATCCGACCGTGAAATTCAGCGCGCGCTGCGCAGCCACAACCGCCACGCTTGAAGCCGGTTTGTCGGGTTGAAACTCGACCTACATCACGGACGGGGACGCATCTTTGGTAGGTCAGGCTTCAGCCTGACGCAGTGGTAGAAGAATGCGGTAGCCCGCCAGATAAAATTCGACCTGAGGAAAAAGCAGTCTGCAAGATGCATAAGCACATCGACCGAATCAGCTCACAGCCAACCAGGGCGACACCTTACGGTAAGCCTGTAATAAGCGTTGATGCAGGTTGCAACCTTGCAAAGCCATACCGGGCGCGCTCAGGTTAAAAAACCGTTGCGTCCCGTCAAGATGCGCCCGTGCCACCCCCAGCGTTTCCTCACCATAAAGCAAATTCAGGTTGGTCAAATAGGGTTCGGCATCATCCAGCCGGAGCAAGTCGCCGATGCAGCGGTACACGCGCTGACGCTCAACGGGCATGTGTTCGAATTGGCGTATCCAGTCACACCCTGCCAACACGGCTTCATGGTCTTCTCCGGCCAAAGCCAGCAGCGTTTTAAGTTCGCCGATACGCAAATCGTGCCACAAGGTGTCAGGATCTGCTGCCAAACCTATCCATGCGGCAACACGCTGCTGGTCGGCCACGCCCAGATTTTCGAGTTGATCCAGCAGATCCAGGCACGCCTCGCTGTCCAATGCAGGCAGATTGAGCAATGCGGGACGTAACTCATTGGCAGCACTTGGATTATCCCATTCCAGATCATCCACCGGGTAAATCTCCGACATGCCCGGCACGACAATACGGCAGCCATACACCCCTAAGTCATCGTAATCAGCGATGTAGATGTCATGCCCTTTGCCCTCAATGAGGCCACACAACCATTCAAATTCTTCTGCTGTACTACCGGGGTGATTCCAGGCTTGCCACGGCTCATCAGGTATGGCGCGCAAAAATTCCCAACTGATGATACCGCTGGAATCCACAAAATGAATTTCCAGATTACTGGCATCGGCAATTTCTTCCAATTCAAAACCGGGGGCGTGAAAACCGTTGAGTGCATCCAGGCCGCGTCCTTGCAGCAATTCGGTCAAGGCCCGTTCCAATGCAACGGAAAATTGTGGGTGCGCACCGAAACTGGCAAAGCAACCCTGATCGTGCGGATTGAGTAACGTGACATTAACCACCGGGTAAATGCCGCCCAGCGAAGCATCCTTGACCAGGATACCAAAACCGGCGGCACGCAATTCTGCGATGCCTTGCGCGACCGTGGGATGGTCGTCAATCACGGCTTGCGGAATATCGGGCAAACAGCGGGCTGTGCGTATCACGTCAAATTTGACATACCGCTCCAGAATTTCTGACAACGCTTGCGTCCGCGCTTCATTGATCGTGTTGCCCGCTGCCATGCCATTGCTGACATATAAACTGCCCAGAACAGCCACCGGAAAATACACCTCTTCCCCATCTCTGTGGCGCGTATAAGGTAACGCACACACCCCGCGCTTCTGGTTGCCGCTATTGCGGTCAACCAAAAGTTCCCGTTCCAGGCTGATATCGGGGTCATAAAATTCGCGCAGTGTCGGGGAGAGTAACCCCGCAGGCCAAACTCCTTTTTTTGGCAGCGCAAACCAGCGCTCCTTACTGTGATGAACCGTCGTCGCTTGCGCAATTGACTCACCAAAATAATAATGGCTCCAAAAGTAGCGGCATGACAAACGTTCAAAAAATTCGCCCAGCGCACTAGCCAGTGCAGCATCCCGGCTATTCCCTTTGCCGTTGGTAAACAGCAACGGGCAATCCTGATCCCGAATATGCACTGACCACACCCCGGATATGGGATTCAGCCAGGAGCGCTCCTGAATAACAAAACCCAAAGCAGTTAACTGCGCAGGCAAAGTGCTCAAAGTAGATTCCAGCGGGGCATCTTTGCCGGGCAACAAGGTCATATCGGGGTTCTTTCTGTTAAAAATTTCACTAAAATTGTTCCTGGTCGGTCAAATACCGCCAGCGCCCCATCGGCAGATAACCCAGCATCACCCGCCCAATACGGATGCGTTTGAGGCCGATCACGTTCAGCCCCACCAGTTCGCACATACGGCGTATCTGGCGTTTTTTGCCTTCGCGTAAAATAAAACTTAGCTGATCGCGGTTTTGCCAGCGGACTTTGGCGGGTTTAAGCGGTACGTCATCCAGCATCAGGCCATGATTGAGCAGCGCCAGTCCCGTAGGACTCAGGTTACCCTGCACGCGCACCAGATATTCTTTTTCAACTTCGGAATCTTCTCCAATCAGTTGTCGCGCGACGCGCCCATCCTGCGTAAGCACCAGCAAGCCAGTCGAATCAATGTCCAACCGCCCGGCCGCTGCCAGATTCCAGGTATGCTGATTGGTGAATTGCCGCCGGGAAGCATCTTCCGTCCAGTGGTTCGCTTGTGTAATCAAGTCACTCGCACTGGCATAGCCGTGTTCGGCCTGTGTCGAAACAAAACCTACTGGTTTGTGCAGCAGGATAGTGATGCTGTTGCCCTGCTCTCGTTGCGCTTCCGTACTGAGTTCAATCACGCAATCCGGCAACACTTTGGAGCCGGGCACATCAACGATGACGCCGTTCACCTTCACCCAGCCACGCTCAATGTAAACGTCTGCCTCACGGCGTGAGCACAGGCCGCGTTGCGCCATCAGCTTGGATAAGCGCAATACCAGCATTTCTTCCATCATAAGGTTTTGGAATAACGTGGCTGAATTGTGGTTTCGGTGTGCAAATAAGCGTCGAAACACATGGCAATATTGCGTAAAAACAACCGGCCTGTCTCTGTCACCTTCAACATCAAGCCTTCACGCTCCAGCAAGCCATCAGCTTGCATCGGCGCCATCTGACTGAGCGCATCAGCAAAATGGGTTGCAAAGTCGATGTCCCACAGACGCGAAAAAGCCTCTCCATCCAGTTCCAGGTCACACATGATGCGCACAATGGCATCGCGCCGCAGGCGATCTTCCTTGCTGATCCGCAAACCGCGTTCAGTAGCCAAACCGTCCCGGGTGGCCAATTGCTGATAAATTTTTAAATCCTTGGCATTTTGCACATACACCTGATCGGTCTGACTGATGGCGGACACCCCAAAAGCCATGATGTCGCAGTTCTTGTGCGTCGTGTAACCCTGGAAATTGCGGTACAGCGTCTTGTTGCGCTGGGCAATGACCAGTTCGTCATCCGGTTTGGCGTAGTGATCCATGCCGATATACACATAGCCCGCGCCTGTCAAACGTTCCAGTAGCAATTGTTGTAAAGCGATCCGTGTCGGCAAGTCGGGCAGCTGCGCCTCTGGAATTAAAGTTTGATGCTTTTTCATCCACGGCACGTGCGCATAACTGAACACCGCCAGGCGATCCGGTGCCATGTCAATCACCCGATCCAAAGTATGAGAAAAACCCGCCACAGTTTGGTGGGGCAAGCCCACCATCAAATCCATATTGATGCTGTCCACATGCGCCGCACGCATCCAGCCATAAGTTTCGCGAATCAGTGCTTCCGGTTGCACCCGGTTGACCGCTTGCTGAACTGTCGCATCCAGTTCCTGCACACCCAGGCTCAGGCGGTTGAATCCGCAATCCGCCAGTGCCTGCACATGCCCGGCAGTCAACTCGCGAGGATCCACTTCACAACCAATTTCTGCGTCACTGGCGATAGTAAACCACGACTGAATATGGGCAAACAGTCGCCGTATGTCATCAGGGTGCAAATAAGTCGGTGTGCCGCCACCCCAATGAATTTGCCTCACCAGTCTGCCCGGTGCAGTCAAGCCAGCCACGTGATCAATTTCAGCAAACAAAGGTTCCAAATAGGCTGTAGCGCGTGCGTAATTACGTGTGGCCACCATGTTGCAACCGCAGTAATAACACAGGGTATCGCAAAACGGGATGTGCACATACAGCGACAAGTCGCGCCCGGAGTCTTGTGTAGCACGCAGTTCCGCCCCCCACTCCGCCTGGCCAAATTCAGGACTGAAATAAGGTGCAGTAGGATAAGAGGTGTAGCGTGGACCAGGCTTGCTGTATTTTTCTAACAAATGGGCATCAAAAGACATGGCTGCAACCAAAAATGACATTGACGTCAATTATAGCCTGATTCGCATACATGGATTCAAATTGGACCTGAAAATTGAGTCCAGCATCCGTTTATCAAAATTCCTTGCCAGTTTAAGCCCCCTTCCTTCAGCGCGTCAGAAACGCGACGCTCAGGCGAAAGCCGGCGTGATATACGGCGTGACCGGAAAAGGCATGCACGCCTTCCCAACGGAATATCCATCGACCGCATGGATGACGAGCTTATTGCCAGCTTTATTGCTTCAGGCCGCTGCCAAGGTGTGCCGGGCTTTTCAGGAAAAAGGTGCGTGTATCATCCGTCAACCCGCCCGACACAGGCAAGCGCAACCCCAACCTGTCATAATGTGCTACGGCAACATTGCATCGGCTATTTTGAAATATTTGCGTGCATAGGCAAGCAACTGTGCGTCCGAGGGGTGATCCACAGTCTCCACCCCAACAATATTGGCGACAAGATCGTGATCATGCTTATGTATATGCTTGATTAAATTTAATTTTGCATCAGATGGGCCGACAATGACGATCTCTTTTATGCCGCGTAGCGCTTCAACGACCTCATGATAATAATGTTGATCTTCTGGCACGCGACCAGATCCTTTGCGCAAGTGATGAGGAGGTTGGGCTGGTTTTATGACTGAGTTTTCCACATCATCAGGGTTAATACCGATGATATGGGCTTCGGCATGATCTATCCAAACAATGGCGTGCGTGTGTGACATAACCGTTCCTTTTAAGGATTAATCAAATAGTGTTATTTGCGTATTCTGATCCGAATGATCACCCGCGTCTACGGAATCATTGAACAACGTATTGTGTGCCTGAACAGATTCTATGAAAGCACGGTGCAATGATTCATCTCTCACATCAAACCCAAACAGGTAAGCGGGGAGCTAACAGGCAGCGCCAACTCGCCAGCAATGAGGTCACCGGCCTTCAGGCCGGTGGATATTTAGTCAAAGCGGGGTTCGGCGCTCCTGCCGACCTGAAGGCCGGGGTTTTAAACCAGCAAGGGAAAAGGATAAAAACGGTTGCCCAAATAGCAGGTGCGCAATGGCAGGTGTTAATTTATGCAAAATCCGGGATAATATCGACACTTTTAACGCTTTTTCACCTGCACGATTAAATTATTTACTCTCCATGCGCACCCAAGACTTTCATTTCGACCTGCCCCCTCACCTCATTGCGCAATTTCCGGGAGCTCAACGCGATGCCAGCCGTTTATTGCACGTTAATCCCTCGCGCAGCAGCCTGACGGATGATCATTTCACCCATTTGCCCAGTCATTTGCGTGCTGGTGATGTGCTGGTGTTCAACGACACACGCGTCATCAAGGCAAGATTATTTGGGCAAAAAGCCAGTGGGGGTCAAGTAGAATTGCTTATCGAAAGCCTGCTTGGCGAACACGAAGCCCTTTGTTTCATCCGTGCCAGCCACGCCCCAAAACCGGGTTCTTATCTGCATATTGCCGATGTAGAAATCCAGATCCTGGGACGCGAACACGACCTGTATCATGTGCGTTTCGATACCCGAACCACCGTGCTATCTGTGCTGGAACAGCACGGACAGCTTCCGCTGCCGCCATACATCGAGCGCTCACCCGAAGCCGAAGACGAAGCCCGTTACCAAACCGTTTACGCGCAACATCCCGGCGCTGTGGCTGCGCCGACTGCCGGCCTGCATTTTAATGAAACCATGCTGGACACGCTCGACCAACTCGGTGTGATACGTGTTCATTTGACCTTGCACGTGGGCGCGGGGACATTTCAACCGGTACGGGTCGATAATCTGGCGGACCATGTCATGCACAGCGAACATTATCTTATTTCTGATGCCACTGCCGATGCCATTAACCTCGCCAGGGAAGAAAACCGGCGCATCATGGCCGTGGGCACCACCAGCCTGCGCGCATTAGAATCGGCCGCACACAATGGACGATTGCAAGCAGGATCAGGTGACACACGCCTGTTCATTACACCGGGTTACCGGTTTCAATTGGTTGATCGTTTACTGACCAATTTTCACCTGCCGAAATCCACCTTGTTGATGCTGGTTTCTGCCTTTTCTGGCACAAACGCTATACGGCAAGCCTACGCGCACGCCATCGCCCAAAATTATCGTTTTTTTAGTTATGGCGATGCGATGCTGCTGGAACGAGCACCCACAATTTAAAGGATAGAGATGATCTATGATGCAATTTAACTTGCACCGCACCGATGGTCGCGCTCGACGTGGCACGGTACACCTCACGCACGGTGATATTGAAACGCCCGCGTTTATGCCTGTTGGCACTTATGGCACGGTGAAAGCCATGTCGCCAGACGAATTAAAAGAAGTGGGTGCTCACATTGTGTTGGGCAACACTTTCCATTTATGGCTGCGTCCCGGGCTGGAAGTCATTGCCGCACACGGCGGGCTTCATCGTTTCATGGGATGGGACAGACCCATACTTACAGATTCGGGCGGGTTTCAAGTGTATAGCTTGGGCGCGCTCCGTAAAATTACCGAAGAAGGTGTGCGCTTCGCCTCACCGCTGAATGGCGACAAACTGTTTCTAACGCCTGAAGAATCCATGCGTATCCAGAAAATTCTCAACTCGGACATCGTCATGATTTTCGACGAATGCACACCCTACCCTGCTGAACACTCCGCCGCCGCTGATTCCATGCGTCTGTCTTTACGCTGGGCAGAGCGTTCCAAACAGGCGCACAGCGGCAATCCCAATGCGCTGTTTGGCATCGTCCAGGGCGGCATGTACGAAGATTTGCGTGATGAATCACTGCGCGAACTGGCGCAAATGGATTTTGACGGCTATGCCATAGGCGGTCTGAGTGTAGGCGAACCGAAAGCAGATATGCGCCGGATTTTGTGTCACGTCGCGCCCCAGTTGCCTGCAGACAAACCACGCTACCTGATGGGTGTCGGCACACCCGAAGACCTCGTGGCAGCAGTAGAACAAGGCATTGATATGTTTGATTGCGTATTACCCACCCGCAATGCCAGACATGGCATATTGTTCACGCAATGGGGCGACATGCGCATTAAAAATGCCCGTTTTCGTACCGATACACAACCTGTCGATGAGCACTGTACCTGTTATGCGTGTCGTCATTTCAGCCGTGCCTACCTGCACCATTTGATACGTTGCGGTGAAATTTTGGGCGCGCGTTTGGCGACCCAGCACAATCTGCATTATTATCAGCAACTGATGGCAGGACTGCGTAATGCGATTGAACACAGACAACTACAAGACTTTGTTGCCCGCTTTCATGAACAGCGTGCGCGTTCGTGTTAGAATCTTGCGCATGGAGCGTTTTAAACCCGGATAATCCATAGCACAACTTAACCTGTATGGAGTCGTTTATGTTCATTACCAATGCATTAGCCAGCACCGGAACACCCAGCACTACGGACAGCTTAATCAGTTTTTTACCGCTGGTTGTGATTTTTCTGCTGTTTTGGGTGATGATTATTCGCCCACAGATGAATCGCACCAAAGAACAAAACAAAATGATTGGCAGCCTGCAAAAAGGCGATGAAATTATCACCACAGGCGGTCAAGTGGGCCGCGTCGTAAAAGTGGGGGAGCAGTTCATTGACCTTGAAATTGCCGAAGGGGTCATCACCCACATTCAAAAAACGGCCATACAATCCATGTTGCCAAAAGGCACCTACAAAGACCTGTAAATCGCCTGCCTGCGCCACCCATCAATAAAAGAGCCCCTATGAACCGATTTCCGCTCTGGAAAAATCTGCTGATTTTTGCCATCCTTCTGTTGGGTGTGTTATACAGCCTGCCCAATCTTTATGGTGAATCTCCCGCCGTACAAGTTTCGCCTGACGGCAATGCCGCCAAAGCAAATGCTTTGCTAGCGCAACAAATTATTGATGAGTTGCATGCAGCGCAAGTCAACTACACCAGCGTCAATCTCAGTGGCAACAGCGTCGTCGTGGCTTTGTCCAATACGGATTCACAACTGAAAGCCAAGGACGTGCTCGAAAGCCGTTTCGGTAACGGGTACAGCGTTGCGCTGAACCTCATCTCTGCTTCACCGGCGTGGCTCAGCGCAATCGGCGCAAAACCGATGTATCTGGGCCTGGATCTGCGGGGCGGCGTGCATTTTCTGCTTCAAGTTGATATGCAAGCTGCTCTTGGCAAAGCCATACAACGCAATACAAGTGACATCCGCAGCCAATTGCGCGATCAGAAAATTCATTACTCTGACATCACCAATACTTCACAGGAAATTATCCTGCATTTTTCTGACGCCGCCACGAGGGGGCTTGCCAATACACTGATTACCAAAAACTTTCCAGACCTTTTGTTAACCGAACAAGGCAACAATGGTGACTTTATCCTGCAAGCCGATTTGCGCGCCGATGCTTTAAAACATTTGCAAGACAATGCCGTGCAACAAAACATCACGACCTTACGCAACAGGGTCAATGAACTGGGTGTGGCCGAACCGCTCATCCAGCAACAGGGCGCTGACCGCGTAGTGGTAGAACTTCCGGGCGTACAAGACACGGCCAAAGCCAAAGAGATTCTTGGTCGCACCGCTACCCTGGAAATACGTCTGGTTGACGATATTCACGACATCGCTGCCGCCGCACAAGGCCAGGTACCCTTTGATGACGATCTTTACACCGAGCGCAATGGCACACCGATTCTGGTTCACAAAGAAGTTTTGCTCACGGGCGACTACATTACCGATGCCTCACCGGGTTTTGATCAGCAATCGGGTCAAGCCGCCGTACACGTGAATTTCGATTCACGGGGTGCCCGCATTTTCCGTGACATCACCCATGACAACGTGGGCAAACGGATGGCCATCCTGCTCGTTGAAAAAGGAAAAGCCGAAGTCATCACCGCACCGGTCATTCGGGAAGAAATTGATGGGGGGCGCGTGCAAATTACCGGCATGAACTCGCCGGAAGAGGCTTCGGAAGTCGCCTTGCTGTTACGCGCCGGCGCACTGGCCGCGCCGATGAATATCGTTGAAGAACGTGCTGTCGGCCCCAGCCTCGGCAGCGACAATATCCGCAAGGGGTTTCACGCCAATCTGTGGGGATTTGTGGCGGTGATCAGCTTTATGATCTTCTATTACCGTATGTTCGGTCTGTTTGCAGCACTCTCGTTGACGGCCAACGGCTTGTTACTGGTGGCCTTATTGTCCTTGATGCAAGCCACACTCACTTTGCCCGGCATGGCCGGTATTGCACTTACGCTGGGCATGGCCATCGATGCCAACGTGCTCATCAATGAGCGCATTCGGGAAGAGTTACGCAATGGCAGTTCACCACAAGCGGCCATTCATGCTGGCTACGAGCGGGCCTGGGGTACCATTCTTGATTCCAACATCACCACATTGATCGCGGGTGTTGCCCTGTTTTGGCTTGGATCGGGCTCCGTGCGCGGCTTTGCGATGGTATTTTGTTTGGGCATCGTCACTTCCATGTTCAGCGCGGTGACCATTTCACGTGCACTGGCTAACCTTACCTATGGCCGGCGTGTTCGACTTGCCAGCATATCCATCTAATCAAGGTCTATCATTATGGAGTTTTTCCGCATCAAACACGACATCCCTTTCATGCGCTATGGGAAAATCACCACCGCCATTTCGCTGATCACTTTTTTATTCGCGATCTGGGCCCTGGCGGCAAGAGGACTCAATTTGGGGATTGATTTCACTGGTGGCACACTGATTGAAGTAACGTTTAATCAGCCTGCCAACATTGACCAGGTGCGTCAAACCCTTGAACAAGCACGCATCAAGGATGCCTCTGTACAAGTTTTCGGCGCCAGCAATGATGTACTTATCCGCTTGCCATTACACGGCAACATGGGTAACAGTAAATCCAGCGACGCGGTGATCACTGCACTGCACAGTCTGGATGCCTCCGTCACACCCAAGCGTGTAGATTTCGTAGGCCCTCAAGTCGGTAGTGAATTGTATAATAACGGCGCGCTTGCGTTGATGGTGGTGGCCGGTGGTATTCTGCTTTATCTTGCGCTACGCTTTGAATGGCGTTTTGCCCTGGCGGCCATCATCGCCAACGTCCATGACGTGGTCATCATCCTCGGTTGCTTTGCTTTTTTTCAGTGGGAATTCAATCTGACGGTGCTGGCCGGCATCTTGGCTGTGCTGGGTTACTCTGTCAACGAATCCGTGGTGGTGTTCGATCGTATTCGTGAAAATTTGCGCAAAATGAGGAAAGCGACCATTCCTCAAATTATCGACAATGCAATCACCACCACCATGAGCCGCACCATCATTACACATGGCATGACTGAAACCATGGTACTGTCAATGTTGTTTTTCGGTGGCGACGCATTACATAATTTTGCCCTCGCACTGACGATTGGCATCCTGTTCGGCATCTATTCCTCTGTCCTGGTGGCCTCACCCCTATTGCTCATGTTCGGCGTCAAACGTGAACATTTTCTTAAAAGCACCACCAAAGCAGAAGTCAGTGCTAACGGTGCCCAGGTGTAATTCTGGTTCAAACAGAAGCAATCACAAGGTGATGAGAATGAGCCTGATGACAGCACAATACAAATCACATGTCAACAGATTGAAAACAAAGCTAAAATGATGCTTGTTTTTATTTTGAACTGGAATAGTCAGGAGACAGCATGCTAAATAGCGACCCCATAGAAATCGACAAATTCAGTGCACTGGCGAACAAATGGTGGGATCCCAACAGCGAATTCAAACCCCTGCATGACATTAACCCGTTGCGACTGGATTTTATCGATCAACATGCGGGATTAGCAGGTAAAAATGTGCTGGACGTGGGTTGCGGCGGCGGGATTTTGTCAGAATCAATGGCGCAACGTGGCGCTCAAGTCACAGGTATCGACTTAGCTGAAAAATCGCTTAAAATTGCCCGGCTTCACCTTCTGGAATCGGGCGCACAAGTCAATTACCAGCTCATCGCCGTCGAAACCCTGGCTGAACAACAACCAGCCAGCTTTGATGTCATCACTTGCATGGAAATGCTTGAACATGTGCCAGACCCGGCTTCCGTCGTACATGCCTGCGCCACGCTGGTCAAACCAGGAGGCTGGGTTTTCTTCTCCACGCTTAACCGCAATACCAAATCTTTTTTATACGCCATCGTCGGAGCGGAATATTTGCTGAATTTACTGCCGCGTGGCACGCACAGTTACGCAAAATTCATCACCCCTGCGGAACTGGCACGTCACGCGCGTGAATTCGGTCTGGATACCCAGTATCTCAGCGGCATGAGCTATAACCCCATACGTAAACATTACGCATTGGGTACAAATACCGACGTTAATTACCTCATGGCCTGCCGTCGAAATGCTTGAAGCCATCCTGTTTGACCTTGACGGTACGCTCGTCGATACGGCTCCCGACCTGGCTTGGGTGCTCAATCAACAACGCGCCATGCATGGGCTGATCGAGATGCCCTTCGACCTGATAAGACCCTATGCTTCGCATGGCACCGCAGGTTTATTGCAGATTGGTTTCAGTATCGGCGACGACCACCCGGCATACACCGAACTTCGCAGTGAATACCTGGCATTGTTTGAAAGCCACGGCAACCAGTACAGCCAGCTTTTCCCTGGCATGATGGAAGTGCTTGATGAACTCGAAATGCGTGGCATACCATGGGGAATCGTCACCAACAAACCCGGTTGGCTTACCGCCCCATTGCTTGACCAAATGGGTTTAGACCAACGTGCGGCCTGTGTCATCACCGGTGACACCTGTGCTCGCAGCAAACCCCATCCTGACCCCCTGCTCGCTGCTTGCGCACAAATCAATCTTCCTGCAAATACCTGTGTTTACATCGGAGATGCCGAACGGGATATCACCGCTGCCCATGCTTGCGGAATGCCTGCATTGATTGCGGAATACGGTTATATCGGCCCCAATGATGATCCTTACACCTGGTATGCCGATGGTTCTATCGCGCAGCCAACTGACTTGTTTAACTATCTGGCTTAGACAAGAAACAGATATACCGTCAAGCAGCTTCTGTTTTAGAAATTTGACATTCATCCTGAACAAATATAGATTACGAGCTATGGATAATGCGCGACAAATCAAAGATATGCTCTATGAGCAGGTCGCACGGATAGGCAAAGCTTTTTCAAGTCCCAAACGGCTTGAGCTCATTGAACTGCTGTGCCAGGGCGAAAAAACCGTGGAGGCACTTGCGCAGGAAGCGTCAATCAGCGTGAAGCTTACCAGCGCCCACCTGCGCGAACTCAGACACGCGCAAATGGTTGAAACGCGACGGGAGGGCAAACATATTTTTTACCGGCTCGCCAATAAAGCTGTGGCCGATTTATGGGTAAACACCCACACTCTGGCTGAGAACCGGTTGGCTGAATTGCAGCAGGCATTACAAAACATCGCTAATGAACCCGATAACCTGATCCCCAACAACCGTGAAAGCTTGCTGAAAATGGCCCGGCAGGGAGAGATCGTGGTACTGGATGTGCGCCCAAGCCCGGAATACCTGACCCAACACCTGCCCTTCGCACGCTCTATTCCTTTGGATGAATTACGGCAACGCCTCGCCGAACTGCCCAAGGACCGACTTATCGCAGCTTATTGCCGTGGCCCCTATTGTTTGATGGCAAAAGATGCGGCAATGCTATTACGCAGTGAGGGTTTTAACTCGGCATACCTGCGCGAAGGCGTTGCTGAATGGGGAATGACCACCCATCACTAACACAAACCGGCTGCGATGACTTCGCGGCCAATCATACAACACAACTTTCCAGCTTTTGCTGCCAACATTGCTGAACTTCGGCAATGTCTCCATAAAAGGTGATACGACACCACAAGGTCGTGATACGCATCCTGGCACCACCAAACTATCTGCTTATCCTTTCTACATCATGATTTCTGGCATTTTTTGTCAACGACATGGCATGCGCTTCAATCCTTAATACCTTTCGACCGAACGACACCTGAGGATCCGTGACGCGACGGCGTTTCCCAAGTTACCTGGCACCGGCTATGTATGCCACCGCACTGACGGCTTTGAATTTGAAACATATTATGAAAATTCTGGGTGTGTACAGCACCATTGAAAGGCGGAAATCCGGCAGCTGCGGCACGATCACAAATATTTTTCAGGGCATTTAAACAACTGGTTTTAGCCCCGTCACCTGATAGATCGTTTCAGCTTGCGATGCCACAAGCGGTATTGTCTGGTGGGCTTGCCACACATAAACAGGCTTACGCCTTCTGTGCTAAACGATGTTCACTCACTTCATTTAGCTTGTGGGCATCAAGTGAGCTGGAGCCACCGCAACAAGAAACGATTGCAATCGCAAAAAATATTCATCATTACAAAGATATCTAACATTTAACTTAAGGATGAAAAACAATGAAAACCCTTCAAGACCTCAAACCGAATCAAATTTTGCACAGGATTGGCATAACCATAGGGACTGCGATGCTGATAGCCGGTTGCGCGAGCACCCCTGCCCCAACAGAACAGATGGCCACTTCCAGGGCGGCAATAAACAATGCCAGTAGCGCTGGAGGTGAAGAGTATGCCCCACTTCAACTTCAATCTGCGAAAGCCAAGATGGACGCTGCTGAGCAAGCAATGAAAGCGGAAAATTATGTGCTGGCAAGGCGGTTGGCAGAAGAAGCTCAAGCCGATGCCGACCTGGCTGTTGCGATGGCACGTTCGGACAAAGCTGCAAAAGCTGCGAAAGCCGTGCAACAGGACAGTCACGCACTGCGTCAGGAAATCGACCGTAACGCCCAATAATTCTTAATGGAGTTCGCCATGCTTAACAATAAATTCTTTCCCATGACACTGATTGCCGTCGCAATTTTATCTGGCTGCAGTTCAATGCCACAAAACGCAACGCTTTCCGAAGCGCAGAACAGCTATGACAATGCAAGAGCCTATCCCCAAGTCTCGAGCTTGGCCCCACTTGAATTGAAAGAGGCAAGCGAGTCACTGAACAAGGCAGACAATGCGCTAAGCCAGGGCGCAAGTGATGCCAGAGTCACTCACTTGGCCTACATTGCCAAGCGGAAAGCAGACATCGCACTGGAAACCGCCAAACGGAAAACAGATGAATTAGTCGTGACCAACGCAGGCGCCCAACGCAACAAACTCCAGTTGGCGGCAAGAACGGCTGAAGCCGATACAGCCAAACAGCAGACAGCGATCGTGCAAAATACCGCCGATCAACAAGCTGTTGCGTTAGCGGCTGCCAGTGCCAATACGGAGCGTGACCAGGCGCTGATTGCTCAACAGGATGCGCAACTGAATGCACTCAATGCCAAGAAAACAGAACGTGGCATGGTGATTACACTTGGCAACATGTTATTCAGTACCGACAAAGCACATATGGCTTCTGGGGGCATGCGCAACGTGCAAAAGCTGGCTGATTTTCTCAAACAATACCCAAAGTACAAGGTATTAATTGAAGGTTATACAGACAGTACCGGCAGTGATAGCCTCAACCAGAAGCTCTCTGATCGACGCGCCAATAGCGTGCGCACAGCTTTGCTCGACATGGGGATCAACAGCGATCGCGTGACTGCGCGCGGATATGGTAAAGCATTTCCAGTGACAACAAACAATACGGCGGCGGGTCGACAATTGAATCGGCGGGTGGAAATCGTTCTTTCCGATAACCAGGGCAACATTGCGCCACGCTAGGAAACTACCGGACGCGTGTCACAATTTTTGCTTATTTATATCAAAAACAAGGAGAAACAAAATGTCACTGGGCACTATTTTATTGATCATTGTGGTGTTGATGCTTATCGGCGTATTCCCTGCCTGGCCGCACAGCAGATCATGGGGCTATGGTCCGAGCGGAGGGGTTGGGCTGATATTGTTCATTCTGATCATTTTGCTGCTGTTGGGGAGACTGTAAAGGTGTGACGGTATCAGCAACAAGTCTCAGGATAAGCTTGTGAATACCGGGTGGAAGGGGTTGCTGTCCCTTCCACGCCGCACCGAATGTCGGCGGGTACAGATTGTGAACGGGTAACTTCAGAAGCAAATTGTTGGGGGGCGGCCTTTATGTACTCAAATCCATCAATTGAACTAGAAATGGACATAGACCATGGAAATTAATGACGCATATCAACAAAAAATGGCAGCGCAACTCAAAGAATGGGCCGCACAAATTGATTTACTGGAGGCCAGAATTGGGAATGCCGGGGCTGACCTGAAACTCAAACAAGCTGGGGAGCTTCGCGAATTGCGTGCCAAACAGCATATAGCATCTGAAAAAATGCAGGAATTGGGCAAAGCCAGTGGTGAAGCATGGGTGCAGCTCAAAGTAACTGCCGACAAAATATGGGATGAACTGAAGACCGGGTTAGCTGATGCCCATTCAAAATTTAAATAAAATCCTGATACAAGGGCTGCATGACTGACTGCAGCCCCAAAAAATTTGAGAGGATCGAAATATGAATTTAAAATTGATACTGGTACTCGTTCTGTCGAGTTTGGCGGTGCTGTTTATCGCTCAAAATGTTGCCATTGTTGAGATTAGCTTTCTGTTTTGGAAAGCATCCATGTCGAGTGCATTATTGATATTTTTCACACTGGTCGTCGGGTTTCTTTTAGGATGGTCCCTGCATAGCTACCTTTTGTACCGGAAATCTAGACACGAATCGGTTTATCTTCCATCCTGAGATAGAACCCGGGCACCTGTCGAATTAACTGTACACCACATTGGCAGTGATGGCTTCGGCTCGCAATGCGGCCAGCAATTCATCATGCAGCACGACTTTCCAGCCCGCACCCAGCTCCATTTCGGTCAAAGCTTGGGGCAACCGGTATTGCAGACGTACTGAACAGCCAGCCGCCTCATCACAATATGGGCGCAACAGGGTTTGCAGACGACTTACCGACAATTCATGGCTAACCGATAACTGTAACCAGCGGGCATAATGAGTGCGGGCAGTGGTCAAATCATACAACTTGTCGACTTGCACACGCAGTCCACCTGAGTAATCATCTTTGCCCAATTTTCCTTCCACCAGCAACAGACGGTCTTCCTTCAGCCAATCGCGGTGTCGTTCAAATTGCTCGTTAAATATGGGTATTTCCACGCTGCCTTTACCGTCATCTAGCAATATGAAAGCCATTTTTCCGCGCCGCGTCATTTGCGTACGCGAACTGGTAATCACACCAGCCAGTAACACTGGCTGGGTATTCGCCTGCAACGCATCCAGCCTGGTTTTCACGAACACGGCCAATTCTGCCGCATAAGAATCAAATGGATGTCCACTGAAATAAAATCCCAGCGCCGATTTCTCTTGCAACAAACGTTCCTGCTCAGACCATGGCTGTACCGTGGACAAAACGAGTCCG
This sequence comes from Pseudomonadota bacterium, assembly GCA_021801025.1. Lineage (GTDB taxonomy): Bacteria > Pseudomonadota > Gammaproteobacteria > Burkholderiales > Sulfuriferulaceae > Sulfuriferula. Next base: position 104,450 of record JAJYYK010000006.1, on the reverse strand, counting down.
GCCACCATTGTGGACTCTGTCGAATCAAACAGGCTGGCTTGATGAATGGATTGCGCACGCTGCTCAGCCAACTCGATGGCGGCACCGATTGAACCGAGCACACGGGCACGGTGACTGTCTAACGCATCGAAAGCCCCTGCCCGAGCCAAAGCTTCTAATGCCCGACGATTCACACTGCGCCGATCCACACGCGTAATCAGATCAAACAAATCCACAAATGCGCCGCCCTGCGCCCGCGCAGCGATGATGGTGTTAATTGCCGCTTCACCGGTACCTTTGACCGCGCCAAGCCCGTAACGAATCTGCGTCGTGCTTTCTGGAATAAACCGGTAGCCAGCCAGATTAACGTCCGGCGGCAACAGTTCCAGCCCCATGCTTTGCGCTTCCTCGCAAAACAGTTTCACTTTGTCTGTATCGTCCATATCGGCTGAAAGGGTCGCCGCCATGAATGCAGCAGGATGATGCGTTTTGAGCCAAACCGTTTGATAGGCAATCAAGGCATAGGCCGCCGAGTGGGATTTATTAAACCCATAACCGGCAAATTTTTCCATCAGATCAAAAATACTGGTCGCCAGCGTACTGTCTACACCTTTGGTGACGGCGCCATTGACAAAAATGGTGCGGTGTTCAGCCATTTCATCCGCATTTTTCTTGCCCATGGCGCGCCGCAGCAAATCTGCGCTACCCAAAGTATATCCGCCCATAATCTGGGCGATTTGCATGACCTGTTCCTGGTAAACAATCACACCATAGGTCGGTTTAAGCGTACCTTCCAGCATGGGATGCATATAATCTACACGCGCACGCCCATGTTTACGGTTGATAAAATCATCCACCATGCCGGATTCAAGCGGCCCCGGACGAAATAAGGCCACCAGCGCGACCATGTCTTCAAAGCAATCCGGTTGCAGGCGGCGAATCAAATCCTTCATCCCCCGCGATTCAAGCTGAAAAACGGCTGTCGTACGCCCGGACTTGAGCAGACTGAAACTTGGCCGGTCATTCAGTGGCAAGCTCTCCAAAACGAATGGCGCTTGCTTGTCCGGCGACAACATCGCCACGTAGCGCAACGACCAATCTAATATCGTTAAAGTGCGCAAGCCGAGAAAGTCAAATTTCACCAACCCGGCTTTTTCCACATCATCTTTATCGAATTGCGACACCACGGATTCGCCGCCTTCCGCCACATACACCGGACAGAAATCGCTGATTTTGCCCGGTGCGATGAGTACGCCACCCGCATGCATCCCGACATTTCGCGTGAGGTCTTCCAATTTGCGCGCCAAATCGAACAGTTCATGCACATCTTCTTCGTTATCGTAACGTTCCCGTAACTGGGGTTCTTTTTCCAGAGCCTGCGTCAAGGCCACTGGCTTAACACCCTCAACCGGAATCAGTTTTGATAATTGATCGCACAGGTTATATGGCAAATCCAGTACGCGTCCCACGTCACGAATCACTGAACGCGAGCCCAGCGTACCAAAAGTGACGATCTGCGATACCGCATCGCCGCCATACTTCTTGCGCACGTAATCGATCACCCGTTCACGCCCATCCTGACAAAAGTCCACGTCAAAGTCGGGCATGGACACCCGTTCCGGATTCAAAAAACGTTCAAACAACAAGTCATAAGGCAAGGGATCCAAATCGGTAATCCCTAAAGCGTAAGCCACCAGTGAGCCTGCACCAGAACCGCGACCGGGCCCGACAGGCACATCGTTGTGTTTCGCCCAGTTAATGAAGTCGGCCACAATCAGGAAGTAGCCAGGGAAACCCATTTGAATAATGGTCGCCAGCTCAAACTCAAGCCGCGCCTGATAAGTCGGCAATTGTTGTGCCCGCACCGTTTGATCCGGGTAGCACTGCGCCATTCGGCTTAGCAGACCCTCCTGCGCGCGAGCATGCAGGTAATCCTCCAAAGCCATGCCTTCAGGCACAGGAAACTGCGGCAAATGGCTTTTTCCCAATTGCAGGGTCAATGAGCAACGTTTGGCAATTTCTATGCTATTAAGCAAGGCTTGGGGCAAATCGGCAAACAATTCGGCCATTTCTGCCTGGGTTTTGAAATACTGGGCTTCGGTAAAATGCCGTGAGCGCCGTTTGTCGGCCAACAAAGCACCCTCGGCGATACATACCCGCGCCTCGTGCGCTTTAAAATCAGTCGTATCAAGAAACTGCACCGGATGCGTCGCCACCACAGGCAAGTTCAACTGTCCAGCCAGTGCCACACTGCGGCGCAGACAGTCTTCCGCATCGGGATGACCAGTGCGTTGAATTTCCAGATAATAACGTTGAGGGAAGATTTCAGCCCAGCGTTGGGCCAAGGCATGGGCACCGACTTCATTGCCCGTTAACAACAACTGGCCGACATCGCCCCACTGTGCGCCGGACAGTGCAATCAGTCCATCCGTTCCGGATTCCTCCAGCCATTCAAGCTGTAACTGCGCACGGCCATGTACATAATTCTCACGATAAGCCCGTGATAGCCATTCACATAAACAACGATAACCTGCCTCATTCTGCACCAGAAGCAGCACCCTTGCCGCACGCTCACCCTGCCCCGCATGACCTATCCACACGTCACAGCCTGCAATCGGTTTAATGCCTTTGGATCGCGCTGCCTGGTAAAATTTCACCAAGCCAAACACGTTGGCCAAGTCAGTCAGCGCCAGCGCGGGCATACCATCTTCCACCGCACGCGCCACCGCATCGCCAATGCGCACAATGCCATCGGTAATGGAATACTCGGAATGCAGGCGCAGGTGAATAAAGCTTGGGTTAATCATCAATCTCGGGGGGACGGTCTGGGAAAAGCACTTCGTTGTATCCAAAGTTGCGTAAATCACGAATGCGCATGGGATACAGTACACCGTACAGATGGTCCACTTCGTGCTGCACCACGCGAGCATGAAAACCGCTCACACTGCGATCAATAACTTGCCCACAGGCGTCATAACCCTGATAACGCAAATGAAGGTAACGGGAGACCAGGCCACGCATGCCTGGCACGGACAGGCAACCTTCCCACGCCTCATCTTGCAGATCGCTCAAAGCACTTAAACGCGGATTGATCAGCACGGTTTCCGGAACGACTTCTGCATCTGGATAACGTGGATTATCCTGCACGCCAAAAATCACCACCTGGAGACTCACCCCAATTTGCGGCGCTGCCAGACCTGCCCCATTTAATTCGGCCATGGTATCGCGCATGTCGGTGAGCAAATCGTGCAAAACGGGCGTATCAAACTCAGTGACTGGCTGTGCTTCCTGCCACAGTAAAGGATCGCCCATTTTCAATACCTGTCGAACCGCCATTATGAGACCTTTGCACGATGACTGCGCTTGCTCATAATTTCGTTATGAAATGGCTCAAAATCCTCATGTACTCTTTGTACACACCGGTTTTGCGCCATTTTTCGCCTCATCTGCGCTATGTTCGCCACATCGTGCAAAGGTCTCATTACAACTCTACCTGCGCACCCAGTTCGATGACCCTGTTCGTGGGGATGTGGAAAAATGCCGTTGCGCTACTGCCATTACGCGCCATGCTGACAAACAGATGCTCGCGCCACATTGCCATCCCCGGCATCTTGGTCGCAATCAAGGTTTCACGGCTCAAGAAAAATGAGGTTTCCATCAGGTTAAGTGTCTGGCCGTGAATTTTAAGTGCTTCCAATGCCTGCGGCACATCAGGCTCTTCTTTAAATCCAAATGACAGGGTAATACAATAGAATCCTGCTGCCACTTTCTCTACACAGATTCGCTCAGAAAGCTTTGCCCAAGGCTTGTTGCGCGTCTGAACCGTCAACACCAGGACCGTTTCATGCAACACTTTATTGTGCAACAAGTTGTGCAATAAAGCATGGGGTACTTTAGCAAGGTTAGTGGTCAAAAACACGGCTGTACCCGGAACCCGCACAGGAGGATGCGCCAGCAGACTTTCCACAAAGGGTTTCAATTCAATTGATTGTTCCTGCAAACGTTCGCCCATCAACTCACGCCCCCGCTTCCAGGTGCTCATCACCGTAAACATGGCTGCGCCGATGGCCAGAGGGAACCAGCCACCTTCAAATATTTTCACCAGATTTGCGCCAAAAAACGCCAGATCGATCGTCAGAAAAAACGCCAACCCAGCCAATACCCAAGTTTTGTTCCAGTGCCACAAACGTCTCGCCACCACAAACACCAGTAAAGTATCAATGGTAATAGTGCCTGTCACAGCCAACCCGTACGCCCAACTCAAATTGGCCGACGATTTAAACCCGACAATCAGAGCAATCACCCCAATCATCATCGTCCAATTCATAAACGGCACATAAATTTGACCGATTTCGCGTGCCGACGTATGTACCACATTAGTCCGCGGTAAAAACCCCAACTGTATGGCTTGTTGCGTCATCGAAAAAACGCCCGAAATAACCGCTTGCGACGCAATCACCGTGGCCACCGTCGACAGGGCAATCATTGGATAAAGAGACCATTGCGGGGTCATGGCATAAAAAGGGTTAGTCGCTGCGCTGGGGTTAAGTATCATCAAGGCACCCTGCCCGAAATAATTGAGCAGCAAAGCTGGCAATACCAAACTAAACCACGCCAGGCGTATCGGGGATTTACCAAAGTGCCCCATATCGGCATACAAAGCTTCCGCGCCGGTAATCGTCAGCACCACGGCCCCCAAAGCCAGAAAACCGACAACACCGTGCCGCATTAAAAATACCAGCGCATAACTTGGGTTCATAGCCTGCAAGACTTGTGGCACACGTACAATTTGTAACACCCCAAGCACTGCCAGCACGACAAACCACACCACCATAATCGGCCCAAACAGAATACCTACGGTCGCTGTACCCTTGCGCTGGATAAAAAACAGCGCTGACAACACCACCAATGCCAAAGGAATCACATAGGGGGTTAGCCCGGGCGTAGCCACTTCCAGTCCTTCAATGGCAGACAACACCGATATCGCTGGGGTGATGATACCATCGCCGAAAAACAGTGCTGCACCAAACAAACCCAGCATAATAAGCGTATTACGCACTTTGTGTTCATCGGGCAACAACCGTCGGATTAAGGCCATCAAGGCCATGATACCGCCTTCGCCATAGTTATCCGCCCGCATGATAAACACCACGAATTTCAGCGACACCACCAGCAGCAAAGACCAAAACACCAGGGAAAGTACGCCCAGGATATTGGGCGCATTCGCCACAATACCATGCTCAGGGCTGAATACTGTTTGCAGCGCATACAACGGGCTGGTGCCAATATCGCCATACACCACCCCGATTGCCGAGAGGGCAAGTGTCGAGACGCCGAGTTTTTTGAAAGACTGATTGGGATTGGGTGCTTCTGCAATGATACTAGGATTGTCCACGTCGAATTGCCTCGGTAAGCGCGCAGCGCAGATAATACACCATAGACCACAAAGTGAATATGGCTGCAATCCAGATTAGCCAAACGCCCCACTGATGAATGTCTATCCCCCACAGCGGGGCATTCCATAACAACAAAACAATTGCCAACATCTGTGCTGCAGTTTTAATTTTTCCCAGCTTGGAAACCGCCACACTGCCTCGCGCGCCAATGCTGGCCATCCATTCACGTAAAGCTGAAATCGTAATTTCTCGCCCAATAATAATCAATGCAATCAAAGCATCCACCCGGTGTAACTGTACCAGCACGATAAGTGCTGCGGCCACCATCAACTTGTCGGCAACGGGGTCAAGAAAAGCACCGAAAGCAGAAGTTTGTTTTAACACCCGCGCCAAATAGCCATCCAGCCAGTCTGTCACGGCCGCCACACTAAACATCAAAGCTGCAGCGATATTGCGTTCCTGCGACAACCACCACGAATCTGGAAAATAATAGACCGCCACCACAAGTGGAATCAGCAAGATGCGCAACCAGGTCAGAATATTGGGCAAGTTCAGCGGCATGGTTAACAAAAATGAATTGAAAATGATTTATCGGGCAGTTTACCAGCTAACCCGGATTTTGCATCAATTCCCGTGCTGAGTATGCAGAATTTATGCGTCAAGCATTTCAAGGTCAATGCAGGCCGCGATAAATTTCTTCCGCCAGTGAGCGACTAATCCCTGCCACTTTAGCAATATCTTCTACGCCTGCATTTTTAAGTTCACGCAGACCGCCGAAGCGTTCCAGAAGCTTTTGTCGCCGCTTTGGCCCAATCCCCGGCATGTTTTCTAAAACCGACACATTGCGGGCTTTGGCGCGGCGGGCGCGATGACCGGTAATTGCAAAACGGTGAGCTTCATCGCGAATCTGTTGAATCAGGTGCAAGGCCGGGTCGTCAGGCGACATACGACGTGACGAGCCGTCCATTGCCACCAGCTGTTCCATGCCCGCTTTACGCTCCACCCCTTTGGCCACACCAATGAGCGGCACGTCGCCCATCCCTGATTCAATCATCACTTCGGCTGCAGCGTGCAATTGTCCCAAGCCACCATCAATCAGCACCAAATCCGCACGCAGACCCTCACCGTCCCGAATCCGCGCATAACGGCGCGTCAGGGCTTCGCGCATGGCACCATAATCATCGCCCGCCTTATTGGTGCGCAAGTTGAACAGACGATATTGAGAAGGTTGCATGGCTTCATGGTCATACACCACACACGAGGCCACGGTCGCTTCGCCCATGGTGTGACTGATGTCGAAACACTCGATGCGCTGCAAATCCGGCATAGCCAAAGCCAGCCGCAAAGCCGCCAAACGCTGGGTTTGGGTGTTTTTTTGGTTGGCCTCGCGCAAAATCGCCAGCCGTGCATTACTGAGCGCCATGTCCAGCCAGCGCCGTCGTTGCCCGCTGACCTGATGATGAATGGTGAGCGTATGCCCCACCTGTTCTGACAGGACTTCGGCAATGGCGGTCCAGTCGCCATCTTCCGACACAATAATCTGCGCGGGAGCATTCGCATCCAGATAGTGTTGTGTTAAAAACGCTGACAGGGTTTCCTGCAAACCGGCATCTTGTGCATTGCGGGGAAACAGGCTGCGGTCACCCAGATATTGTCCGCTGCGTATCATGCCCAAGTTAACGCACACCATGCCCTGCCCGCTTGCCACAGCCACCACATCCACATCTGCGCTGCCCAAATCGGTAACGGATTGCCGCTCGCGCACCGCTGTTAAACTGCGCACCTGGTCACGCAAAGCGGCCGCCTGTTCGTAATGTTGCCCGATGGCGGCCTGCTGCATGCGAGCAGTAATCTCGTCCAGCAACTGATCGGTTTTCCCCAATAAAAACTGCTCGGCATGTGCCGCATCTGCCGCATAGGCCGCCGCATCCACCACCCCCACACAAGGTGCACTGCAACGCTTGATTTGGTGCAACAAGCACGGGCGGGAACGGTGCGCAAACACCGTGTCTTCACAGGTACGCAGCTGAAATATTTTTTGCAGAATATCCAGACTGTCACGCACGGCACCGGCATTGGGAAAGGGGCCGAAGCAACGATCACCGCGTTTCGGTGTGCCGCGAAAAACCATCAAACGCGGAAACGCATGACCTGTCAGCAACAGATAAGGATAAGACTTGTCATCACGAAACAGGATGTTATAGCGCGGGGATAACGCCTTGATCAGGTTATTTTCCAGCAACAAGGCTTCCGCTTCGGAACGGGTAACGGTAATTTCTACCGCTGCAATGCGACTGACCATCAAGCGGATGCGCGGCGACAAATCGCTTTTTTGAAAATACGAGGACACCCGTTGCTTGAGATTGCCCGCTTTGCCCACGTACAAGACCTGCCGGGCTTCGTCCAGCATGCGATAGACGCCCGGCAATTTGGGCAGACTACTGATAAAACTTGCGCTGTCAAAACCCGTTGATTGACCTTGATCACCCAATGGCTTCACCCTCTTGATCCGCCTTAATCCGCGTAAATACCGCCTCAAACATGGCTGCGGTCAATCGTTTGGTCTGGGTGTTATAGCGTGAGCAGTGGTAACTGTCGTACAGACGTAAACCATGCGGGAAAGTGAGCGTTTCTCCCAAATGTGTAGACGCACGCCCTGCACCCGCACCTTTATTCGGAACGGGAAGAAAAGCCGTCAATTCATGCACCGCACCGTGTGTAAATTTGCGCGATTTGATGGGCAAGTCAAGCGCCATCAACACCGCCTCATGCGCCACAGCCCCCAGCGCCAAAATACCGGCTGATGCAGGCAAGCTGGCAATTTCTTGTGCCAGATAGGGATTGCAAGTCCGCACCTCCACGCGCTCCGGCTTGTTCTGCGGCGGCAAACATTTTACTGCGTTGGTGATACGACAACCTGTGAGCCGCAACCCGTCACCCAGCCTGATCGATTCCGACTGATTCGCCCAGCCGAAACGGTGCAAGGTATGGTACAACAAAATGCCCGCATGATCGCCGGTGAAAGGTCGCCCGGTGCGGTTTGCGCCATGCATTCCGGGCGCCAGTCCAACGATGAGCAGCTTGGGCCTTTCATCGCCAAACGGCGCTACCGGCAGCGCATAATAATCGGGATGTTCAGTTCGTACCACTTGCAAAAAAGCCGCCAAACGCGGGCAGCGGGTACAGTCGGTAGAAAAACGGGCACTCTTCATTGCGTTATCCTGCTACGTCGGCGCCGCTTAAACCGCAAGTATTGCCCACATCCTGTGCCCACAAATCGCCGCTGTCATGCCCCAAACCCGCTATAGCGTGTTGTGCCGCGACATAGCGTTCCTGTTCGCGCAATTGAATTCTGTCAGGCGGCTGGCCTCGTCCATGCAGGCGCGCGCGGCGGGCAATGCCCAAAGGCGTAGTTTGCCACTTGATGCCGTACAACACCCGTTCTGCCGCATCAGGATCATTGCACACCAGCACCACATCGCAGCCCGCATCCAGCGCCGTTTGTGCGCGCGCCACAATGTCGCCTGCCACGCCCGCGCCTTCCATCGACAAATCATCGCTGACTACCGCCCCATCAAACCCCAACTGCCGACGCAACACCTCCTGCAACCAGACAGAAGAAAACCCGGCCAAACGCCCATCCACCGCTGGATAACGCACATGCGCAGGCATCACACCCGGCAAACCATCGGCGATTAAACGCCGGTAGGGCAATAAATCAGCCTGCATCAGGTCGTCCAAGCTGCGTGCATCCACAGGCAAGGCCCGGTGCGAATCCGCCTCTACATAACCGTGTCCGGGGAAATGCTTGGCCACTGCACTCATCCCTGCTGCGCGCATCCCGATCATCAGCGCATGGGCCAGATCCGCCACCACCGTGGGTTCGCTGTGAAACGCCCGATTGCCGATGACCGTCGAATGGCCGTAATCCAGATCCAGCACCGGTGCAAAACTGAGGTCTACATGGTGCGCACGCAACTCGGCAGCCAGCACATAACCGCATTCCTGCGCCAAATGCAAAGCCTGTGCTGGGTGATGATCATAGCGCCAGCCCAGTTCACGCATCGCCGGCAGCACGGTAAAGCCCTCACGGAAACGCTGTACCCGTCCGCCTTCGTGGTCGGTGGCGATCAATAAATGCGGTGTACGCAATGCACGAATGGATTCAGTTAACCCACTCAACTGTTCCGGCGAGGCATAATTACGCGCAAATAAAATCACCCCCCCGACCATAGGGTGTAACAGTCGTTCGCGCTCCGTGCCGGTCAGGCTCAAGCCCGCTACATCCAGCATGATGGGTCCCAGACTCATGGACATCGCTCCAAAATCACCACAGCCACCACCATTTCCCGTTCGTCACTGATGGACACATGCCAGCCCCCAATTCCGCGTTCTTTTAACCATTGTTGCACATCCGGCGCAAACACCAATTGCGGCTTGCCCAACTCATCATGCTCGACGGTCACCGCCGTCAAAGTGATGGGTGCCCGCAAACCCGTACCGGCCGCTTTCGCAAACGCCTCTTTGGCGGCAAAACGTTTGGCCAGAAAGCGCGGCACCCCGGTTTCAGGAATGTCTTGCATTTCGGATTCGGCCAGCAAATGTGAAAAAAAACGCTGTCCGTGCCGCAGCCAAATTTTTTCCAAACGCGCCACGGCAACAATGTCCGTCCCCACACCGTAAATCATACAAATACTCGCGCCGGGATCCCGCAAGCCCTGATTTGCGCGGCGTAATTTTCCAGCCAAGCTTGAGGCAAAGCCGACAAATGGACTGCTTCCGGCTGCATGGAAGGCCGGGCCAACCCATACAGAAGCACGCCTTGCAAGCCACTATTGCCCTTTAAACTGCACACAAAATCCAGATAAGCCGTCTGCTCTGCCAACGGCGGCGGTTCACCGTCCCAAGCCAGTACGCAAGTCTGTATCCAGGTGGGGCACAGGCTGAGGGCCATACGGAAATTGCGCTGCAATCGCTCCGGCGACATGCGCGTGCCATTCATCCGGCGTAACCCTGCCGGCGTCACACTGTCCATTTTGAACCACAACTGTCCGCCATGGGCAGCCAAGGTCCGCAAACCAGCGCGCACCGGCGCACGGTCTATCAGACTGCCATTGCTGATCACCACCAGCTTCACACTGTCTTGCAAACCAAATTGCGCCCTCACCCGTGCCACCAGCTCAATCACCTGCGGAAATTCTTTGGCGCTGGTGGGTTCACCGTCGCCCGACAAGGCAATATCACGCAAATGGCGGGCAGATTCCGGCACATGGCGCAGCATGAAATCGCCCTGCACCAGATCGGTCAGCAGACTCACCAACTCACGCTCCAACTGCGCCAAATCAATGGTCGGCGCGCTACCGCGTTGCAAATTGGGCACCTGGCAATAGGCACAATGCCAATTACACGCCCGGTTGGGATTCAGGTTGATGCCCACGGATACCCCACCCGAACGGCGCGACACCACAGGGTAAACATAAGTCATGTTCACCGCATCACGCGGATGTTGTTCTACCTTAAGAGAAATCACCTGATCAACCACAAAGCACCCTTCGTTGTTCGGAAGTGACAATTTTAACCTGAATTTAGGTAAAATTCAGGTTATCTGCTATCCCGACTGAAAGCCAGGTATGCAACAACTCGATATTTTTGCCGATTCAGAATCTGTGCAATACACCAACGATTTAATGACTGCGTGGATTCGGTTTGACCACAATAGTGCTCAACATGCTTTGCAGACACTACGCAACGCAAATCCCACGCATTCCGAACTGGCTGACTACCAGGCAATATGTGAGCACCTTGCACGCTGGCCAACCGGATGCGATGACCCTTCCTGGCCTCGCACACCCACCGCCATTCAAACTGCCGTGGATCAGCTGCTCACGCAATTGATTCCGCTTACCCAAAAAATGGGCGATGGCGGCCGCACGCTGTTGCGTAAGATGTGGGCCGATTTGGCCAGCGCATCAAGCATTGCGAAGATCAATTACGCGGAGGGATTGACTTACACAGCCGAATTACATTGGCGCGCAGAACAATATGCTGAAATGCTGCGTGCAGCACAACATGTTCCTGACGCTGACATGCAGGCACCCGTACAACGCTGGCTGGCATTGGGTCATCAAAAATGCGGCGACCACAAAATAGCCAGACTGGCTGCGTTACGTTTTGCTTGGCTGGCGCCACAACAGTTCGATATTTTAATTACTGAAATCAATAACCTGAAACTTACAAAGGATTGGAAAGCCTTTCAAAATGATTTAAGCGATCTGGATGCCACATGGTTTCCCGTCTGGTGTCTGCACGAACACAAAACGGATGGATTAAATTTGGCGCCCTACCCACAAAATGCAGGCGCAATGGCTTACCCAATACTTATCGACTTGATCGCGCAAGAGCGAGCCGGACTTTCTGAAGCAATTTTTACTGACCGGGCGCGTTTGAAAGACTTGGGCGAGCATTTTTTCGCATTTTATTTGCAACGACGATCCGACTTGCATTCGGCACGAAGAAGATCAACGCACGGCAATCCATAAGAACATGCCATGATGGCCGATTAAATTCGAAGCCCGTGAAGGATATCCGCGTCCCAATCAGACCCCGTTTTGCGCCGTCGGCGACGCCATACCTTGTAGTAATTTGGCAAGCCGGTGTGTCAACCAGACAATGCGTTCCGCATCGTCGACCAGCGTTTGGGCCTCAATACGCAATGTCACCGCCTTCTCAGCGGTGGCGGCATCAAGGCACAGCGCACGCGCCTTGTTCAGCGCTGATGCGTGCACGTGCAAAGCGTTGTATAAAACGTCAATGTCCGCCGGTGCCCGTCCATGAATTGCTCGTCCTGTCTGGTCAAGGAGCGAATCAATGATTGCAGTCAGTTGTCCGGCAGCACGGCGTAGCGACGACAACTCAGGCAATGCAGCTACCGTCGTGCAAAATTCCAGTATGCTTTGCTCGATGTAGCGAACCAGCGTAAAAGCCTCGTGCAAAAGATGTTGTCTTTCGAGCATTGCCGCATCGTCTGCCTGACCGGACAATCGTGTAAGGAATCGTCCGAGTTCGTCGGACAGGGTAGCAAAAGCCGTACTGGCATCGGCTGAAGGTTTTGGGTTGTGCAGATATGTCCGTGCGTGGTTAACCAGTCGCGCCAACTCCAGCGTGGCAAGATCGAATGCTGTGGATGGATCGGCCAAAGAAGAATCATTGATGTATTTGGGTTGCGATGCGTGTTCGGTGGCCGTATCGGGCCACCGACGTTGCAAAAATGCCCAACATTGCGGCAATAGCGGTGTCATCAACAACGCTGGCAATGCGTTTGAAATCAGGAATACCGCCGCCAACTGTGTTTTAATGCCCGATGACACCGCAATTGCCGCAGCACCCACCAAATGCCATCCGGTACGGGCTTCGACATAGAACAGCAGCACCATCAAGAGACCGCTCATCAAACAAAATAAATCTTCCAGACGCACCAGACGCGCAGAGGTACCCTGCATGCCCGCCGCCAGAACCGCCCGCAAGGGAATCGCGCCCAGATTGGTGCCGTAAATCATCATGATGGCTTGGGGCGCATCAATCGCGCCATTGCCGGCAAGCGTGATGATCAGCAATGCCGCACCAGTATTGGACTGTAACAGTGCGGCGACTGCAATGCCCGCGATAAAAGCAAACGAGGGTGAATGGGAGGTCGCGGCAGTGAGTGTATGGAACCAGGGCAACGCCTGCATCTGCGCAGCCCCTGCGCCCATCGTTTCCAGCCCGTAAAGCATGAGCGCAACGCCAAACAGCGCCGCAGCTGCGGCATGCCAGGTGGGCGCACGTAACTGTCCCGAAAGCACGCCCGCAATACCTACTGTAACGGCTACCCAGGGATGAATATTGATGGTGGCAGCAAAGGCCATCATGGTCAGACCAACATTGGCCCAAACGATGACTGGCAGCGCGGTGACGGGCGTGAGTACCGCACTGGCAACCAAATTAACAGTCGAGAAGGTCACCGCAGTGGCACTTTGCATCAATGCGCCGAAGCCTATCCCCCAAAGGGCACTGCGCCAGCGTGACTCGGATGCGCCACTGACTTGCGTGCGCAGGCGGTCGGCGGCGAGCTTGCGCAGGTTCTCACCGGACCACTGCAAACCGACAAAGAACAGACCCAGTCCCAACAACAAGGATTCAAACGCATTCATATGCGACATCGTGTTGCGTAAATTGTCATTTTAACCCAAATCATTCATGAGGACGCGCGATGATAACGAGGCAAGATGCAAGACGGGTTTTTGGGTTTAACAAGAAAGGTAAACAGCATCATTCAATGTACCGCCTGACTCAAGGTGGACGATGCCGTGTCAACATTTTCCTGAGCGTGGCAGTTGCCCACCCCCATCAGTTGTCGTCAGGCACGCATTACGATAACATCCCGTCACAAGCTTGTTAATCAATGTCTTGTTCTTCCCATGGAACAGCGCATATTTTTTCCAGCAGCCTGTGTTGCAACTATTTGTTTTATGTTTTTTACAGGACACTTGTATTCACACAAAGTGGAAAATATTGCTCGCTGTTTGACAGGAAGGGAAAATATTGCGTATGCCGTCTTATTTCAGCACAATCTGCTGGTTACGCCGTGACTTGCGCTTACACGACAACGCCGCGCTGTATCACGCACTGAAAAACAGCCAGTCGGTACAGTGTGTATTTGTTTTCGACGCCAGTATTCTTGAAAAACTGAACGATCCACAAGATCGCCGTGTAGAGTTTATCTGGCATAGCCTACGTGAATTGAATGAACGATTGCAATCACTGGGTAGCCGATTACAGGTTTTACACGGTAAGCCGATTGAAGTGATTCCGGCCATGGCGCGCGAAATCAACGCTGAGGCGGTATTTTGCAATCACGATTACGAACCCGACGCGGTGAGCCGAGATGCTGCGGTTGCGCAGGCGCTGTCAGCGCATGACATCACTTTGCATCACTACAAGGACCAAGTGATTTTTGAACAGTCAGAAATCCTCAATGGCTCAGGCAAACCATACGGCGTATTCGCTCCTTACAAACATGCCTGGTTAAAAAAGCTGGATGATTTCTATTTGCGCGCCTATCCCACAGAGCGGTATTTTGCTGCGCTCGCCCCCTGTGCCGCACAAGCGATTCCTTCACTGGAATCGATAGGGTTTGCGCCGGGCAAGCTTGACCTTCTGGCGATGCTGACAGGCGAGTCGGGGGCAATGACATTATTTGAAGATTTCATCCGCCGTATCGGCCAATATCAAGAGGCCCGCGATTTTCCGTCGGTAAAGGGCGTGTCCTGTTTGTCTGCGCATTTGCGTTTTGGCACGATATCAATTCGTCGTCTGGCAGTTGCAGCCCGCCATGTCGGCGGAGCAGGTGCCGAAACCTGGCTATCTGAGTTGATTTGGCGCGAGTTTTATCAGATGTTGTTGTACCACTATCCGCAACTGGCCCAAGGTGCGGCTTTCAAGCCACAATTTAACGCCATCGTTTTTCCGAATGACGCAGCCAAGTTTGCCGCGTGGTGTGAGGCGCGTACCGGTTACCCGCTGGTTGATGCTGCGATGCGCCAGCTTTACCAGACAGGTTTTATGCATAATCGGCTGCGTATGGTAGTGGCGTCTTTCCTGGTGAAAGACTTGCATATCGACTGGCGTTGGGGAGAGCGTTATTTCGCTGAGCATTTGCTGGATTTTGATCTGGCGGCGAACAACGGAGGCTGGCAGTGGGCTGCGTCCACCGGCTGCGATGCGCAACCATGGTTTCGTATCTTCAACCCGGTCACCCAGTCCGAAAAATTCGATCCACAGGGTAAATTCATACGCCGCTATCTGCCCGAACTGGCAACTTGCCAGAATCGCTGGCTACATGCACCGTGGCTGATGCCCGTCAGCGAACAGCAACGTTCCGGCATCATGATCGGCCAGAGCTACCCGCAGCCTGTTGTGGATCATGCTTTGGCAAGAATTAAAGCACTCTCACTATTCAAGGATGCACAACTATATGTTTAAACAGCAGTAATCAAGCGCCACTCATTCAGTTTCCGGACAGCTGGCTTATTGCTCAGCAGAGCGAGGCACTGGTAGCAGAAAATTAACTAGGCGTTCACTGTATATGTCAATCAGCACCTGTTTTTTGCCGGCAATCAGCGTGCTTTTTCCAGCAATCAGTTTCAAAATTTTCTTATGACATAAGCCATTCAAGAGTTTTTACAAGGTGCTGATTTTGTCATAATATGGAAAAATTTGTGCGCTGTTTGACACTGGCACAGCAGAACCTGCCACGGGTGGGTTTTTAAGGCGCTCGTCATCCATGACGTAACCTTTAACGAGGTACTCTTTCATTTACTGCGTTGGCCAAATACGAAAGCGGGTGGCAATCAGGCTTTTCACGCGGTAGCCGACCGAAATCACCATGTCCAGGTTATAGCAATCCAATTCACGCTGAACTTGCCGATTTCCTTCTTGGCGAAGCCACAAGTTTTTCTTGTGATTTGCCTCCATCATCAATTCGCCTTCGTCATAGATGTGCTGTATATGCCAGGAGCCTTGATATTATTTAATAATGTGGCTGAAAGATTGGTTATTACATCTTTAACAGCATAATCAGTCGATTGGTCCAGTTGGTTATATACTTCGTGCGTGGCTACATTTCGGATGAGTCGGGATAATTTTACGTCAGATAAGCCAGTGTCATAATCTTCCCAAACCATTGTGACCGGGTTTAAACTAATCAGCTCAGCTTCTATTCTGACCGGTCTGCTTACGACGTTCAATGCCCAGAAACCAGCATAAGCTTCTGCCGACTCTTCAACAGCTTCTTGTACAAGATAGGTACCTGCCACTGCTTTTGCCGCAGTAGAACCTGAAAAAGCAATTATTCCTGCAATGGCCAGAGTGGACGTCACTTCAAATGTAATATACCCATTTCGCCAAGATATTGGGGTCATGCCATAGTCCGTAATACGAAATCTTAGTAGCGCATTGGCTCCTGTGGTTCTTTGAATCCAGTCAGCTTCATCCTGTGTAATGGGGGTTTCAAAGCTCGTTTCACGGATTTTATAGGGTGTACGAGATTCATCAGCCAAAGGTGTTACAACCTCAAACTGATCTTGCTTACTCAATGCGGCTTCCATTGAGGCCATGGCATATTTTTGCGCATGTTTCTGTCCTTGAGAGATTAGCTCATCTGAGGCTGGCGATTCTGCTTTGATGTCAGGTGTTAAAACTGCCTTAAGCCTGCCGGGATCAATTGAAACCGGAGCTTCTATCACCAGCACCTTAATGGGTGCATGCAGTTGCAATCGATTAAGTTGCGCCATATTTGTGGTCGTGGCGCACCCGCTAAGGATAAAAACGGACAAACAAAGTAATGTAACGCGAATGCGTTGACATGAATTAACCACGTGTTTACCCCTCACGTATACCTGGAAACAAGAAAAACAATACCACCATTGGAATGCCTTCACCACCCGCCGCATCCAGTGCCGCAGGAGAAACCGGGCAGAACACTAAAAAATTATGTGAGATGACACCCTCTTGCCGATTACAAAATAATTTATTAATCAATATGATAGGATAAATATTACTTCTGGGTCAAGACAGTAATGCATTGAGTATAAAGTTTAAACGGCTATATGCATTCGAGTTCAGTGAAATTTTGGCGTTAGGCGCCATTTGGTTTTCGGCATAAAGACACCACTAAACTTTCGACGTAATGGCGCCCACTTTGAACAAAAATCAGGAACTCGAACTTTCATTGAACGACTAAACTATATCCTGTCTCTGGTTGCATGATTCAGGAACGCCAGCAATTTGTCCGCGTGTATACCAACCGAACAATTGTTTGTTGCGCGCGCCGCGGATGAAAACGGTCTGGTAAGCCAAGCCACGCTGCGCTGGCGAACCTTGCTCAGGGATGCGCGGCGCATGCAGGCTGTAGCGGATCAGCCAGTTTAACCCCATGATAAAAATCGCGATTGCCAGCAGGGCGAACACAACCGGTGCGAATGAAATGTCTGTCTGATTCAATCCTGTTCCCCAACCCCAAACAGCGCCAGTTTGAGCTTTCTAAGCTGATCGCGCAGTTCGGCGGTACGTTCGGATTCGAGATGTCTGGCGGTGGCCAACATGTCTTTTTCGATGTGTCCGGGGTCGCGGATAAGGGATTCTTCGTCTATCATCTTACAAGTGGCCAGATTTTTGGCTCTGTTGCAAATAATTGCTATTGTCGTGTCAAACACGCGCGCAAAATTTTCCACTTTTTGACAAAATCAGCGCGTTATTAAAATGACATAAGCACTTACGCTATAAGCAGTTATTGAAATTTATCGCCGGAAAACACGCGCTGATTCATGGCAAAAATTAGACGCTGATTGACAGAAAAGCCTTATAGACTGCGGGGTTAGTGTGCAAACTGGAACATGTTGTAACTTACTGAAACTTCAAATTGGCGGAAGCGGTGAGATTCGAACTCACGGACGGGATAAACCGTCGCTTGTTTTCAAGACAAGTGCCTTAAACCGCTCGGCCACGCTTCCAGTTGTGTTGTCGCTTTGGTCTGCAATCATGCAATGCTGTCCGCCTGAACGGAAGAAATGACCAAAACTTCGAGCTGTGCATTATACAGACCTCACCCGGATTGTGCACAATTATGTAACAAGTTTTCGCCCTTAATTTGCTTTATCTGCCGGACCATTCATCTTGACCTGAAAGCACATGCCTGCAAACAAGCATGTGTTGACAAATTTTATCATTTCCACAATAATGGAAATATGGAAATATTAAACGCTGCGAATTTATTGGCTGCCTTGGGTCATGAATCACGCCTGGCCATCTTCCGCTTGCTGACTGAAGCCGGTGAAGCGGGTATTTGTGCTGGTGATTTGGGTGAGTCATTAAGCATGCCCCCCGCCACGCTGTCTTTCCATTTATCTCATTTACAGCAGGTGGGTTTGATACACGGGCGCAGGGAGGGCCGATTTATCCATTATTCCGCTGAATACACCGTTATGGATGATTTGTTGGCTTTTTTGACCCGCAATTGTTGTCAGGGTACGCATTGCCTGCCCAAAACAATCGGCACAAACGGTTCAGCAAAACCTCATCCAACTTAAATTTAACAAGACACTGACACAACAGGAGAGCCTCATGACAAAAACCGTATTAGTGCTGTGTACCGGCAATTCCTGCCGTTCACAAATGGCCGAAGTGTTAATCAATCATGATCTGGCTGGCTTGGTACGAGGCCTGTCAGCAGGTACGCGTCCGCAACGCAAAGTCGCAGAGAGTGCCATCACCGCTTTGAAGCTGATTAACCTGCCCACTGAAGGTTTGCACCCGAAAGATATTGATGCGGTGATGAATGAACGCATTGATTTGGTGGTCACGGTGTGCGACAACGCCAAAGAAAGTTGCCCTGTATTTCCGCGTGCCATACCTCAAATCCATTTACCGTTTCATGATCCGCACGGCGAAGCGATGGATAGCTTCATCGCGGTACGCGATGACATTCGCGCCCGCCTCATTCCTGCTGTACGTACCGCTTTAGGGATATAAATATGACTGCCCAATGCGAAACCACCGCCAAGCGCATCGCTGGTGCGCCCATGTCATTTTTTGAACGCTATCTGACCCTGTGGGTGCTGGGATGCATTATAGCGGGCATTGCAGCAGGGAAATTAGCGCCCGCCTTCTTTCAAACGCTGGGGAATTTGCAAATCGCGCAAGTGAACTTGCCGGTCGGTGCATTAATCTGGGTGATGATTATCCCCATGCTGGTGAAAGTCAATTTTGGCGCTTTGCATGAAGTCAAACAGCATGTGCGCGGCATTGGCGTGACACTGTTTGTGAATTGGCTGGTAAAACCATTTTCCATGACGTTTTTAGGCTGGCTTTTTATTCGTCACCTATTTGCCGCGCTGTTGCCTGCGGCACAAATCGACAGCTATATTGCTGGCTTAATCTTGTTAGCCGCTGCACCTTGCACCGCGATGGTATTTGTCTGGAGTCGGCTGACTCAGGGCGACCCGCTGTTTACACTCTCGCAGGTAGCGCTCAATGATGCCATCATGGTGGTGGCATTTGCACCTTTGGTTGCCCTGCTTTTAGGCTTGTCCACCATTGCTGTGCCGTGGTCAACGCTGTTCATTTCGGTGTTACTTTATATTATCGTTCCGGTGATTTTGGCACAGTTATTACGCAAACAGTGGCTTCAGCGCGGACAAGCCCATTTTGACGCCATTCTGGAAAAAATAGGCCCGTGGTCCATCTCTGCCTTGCTGACCACGCTGGTTTTGCTGTTCGCTTTTCAGGGCGAGTCCATCGTGAAGCAACCACTGGTGATTGCCCTGTTAGCCATCCCCATTTTCATTCAGGTGGTGTTCAATGCCTCATTGGCGTACTGGCTCAACAAAAAGCTGGGTGAAAAACACAACATTGCCGGTCCATCGGCCTTAATCGGCGCATCCAACTTCTTTGAATTGGCCGTGGCCACTGCCATCAGCTTGTTTGGATTTCAGTCCGGCGCCGCATTGGCCACTGTGGTGGGTGTGTTGATAGAGGTTCCGGTAATGCTGTTGGTGGTCAAAGCCGTCAACGCCTCCAAAGACTGGTATGAAGCAGATTAAAACCAGGCGGTATTGAATGGATCAAAACACGTGACACCACATTATTGTGGTGTTCTGTCGCGTCCAATCAACCACACGCCCGCCAGCACCAACGCCGAACCCGCCAGCTGCGCGACAGTGATTGCTTCATTCAATATGAAGTAGGCCATAAAAATCGTACTAATTGGCCCAATAGAGCCAATCAGTGCGGCGCGTCCCGGCTGAATCAGGCGAATTGCTGCAGACAAGGCAAAAACGGGCAATACCGTCGAGAATAGCGCCATCCCCATAGCCAGCGCATAAACATGCATCGGCAGTATCAGTTTACTGAATGGGTGCGTGAGTCCAAATTGCAACAATGTGGCTGCGCTGGCAACCATCATGCTCAGTGCTGTAAAACGCACGCTACCGATGCGCGCGATGGCATGACCAGCACCCGTTAAATAAACAGAGTAACTCAAGGTGCTGGCAAAGACCAATCCCGCCCCCAGCCACAAATCAGGCCCGCCATGAGACGTTTCCTGGAGTAAAGCCAGCGCAATACCACTGTAGCTCAAGAGCAATGCCATGACGTGCTTGCGTGTGATGGCGTGTTTAAGCAGAACTGCCGACAACAACACGGTTAAAGTGGGATACAGAAACAAAATCAAGCGTTCCAAACCCGCGCTTAAATAGTGCAAACCCATAAAATCCAGGAGGCTCGATAAATAATAGCCGACCAAACCAAGCCCGCATATTAATAATAAATCATGCCGGTTCAGTGGTTGTTGTGCAGGTTTGTTATGACTGAAGAACGCAAAACCAATGAATGCCGGCAAAGAAAATGCCATGCGCAAACTTAACAGGGTGATAGCATCAACGGGCGCAGCTTGATAGGCCAATTTAACGAAAATGGCTTTGGAAGAAAAACCGATTGCGGCAATGGTGGCGAGAAGGAAACCTTCTAATGGGTGTGCTGCAGGCAGCTTCATGCCGTTTTTCGTTTCATATTGCGAATAATGACATTCAACCCTGGTGTTGCGAAAAACGGCGTCTTACAATCAACAAGCGTTACAACATCCACTTAAACGGCATGATGCATGGTCTTCCACACAACATGCCGTACCGGCACACCGTCTGGAAAACCATGCAATGGGATTAATTATGGCTTAAGCGTGCATCGCCTTTACCGCTGCAGATAAACGACTTTTATGACGCGCTGCTTTGTTTTTATGAATGATTTTTTTATCAGCGATACGGTCTATCACCCCCATCGATACGGAAAATGTAGTCGATGCTTCGGCTTTATCCCCAGCCAGAATGGCTTTACGGACTTTCTTGATCGCTGTGCGCAAAATGGAACGCATGGCCGCATTGCGGGCACGCAGCCTGTCATTTTGTCTGGCGCGCTTTTCAGCTTGTGCGCTGTTGGCCATTAAATACTCCAGTTGTTATTTCGGAAACGGTAGATTTTAACATCGCAACCTGTTAGATGCAAGAAAAGCAGACATTTCTATTGGGCTTTGATAAAAAAACTGACGTTCATCTGCCCACCATGATCGACAACCGTCTATTCATTCCCCTCACCGCGTTGAATTATTTGACCACTCCCACGCAATAATGCGCCCACTCCCAATGTCATCAGTACACCGAACACAAGCATCATGGCAAAAATTGACACATTTTCTATCCAACCATAGACTGTCACCATGATCAGCATACTCATGTTTTCCACAAAATTTTGTATGGCTAACGCTTGGCCCACTCCGGTGTGATATTGCCCGCGCGCTTGCAATAACGCGTTGAGCGGCACCACGAACATCCCACCAGCGACACCCATTCCCAACAAACAAAGGTCTGTCGCCCACACACTGGTTTGAAATGCCAGCACGACAATACTTGGGCCGATAAACATCCCTGCCACAAACGCCCGGCGCATCGTGGTCAAACCCACTGCCCACCACGCCCATGCGGCGCCTGCCACAATACCGATTGACAGCACCCCCATCATGTTTGCAGGCGTGTGGTTATTTGTAATATGCAATACCAGCGGCACCCACACAAACAGCATCAATCTGAGTGTGGCGCCACTGCCCCAAAAAAGTCCCGTACCAATCAGGCTGATACGTGCTTCAGCATCGTGCCATAACAGGTATAACGAATGCCAAAACGCCCGTACTGTCGTCCGCACACCCCAATTCTGGTGCTGTACTGACGGGGGTAAACGCGGAATCATCAGATTAACCAGGGCGGCCGACAAATAAACGCCGCCGATGATCCATATCGCAGCCGTCACAGACCAGTCCGCCAGCCAGCCACCCGCAACCACGCCCAACAAAATCGCTACAATCGTCGAAGACTCCAGCAACGCATTGGCTTTAACCAGATTTCCGGCTTGAAACAACTGACTCAAAATCCCGTACTTGGCTGGAGAATAAAGGGTCGCGCCGATCCCCACAATCAAATAGGCGATAATGGGGTTCACACCCCACACCATGCAAAGTGTTCCAAACAATTTAACTGTATTGGCCATCAACATGACCTGCCCTTTGGGCAGCGCATCCGCGACTTTACCCACATAAGGTGCCAGCACAATAAAGGGGACAAGAAAACCGCTCTGTACCCAGCTGATGCGGTCAAGCTGCCCCAACAACTTCATACTCGCCACTGCGCTGATCAATAACGCATTGTCTGCCAATGCAGATAAAAATTGCGCCGACAACAAAGCAAGCATTGGCTTTGCATGTAAACGTAAGGCCAAATTATGTGCCATCAAAACCCTTTTTACAGATCAGGTTACCCTCTCCCGGAGGAAACAGGTCATGTCGATTCAAAATAATTCATCCGGGTTCTGTGAACGTCGCAAGCCTGTTACAATCATCCTGAAAACGGCAGCTGGACGAATTGAACACACTTTAGCCTGTAACGCACACACCGGACGGATGAGTGAGTGATGAATACTGAAAACATGATGTTGTGACATCACATTACCGTTACAGATTAGCGATCAATTGCCATTTTCAGGATAATAACATCAAGGAACCCTCATGCCACAAACCCTATCGCTCATCGCTGCAGTCGCACAGAACGGGGTCATCGGTATCCGCAACACCCTGCCCTGGCGTTTACCAGAGGATTTACGTTATTTCAAACAATTAACGCTGGGACACCCAATTATCATGGGGCGGAAGACTTATGAATCACTTGGTCGCCCACTGCCCAACCGTACCAATATCATCTTGACGCGCGACACGCTCTTTCAGACAGAAAATTGTCTCATTGCGCACGACATCCCTGAAGCCATTTCACTCTGCGCAGAAGAAGATGAAATTTTTGTGATTGGCGGCGCACAAATTTACCAGCAAGCCATGTCTTACGCCCAACGACTCTATTTAACCGAAGTCATGCTGGATATTGCAGAAGGGGATGCCTGGTTTCCTGAAGTAGACACCAGTTTGTGGCACGAAACATCGCGCCAAACTCATCATAATGAACAGTGTCATTATGCTTTTGTGGTGTACGAACGCCGCTAACCCGGTTTTTTACGCCACGCAAAGGGTCATGGTTCGACGCAAAAATCAAAAAAACATTAACACACAAACCCGGATTTTGCATAAATTCGCGTGATGATTGCGCAGGATATTGATTGATAGGGAAGTTTTGAGAAGGCGTGGCATAGTGATTCATACGCCCGACTGAATAAAATCTTTTATATCAATCAATAGACAAGCGAGGGCGCGTGTCAATTTATGCAAAATCCGGGTTAACATGGGCATGCTGCCAGTTCTGCCTCGCGGCACTGGCTCGCTCAAATGCACTCAACAAGGTCGCCCCCTCACCTTGGGCCAGCGCCTCACGCAATGCTGACAGCGTCACCAAATAGGCGTCCATTTCATGCAATAACGCAGCGCGATTCGCGAGGGCAATGTCACGCCACATTTCCGGACTACTGGCAGCAATCCGGGTAAAATCCCGAAAGCCACTGGCTGCAAAACCAAACAATTCCTCCGCATTATCGCGAGCAGCCAGCATATCCACCAGTGCATAGGCCAGGATATGCGGCAGATGGCTAACTGCTGCAAACACCGCATCATGTTCCATGGGACTCATTTGAGTGACCTGCGCGCCACAAGCCTTCCACATCGCGCTGATGCGGGCAAGGGCAGCTGGCTGAGTTTCCGCCAGAGGTGTCAACACCAGATTTCGCGCCTGATACAAATCGGCACGGGCTGCACGCGCACCACTCAATTCAGCGCCCGCAACGGGATGAGCCGGCACGCAGCATGCCAAATGCGGCGCCAGATATTCACGCATGAGCGCCGCCACATCCTGTTTGGTACTGCCCACATCGGTAATCAATGTGCCAGGGCGCACATACGGTGCGATGTCGCGCATCACTGCAGCCATCTGTCCGACTGGCATGGCCAGGACCACGATTTCCGCATCGTTGACAGCAGCGGCAGGATCACTACAGATGCGATCAATCAAGCCATGTTCCAATGCCCACTGCATATTTGATGGCGAACGGCCTACTCCAACCACTTCGCCCACCATACCTTGGGCTTTCAGTGCCAGGGAAAGTGACCCCCCGATCAGTCCCACACCAAAAATCGACAAGCGGGAAATGGGGGGAATGAGCGGCAAGGGCGTTTCCATCATGGGCGGCCTGGAAATCAAATATCCCGACCAATCACTTTCGCGATACCACCCAGCTCACCCATTAAGTCGATTAACTCTTCCGGCGTCAATGCCTGGTCTGCGTCGCACCATGCTTCACATGGCGTGGGATGCATTTCTACGAGCAAGCCATCGGCACCTGCCGCAATGGCCGCCCGCGACAATGCAGGCACCATCCAGGCTTTTCCGCCTGCATGGGAAGGATCGACAATCACCGGCAAGTGGGTTTCTTTCTTCAGGACCGCGATAGCGGTGACATCCAGCACATTGCGATAAGCTGTCTCAAACGTACGAATTCCGCGCTCGCAGAAAATAATATTGTGGTTACCGCCCGCAGCAATGTATTCCGCCGCCATGAGCCATTCTGAAATGGTCGCTGACATGCCCCGTTTTAAAATAACGGGCTTGTTGACACGTCCCACTTCCTTGAGCAGATCAAAATTCTGCATATTGCGGGTACCAATCTGGATGGCATCCACATTCCATTCCAGAAAAGTGTCCAACATGCGCACATCCATCAATTCCGTCACAATGGGCAACCCTTGTTCATCCGCAGCACGACGGAACATTTCCAGACCCTCTATACCTGTTCCCTGGAATGCATAAGGACTGCTGCGCGGTTTGAAAGCACCGCCGCGCATCAAACGGCAACCTGCCACTTTGACGGCGCGTGCCGCAGCATCCATTTGTGGCTGCGTCTCTACCGAACACGGGCCGGCGATAACCTGAACTGTTTTTCCACCCACCGGCACGCCGCCGATATCCACCACAGTGTTTTCTTTATGCCATTCACGGGTCACGATTTTGTAGGGTTTGACGATATGCATGGATTGTTCCACGCCGCTTAACGAATCGATCAACTCCTGATTAATCTGGCGCTCATCGCCAATCGCGCCAATCAGCGTGCGCTCCACTCCTCGCGATATATTGGCCTCGCAACCATATTCTTTTATTTTTTTTACGACAGCTTCAATCTGTTGTTCAGTGGCACCTGGGCTCATTACAATAATCATCATCTATTCCTTAAAATTTTTATTTCAATTTGAGGCCTTTGCGCGATGTAGCGGGTGCAGTCCAGATGAGGCAGAAAATGGCACAACACCGGAGTGTACACACAGTACATGAGGATTTCGAGCTATTTTCTAACGAAATATGAGCGGGCACAGTCATCGTGTAAAGGTCTCAAGTTAATCTTTGCCCATGACATCTTCCAACGCCTGCAAAAACCGGTGATTTTCGGACGCTAACCCCACACTCACCCGCAAGTGGTCCGGCATATCGTAGGCGCCAATCGGTCTCACAATCACACCCTGTTCAAGCAAGCGTCGGTACATCGCGGTGGCATTGCCGATACGAAACGCCAAAAAGTTGGCAAAGGAAGGAATATGTTGTATCCCCAACAAATTCAAACCCTGCACCAACTGGGTCATACCCAAACGATTTGCAGCGTAGCTACGTTCGATAAAATCGGTATCTTCAAGTGCTGCCATCGCGGCCACCAAAGCCAGACTGTTGACATTGAATGCCTGACGCACACGTTCGAGCATACTCGCCACCCCGGGATCCGCCAGCGCATAGCCGACACGCAACCCTGCCAGGCCATAGGCTTTTGAAAAAGTGCGCGTCACAACAAGATTCGGGAAACGCGATAACCATGCCAGCGAGTCCGAGCGCAATGTCTCCGGCAAGTATTCACCATATGCCTCATCCAGCACCACCAGCACATGTTGAGGAACTTGCTCCAGAAAGGCAAGCAAAGCCGCATTCGACAACAAAGTGCCCGTCGGATTATTGGGGTTGGCGATAAATACCATACGGGTGTCGGCGGTCACAGCGGCCAACATACCATCCAAATCATGCCCAAAATCGCAAGCAGGCACACAGATCCCTTTTGCACCAATGGCTTGTGTTACCAACGGATAAACTGCAAAGGCATGTTGGGCATAGACCGCAGAAAAGCCAGGTCGCAAAAATGCCCGTGCCGCCAGCTCCAATACATCATTGGAGCCATTACCAAGCACGATTTGTGCAACATCCACACCCAGTTTCGCAGACAGTGCCGTTTTCAGGATATAACCGCTGCCATCAGGATAACGCGCAATATCGGGCAAGGCCTGCTCCGCCGCAGCCAGTGCCAAAGGGCTGGCACCCAGCGGGTTTTCATTGGAAGCCAGCTTGACAATGTTCTGTGGTGCCAACCCCAATTCGCGCGCCAGCTCTGCAATGGGTTTTCCGGGTTGATATGGCGCAATCGTGCGCACATAATCAGGTGCCAAATCACAAATCATAAAATAATATCGCTAGAGATTGATTGAATATCTTAACCCCGATTACACCACACGCTTCGGGTACGAACCAAGTATTTTGACATAATTCGCTTCGGTGGTGATCGCTTGTAAAGCCAATTTCACAGGAATATCTTCCCGGTGACCTTCAATATCAACAAAGAATACATATTCCCAAGGTGATGCCGCACCCAGGGTACTTAACAAGCTATGGCGCGCAGGACGGGATTCCAGTTTAGTGAGCGACACACCGTGCTCACGAAATGGTTCTAACAGGCTCACAATCGCACCAGGCTTATTGGGCGCAGCCATCAACAATGAGGTTTTATCGCTGCCGCTGGCTTGCGACACATCATTGCGCGCAATCACCACAAAGCGCGTGGTGTTGTCCGGCTCGTCCTCAATCCGGTCATGCAAACGGACTAACCCATAGGTTTCAGCAGCCTGCTCTCCAGCAATAGCAAGTGCCGAATCATCTTCCGCCGCCCGTCTGGCTGCCTCCGCATTGCTTGCCACGGCCACCTGCACCACACCCGGCAAATGTAACGACAACCAGTCGTGGCACTGCGCCAAAGATTGCGCATGCGAATACACCACAGCAGCATTGAGCATACCATCAACTTTTCTGAGCAAAGATTGATGAATACGCAGTTCAATTTCTCCACACAAATGTAAGGGCGTGGTCTGCAACAGATCCAGGGTACGATTGACCGCCCCTTCAGTCGAATTCTCCACCGGCACCACGCCGTAATCAGCGTTGCCCACTTCAACTTCCCGAAACACCTCATCGATTGAAACACATGGCTGTTGCGTCGCAGCGTGACCAAATTGGCGTATGCTGGCAGATTGAGTAAACGTCCCCTGCGGCCCCAGATAGGCTACACTTAGAGGTCGTTCCAATGCCAAACAAGCCGACATGATTTCCCGAAACAGTTGCACCACCGTTTCACGCGGCAAAGGCCCCTGATTCAGATCACCGATACGACGCAAAACCTGCGCCTCACGCTCTGCGCGATACACTGCGCCCTGTTTTAATTGACCGATGGCCTGTGCCAACAGGGCACGCTGGTTAATCAGGGACAGCACCTGCGTATCCAAAGCATCAATCTGACCACGCAACACCGCAAGTTGTTGAATATCTTCTGCCATATCACGCGTACAAACGAACAAAATCCTGCATGTAATCCACCAGTGCATGCACGCCCGCCAAAGGCATGGCGTTATAAATAGAGGCACGCATCCCGCCTGCCAAACGGTGGCCTTTGAGCTGCATCAGACCCCGCTGCTCCGCACCTTGCAAAAACACCTCATCCAATTTGGGGTCCCGTAAAGCAAATGGGACATTCATCAAAGAACGACAGTCTAATGCGACCGGGTTTTGATAGAACCCGCTGCCATCAATATACGCATACAACAACCCCGCTTTCTTGCGATTGCGTTCAGCGGCGGCCTGCAGTCCACCCATTTTCTTCAAATGCTGAAACACCAAACCTGCCATGTATACGGCATAGGTGGGTGGGGTATTAAACATCGAACCATGTGCCACATGGGTACGGTAATCCATCATGGTAGGGGTGCCAGGCAAGGTCTCTGCCAATAAATCGTCGCGGACAATGACAATGGTCAAGCCAGCAGGACCAATGTTCTTCTGCGCACCCGCATAAATTAAGCCGAAACGCGATACATCCACCGGTTTAGATAGAATATCCGACGACATGTCGACCACCAGCGGCACTTCACCCGTTTCGGGTATCCAGTTAAATTCAACACCGCCTATGGTTTCGTTGGACGTGTAATGCACATAAGCCGCTTCGGGATTCAAATTCCATTGTGACTGTGGCGGAATCATATTAAATCCCTGCGCAGCACCACTCGCCGCCAATTTTACTTCACAATAACGGCC
Source organism: Pseudomonadota bacterium (assembly GCA_021801025.1). Taxonomy (GTDB): domain Bacteria; phylum Pseudomonadota; class Gammaproteobacteria; order Burkholderiales; family Sulfuriferulaceae; genus Sulfuriferula. Next base: position 75,616 of record JAJYYK010000006.1, on the reverse strand, counting down.
GGCTTCCTCGATGGCTTTTTCTGCCCAGATGCCTGTGTACACATAATCGGCAGTATGCCGGCCACGCAGCAAATTCATCGGAACCATCGCAAACTGTGTCCACGCACCGCCTTGCAGAAACAGCACATGATAATGACTGGGAATACCCATCAACGTCCGCAAGTCCGCTTCAGCCTGTTGAATAATGGACATGAATTCACTGCCGCGATGACTCATTTCCATCACAGACATGCCAGAACCATGCCAATCCAGCATTTCGTCTCGCGCCTGCGTTAACACTTCCTTGGGCAATACAGCCGGGCCAGCACTAAAATTATAGCGTCCGATGTTTATTCCATCCTCTAAATTGCGACTCACCTCATACTCCTTGTGCCTCACCATCGTGCAACTGAATGACTCATCCCGACACAGCGATCATCGCATACAATGATCGCGCCATCATTCTTCTTCATCCTTTTCCAGAACACGCTCCACGCCGATGAGTTTCTGCCCATTATCAAGATGAATCAAGGTTACGCCCTGTGTGGCACGCCCCATTTCGCGCACCTCCCTGATCCGGGTACGAATCAATACCCCACCATCTGTAATCAGCATAATTTCATCATCTGCCTCAACCAGCGTAGCCGCCACCACATTCCCATTTCGGGGCGTGGTTTGTATTGCAATGATGCCCTGTGTACCTCTGGTGTGACGAGTATATTCGGCGATATTGGTGCGTTTGCCGTAACCATTTTCAGTCACCGTTAACACAGACTGTTCTTCATTTTCAGCCACCAGTAAAGAAATCACTTTCTGATCTTTTGCCAACCTCATGCCGCGCACGCCTCGTGCGCCACGCCCCATGGAACGCACATCATTTTCATCAAAACGGACAGCCTTGCCAGAGTTGGAAAACAGCATCACATCATGCCGCCCATCCGTCAGGGAAACACCAATCAAATAATCTCCCTCGTCCAAGTCCACCGCGATGATCCCTGCGCGACGCGGATTGGAAAAATCGGACAGCTGGGTTTTTTTCACCACACCCAATGCCGTCGCCATAAACACATAGCGATTTGCAACAAATTCCTTAACGGGCAAGATGGCATTAATTTTTTCATTCTCAGCCAAAGGCAACAAATTAACAATCGGTTTCCCTCTTGAAGTCCGGCTGCCTTGGGGTACTTCGTAGACCTTTAACCAGTAAACCCGTCCGAGGTTAGAGAAACACAGCATGTAATCATGGCTATTCGCCATGAACAAACGCTCGATAAAATCATCCTCTTTCGTCGGCATCGCCTGCTTGCCGCGCCCCCCCCGTTTTTGGGCCTGATAATCATCCAAAGGTTGAGACTTCATGTAACCGCCGTGCGACAAGGTCACCACCATGTCTTGCGGAGTAATCAAATCTTCCAGGCATAAATCCTGCGCGTAGGTCACAATTTCAGAACGACGCGCGTCACCAAATTGCTGTTTAATTTGATTGATTTCATCGCCAATAATTTGTGTCACACGTTCAGGCTTGGCCAAAATATCGAGCAGGTCGGCAATTTTTGCCACCACTTCATTGTACTCGGTAAAAATTTTCTCCTGCTCCAGGCCCGTCAGCCGTTGCAGACGCAGATCCAAAATCGCCTGGGCCTGTATTTCGGACAAGCGATAACCCTCATCACCAAAACCGAACTCGGCCGCTAAACTTTCGGGACGGAAAAACTGCACATTGGACCCCGCACGCACAAGCATGTCTTCGACCAGAGCAGAACGCCAACGCCGAAGCATGAGTTCATCACGAGCCTGGACAGGTGTGGGTGCGGCTTTAATCAAAGCAATAATTTCATCCACATTGGACAAAGCCACAGCCAAACCTTCGAGCAAATGCCCGCGCTCACGTGCTTTACGCAACTCAAAACGCACCCGACGGGTAATGACCTCACGGCGATGGCGCAAAAATGCTTCCAGCATCTGTTTCAGATTAATCAAGCGAGGCTGTCCATCCACCAGGGCAACCATGTTCATGCCAAAACTATCCTGCATGGCAGTGTGTTTGAACAATTTGTTCAATACCACCTCAGGCACCTCACCCCGCTTGAGTTCGATGACCACGCGCATGCCGGATTTATCTGATTCGTCACGCAGGTCGGAAATGCCGTCTATTTTCTTTTCGCGCACCAGTTCACCAATTTTAATCAGCAAATTGGCTTTATTCACTTGATATGGCAACTCATCAATGATCAATGCCTGACGGGTTCCATTTTTGTCAATGTCCTCAAAATGGGTTCGGGAACGAATAATCACGCGCCCACGCCCAGTCAGATAACCTTGCCGAACACCGGTCAAACCATAAATAATCCCCGCGGTGGGAAAATCCGGCGCGCGCACAACGTCAATGAGTGCCTCAATATCCGTTTCAGGTGCATTCAACAATAAAATGCAAGCATCACACACATCCGACAAATTATGTGGCGGGATATTCGTCGCCATACCCACCGCAATACCCGATGAGCCGTTGATAAGAAGATTAGGTATTTTAGCGGGGAAAATCAGTGGCTCACGCTCGGAACCATCATAGTTGGGACCAAAATCGACTGTTTCTTTATCCAAATCGGCCAGCAATTCATGTGCAATCCGGGACATCCGAATTTCGGTATATCGCATGGCAGCCGGGTTGTCACCGTCAACAGAGCCAAAGTTACCCTGTCCATCCACCAACGGATAACGCAGTGAGAAGTCCTGCGCCATCCGCACAATGGTGTCATAAACGGCCGTATCGCCATGCGGGTGATATTTACCAATGACATCACCAACAATACGTGCCGACTTTTTGTAAGCGCGGTTCCAGTCATTAGACATTTCATGCATAGCGAAAAGCGCACGGCGATGTACTGGTTTCAAACCATCACGCACATCCGGTAATGCCCGTCCAACAATCACGCTCATCGCGTAATCCAGATAAGAACGACGCATTTCCTCTTCTAAACTGACAGGCAGTGTTTCCTTTGCAAATTGTTCCATCGAATGACGCCCTGAGAAATGCAAATAATCTTTTGATTTTAACACACAGTGTGAACGAAGGACACCGCTGCGCACGCCCTAACTCAATATCCACCGCCTGAAGGTCAGCGTTTGTTGCAAAGTCTGGCTCCACCCCGGAAACGGCAGCTGGATGCGTTGAAATGTATGTCCATCGCAATACCCGGCAAAGCGGAGTGACCATGAATGTTCGATCCATTCGGGGAAAATACAACACCGTCATACGCCGCGAGAGACGTACAATTTAACCCGAAGTGGACTTAATCGCAGGGTAAGGAACAAAACAGCCGAACAGGTGAGTGGTGCAATGATGACATCATGGCCGAATCATACACGCTGACGCGAACAAACTGGCAGTCAATTGCCGTTTTCAGATCTACGCACGGGATTCCACCACCCACCCCCTAATGCGACGAAAATGGCCGTTGTGTCCTGTAAACGTTGGGCCTGAGCTTGAAGAAAGTTAATTTCAGCTTGCTGGTATTGAACATTGGCAATAAGTAATTGCGGATAATTGACCAGCCCGGCCTGGTAATTCGTTTGCATCAAGGACAGCGATTCCTTTGCCGTATCGAGTGCCTGAGCCTCGGCTTGTAACGACTCGGCATCATGTTCCAGCCCACGCAACGCGTCTGCAACCTGGGCAAATGCACTGAGAACCGTTTGGCGATAATTGGCAAGCGCCTGCTGGTACGCTGCCTTGGCAGCCTCCCTTTTAGACAATAAAGTCCCACCGTTAAAAACAGGCATACTCACGTCTGGACCCAGACTCCAGAAAGACCCATTGCTTTGGAAAAGGTTGTTTACTGAGCTGTTGTTCTGTCCGAAACTGCCATTTAATGTAAAACTCGGAAATAATGCCGCCGTTGCCACGCCGATATTCGCACTTGCCCCATGCAACGCGGCTTCAGCTGCCAGAATGTCCGGACGCTGGCGTACCAGCTCAGACGGCAGGGAGACAGGCAGGTTCTGGGGAAGCATGAGGTCAGCCATATCAACCTCCGGCGAGGGCCATTGCGCAGAAAAGCGACCCGAAAGGGTAGCAAGCAAATGTTCGCTCTGAGCCAACTTCTGCCGCAAGGGTGGAAGCGTCGCTTCAAGCGCCGTCAATTCACCTTTCAGGGCAAGTACGCTCGCATAAGGTGTAGTACCGGCCTGAACCTGTTTCTGAACAATTGAAATCTGTTCCTGCTGCATAGCAATTATTTGTTCAGTTATATTGATTTCCGCGCGATAGGCCGCACGGGCGATGACAGTGTTGACAATATTGCCGGACAAGGTCAAATAAGTCGCTTGCACCGTGGCACGCTGCAAATCTACCTGGGCCTGGAGGCCTTCTATTGCACGGCGTTCGCCGCCAAAAATATCCAGCGCATAACTTACCGATGCAGAAAGCGTGACCAAATTAAAGATACTGCTTGACGAATTACTACCAAAACGTGCGGGGGAGAATTCTTGTCTTGTGGCATTGAAATCCATGGCAGCTTGTGGATAAAAAATGCCATACCCGGCCTGGAGGTTCTTCCTGCTCTGACGTAAACTCGCCTGCGCTGCCTGTACGCCTGGATTATTATTCAATCCTTCCTTAACAACGACATCAAGTTGAGACGAATTGAACAGTTTCCACCAATTCGCAACCAGTTTGGCACCTTTTCCGAAGTACTGGACCTGCCCATCTGCGCTGATGGTTTGTGTCGGGACCGCTGTTCTGGTATAACGACTGACTTTCGGGGCATCTGGACGAACAAAGTCCGGCCCCACTGTACAGCCAGCGACCAGACAGAGGCATGAGCCCAACAGCAGCCAGATTTTATATTGACACCCCCTGACAAAATGAGGGGACACTTTGCTCGCCTTATCTTTATTCACCAACATAAATATCCACCAATTGCCCAGGGTAAAGTGACGAATTTTTTGGATTTTTGAATTTGAAAATAACCGGTAGCACGCGCACATCAACCCGCTCAGTCCGTTGATCAGACAATTCTATTTTAGGTGACACATAGGGTTGCACTCGCACAAACTCCAGTGGAACATTAATATTTGTACCACGAATAAACATTTTCGCCCGTATTTTAGATAACACAGGTAACCGCTGGATGAGGATTTCGTCAATATAACAACGCACCTCCAAAGTTGACTGCGTGCTACCCATCACCAGAACAGGGTTGAACCCTTCCGTATAGGTGCCATAAGTGCCTTGCGTCGAGACGTAACTGCCAACAGCGGCCTTGATGGCTAACACCACCCCATCCTGGGGGGATTTCAGTGTGAATTTAGACAGTAACTCATTGGCTGCCTGGTAAGCTTTTATTGCTGCAATATATTGTTTTCTGGCAACATTCAAATTGGTTTGTGCAATCAAGACAGCATTTTTCGCGTCATCCAGCACATCTTTACTCACCGATCTTGGATCAAGCTGGTACGATCTATTCTGCTTATCCAGTTGATCCTGTACATTTTTGAGATTAGCAGCTGCTTGCGCGATCTGGGCCAAGGCTGTTTCTGTCTGAGCTTTTTGTTGCTCAGTGGTCGCTCTTTGTACCGTATCATCCAGCTTCAGTAATGGTGTGCCTCGCCTGATCTGCTCACCTTCGCTGACCAAAATTTGAGTAATATTTCCAGCCACCTCGGGATAAATATTGATATTTTCACCATTCAACTGATCGCTCTCAATAATGCCATCAGCATAAATACCTTGACCATAAGGATTGGATGCAGGGGTAAATACAGGGGGTTGAGGCTTTTTTTGAATACCGGATAAATAGGCGCCGACCAGTCCGGCCAATAACCCTAAAATTGCAAGCGCAAATAATAGCTTATTTCTCATACGAAGCCCCTTAACCTGAAAATGACAGTGGACGAAACTGTCAGTGCTTGTTCAATGCCCCGGTCTCAGGGGCATGATGAACAACAATCAACTGCCATCATTTGCTGTCACGACGGCAGTAATTTTTCCATCTTCCATATTCATAATTCTGTCGGCATATTCAAAAATACGGTTATCGTGCGTCACGATCACAATGCAGCGTTTTTCATTCAGAATGTTCTTTTTGACGAAATCGACGATGCGTTTACCTGTATCTCCATCCAGAGATGCTGTCGGCTCATCAAAGATAAGAATATCAGGGTTGCTTGCCATGGCCCGTGCAATGGCTACACGTTGCTGTTCCCCACCACTTAATTTAACAGGAGGAAGTTGCGCCCGCTCTTTGAGCCCGACAATATCCAAAAAATGCATGGCCACATCCAATGCTTTATTCCAATCCATCCTTTTTAATATCAGTGGTATCGCCACATTCTCAACTGTTGTTAATCGGGGAAAAAGATGATAGTCCTGAAAAACAAATCCAATTTTATTTAACCTGAAATCTGCAATTTCATTGTCACTCAAACGCCAAATATCCCTTCCTTCAACCTCAACCGTTCCGGCATTGGGTCTCAATATGCCAGAAATCATACTTAACAGTGTCGTTTTACCACTGCCGGAAGGCCCGACGATATAAAGAATCTCCCCAAAAAAAGCTTCAAAACTCGCTTCTCTTACCGCATAAGTTTTGGCTTCCCCTTCACCAAACCATTTGACCAATGCATTGGCCTTAATTGCCAGATTAGCCATGTCAACCCCGGAAAATATCGAAAGGTTCTATCCTGATCACTTTCCTGATGCCGATGTAACTGGAAATACCCGCGATAACCAGCACCATAATGAAAGCCAGCCAGATATTCGAAAAGGTAATCATGGCTGCATAATCCGGCATTCTGGACCTTGCGATGGTAATCAATAATGCAGCCAAACCAATCCCCAATCCATAGCCGATCAATGCAGTAAATAAAGCCTGAAACAGGATCATGTAAACCAGTTGGCGTCCTTTGGCCCCGATTGCTTTGATCGCACCAAATTTTTCAAGATTTTCCAAGATAAATGTATAAAAAGTTTGACCGGAAATTGACAATCCGACAATAAAGCTAATCACCGTCATGACCAACACATTGATACCAAGACCCGTTTTATATTTATAGAAATCGGAAATTTTTTGAATAAATTCATCTTTGGTCAGCGCTTCATAGCCCAGTACTTGTACCTGCCGCTGAATATAGGGAATGTCTTGTTGGCTTTTCGGTTCAACCAAAATATACGACGCTGTAAATCTTGTGGAAGGGATATAAGTAATTGCCCGGTTGTAGGTGGTATAGAGGGTCGGGATTCCGAACAAGCCGGCACTTACGACTTTCGCCAATCCGACAACAACACCCTGATGATCATTAATTTCAAATGTGGTGCCAAGCTTTGGGTTTTCGAGTTTTTGGAATTCGGCATCTTCCACAACGATAAACGCATTTTCTGCGTAAATGTCTTTGATTTGTCCAGCAACGAGTTCTGGTCTTCCGAATAAAGAGGGATCATCTAAACCAATCACAGTCACTGCCTGATAGGCTCCACTACGAAGCTTAACCAGTGCGCCGCCAGAATAGAGCGGCACCGCGTATTTCACACCCTTTATGCTACGTACAGCATCCACCACATAATCCGGCATAGGAATACTGCTTGCAGGTGTGGTGACGGCAGGATCCATCACCCACACCTTGGCACCAACATTCAGTATGGTGGAAGAAGATCTGGTCAGAATACCGGCAAACATCGACGTCATCATCACCATCAGGAATACAGCGAAGGTTATCCCGACCAGCAAAGCAACAAATTTCCCTTTATCATTGACCAGGAGTTTGTATGCAATCTTCAAAATGCCATACATTGCATTTCAGCTCCACAGAGATGTTTCCCAGACAGTACGTCATATGCCAGATCACTCTAGCCTTCAAAATTGTAAGGGTCAACTGTTATTACAAAAATACGAAATAGCACAAGACCTGTATCAGCCAGCAATGAGGTCACCGGCCTTCAGGGCGGGGTTCGGCGCTCCTGCCGGCCTGAAGTCCGGGGTTTTAAACCCGCAAGGAAAAAAGGTAAAAATAAAAAACCCGCAAACCTAATCTTGAAAGGCTTGCGGGTAATATAAAAAACTTGAAACTGGTCAGTGGTGCCCGGTGTCAGAATCGAACTGACGACTAAGCGTTACGAGTGCCTTGTTTTACCACTAGAACTAACCGGGCTACAGATTAAAGCAATTAGATCAAGACTTAGTCGTGTTAAGGCCCCAAACATACAGCATATATTTCATAAAATTGGCTATAAAATAAATGCAAAATACGCATTAAAATTATAGCCATTTTAACTTTTACTTTTTATGCGCCCGTTAGAGCGGTCAAATCTGCTTCAAAATAAATGCGCTGTTTTTCAACAATAAAATTGCAATATCGCCAAGCGAGGTATCGAAAAATTCTGAGTAAGTCTTTTCACAATATCCCACGACCCACACTAAAAATATCAAAAGATCACTCAGCCGCTATTTCAATATTTGGACGATCTACCATTTCAATTAACGCCATAGGTGCATTGTCACCAGGACGATAGCCAAATTTCAATATACGCAAATAACCACCTGGCCGCGATTTAAAACGCGGGCCCAACTCATCAAAAAGCTTAACAACCATTTCACGGTCACGAAGACGATTAAAAGCCAAACGATGATTTGCCAGTGTGGGTGTTTTAGCCAAAGTAATCATAGGTTCAGCAAAACGGCGTAGTTCCTTGGCTTTAGGAAGCGTCGTACGGATTGCTTCGTGACGCAAAAGCGCATTGGTTAAATTACGTAACAGAGCAGCACGGTGACTGCTCGTGCGATTCAACTTGCGATTGGCAAGGCGATGGCGCATGATTTGTATTCCTTATAATTAATAATTAAGGCTTTTCCAGGCCAGCTGGTGGCCAATTTGCCAGTTTCATACCCAAACTCAAACCTTTTGAAGCAAGAACATCCTTAATTTCATTCAAAGATTTACGACCAAGGTTGGGTGTTTTAAGTAATTCATTTTCAGATCGCTGAATTAAATCACCGATATAATAGATATTTTCGGCCTTCAAACAGTTTGCAGAGCGAACCGTTAATTCAAGATCATCTACCGGACGCAACAACATAGGGTCAACTTGAGGCGATTTAGGAGACTCTGAAGCAGCTGGCGTACCTTTCAGTTCTGCAAACAAGCTTAATTGTTCAACAAGAACACGTGCCGCATACCGTACAGCTTCTTCAGGATCAACCGTTCCATTGGTTTCAACATCAAGTATCAACTTATCCAGGTCAGTACGCTGTTCGACACGCGCGCTTTCAACTGAATAAGAAACACGTCGAATTGGACTAAACGATGCATCCAGTTGAATAACGCCAATAGCGTGCGTTTCATCATTCAGAGGACGACGAGCAGCAACCGGTTGATAACCACGGCCTTGCTGCACCTTAATCTCCATATCTAATTTACCACCCTTATTCAGGTGAGCAATCACATAATTTGGGTCAACAATTTCAACGTCATGGCCAACATCAATATCGGATGCAAGTACAGGACCTTCGACCGATTTGGATAACTTCAAAATAGCTTCTGAACGATGATTAAGCTTTAATGCCAACCCTTTGAGATTAAGTAAAATATCGACCACATCTTCCTGCACACCCTCAATCGTAGAGTATTCGTGCAGGACGCCAGAAATGGTAATTTCAGTCGGTGCAGCACCAGGCATTGAAGACAGCAAGACACGACGCAAAGAACTTGCAAGCGTGTGGCCATAGCCCCGTTCAAACGGTTCCATCACCACACGCGCACGTAGTGGAGATATAGATTCAACCTCGATAATACGAGGTTTTAAAAGATCATCAGTGGTACTTAACATAAATGGTTCGCCTTATGGTCTGACAACGAATTACTTAGAGTACAACTCAACCACAAGATGCTCGTTGATTGTCGCAGGCAATTCTGAACGAATAGGTACAGCCTTAAACGTACCCTTCATTTCGATTGTATTTACCTCAATCCACTCAGGAAATCCACGCTGAGCGGCAGCTTGCAAAGCACCCTTGATACGCAATTGTGCACGCGACTGTTCACGTACCTCAACCACATCACCTGGCTTGACAAGATAAGAAGGAATATTAACCCGTTTACCATTGACCAATATGCTGTTATGACGCACAACCTGACGCGACTCAGCACGAGACGCTCCAAAACCCATGCGATAAGCCACCGTATCAAGACGGCTTTCAAGCAACTGAAGCAAGTTTTCGCCTGTTACGCCACGCTTACGATCGGCTTCTTTATAGATGCCACGAAATTGGTGCTCAAGCACGCCATATGTGCGGCGTAATTTTTGCTTTTCACGTAATTGCACGCCGTAATCAGAAAGGCGATTATTCTTCTTTTGTCCATGCTGGCCTGGCGGATAAGCTCTACGTTCAACAGAACATTTTTCTGTAAAACATTTTTCGCCTTTTAGAAACAGCTTCTCGCCTTCACGGCGACATTGACGGCATTTTGGGTCTAAATTTCTAGCCACAGATAAAACTCCTGCTTAGATACGACGCTTTTTGGGAGGACGGCAACCGTTATGTGGAACGGGTGTCACATCAGCGATGCTGGTAATTTTAAAACCTGCATTATTCAGTGCTCTGACTGCTGATTCACGACCAGGACCAGGTCCTTTAATGAGCACTTCAAGATTCTTGACACCGCACTCTTGGGCAAGCTTACCAGCATTTTCAGCAGCAATCTGCGCAGCAAAAGGGGTGCTCTTGCGTGAACCTTTAAAACCGGCGCCACCTGAGGTTGCCCAAGACAAGGCATTCCCCTGACGATCAGTAATGGTAACAATCGTATTGTTAAAAGAAGCATGAATGTGCGCGATGCCTTCCGCAACATTCTTTTTAACTTTTTTACGAACTCTAATATTAGCTTTAGCCATGAATTAACCTTTATTTGGAAGCGCGTACTGCTTTTTTAGGACCTTTTCGGGTCCGGGCATTGGTTCGCGTGCGTTGACCTCGCAGCGGCAAACCTCGACGGTGTCTCAGCCCACGATAACAGCCCATATCCATCAAGCGTTTGATATTCATCGTGACTTCACGACGCAAATCACCTTCAACGGTATGTTTGGCTACACCTTCACGGAGCCGTTCCATATCAGCATCCGTCAAGTCCTTAATCTTTGTAGAACAGATAATACCGGCAGCCACACAGATTTTTTGCGCGGTAACACGTCCGATACCATAAATTGCTGTTAAGGCAACATCTGCATGCTGATGATTGGGTATATTTACCCCGGCAATACGAGCCATTGACTAACTCCGAACTCAGAACATTCAATTATAATATAAAAAACACAACCTGTGTATTAACCTTGGCGTTGCTTATGCCGTGGCTCTTCACAAATCACTCGAACAACTCCTTTGCGACGTACAATTTTACACTTACGACACACTTTTTTTACTGATGCCTGAACTCTCATCTCAGTCCCCTTACACTTCAACCACACATAAAGCACAAAATAAAACGCGCTCAATCAAAATCTGTTTCATTCATACCGCAAACAATAACCAATTAACTGATATCACTTCGCTCTGAAGGTTATCCGTCCTTTGGTTAGATCATAAGGCGTTAACTCAACTGTCACTTTGTCACCAGGCAAGATACGAATATAATGCATACGCATTTTCCCTGAAATATGTCCCAAAACAACATGACCATTTTCTAATTTCACACGAAACATGGCATTCGGTAACGTTTCCAGAATTTCGCCCTGCATCTGGATGATGTCTTCTTTAGACATACTGCTTAACCTTCCATCGCTTAACGAGATCCATAAGCATTTGATTTAAAATTTGCTTTTTTTAGCAAGCCTTCATACTGATGGGTCATTAAGTAAGCCTGCACCTGAGAAATAAAATCCATTGTCACCACCACAATAATCAGCAGTGAAGTACCGCCAAAATAAAATGGCGCGTTAAATTTTACAATCAAAAATTCCGGCACCAAGCAAACCAATGTAATATAAATTGCACCGATCATCGTTAAACGAGTTAATATTTTATCGATATAACGTGCTGTTTGGTCACCGGGACGAATACCAGGTACAAAAGCACCACTTTTCTTCAAATTGTCCGCAGTCTCTTTCGGGTTAAAAACCAATGCCATATAAACAAAGGTAAACACAATAATTGCGGTCGCATACAGTAACACGTAAATTGGTTGGCCCGGTGACAAAGCCCCAGAAATATCTTTTAACCAGGACATGCCTGGATAGCTACCGAACCAACCCGCCAAAGTCGCAGGAAACAAAATAATACTTGACGCGAAAATCGGAGGAATCACACCTGAAACATTCAGCTTCAGCGGTAAATAAGAACTCTGCCCGCCATACATTTTATTTCCGACTTGTCGCTTTGCATAATTGACAGGTATTTTTCTCTGTCCACGTTCTACAAAAACAACCAAACCTGTTACCAGCACTACCACCGCAAATAACAGCATCACCACAGGAATTGAAAACGCGCCAGTAGACGTTAACTCCAGAGTTCCACCTATCGCATGCGGCAACCCAGCAACAATACCCGAAAAGATAATCATTGAGATGCCATTACCTAAACCACGCTCGGTAATTTGCTCACCCAACCACATCAAAAACATGGTGCCAGCGACCAGAGTTACAACAGTTGTCATACGAAAAGCAAAACCAGGGTCAATCACCAAGCCCGCTTGCGATTCAAGTGCCAGAGCAATACCAAAACCTTGAAATAACGCCAGCACCACCGTTGCATAACGTGTGTACTGGGTGATTTTTTTTCGACCCGAATCTCCCTCTTTCTTAAGCGCTTCAAGATGAGGCGATAATACAGTCAGCAATTGCATAATAATCGATGACGAAATATAGGGCATAATTCCTAGCGCAAAAACTGTAAATCGGGACAATGCGCCGCCGGAAAACATATTGAACATACCCAAAATTCCATTCTGTTGGGTACGAAACAAATGTGCCAATGCAACAGGGTCAATCCCTGGCACAGGAATATGAGCACCGATACGATACACCACCAATGCACCCAAAAGGAACATTAAGCGTTTTTTTAAGTCGCCGTATTTCCCTGCCCCACCCAAAATTTGATTATCGGTAGCCAATCTTATTCCAGACAACTTCCGCCAGCCAATTCAATCGCTGCACGCGCACCTTTAGTCGCCGATATTCCGCGCAATGAAATGGCTTTAGATATTTCACCATTCAACACGACTTTAGCAGAACGCGCCTTAATCGGCACAAGGCCAGAAAGCTTCAATACCTGCAAGTCAATTTCAGAAATTGGCAATTTGTTCAAAGCAGAAAGCAAAACTTCTACAGTATGACCAGCAGTCATAGAGACAAAACCGCGTTTAGGAAGTCGGCGTTGAAGCGGCATTTGACCACCTTCAAAACCCACCTTATGAAATCCACCTGCGCGCGATTTTTGACCTTTGTGACCACGGCCACATGTTTTACCCAAGCCACTACCAATACCACGACCCACTCGACGTGAAGCTTTGTTACTGCCTGGAGCGGGATTTAAATCATTGAGTTTCATTTATGCCTCACATTTGAGAAGATAAGAGACTTTGTTTACCATACCACGGTTAGATGGCGTGTCTAATACCTCAACTGTTTGATTAATACGACGCAAACCAAGACCATGCACGCAAGCACGATGAGCACGTTTAGCACCTATTAAACTCTTAACAAGCGTCAATTTGACGGTTTTAGCATGGCTCATCATCACTCCATAATCTCAGCAATTGTCTTTCCGCGCTTTGCGGCGATTTCATAGGGGGTGTTAACTTTCAACAAACCATCAATCGTTGCACGCACCACATTATAAGGATTGGCAGAACCGATACACTTAGCCAGGATATTGTGCACACCCATTACTTCAAAAACCGCACGCATTGGACCGCCCGCAATAATTCCGGTACCTTCGGATGCAGGCTGCATGTACACCATTGCAGCGCCATGACGACCAATGACAGCGTGATGCAAGGTGCCATTTTTCAAGTTAACCTTATGCATTTTACGTCGAGCTTCATCCATGGCTTTTTGAACGGCAACAGGAACTTCTCTCGATTTTCCCTTACCCATGCCGATACTTCCATCACCGTCGCCTACAACGGTCAAAGCAGCAAACCCTAAAATACGACCACCCTTCACAACCTTCGTGACACGGTTGACTGCGATCATTTTTTCACGCAATCCGTCTGCACTTTCCTGTTGATTAGATTCAACTTTAGCCATGTCAACCTCTTTAAAAATTCAAACCGTTTTCGCGCGCAGCATCAGCCAATGCTTTCACACGGCCATGATAGTGGAACCCGGACCGGTCAAAAGCAACCTTTTCCACACCCAGCAACTTTGCCTTATCAGCAATACGCTTGCCGACGACGATGGCTGCACCAATATTTCCACCGTGAGGAATCGCTGAACGCACTTCACTTTCAACAGATGATGCACTTGTCAAAATCACGCCACCACTCGGATCAATAATTTGAGCATAGATATGACAATTAGAACGAAAGACAACCAGTCGGTTCATCCTTTGTTCAGCAATACGAGCACGAGTTTTACGTGCCCGGCGCAGACGCGTTGTATTTTTGTCCATAATAACTTCCTAATTATTTCTTCTTGGTTTCTTTGATTAACACAACTTCACCAGCGTAGCGAACGCCCTTCCCTTTGTAGGGTTCAGGACGTCGATAAGCTCGAACATCAGCTGCAACTTGACCGACCTTCTGACGATCAGTACCTTTGATCACAATCTCGGTTTGAGTGGGTGTTTCCACCAAAATGCCATCAGGCATTTTATGTACAACCGGATGAGAAAAACCCAGAGTCAGATTCAGTACATCGCCAGCAGCTTGCGCTCTGTATCCAACGCCAACCAAAAGAAGTTTCTTTTGAAACCCCTGACTGACGCCTTGAACCATATTGGCAAGTAAAGCACGCATAGTGCCTGACATTGCATTGGCTTTGATCGAATCATCAACGGGTGTAAAACGCAACTCATCACCCTCTTGAACCACATCAACCACAGAACTGTTTGTTTGTGACAAGGTCCCCAAAGGGCCTTTGACTTCAATAGCGTGAGCATGAATTAACACTTCTACGCCCACTGGAACTTTAACTGGATTTTTTGCGACACGTGACACGATTTATCTCCTTAAGCCACGACACACAGCACTTCGCCACCAATACCCATGGCGCGCGCTCGTCGATCCGTCATCACACCGCTTGATGTCGATACAATAGCAACGCCCAAACCAGCCATCACCTTGGGCAAATTGTCACTGCCACGGTATATACGCAAGCCGGGTCGGCTGACGCGATCAATCTTTTCAATAACAGGGCGGCCTGCATAATACTTTAAGACAATACGCAGCTCTTGCATCGCCCCATTTGTATGCACAGCAAAATCCTCAATATACCCTTCATCTTTCAAAACAGCTGCAATCGCAACTTTAACTTTTGAATTAGGCATAGAAACAGTTGTTTTTTCAACACTTTGGGCATTACGAATACGCGTTAACATATCCGCAATTGGATCACTCATACTCATTCAATTCTCCCCGCTTACCAGCTTGCCTTAACCATACCAGGCACTTCGCCACGCATCGCATATTCACGCAACTTGATGCGACCCAACCCGAATTTCTTAAAGACACCACGCGGACGCCCAGTTATTGCACAGCGATTTCTCAGCCGCACCGGACTGGAATTACGCGGTAACAACTGAAGTGCAGCTCGTGCCTCCAAACGCTGCTCATCAGAAAGCTGGGTATTCGCAATCGAAGCCATCAACTCCGCACGCTTTGCGGCAAATTTCTTTACCAAAACCCGACGTTTTTTATCACGATTAATGATTGAAAGTTTGGCCATTTTGTCTCAACTTTTAAAAGGAAAGCGGAATGCCGCAAGCAAAGCACGCGCTTCTGTATCCGTCTTTGCCGTGGTGGTAATCGTAATATTCATTCCACGCAAAGTATCAATTTTGTCATACTCAATTTCAGGAAAAATAATTTGTTCCCGAACGCCCATGTTAAAGTTACCACGCCCATCAAATGATTTTGCAGACAGGCCGCGAAAATCACGAATACGTGGAATAGCTATCGTAACCAGGCGATCAAGAAACTCATACATACGGTCACGCCGTAAAGTAGTCATACAACCAACCGGGTAATCATCACGGATTTTAAAACCTGCAATTGATTTTTTCGATTTGGTAACAATCACTTTTTGACCTGAAATTTTCTGCAGATCACCCACAGCGAATTCCATCACTTTTTTGTCAGCAACTGCTTCTCCCACACCCATATTCAGTGTGATTTTTTCAATAGCAGGAACTTCCATGATGGACTTGTAGCCAAATTGCGACATTAACCCGGGTATTACCGTATCAGTATAAAACTTATGTAAGCGCGCCATAAAAACCCCTCAAGCATCAACCAATTCGTTGGTCGATTTGAAAAAACGAACCTTACGTCCATCTTCCAACAACTTTAAACCAACCCGATCAGCACGGCCGGTTTGTGCATTAAACAACCCTATATTAGACACTTGAATCGGAAGTGCTGTTGGCACAATCCCACCCGCCTCACCCTTTGCAGGATTAGGCTTAACATGTTTTTTGACCAGGTTAACACCCTCAACCAGTACAAGATTACCTTTTTGAACTTCGACTACTGTACCGCGTTTGCCTTTGTCTTTACCAGTTCTAACGACGATACTGTCGCCTTTACGTATTTTGTTCATATCAACCTCTCAAAGCACTTCTGGCGCCAACGAAACAATTTTCATAAAACGTTCTGTACGCAATTCGCGCGTCACCGGTCCAAAAATCCTGGTACCGATGGGCTCCAACTTATTATTAAGCAGAACAGCAGCGTTGCCATCAAACTTCACAAGCGACCCGTCAGCACGACGAACTCCCTTTGCAGTCCTGACGACCACAGCATTGTACACATCGCCTTTTTTAACACGACCGCGCGGGGCCGCATCTTTGATGGTGACTTTAATGATGTCGCCTATACCTGCATAACGACGTTTAGATCCGCCAAGCACCTTGATACACATCACTGAACGAGCACCAGTGTTATCGGCAACATCTAATTTTGATTGCATTTGTATCATTTAAATCTCCAACTTAACCCGTCATCAAGGCTTGACCTGTCTGAACAGCCAGTTTTGGACCCGTACGGGAAAGATTGCCGCAAGCGGCAAGTGAAAAAAAGATTATAACCCGAACTTAATGTTTATGCAAGATTAATCAGCACAAACATCAATGAACACGAGTACTTATTCAACACGGCCTTTACTAAGCACTTCAGTAACACGCCATGCTTTTGTTTTGGAAAGTGGACGACACTCTTCAATAACGACGACATCACCTTCGGAATACGCATTATTTTCATCATGTGCATGATATTTTTTTGTGCGACGAATCACCTTACCGATTACCGGATGTTTTACTTTTCGTTCGACCAATACAGTGACAGTTTTATCCATCTTATTACTGACTACACGCCCCGTAAGATTACGAACAAGCTTGTTTTCCATAGCTGTCATTTACCTACCACCTTCATCTGCATTTCTCGTAAAACCGTATGAGCGCGAGCAATATTTTTTTTCACTTTGCCCAGCTCACTCGTATTGTTATTTTGCTGTGTAGATATTTGCATACGCAAATTAAATTGGGTGCGTAACAAAACCAACAACTCATTTTTTACTTCTGCGGCCGACTGGGCACGCATGTCATTCACTGTCATATTAACCACCAATCATCCGGACAACAAAAGTAGTCTTAAGCGGTAACTTAGCTGCAGCCAAACGGAATGCTTCACGTGCTGTCGCCTCATCAACGCCGTCCATTTCATACAGCATTTTTCCCGGCTGTATTTCTGCAACGTAATACTCAGGATTACCCTTACCATTACCCATGCGAACTTCAGCAGGTTTCTGTGAAATTGGTTTGTCTGGAAATATTCTAATCCAGATACGTCCACCACGTTTAATATGCCGGGTCATCGCACGACGTGCTGCTTCAATCTGCCGGGAAGTTAACCTTCCACGACCAATTGATTTTAAACCAAACTCTCCAAAACTAACTAAATTCCCTCTTGTTGCAATACCGGTATTTCGACCTTTTTGTTCTTTCCGATACTTTCTTCTAGCTGGCTGCAGCATGTTTAACTCCTGGCTTTTTTACTCGCTTTTCAGGTTCCGCAGTATGGATTGGGGCTGGCAATTCACCTTTACCCAGAACATCACCCTTATAGACCCAAACCTTTACCCCAATAATTCCATAAGTGGTTTTAGCTTCATAAAAACCATAATCAATGTCAGCGCGCAAAGTATGCAAAGGAACCCGGCCTTCACGATACCATTCTGTACGTGCGATTTCTGCACCATTCAAACGACCGGAACTCATAATTTTAATACCTTGGGCACCCAGTCGCATCGCATTTTGCATCGCACGCTTCATTGCGCGACGAAACATTATCCGCTTTTCAAGCTGGCCCGCGATATTCGCCGCGATTAATTGTGCATCAGTTTCGGGCTTGCGAACTTCTTCTATCGAAACATGAACGGGAACGCTCATCATCTTCTGTAATTGGGTTTTAAGCGCCTCAATATCTTCGCCCTTCTTACCAATAACAATACCTGGTCTCGCGCTATATATTGTGATACGAGCATTTTTCGCAGGGCGCTCAATGATGATTTTACTGACAGAAGCGTTTGCAAGTTTCTTTTTCAAGAACTCGCGAACCCTGATATCTTCATTCAAGTTCTCGGCAAAATTCTTACTGCTTGCGTACCAACGTGAAGTCCAATTATGGTTTACGCAAAGCCTAAGTCCTATTGGATGTATTTTCTGACCCATTTTGGTTCCTTATTTATCGCCAACGGTGATAACAATGTGACAAGTTTGCTTAACAATGCGATTGCCACGCCCCTTTGCTCGCGCGATAAACCGCTTCATCACCGGGCCTTCATCAACCGTAATCACAGCCACTTTTAGGTCATCAATATCGGCACCATCATTATGCTCAGCATTTGCTATCGCTGATTCAAGCACCTTCTTAATCACAAAAGCAGCCTTTTTTGGGCTGAATCTTAAAATATTTAGTGCCTTATCGACAGGCAATCCACGAATCTGGTCAGCAACCAAACGGCCTTTCTGGGCCGACAAATGTGATCCACGCAGTACAGCAGAAACTCTCATGTCATATCCTATTTCTTAGCTTTCTTGTCTGCAGCATGACCCTTGAAAGTACGAGTCAATGAAAATTCACCCAGTTTATGACCCACCATATTTTCGGATATAAACACAGGGATGTGTTGTTTGCCATTGTGAACAGCGATCGTCATACCAATGAAATCCGGTAAAACAGTTGAACGGCGCGACCAAGTTTTAATCGGTCGCTTGTCACTGGTAGCACGAGCGGTATCAACTTTTTTTTGCAAGTGGGCATCCACAAAAGGGCCCTTACTAATAGAACGTGGCATAAATTAACCTTTATCGTTGAGTGCGACGACGCACAATCATGCTATCAGTCCGCTTGTTGCGGCGAGTACGGAACCCTTTGGCTGGGACCCCCCATGGACTAACAGGATGACGACCCGCAGCAGTCTTACCTTCGCCACCACCGTGAGGGTGATCAACAGGGTTCATGACCACACCACGCACAGTCGGACGAATACCACGCCACCTGGTTGCACCCGCTTTTCCCAAAGAGCGCAATGAATGTTCTTCATTTCCGACTTCACCAATGGTAGCGCGACAGTCCACATGCACTTTGCGAATTTCACCAGACCTTAATCGCAGTTGGGCGTAAGCGCCTTCTCGTGCCAACAACTGAACGGAAGTACCCGCTGATCGAGCCAGTTGCGCGCCTTTGCCCGGCAACATTTCAACACAGTGTATCGTACTACCCACCGGAATATTACGAAGCGGAAGCGCATTGCCCGACTTAATCGGAGAATCAGAACCATTCATAATTTGTCCGCCGACAGCAACCCCTTTGGGCGCAATAATATAACGGCGCTCACCATCGGCATAACACAACAGTACAAGGTTAGCGGATCGGTTTGGATCGTATTCAATCCGTTCGACTTTTGCTGGCACCCCATCCTTGTCACGCTTGAAATCAACAATACGGTGATGCTGCTTATGACCGCCGCCCATGTGACGAACGGTAATATGCCCATTATGATTACGACCAGCTGTCTTAACTTTTTTCTCAACCAGAGACGCTATCGGGCGTCCCTTGTGCAAACCTGGCGTCACAACCTTGACAACGGCACGACGACCTGGTGAAGTTGGTTTTACTTTAACAAGCGCCATTTATCACTCCTGATGTCCGTGAGCAAAGTTAATCTCCTGACCAGGCTGGAGACAAACAAAAGCTTTTTTCCAATTAGAACGACGCCCCATGAATTTTCCAAAGCGTTTGTGCTTACCTTTAACAACCAGGATTTGAACTTTATCAACTTTGACTTTAAACAATAATTCGACCGCTGCCTTCACTTCAGGCTTGGTCGCATCGGGCGCGACTTTAAATATGACTTGCTCGTATTTATCAGCAACATAAGTGCTCTTTTCAGACACCTGAGGAGCCAATATAATTTGCAGCAAACGCGCATCTTTATGGGCATGATTACTCATTGAAACATCTCCTCAACTATCTTCACGGCAGCCTCAGTGATCACCACACGATCATAACGGATCAAGCTAATCGGATCGACCTGACGCGCCTCCAAAACCAAAACAGCATGCAGATTTCGTGAGGCCATCCACAAATTATCATCCATTTCATCGGTAATAATCAGAACGCGATTATCTATACCCAAGCCTTTTAGTTTTTGTATGACTTGCTTGGTTTTCGGGCTATCCACAGCAAATGATGAAACGACCGAAAGCCTGTTATCATTGGTAAGACGAGAAAATATGGATGCCATGCCCGCACGGTACATTTTACGGTTAATTTTTTGGCTAAAATTCTCTTCGGGTGAGTTTGGGAAAATACGACCACCTCCACGCCAGATCGGGCTGGAAGACATACCAGAACGCGCACGGCCAGTACCTTTTTGCCGCCATGGTTTTGCGGTAGTATGGCTCACTTCACCCCGGTCTTTTTGCTTGCGATTTCCACTGCGGGCATTGGCCATATAAGCCGTTACAATCTGGTGCACCAGCGGTTCATTGTATTCGCGAGCAAACAACGCGTCTGAAACACTTAATTGAGCAGATTTTTCACCCTGCTCGTTAATCATCATCAGTTCCATTATGCCCCCGCTTTCACACTAGGGCGAACCACAACATGACCGCCTTTAGATCCTGGCACAGCGCCACGAACAAGCACCAATTGTCGCTCAACATCAACACGAACCACTTGAAGATTTTGCACTGTACGCTTTACGGCTCCGAGATGTCCGGCCATACGTTTACCAGGAAACACGCGACCAGGATCTTGTGCCTGACCAATTGAGCCAGCGCTATTGTGCGAACGTGAGTTACCATGTGACGCGCGATTCGAAGAAAAATGGTGCCGCTTGATCGCACCGGTAAATCCCTTACCATGAGTTGTCCCTGTAACATCGACATACTGACCGGCTTCGAAAATGGTAGGGCTAATAACGGAACCTGAATTTAACGCTGCCAGAGACTCGGCAGACATCAGAAACTCTTTTTGAATTTCACCTGCCTCTACGCCGGCCTTAGCCAGATGTCCAGCTTGAGCACTATTGACTCGAGATGCACGACGCACCCCGAAAGTGACTTGAACTGCATTATATCCATCAATTGCTGCAGATTTTATTTGCGTTACTCGGTTATTTGATACATCCAACACGGTTACCGGGATAGTACTACCATCCTCAGCGAACAGTCGGGTCATGCCGATTTTTCGGCCTAACAGACCTAAGCTCATTTTTATTCCTTATTTAAAGGTGCCGATTACAATTGACCGGCTCATTATTGACAGGCGATACGCCCTGACACGTTTTAAGACTAACTGCTACACATACAGACACCACAACAGCGCAGCAATTAAACTTTAATTTCAACCTCTACACCAGCAGGAAGATCCAACTTCATCAACGCATCGACAGTTTTGTCCGTAGGATCAATAATATCCATTAAACGGAGGTGTGTACGTATCTCAAACTGGTCACGAGAAGTTTTATTGACATGTGGAGAACGAAGCAAATCAAAGCGTTCAATTTTAGTAGGTAACGGAACGGGGCCCTTTACCACTGCGCCGGTACGCTTTGCAGTTTCCACAATCTCTAAGGCAGACTGATCAATGATACGGTAATCAAAAGCTTTTAGCCGTATACGAATTTTTTGGTTTTTCATTGCCACACCTTAAAGAACAAATTTTAAATCACGAAAGTGCAAGATTATATCGCCTTATCTCAATTACCGCAAGGAAGACATGCTCAATACTTAAAAGACTTATGCAATAATTTTTGCCACGACACCGGCACCGACTGTACGCCCACCTTCACGAATCGCAAATCGCAGACCATCTTCCATGGCCACAGGCGCAATCAAAGTCACTGTAACAGACACGTTGTCTCCAGGCATGACCATCTCAACACCTTCGCCCAAATCAACCGCGCCCGTCACGTCTGTCGTACGGAAGTAAAACTGTGGACGATAGCCATTAAAAAATGGTGTATGCCGACCGCCCTCATCTTTCGACAGCACATAAATCTCGGCTGTGAAACTGGTGTGTGGCTTGATGGAACCTGGCTTGGCCAAAACCTGACCCCGCTCCACATCTTCACGCTTGGTGCCACGCAACAACACGCCCACGTTATCACCAGCCTGGCCTTGATCAAGCAATTTACGGAACATTTCTACGCCAGTACAGGTGGTCTTAACTGTGGGACGTATACCCACGATCTCAACTTCTTCACCCACTTTGACAATGCCGCGCTCAATACGGCCTGTTACCACAGTACCACGCCCAGAGATTGAAAATACGTCTTCAACCGGCATCAGGAATGCGCCGTCAATCGCACGCTCAGGTTCCGGTATGTAGGTGTCCAGCGCATCGGCCAAACGGAAAATGGAAGGTTCACCAATTTCACTCTGATCACCTTCCAGCGCTTTCAGGGCCGAACCAGTGATAATTGGCGTATCGTCACCCGGAAAATCGTATTTACTCAACAACTCGCGCACTTCCATCTCGACCAGTTCCAGCAGCTCCGGATCGTCGACCATGTCAGCTTTATTCATATACACAATGATGTAAGGCACGCCCACCTGACGGGCCAGCAAAATGTGCTCACGGGTCTGCGGCATCGGGCCATCAGCAGCTGAAACAACCAGAATCGCACCGTCCATTTGTGCCGCGCCAGTAATCATGTTCTTCACATAGTCGGCGTGACCAGGACAGTCAACGTGCGCATAGTGGCGCTTTTCCGTTTCGTATTCAACGTGCGCCGTGTTAATGGTAATACCACGCGCTTTTTCTTCTGGCGCCGAATCAATGTCCGCGTAATTCTTTGCTTCCCCACCAAATTTCCTCGACAAAATCGTCGTCAACGCCGCCGTTAATGTCGTCTTGCCGTGGTCAACATGACCAATCGTACCTACGTTTACGTGGGGTTTAGTCCGTTCAAACTTGCCTTTTGCCATGATCTTTTCCCTTACTCAACAAACTTACTTTTTATTGATAATCGCTTCAGCTACATTTTTAGGGGCTTCAGCGTAATGTTTAAATTCCATACTATAGGTGGCGCGGCCTTGCGACATTGATCGCAACGTGGTCGAGTAACCAAACATTTCAGCCAGAGGCACCTCAGCTTTGATTACTTTTCCTGTGGAATTGTCGTCCATACCCTGAATCATGCCACGACGCGAAGACAAATCGCCCATCACATCACCCATGTAATCTTCTGGCGTCTCAACTTCAACCGCCATCATCGGCTCCAGCAACACCGGATTGGCTTTCCGCATCCCATCTTTAAACGCAAACGAAGCTGCCATTTTAAAAGCGTTTTCATTCGAGTCCACATCATGGTACGAACCATCAAACAATGTCACCTTGACATCGACGACAGGGAATCCGGCCAGCACACCATTAGGCAAAGTCTCTCTCAAGCCCTTGTCGACGGCTGGAATAAATTCACGGGGAACTGTTCCGCCTTTAATCGCATCAATGAACTCATATCCTTTGCCGGTTTCGTTCGGTTCCATTTTAATCCACACATGCCCGTACTGACCTTTACCACCAGACTGTTTGACAAATTTACCTTCAACTTCAACTGATTTACGAATCGCCTCGCGGTATGCCACTTGCGGCGCGCCTACGTTAGCTTCTACGCTAAATTCGCGCTTCATGCGGTCTACGATAATTTCAAGGTGCAACTCACCCATACCCGAAATAATGGTCTGACCGGTCTCTTCATCGGTGCGCACACGAAACGAAGGATCTTCTTGCGCCAGACGATTTAACGCCATCCCCATTTTTTCCTGATCGGCCTTTGTTTTAGGTTCCACGGCAACGTGAATAACCGGCTCCGGAAATATCATCCTCTCAAGAATCACAACATCTTGCGGGATACACAAGGTATCACCTGTTGTCGCATCCTTTAAACCAACCGCTGCCGCAATATCACCGGCATGCACTTCTTTAATTTCGGTACGTTGATTGGCGTGCATTTGCAAAATGCGGCCTATGCGTTCTTTTTTACCCTTAATCGGGTTATAAATAGTATCCCCGGAATTCAGCACCCCAGAATAGACACGGAAAAAAATCAATTGACCAACAAATGGATCCGTCATGATTTTAAATGCTAAAGCCGAAAATGGTTCACTGTCTTCTGGCTTGCGCTCAACAATCGTACCGTTTTCCAACTCCCCCTTCACTGGCGGAATATCGGCTGGGGAAGGCAAATAATCAATCACCGCATCCAGCATGGCCTGAACACCCTTATTTTTAAAGGCAGAACCACACAGCATTGGCACAATTTCACCGGCAAGGGTTCGTGAGCGAATTGCCCCTTTGATTTCTGCAACCGACAACCCACCTTCTTCAAGGTATTTGTTCATGAGCTCTTCTGTAGCTTCTGCCGCAGCTTCAATCAGCTTTTCACGCCAGCGCTCACATTCCGCTTGCATGTCGGACGGAATTTCACGTTCTTCGAACTTCATACCCTGGGATGAATCATCCCAAAAAATGGCTTTCATTTTAATTAAATCAACCACACCTTCAAATTTATCTTCTGCGCCGATTGGCAATTGCAGAGGCACAACATTAGCCTTCAGACGCGTACGCATCTGGTCATGCACCTTAAGAAAGTTTGCGCCCGTGCGGTCCATTTTATTGACAAAAGCCAAACGGGGGACTTTGTATTTATTGGCCTGGCGCCAAACTGTTTCAGATTGTGGTTGTACGCCGCCTACCGCACAATAAACCATACATGCGCCATCCAAAACCCGCATCGAACGCTCAACTTCAATCGTAAAATCAACGTGCCCCGGGGTATCAATAATATTAATATGATGCTCTGGATAACTGTTGTCCATACCACGCCAGAAGCAGGTAGTTGCAGCAGAGGTGATGGTAATTCCCCTCTCCTGCTCCTGCTCCATCCAATCCATCGTCGCCGCACCATCATGCACTTCGCCGATTTTATGGGAAACACCGGTGTAGTACAAAATACGTTCTGTTGTTGTGGTTTTACCTGCATCAATATGCGCACTGATGCCAATGTTACGGTAACGTTCTATGGGGGTTTTACGAGCCACTTTGTCAATCCAGTAAAATGCCGACATCGAAATGCCGGCCAATTAAATAAAAGTTGTACAAATAAATCAGAACCGGAAATGCGAAAAGGCTTTATTTGCCTCAGCCATACGATGCACTTCATCACGTTTCTTCATTGCACCACCACGACCCTCAGCCGCATCCATCAACTCGCCTGCAAGACGAATTCCCATCGATTTCTCACCGCGTTTCCGCGCAAAATCTTTCAACCAGCGCATTGCCAGTGCAGACCGGCGTGAAGGTCGAACCTCTACGGGAACCTGATAGTTTGCGCCACCGACTCGACGGCTTTTGACCTCGACCAAAGGACGCACATTACTTAGCGCCAGGGTAAACACCTCAACCGGATCTTTACCGGATTTTTGAGATATCTGATCAAAAGCGCCATATATAATACGCTCAGCGACAGATTTTTTACCACGCGACATCAGCACGTTGACAAATTTTGCAACATCTTGACTACCGTACTTGGGATCTGGCAGCACATCTCTTTTGGGAACTTCTCTACGTCTTGGCATAATATCCTCTTAAATCAAAATCCGGCTAACACAACACAATTGAATCAAATAGTGATGTGCTTAAGCTTTCTTAGGACGCTTAGCGCCATATTTTGAACGGCTTTGTTTACGGTCTTTCACTCCGGCAGTATCCAGACTGCCCCGAACGGTGTGATAACGCACACCCGGCAAATCCTTCACACGACCACCACGTATGAGCACAACTGAGTGCTCCTGAAGATTGTGACCTTCACCACCGATATAACTGGAGACTTCAAAACCATTGGTTAGCCTCACCCGCGCAACTTTACGCAATGCGGAGTTTGGTTTCTTTGGTGTCGTGGTGTAAACGCGCGTACAAACGCCCCGCTTTTGTGGGCAGGCCTCCAGGGCAGGCACCTTGCTTTTTACTCGTTTAGCGGCTCGCGGTTTACGCACCAGCTGATTAATTGTTGGCATGCTTTTTCCAATATTTTAAAACTACCTGCCTGACGCCCCTGTGTTGAAACCCAACCTGAGCACAGACCCTTACGAAGCAATGTTTATCGACAATTATCCTTGCTGAAAAACCAGTCATGCGAAATAAATCAATCTTGTCTTATTTACACAATCTGGCTTCAGCATTTCAACACAACTCGCCGAAAACAAAAATCCAAATTAAATCTCTTCACCGCACATTACGCTGGGCAAATGAAGAGCATTCTTTTAAAAAAGTGATGAATTATAGTACCCATCACCGGACACGTCAAGCCTGAGGAGCTCCATCGGCGACTACCTCTTGGTAAAACACTTCTTCATCGACAAAGATGTCACGTTCTGACACCGGCTGACGTCGTGTTTTATGATAGGCCAACCCGGTTCCCGCAGGAATCAAACGACCCACAATCACGTTCTCTTTCAACCCTCGCAATTCGTCGCGTTTACCCATAATTGCAGCCTCAGTCAATACGCGCGTCGTTTCCTGGAAGGAGGCTGCCGAAATAAACGAATCTGTCGACAACGAGGCTTTTGTAATACCCAACAAAATGTTTGCATAAACGGCTGGTTCCTTACCCTCTGCAACCATACGTTCATTTTCAATTAGTGTGTCAGCACGTTCTACCTGCTCACCCTGAATGAAACGGGTATCACCTGCATCAATGATGTTCACACGACGTAGCATTTGCCTTACGATCACTTCAATATGCTTATCGTTAATTTTCACACCTTGCAAACGATAGACTTCTTGCACTTCATCAGCAATATAACGTGCTAACGATTCAATGCCTTTAAGTGCCAGGATATCATGTGGATCAACAGGCCCATCGACAATCATTTCGCCCTTATTGACCACCTGTCCATCATGGGCCATGACATGTTTTTCTTTCGGGATCAGATATTCATGGCTTATACCATCCAGATCGGTAATCACCAATCTTTGTTTGCCTTTTGTGTCCTTGCCAAACGAGATGGTGCCGGTTACCGGTGCCAACACGCCCGCATCTTTCGGTGAGCGCGCTTCAAACAATTCCGCAACACGTGGCAACCCGCCCGTAATATCACGAGTTTTATGTGTCTCTTGCGGGATTCTTGCCAGCACTTCACCCACACCTACCTGCTGACCGTCTTTCACCGTAATCAAGCAACCAATCTGAAAGGTGATGTTGACAGCGATATCCGTTTCAGCGATTTTAATTTCTTGCCCTGATTCGTCCAATAGCTTCACCTGGGGACGCAAACCTTTGCTGGCAGCACCCACTCTGCGTTTTGGATCAATGACCACCAGTGTTGACAAGCCGGTCACTTCGTCAATTTGTTTTGCAACTGTAGAGCCTTCTTCCACATTTTCAAAGCGAACAACACCAGCATACTCAGTAATAATAGGACGGGTATGCGGATCCCACATGGCCAAAATTTGGCCAGCTTTAATTTTTTCGCCATCCTTAATGGTCAAGGTGGCGCCATAGGGTACTTTATGACGTTCACGTTCGCGGCCTGCATCGGTCATAATCAGTATCTCGCCACTTCGTGCGATGGCAATTAATTCGCCTTTCGCACTGGTGACATAACGCATGCTCGGGCTATATAGCACTGTACCAGCAGATTTGGATTCCAATTGGCTGGCAACAGCTGAACGCGATGCCGCGCCACCGATGTGGAAGGTACGCATCGTCAACTGAGTACCAGGTTCGCCAATGGATTGCGCTGCAATCACACCGACAGCCTCACCCACATTGACAAGCTGTCCTCGTCCCAAATCACGGCCATAACACTTAGCGCAAAGACCAAAGCGGGTAGCACAAGTTAGCGCAGTTCTCACCTTCACTTCATCAATAGAAAGCGACTCAATATGATCAGCCATCACTTCATCAAGCATTACACCTGCTTCAATCACTGTTTCAGCAGTTTCCGGGTGCACCACATCCACCGCTGTTACTCGACCCAGAATGCGATCTCGCAACGCTTCAATGACTTCACCACCATCGACCAATGCCTTCAGCACCACGCCATCAGTGGTGCCGCAATCTTGCTCGATCACCACCAGGTCTTGTGTCACATCCACCAAACGCCGTGTCAAATAACCAGAGTTTGCAGTTTTTAACGCCGTATCTGCCAAACCTTTACGTGCGCCGTGTGTAGAAATGAAGTATTGCAACACATTCAAACCCTCACGGAAATTGGCCGTGATTGGGGTTTCAATAATAGAGCCATCAGGCTTGGCCATCAATCCACGCATACCGGCCAATTGCCGTATTTGTGCAGCTGAACCACGCGCCCCAGAATCGGCCATCATATAAATTGCGTTGAAAGATTCTTGCGTCGTCAATTTACCTTCACGATCAACCACCGCTTCAGAACCCAATTGATTCATCATGGCCTTGGCCACCAAATCACCCGCGCGTCCCCAAATATCCACGACCTTGTTGTATCGCTCGCCCTGAGTGACCAAGCCTGATGTGTATTGCGCTTCAATTTCTTTCACTTCTTTTTCTGAGGTACTAATGATGTCGTGTTTTTCTTTCGGCACCAGCATATCATCCACGCAAATGGATATTCCGCCACGGGTTGCATAAGCAAATCCGGTATACATCAACTTATCAGCCAAGTGCACCGTATCACGCAAACCGCAACGACGGAAACTGGCATTAATCAGTCTCGAAATTTCTTTTTTCTTAAGAATTTTGTTAATTAAGCTAAATGGCAGATCTACCGGCAGAATTTCAGACAACAATGCCCGGCCTACCGTGGTTTCATATCGGGTGGTTTTATCAACCTGCTCACCCTCATCGTTGAAGTAAGCTTCGGTAATGCGGACTGTGATTTTAGCATTCAAGTCCACTTGCCGAGACTCATAAGCACGCGACACTTCATCCACATTGGCGAACATCATGCCTTCACCGTTGGCATTGACGCGCTCTCTGGTCATGTAATACAGGCCCAGAACGATGTCTTGCGACGGCACAATAATAGGTTCTCCGTTTGCAGGCGACAACACATTATTGGACGCCAGCATCAGCGTCCGCGCCTCCATCTGCGCTTCGAGAGACAAAGGCACGTGAACAGCCATTTGGTCACCATCAAAGTCGGCATTGAATGCAGCGCAAACCAGTGGATGTAGCTGGATGGCCTTGCCTTCAATCAATATGGGTTCAAATGCCTGAATACCCAAACGGTGCAATGTTGGCGCACGATTTAACAGTACAGGATGTTCACGAATTACATCCTCAAGCATGTCCCATACGACTGGGTCCTCGCTTTCGACCATACGCTTGGCAGCCTTAATGGTCGTGGCCAGGCCCAATACTTCCAACCGGTTAAAGATAAACGGTTTAAACAGCTCCAAAGCCATTTTCTTGGGCAATCCACATTGATGGAGGCGCAACTGCGGCCCCACCACAATGACGGAACGACCAGAATAATCCACTCGTTTGCCCAACAAGTTTTGACGGAAACGTCCGCCCTTTCCCTTGATCATGTCGGCAAGCGATTTCAATGGGCGCTTGTTGACACCAGTCATGGCTTTACCGCGACGACCATTGTCCAGCAAAGAGTCGACCGCTTCCTGCAGCATCCGCTTTTCATTGCGCACAATAATTTCTGGCGCTTTCAGTTCAAGCAAGCGCTTAAGGCGGTTATTACGATTGATGACCCGACGATACAAATCATTGAGATCTGACGTTGCAAAACGACCACCGTCAAGCGGTACCAAAGGACGTAATTCAGGTGGTAAAACAGGCAATACTTCCAGCACCATCCACTCAGGTTTAATACCAGATTTTTGAAAGCCCTCGATCACTTTCAAACGTTTGGACAATTTTTTTATTTTAGTATCCGAACCCGTTTTCGTCATGTCAGAACGTATTGTTTCCAACTCAGACACCACATCGATCGTCTTCAGCAGTTCACGCACACCTTCGGCGCCCATGCTGGCGCGGAATTCGTCACCGAACTCATCCTGCTTCGCCAAAAAGTCTTCTTCGAGAAGTAATTGCCCACGAAGCAAGGGTGTCATTCCAGGATCAGTCACTACATAGGCTTCAAAATAAAGCACCCGCTCGATGTCCCGCAAGGTCATGTCCAGAACCATACCCAAGCGCGAAGGCAATGACTTCAGAAACCAAATATGCGCAACCGGGCTAGCAAGTTCAATGTGGCCCATACGATCACGACGCACTTTCGACAGGGTGACTTCAACGCCACACTTTTCACAAATGACACCCCGGTGTTTGAGGCGCTTATATTTTCCGCACAAACACTCATAATCTTTCACCGGACCAAAAATTTTGGCGCAAAACAAACCATCGCGTTCCGGCTTAAAAGTTCGATAGTTAATGGTTTCAGGTTTTTTGACTTCACCATATGACCAAGAACGAATTTTTTCCGGCGATGCAAGACCGATTTTAATCGCATCAAATTCTTCTTCTTGTGTGACTTGTTTAAACAGATCCAGTAAAGCTTTCATATAGTCCTCCCGTGAAGCACCTACAGGTGCGGGGTGAATGACTTCACCCCGGGTTCATCATCAATAACGTTCCAAATCAATATCAATAGCGAGTGAACGAATTTCCTTCACCAGCACATTGAATGATTCCGGCATACCCGCTTCTATCTTGTGCTCGCCTTTTACGATATTTTCATAAACCTTGGTTCGTCCATTAACGTCATCCGATTTTACAGTCAGCATTTCCTGTAAGACATAGGCTGCGCCATAAGCTTCCAAAGCCCACACTTCCATCTCACCGAAGCGTTGACCACCAAATTGCGCCTTACCTCCCAGAGGTTGCTGCGTAACCAAACTGTATGGTCCGGTTGAACGCGCGTGCATTTTGTCATCGACAAGGTGATGCAGTTTCAGCACATGCATATAACCCACAGTCACCTTTCTATCAAACGCCTCACCTGTACGGCCATCATGCAAATGAATTTGTCCCGAGCTAGGTAAGTCAGCCAATTCCAGCATGGATTTGATTTCTTCTTCCGACGCACCATCAAAGACGGGGGTTGCAAAGGGGACGCCTTTCGTCAAATTACGTGCCAATTCAAGCACAGACGCGTCATCCAGGTCATCAATAGTTTCCTGCTTACCTGTACTGTTGTAGATTTTCTCAATAAATCCGCGAATTTCACCGACCTTGCGCTGCGCCTGCAACATGGCGTCAATCTTTTTACCCAAGCCTTTTGCAGCCCAACCAAGATGGGTCTCCAAAATCTGACCAACGTTCATTCGTGACGGCACACCCAAAGGATTTAGCACAATGTCCATCGGTGTTCCATCAGCCATAAATGGCATGTCTTCAACGGGCACAATTTTTGAAACAACCCCTTTATTACCATGGCGTCCAGCCATCTTGTCACCGGGTTGCAAACGACGTTTCACCGCAACATACACCTTCACCATCTTTTGTACGCCGGGTTGAAGCTCGTCTCCGGCAGTCATTTTTTTCTTTTTCTCTTCAAACATTTGCTCGAATTCAACCCGCTTTTGATCGATGCCCTCTTTGAGCATTTCCATCTGGCGGCTCGCATCTTCATCCGAGAGACGAATGTCGAACCAATCATAACGGTTGTGTGCATCGAGATATACTTGGGTAATCACACTGTCCTTTGCCAAACGACCAGGACCACCCTTGGCTTGTTTACCCAATACAAGACGCTTCAAACGGTCGAAACTGTCATTTTCAACAATCCGCATACGGTCAGACATGTCCTTCTTATAGGCAGACAGATGTTCGCCAATAATTTGTACCGCACGCGCATCACGCTCCATCCCTTCACGGGTAAATACCTGAACGTTGATCACGGTACCCGCCATACCCGAAGGAACACGCAAGGAAGTGTCTTTCACATCGGAAGCTTTTTCACCAAAAATCGCACGCAACAATTTTTCTTCTGGCGTCAATTGGGTTTCACCTTTCGGCGTCACTTTGCCGACCAGCACGTCGCCCGCCTCAACTTCAGCCCCGATATAACAGATGCCCGACTCATCCAGACGTCCCAACATGTGTTCAGACAAGTTAGGAATATCACGGGTCACTTCTTCCGCGCCAAGTTTCGTATCACGCGCAACCACAGTCAACTCTTCAATGTGTATCGACGTGAAACGGTCATCAGCAACAACACGCTCGGAGATCAAAATAGAGTCTTCAAAATTGAAACCGTTCCACGGCATAAAAGCGACGAGCAAATTCTGGCCCAAAGCCAATTCACCCATATCAGTTGAAGCGCCATCCGCAATCACATCACCGCGCTCAAGCTTGTCGCCTACCTTCACCAAAGTGCGCTGATTAATATTGGTGTTCTGATTTGAACGCGTATATTTAATCAAGGTGTAGATGTCAACACCGACTTCGCCAGCCATCGTTTCTTCATCATTCACGCGAACAACAATACGTCCTGCGTCAACATAATCGACAATGCCGCCGCGTCGCGCCTGCACCGTCGTCCCGGAATCCACTGCAGCAGTACGCTCAATGCCCGTGCCAACCAAAGATTTTTCGGCACGCAGACATGGCACAGCTTGACGCTGCATGTTAGAACCCATCAATGCACGGTTGGCATCGTCATGCTCTAAAAACGGAATCAATGAAGCAGCAACGGAAACAATTTGCGATGGCGCCACATCAATATATTGAATACGGCCTGGCGTGCTGAGTTCAAATTCATTTTTAAAACGGCACGAAACAATTTCGCTGGTAAATGCACCTTTTTCATCCAATTCAGCATTGGCTTGTGCAATGACATATTTACTTTCTTCAATCGCTGACAAATATTCAATTTCATCAGTGACGTGCGCATCCACCACCTTGCGATATGGCGTCTCAAGAAAGCCATATTCATTGGTGCGCGCATACAGAGCCAGTGAATTAATCAGACCGATATTCGGGCCTTCCGGTGTCTCAATAGGACACACACGCCCATAATGGGTGGGATGTACGTCACGCACTTCAAATCCGGCCCTTTCCCGTGTCAAACCACCAGGTCCCAAAGCAGAAACCCGGCGTTTATGGGTAATTTCAGATAATGGATTGGTTTGATCCATAAATTGCGACAATTGACTTGAGCCGAAAAATTCCTTGATCGCAGCCGAAACCGGCTTTGCATTGATCAAGTCATGCGGCATCAGGTTGTCTGATTCGGCTTGGGAAAGCCGTTCTTTCACTGCCCGCTCAACCCGAACCAAACCTGCACGGAATTGATTCTCAGCCAATTCTCCGACGCTCCGAACCCGACGATTACCCAGATGATCAATATCGTCAATTTCACCCCGGCCATTGCGCAGATCAACCAAAATACGTATCACCGCAACGATGTCTTCTGTGGACAACACACTGGGACCAACCAGTGAATCGATACCAATTCTACGGTTAAATTTCATGCGGCCTACCGTCGACAAGTCATAGCGCTCTTCACTAAAGAACAGACCGCCAAACAGCGCTTCTACAGCATCTTCTGCCGGAGGCTCACCAGGGCGCATCATTCTGTAAATGGCTACACGTGCTGCATATTGATCGGGCGTTTCATCCGTACGCAATGTTGAGGAAATGAAGGCCCCATGATCTAAATCATTGACATAAAGTGTGTTTACTGACTTAACATTCGATTCAATTAATTTATCCAGCAATGGATCTGTAATTTCCTCGTTCGCTAACGCGATGATTTCACCCGTTTCAACATCAATGACATTTTTTGCCAGAACACGACCTAAAATATAATCGCGTGGCACAGCGATTTCTTTCAGATTGGCGTCTTGCATCATGCGAATGTGTTTAACAGTAATCCGTTTGTCTTTCTGAACGATCACTGCACCATCAGAACCCACTACGTCAAAACGTGTAATTTCGCCTCTTAAACGGTCAGGAACCAGTTCGAAGCGAATGCCGGATTCGCTAATACGGAACAAATCGGTGCTAAAGAACTCGGAGAGTATCCGCTCATTATCATAACCGAGAGACTTAAGTAAGGTCGTCACCGGCATTTTACGGCGACGATCTATTCTGAAGTACAGCAAATCTTTCGCATCGAATTCAAAATCCAGCCATGAACCACGATATGGGATAATTCGTGCAGAAAACAGCAACTTGCCCGAGCTGTGCGTTTTACCGCGATCATGCTCAAAAAAGACGCCAGGCGATCGGTGTAACTGGGAAACAATGACACGCTCCGTACCATTGATAATAAAAGATCCCGTTGGCGTCATGAGTGGCATTTCACCCATATAAACCTCTTGCTCTTTCATTTCCTTCACTACCGGTTTGGACGATTCCTTGTCCATGATAGTCAGCCGAACCCTTGCGCGCATTGGTGCTGCAAAAGTTAAACCTCGTTGCTTACACTCGACCATATCAAACGCAGGCTCGCCCAAGGTATAACTGACAAAATCCAGTTTGGCATTGCCAGAATGGCTTACGATAGGAAAGATTGAAGTAAATGCGGACTGCAACCCCGCATTTGCACGTCGATCAACTGGAACTTCCTGTTGCAGGAATGCGCGATAGGAATCAAGTTGCGTGGCCAGCAAGAAAGGCACCTGCAGCACATTCGCACGTTTAGCAAAACTTTTTCGAATGCGTTTTTTCTCGGTGAATGAATAGGTCATGAAATCTCCTGGAGGATCTTACGCAAAAAACAGAAAGCAACGTCAGACGATTCACTGCCGCTGTTTTCTGTATTCTATTCAAGGTTACCCGACGGCATGTCGAGGCAGGAAAACCGAATACATAAACAAGATTCATACCTGTTTTTTTACAACTAAATCAGTCATGAACTTCTATATGTATTCAGCAAACGGTTTACAAAGACACTCAACAATGCCGTCAAATCGGGTAAATTGGCTAAGCCAATTATTTAATTTCGCAAGTTGCGCCGGCTTCGATCAACTGCTTGGCAATAGAATCTGCCTCAGCTTTAGCGACGCCTTCTTTCACTGCCTTAGGTGCGCCATCAACCAAATCCTTGGCTTCTTTCAAACCAAGACCAGTAATCGTGCGAACCACTTTAATGGTGTTGACTTTGTTCTCGCCAGCTTTAGTCAAAATAACATCAAATTCTGTTTTTTCTTCCACTGCGGCAGCGGCAGCTGCAGCTGGTGCAGCAGCGACGCCCACTGCGGCAGCAGCAGAAACGCCAAATTTTTCTTCCATTTCTTTGATAAGCTCAGACAATTCAAGCACAGTCATGCCAGCAATAGCATCCAAAATTTCAGCTTTTTTTAAAGCCATAGTCGTTCTCCTGATAAAATAAATAATGAGTCATCGAATGGGGTCGTGCTTCACAGCACTGACTCCCTGCCGATAATTAAGCGGCTTGTTTATCACGTACTGCAGCAAGACCGCGAACAAAACGCGTTGGTACTTCGTTCAATGTGCGTACAAACTGTGTGACCGGTGCTTGCATCGTGCCCATCAGTTTGGCCAACAATTCATCACGGCTAGGCATATTTGCCAAGTTTGCAACGTCTTTTGCGCTCATCACAAAATTTGGCATTGCACCTGCCTTGATAATGAGCTTGTCGTTGGTTTTAGCAAAGTCAGACAACACTTTTGCTACAGCGACAGGGTCGCTGGACAAACCATACACCAACGGACCCACCAACTGATCAACCAAACCCGCAAATGAAGTACCAGCAATTGCACGACGCACTAACGTATTTTTTAAAACACGCAAATATACGCCCTGATCCCTTGCCTTCGCACGTAAAATGGTGATATCCACAACTGACATACCACGATACTCTGCGACAACGACAGCCTGTGCATCAACCAGCTTCTCACTTAACGATGATACAACCGCTTGTTTTTCCTTTAGATTTAGACTCAAGGCCTTAACCCCCTTTCCATTACATCGCACCATATCGAAATAATCGATTTAGAACGAGAATCGACGACCTATCATCAGGAGACACTTAAATGAAACAAATATCTTTCCTGTTTCAGGGCACGCCATCTGCGTTGGGCGTGATGCCATAAATGGCGCTCACTCATTAAGTTCACAACAGTTCATGAACCCCAACGGTCTTTGATAACCAACCAAAATATAAATTTTTGATTGCCCAAAGTACACTGATCCCTGCTTTATCCATCATGCACAAATAAAGCCAGAGCAAACTTTTAACTAAACCAGACTGCCTGCATCAACACGAATACCGATACCCATTGTGCTCGACAACGAAATTTTCTTCATATACACGCCCTTGGCCGATGTAGGACGTGCTTTATTCAGCGCATCGATCAACGTAGCAAGATTTTCGCGGAGCGCTTCCACCTCAAATGAAGCCCTGCCTATACTGCATTGCACAATACCACCCTTGTCTGTCCGGTATT
Organism: Pseudomonadota bacterium; assembly: GCA_021801025.1. Classification (GTDB taxonomy): domain Bacteria; phylum Pseudomonadota; class Gammaproteobacteria; order Burkholderiales; family Sulfuriferulaceae; genus Sulfuriferula. Next base: position 38,568 of record JAJYYK010000006.1, on the reverse strand, counting down.
GGACTTGTCCAGCTCGCGCATTACGCACGGCACCTGCCACATCCATCGTCACTGTACCTACTTTTGGGTTAGGCATTAAGCCACGTGGACCAAGAATCTGACCCAATTGACCCACGACACGCATCGCATCCGGACTTGCAATAACCACATCGAAATCCATGCGTCCTGCTTTGATTTCAGTTGCCAAATCATCAAAGCCAACAATATCAGCACCGGCTTCACGTGCAGCATTCGCTGCTTCACCTTGTGCAAATACGGCCACACGGACTGTCTTGCCCGTACCTCGTGGCAGTACAACAGACCCACGAACCAATTGATCAGATTTGCGCGCATCAATGCCCAAATTCACAGCCACATCAACTGATTCATTAAATTTTGCACCAGCGGTATCTTTAATTAAAGCCAGCGCATCGTTCACAGCATATAACTTTAACCGATCAACTTTGGCTCGCATCGCCTTCAAACGCTTTGAAATCTTAGCCATTACACACCCTCCACTTCAATACCCATGCTGCGCGCACTACCTGCTATGGTTTGAACAGCTGAATCCATGTTCGCAGCAGTTAAATCGGGCATCTTCGTTTTTGCAATCTCTTCGGCTTGCGAACGGGTAATTTTTCCAACCTTGTCTGTATGGGGACGTGGGCTTCCTTTCTGGATGCCAGCCGCCTTCTTGATCAGAATTGTTGCCGGAGGCGTTTTCAGGACAAAGGTAAAGCTTTTATCTGCGTAAGCGGTAATGACGACCGGAATAGGCAAGCCCACTTCCATACCTTGAGTCTGAGCATTAAATGCCTTGCAGAACTCCATGATATTCAATCCACGTTGGCCCAGTGCAGGGCCGATTGGGGGACTTGGATTTGCCTTGCCTGCAGGCACCTGCAATTTCACATAACCAACAACTTTTTTTGCCACGTCTATGCTCCTTAAAGTGGGTCATCACGGAACTGTTCAGACAAACTCAGTCCCTGCCCTGTTATCAAACCAAATTACCTGACTCTGCCACCCATGCAACATTGGGTTAAAAGAATAATTCAACCAATGCCACACAAACTTTGCTTTAAATTTAAATTTTTTCAACCTGGTTAAACTCAAGCTCAACCGGCGTAGCACGTCCAAAAATCAAAACAGAAACATGCAGCCTGCTCTTATCATAATTAACATCTTCGACTATGCCGTTAAAATCATTAAACGGACCATCAATTACCCGTACAGACTCACCCACTTCAAACAACACTTTAGGACGAGGTTTCTGCACCCCATCCTGAATTTGTTGCAAGATCACATCGACCTCTTTGTCCGTTATCGGTGTAGGCTTGGTCGGTGAACCGCCCACGAAACCACTTACTTTTGGTGTACTTTTAATCAAATGCCAGGTTTGCTCGTCCATTTCCATTTCGACCAAGACATAACCCGGGAAAAACTTGCGTTCGGAAATAGACTTCTGGCCGCCTTTCATTTCGACGACCTCTTCTATTGGCACCAAAATTTGACCAAATTTTTCTTGAGCACCGGTGCGGTCTATGCGCTCTTGGAGCGCACGGGCAACCGATTTTTCGTAGCCCGAATAGGCGTGCACGACGTACCAGCGTTTGCTCATGAATCGCTCCGCCCCATCATCCATTTAATTATTGACATTAACCCAGCATCCACCAGCCATAATAAAAAAGCCATCACAACCACAAACAAAAAAACAATTGCGGTAGTTTGCAAAGTCTCTTTACGCGTTGGCCAAACCACTTTACGCGCCTCTTTGATCGATTCGCCAAAAAAGGTCAGCAAACGCTGCCCCTGCTCACCACGCCACACCACTGCAGCAGCAAGTCCGGCCCCCACCAGCACCATCAACACACGTAAAGCGATCGCGGCATCTGATAACATATAAAACCCGACAATACCTGCGATGACCAGCACTGCCGCAGCAAACAATCTAATATGATCGGTCATTTTAATTCAAACACCCCACCTATAATAAGCAGGGTGAACGCACTCCGGTAAATTTGGCAGGCCAGGAGGGCCTCGAACCCCCAACCCTCGGTTTTGGAGACCGATACTCTGCCAATTGAGCTACTGGCCTAAACTGGCATCACGCAGATGCGGATTAAGCATCTGCGTGATTTCTTGGTGTTACGCAATAATTTTTGCCACGACACCGGCGCCGACTGTACGCCCACCTTCACGAATCGCAAATCGCAGACCATCTTCCATGGCCACAGGCGCAATCAAAGTCACTGTAACAGACACGTTGTCTCCAGGCATGACCATCTCAACGCCTTCGCCCAAATCAACCGCGCCCGTCACGTCTGTCGTTCGGAAGTAAAACTGTGGACGATAGCCATTAAAAAATGGTGTATGCCGACCGCCCTCATCTTTCGACAGCACATAAATCTCGGCTGTGAAACTGGTGTGTGGCTTGATGGAACCTGGCTTGGCCAAAACCTGACCCCGCTCCACATCTTCACGCTTGGTGCCACGCAACAACACGCCCACGTTATCACCAGCCTGGCCTTGATCAAGCAATTTACGGAACATTTCTACGCCAGTACAGGTGGTCTTAACTGTGGGACGTATACCCACGATCTCAACTTCTTCACCCACTTTGACAATGCCGCGCTCAATACGGCCTGTTACCACAGTACCACGCCCAGAGATTGAAAATACGTCTTCAACCGGCATCAGGAATGCGCCGTCAATCGCACGCTCAGGTTCCGGTATGTAGGTGTCCAGCGCATCGGCCAAACGGAAAATGGAAGGTTCACCAATTTCACTCTGATCACCTTCCAGCGCTTTCAGGGCCGAACCAGTGATAATTGGCGTATCGTCACCCGGAAAATCGTATTTACTCAACAACTCGCGCACTTCCATCTCGACCAGTTCCAGCAGCTCCGGATCGTCGACCATGTCAGCTTTATTCATATACACAATGATGTAAGGCACGCCCACCTGACGGGCCAGCAAAATGTGCTCACGGGTCTGCGGCATCGGGCCATCAGCAGCTGAAACAACCAGAATCGCACCGTCCATTTGTGCCGCGCCAGTAATCATGTTCTTCACATAGTCGGCGTGACCAGGACAGTCAACGTGCGCATAGTGGCGCTTTTCCGTTTCGTATTCAACGTGCGCCGTGTTAATGGTAATACCACGCGCTTTTTCTTCTGGCGCCGAATCAATGTCCGCGTAATTCTTTGCTTCCCCACCAAATTTCCTCGACAAAATCGTCGTCAACGCCGCCGTTAATGTCGTCTTGCCGTGGTCAACGTGACCAATCGTACCTACGTTTACGTGGGGTTTAGTCCGTTCAAACTTGCCTTTTGCCATGATCTTTTCCTCTTAGCCTAACGATCTTTACACGTTTCAATTAAAATCTGGTGCCCATGACGTGGATTGAACACGTGGCCTCTCCCTTACCAAGGGAGTGCTCTACCACTGAGCTACATGGGCGCTGCATTGATCAAACTCGTACGATGAAACTTCAAGGGCAAATTGAAGTACAATTTGCACTTGGAGCGGGTGAAGGGAATCGAACCCTCGTCATAAGTTTGGAAAACTTCTGCTCTGCCATTGAGCTACACCCGCACAGCCGCCCAATACTAATTGCCGACTCTTTACTGTTAATTGCTCAACCCAACGCTATTTACCGGGCTTCATACGCGGTTAAACAGCCTTAAAACATGCCATAACCAATTGTATTACAGCAAAAATAATGGTGGAGGGGGAAGGATTCGAACCTTCGAAGGCTGAGCCGTCAGATTTACAGTCTGATCCCTTTGACCGCTCGGGAACCCCTCCAAAATAAGCCAGCTATTATCTTATATAATCCTGCTTACGTCAAACATTAAAACGAAAATGGACCACATCACCGTCGCGCACTATGTACTCTTTGCCTTCAACGCGTGCTTTACCCGCTTCACGCGCGCCCTGCTCACCACCGCATGACACAAAATCGTCATAGGCAATGACTTCAGCACGAATAAATCCGCGCTCAAAATCACTGTGTATCACCCCTGCCGCCTGAGGTGCTGTACTGCCTTTTTTAATCGTCCAGGCACGCACTTCTTTTACGCCAGCGGTAAAATAAGTTTCGAGACCCAGCAAACCATACGCCGCACGAATCAACCGGTTCATTCCAGGTTCAGTCTGACCCAAGTCAGCCAAAAACAACGTCTTGTCTGATTCATCCATATCGACCATTTCGGCTTCCAAAGCTGCGCACACTACCACAACCGGCGCGCCCTCATGCGCTGCAAATTGCTTCACACGCTCAAGCAAGGGATTATTTTCAAAACCGGAATCGTCCACATTGGCCGCATACAGCACGGGTTTGGACGTCAACAAGCACAATTGTGCCAATAGCTCACGCTCTTCACTGTCCAGCGCCATCGCATGCACAGGCTTTCCCTGATCCAGCCATGCACGCACTGATTCAATTAAACTGACCATCCTGGCCGCCACTTTGTCGCCAGAACGAGCTGATTTCTGAAAACGCGCAGTGGCTTTTTCCAGGGTACCCAAATCTGCCAGCGCCAATTCTGTCTGAATGGTTTCGATATCCGCCACAGGATCGACTTTGCCAGCAACATGCACGACATTGTCGTCATTAAAACATCGCACCACATGCATGATGGCATCTGTTTCACGAATGTTTGCAAGAAACTGGTTACCCAAGCCCTCACCCTGTGACGCACCGGCAACCAAACCGGCAATGTCCACAAATTCCACAATCGCTGGCACCATACGCTCCGGTTTGACAATCAGCGACATCGCATCCATCCGCGCATCGGGCACCTCCACCACGCCGGTATTCGGCTCAATGGTACAAAATGGATAGTTTTCAGCCGCTATACCCGCTCGGGTAAGCGCATTAAACAAGGTAGATTTGCCCACATTAGGCAATCCGACAATCCCGCATTTTAAACTCATATCTTCATCGTTTCGGTTGTGTGTGCAACTCACGCATCGCCGCAGGGAAATCACCCTGCAATAATTGGGGTAACAGCGCCAGGCTCCTCGCCATGGCATCTTCAATTAACGCCGACTCATCTGCACGAGGTGAACTGAGCACCCAATCAGCCACAGCATCCCGATGACCAGGATGCCCAATTCCAAGTCGCAAACGCCAAAACTGCTGCGTGCCCAGCACATTGATAATGTCTTTCAAACCATTATGTCCGCCGTGCCCGCCACCCTGCTTCAGACGTGCTTCACCAGGAAGCAGATCAAGCTCATCATGAACCACCAGCAAATCCTCCGGTGCGATCTTATAAAACCGCATGAAGGCACCCACTGATTTTCCACTGACATTCATAAAAGTTTGCGGCATCAACAAATGCACAGACTGCGTATCCTGACCGCTCCCCACCAAACCAAAGCATTTGGCATCGGGTTGCATCGAAACGCCCAAAGATAGCGCGCACCGTTCAAGCCACCGGTACCCGGCATTATGCCGAGTCGGAATATAGTCCCGGCCAGGATTACCCAAACCAACGATTAAACGCATCGGCATGAATATCGGCAAATATTCAGAACGCTAATTTACGCTTCGACAGATTCGTCTTGACCACCACGAGGTACATTGATCGCTGCAACTGCCGGGCTTTCGCCTTTCGTCGTCAGTACCGCTTCTACACCAGCAGGCATCTTCAAATCAGCCACATGGATAGAATGCCCTGCAGCGAGAGCAGCCAAATCCACCTCAATGAATTCTGGCAAGTCTGCCGGCAAACAACTGACCAATAATTCGGTCATGATGTGCGTCACATTACCGCCAGAAAGCTTCACACCGGGAGCAATATCAGCATTAATGAAATGCAAAGGAATGTTGACATGAATTTTATGCGTGCTATCTACACGCTGAAAATCGATATGTTGCACTTCCTGACGGAAAGGATGCATCACAAAATCACGCAACAAAACGGACTGTTGTACACCATCCAAATTCAACGTCAGCACAGATGCATGAAACGCCTCGCGCTTCAATGCGTAAAACAGCACATTATGTTCTAACTCAATATTTACAGCAGGCTGATCTCCACCGTAAACCACGCCTGGGGTTTTTCCACTACGACGCAGGCGGCGGCTCGCACCCTTACCCTGTACGTCCCGTTTTTGCGCAATCACTTCCATGTTCATACTCCATTTAAAAAACAACAGCCCAATGGCTGCATTTAGTTTATCCGTCCCCGCGACCAGACGACGGACACATACGAGGCACCTGAGTGCCCCGCTTATCTCATTTACTCTATAAACAGGGAGCTGACCGACTCCTCGTTACTAATACGACGCATGGTTTCAGCCAACAGACCTGAGATCGACAATTGCCTGATTCGCGTACTGGCTCTGGCATCTTCTCGCAAAGGGATGGTATCTGTCACCACCAATTCATCCAAAGCCGATTCTTCTATACGCTGCACTGCCGAGCCAGACAGCACCGGATGCGTACAATACGCCAGCACACGTTTCGCGCCACGTTCCTTTAGCGCCTTTGCAGCCTCGCACAAAGTGTTGGCAGTATCGACCATATCGTCCATAATCACACAGGTTCGATTTTGAACGTCACCAATAATATTCATTACCTTCGCCACATTTGGGCGCGGGCGGCGTTTGTCGATAATTGCCAACTCCGCTTCCAGCCGTTTGGCCAATGCCCGAGCACGCACCACCCCACCAATATCAGGAGAAACCACCACCAAATCGTCATAGGACTGCTTCCACACATCACCCAACAAGACTGGCGACGCATAGACATTATCGACTGGAATATCGAAAAACCCCTGTATTTGGTCTGCGTGCAAATCCATTGTCAACAAGCGGTCAATGCCAGCGCCCGTCAACATATTGGCCACCACCTTGGCAGTAATGGCAACCCGTGCTGAACGCGGGCGACGATCTTGACGCGCATACCCGAAATACGGAATTGCCGCTGTAATCCTGCCAGCCGACGCACGCCGCAACGCATCGACGATTACCATAATTTCCATCAAGCTATCGTTGGTTGGCGCACAAGTCGATTGCAGGACGAAGACATCCTTACCACGCACATGCTCAAGCAACTCAACCATGACCTCGCCATCAGAAAATCTGGCAACAGTCGCCCGTCCCAAATGAATATTCAGGTGACTGACCACATCCTCAGCTAACCGGGGATTGGCATTCCCGGAAAACACCATCAAACTTTCGAAGCCCACTCATCACTCCATAATCGCAGTGTGAAACAGCACATCCAACCCAGATTTCGCATAGATTTCGTGTGAGAACAAAAAATAAAAGCGTGTAACACTCATTACACGCTTTAAGCTAAATCCTGGCAGGGGAGGCAGGGATCGAACCTGCGAATGTCGGAATCAAAATCCGATGCCTTACCACTTGGCGACTCCCCTATTCTCTTACTTGACCGACTTTAAACCACCCAGCGGCTTTCTCAATACAACAAAATCAACTCACCCAATCATACAGCGGATGACGTTCCAAACCCCGCGCCACAACACCCCGCATACCCTTCGGCATCGTCGACAATATTTGACGCGCGTCAGCCTCGTTACTTAATTCAGCAAAAACACAAACCCCGGATCCCGTCATCCTTGCGGGAGAAAATCGCCCAAGCCAAGTGAGATGGTCCATCACGTCTGTACATTCTAAACACGCCACAGCCTGAAGGTCATTTTTCGTGTTTGCGGCAATCCATTTTTCGGACACATAATTCACTTCATCAGCGCGCCAACTCTTTTGAATTGACCCGCCGACAGGCGCGTGTTCAACAATTAATCCTGTATTCCCGCTCCAGGCGTCGCTTGGGGAATCTTGCGACACCTCATCAAGAAAGTCCGAAATTCTAATGCTTTTACTGTCCCTTGTCAATTGCTCATGCTTAAAAACACGGGCTGTCGATAACTCACACGACGGGATCAAGACCACATACCACGCCGGCCTTAAATTAACCGCTTGCAATTGCTCCCCAATCCCCTGGGCAAACGCGTTTTCCCCAAAGATAAAAAACGGCACATCAGCACCCAACTGCAGCGCCAATTGCTGTAAGCGTTCTCGCTGCCAATCCAATCCCCACAACCGGTTAAGCGCAATCAAAATACTGGCGGCGTCAGAGCTCCCTCCACCCAAGCCACCTCCCATAGGCAAACGTTTTTCCAAAGCAATTTCTACGCCCAGTCGCATCCCACCCGCCTGTTGCAACAGATGCGCTGCACGCACGCATAAATCTTTCTCCTCCGGCACTCCCGGTACGCCATTCTGGCGCACTATTTTTCCATCATTTCGCAACCGCAAAGTAATGGTGTCACCAAAGTCAATCAACCGAAACAAGCTTTCCAGTCGGTGGTATCCGTCTTCACGTCGCCCCAGCACATGCAAAAACAAATTTAATTTAGCTGGCGCAGGCACCACAACAGTTGTCATTTGTCACCCCCCCAATGACTTACCACCAGCTTGGCTGACACACCCGCACCAAAAAAGCTCAATTTATCAGGTAAATTTCGATGATCCTGCTGACGCCAGCGCAGATATGTCACCACCCAGCCAGACTGGCTCAGCTGCAATTGTTCAGGGTGTGCATCATCGCGGCCTATGATAAAAGTTTCATTGGGGGCAGCCGCACCAACGATCCAGTAACTTAATTCCGCAAGCGGGAAAGTCCAACCCAACGACTTATCCGTCAAAGCTTCCATACTGTCCGCATGCTGAACTTTTCCCGAACCGTCGACCAGACTCGCACCGGTTACATTGAGGGTTAACACCGCTAAGGTCTGACCTAGCGGGGAATAGAAAGTCACCACATCATCGGATGGATGATGCAACCAGTGGAAGCCCAGCTGCCCCGATTTATGAACAGAATGTACCACCAGTCGTCCATCCACCTCAAACGCCGTCAATGGTGAAGCATTTAATGTATTGGAGGAATACGATACAGGGGTACTCGCGCACCCCCCAAGCAGCACCATACTCATCACCCACCATACCGCCATGAACCTCATCGGGCTATTTGAACTTTTCTGCCGCAGCCTGTAAAACCGCATTATCCGGGCTGGCGCTAAGCGCTGCTTTCCAAAGCTGTTTCGTCGCATCAAACTTGCCCTGCCGCCACAATACCTCACCCAAGTGCGCCGCTATTTCAGGATCCTGGCTGGTACTGTAAGCGCGGTTTAAATATATTTCGGCCTCGGGCAAGTTTCCCAAACGAAACTGCGCCCAACCCATACTGTCCAAGATAAATGCGTCATTCGGCGATAAAGCTAAGGCTTGTCGCAACAATTCCACCGCTTCGTTCAAATGAATATTATGATCGGCGTAAATGTAGCCCAAAGCGTTCAGTGCTTGCGCATAATTGGGCTGCAACACAAGAAGGTGTCGCAAATCACGCTCAGCCACATCCAGATGACCCAATGTTTCAGCAAGCATCGCGTGATCGTAGAGCAGACCCACAGAATCGGGGCGCGTGGCAAGCCCATCGCCCAGCACTTTGTATGCTGTCCCGGCCTGCCCTACATTGTGCAATATTTCTGCCTCGGCACGAATCAATTGCACCCGTTCCAAGTCGGATTCAGTCGTTACGGCATGCAATCTTGCACGGGCTTCGTCAAGCTTTCCCTGCCTCGCCAGCAAGTCCGCATACCGTATCTGCGCAGGGATAAATTGCTCGCCCGGTTTTACGGCGAGATACCATTCTCCCGCTTCATTGTCCTGTTTTAGTGCCTCTGCAATCTGGCCCAAATACAATTCCAGCAAACCCGGATTATCATAATTAAGCTGTAAAGCATGAATAAAAGCTTCTTTTGCGGCGGGCAAATCATTCATTTGCAACGAGACCATGCCTGATGCTACTTGCATCAACGCATTGCCAGGCAAAGTTTGTACCAATTGCGCGAACTGGTCATGCGCTTCAATCAAACGGTTTTGTTTGAGCAAAAAGCGGGCGTACGCCAAGCGCGCCTCAGGTGCATCCGCGTGCTGTTTCAAATAAGACCGCACAAAGGGTTCAGCCGCATCCGGCACAGTTTTGAGCAGGACTTCAAAATGTAATTTAGCTGACAAATCCCATCCCGGCTTCAATGTGTCCACCACATCCAACTCTTTCATTGCCAAATCGAAACGCGCATTCCTGGCATCCACCTGCGCCAGGGCTAAGTGCGCTTCGGGCAAACGAGGATAGTCTGCGGCCAGGGTCCTGATTAACTCATCACCTGCAGATTTATCCGGCAACTCACCGAGCAAGTTACCCAACTCCAAAAATTCCCCACCTGCCGCACCCGGATGGATGGATAACATTTGCCGCAAATAAGGTAAAGCTGCCATAGGCTGCTTGCTATCGATCAACAAATCGATCTCGGCATGCAAGGCATTTATCGACTTGGGTTCTTTCGCTAACCATAACTCAGCCGCCTGCCGCGCATCGCCACCCTGTCTTGCTTGCAAAGCCACCTCAAGGGCCCTGCGCGCGATACGGGGATCAGCTGTATCCTTGGCCAATTTGAGATATGCTTCACTGGCTATCGGCCACACCCCACGCTGAATGGCTACTTCCGCCACCAGATACTCATAAACAATTTGGGGCGTGAGTGTCACTGTACCCAGCTCCGTGGCCGATTGGGGTTTCTGTGGCATCGCTACATCTGAAGCCCAGGCACCCGACAACATTCCCAGCATACCCACCGCCACGAACCATTCAAACATCGCTACACGCATAAATTTATTCCCACACAATCTATTGAACGATCGATATATATTTAGTTAAAATTCTCACACAACTGACTGTCTTCACAAGATCACCCGAAATTTGACAAATAATGCGAACCCATCTTTTTCAATTTCGCTCGCGGAACCATATAATCAGGGTATAAACGCGCCACTTCGCGCCAAAACTGGCCCGAGTGGTTCAAATGGGTTAAATGTGCCAATTCATGTGCCAGGACATAATCCACTTCCGCGTCACTTGCCTGAACCAACCGCCAGTTAATTCTCACCGCGCCAGCCGAAGTGCAACTGCCCCATCGAGTGCGCGCAGAAGTTAGTTTTAACATATTTGGCTGCCGTTTCAAATGAGGAAAAAACTGCCGCGCACGCTCAGCATAATGCACCATCGCCTGCTCTTGATACCAACGCGTCACCAAGTGTTGCACAGGCACGCCTTCTCGCTGCGGCACCCACAACACCTCATCCCCTAACCATACACCGGTGTTGACCCGATTCAACAACCTTAGTTCAAGTGCTTCGCCTTTAAACCATAAACGCATCCCATCCAACCAGGACGGCTCAACCCGCTCCACACACAAGGTCAGTTTTTTCCTTACCCAATCCGCTTTGGAATGGATAAAATGTTCAATTTCCTTCAGCGGTACCGCCCAGGGGGCATACACTACCAAACCCGCTCTCTGCACACTCAACGCTACCGTGCGCCGTTGCCTGCTGCGTTTCAGGCAATATGCCTGCGCGCAACCAGACAACATAATATGCTTTGATTCAATATTCAGACGCATTTCATGCGCCATCCCAAAAACAGCAATAGGCCGTGATTAAGGTAACGACATACAATAAAAGCATATTTTTCACTGTTTCACCTGTCATTTGATGGCTGAATAATGCGGCAGGCGCAACATCTCCGCTTCGATCCATGCTTGCACCTGCTGATTCAGTGCCTCCGGTTTCATTCCGGCTGGGTTAATGGGCGCACCAATACTGACTGTAATCAAACCAGGATAACGCAACAATGTATTTCTCGCCCAGAACTCACCCGCATTGTGTGCCACAGGCACCACGGGAACGCCGGCATGGGTTGCGAGCCATGCACCGCCTATCCCATACTTTCCGGCTTCACCCGCCTTCATCCGCGTTCCTTCGGGAAAAATAAGTACCCACATTCCTCGCGCCAAACGCTCCCGCCCCTGTTCTGTAATTTGTTTTAATGCCGCCCGCGCACTGGAACGATCAATTGCAATAGGTGCCAACTGAGCCATTCCCCAGCCAAAAAAAGGAATGCGCAACAATTCTTGCTTAATCACCATCGCCATCGGCGGCAACAACACAGGCAACGCAATAGTTTCCCAAGCCGATTGGTGCTTAGCCATCACAATGCTCGGTACAGCAGGTAAATTTTCCAGGCCCAACACTTGATAACGAATACCACACAGCCAACGTGCCAGCCAGATGACGAAGCGATTCCAACCCGTAATCAAACGATAGCGCCACCAGATAGACAAAGGCGCCGTAAGCAATGCCAAACCGGCAAACAAGACTGTTGCAATCGTTTGCAACATCAAAAACAGCACCGAACGAACAACAACTACCCATTTCATCAAACCAGTACCCCATCTACCGCAGCAGATAAATCAGCAACCACTTGCACACCCGGCGCCACATCACCAGATGCCAACGTAGTCCGACCTTTTCCCGTTAACACCAGAATCGGCGCGGCCCCTACCGCAGAAGCCGCTTGCAAATCACGCAAACTGTCTCCAACTGCAGGCACCCCCACAAGCGAAATATCAAATCGCTCCGCAATTTCCAAAAACATACCTGCGTAGGGCTTGCGGCACGCACATTTCTCATCTGAGGCGTGGGGACAATAGAATACCGCATCAATATGCCCACCCACTTGAGCAACTGCCTTGTGCATGCGCGCATGAATCGCATTCAACATCGCCATATCAAACAAGCCCCGCGCCACCCCCGACTGATTGGTGGCGACCACCACCCGATAACCGGCCTGATTCAAGCGCGCTATCGCCTCCAGGCTCCCCGGAATTGGTTTCCATTCTTCAGGTGTCTTGATGTAGTGATCGGAATCCTGATTAATGACACCATCTCTGTCTAAAATGATCATTTTCATGTGTGAAGTATAACGTAAAGTTTTGGGGTCCGCTTTAACACGACATGCCAAACAAAGTCAGGAAGTGAATTGCCGTCATCCAAAGTTCATATCCAGCATCATTTGTTCTAATTTTCGCACGCGCGCCACATGGACCCGAGCAGCAATATGCGCTGGGTCAGTTTGTGCCGCAATCGCTCCCGCATCGACGGAACGCGCGCAAGCCAGCTTTGCCCGCAAAAGTTCGGCCTGTGGATATGCGCACTGCGCATATCCGGCACGACCACGCGCATCTGCAACACATACCTTCAGCAATGCTTCAAAACGTTGCGGGCGACGGAATGCGTCCACGCGCTCAAAAAGATGTACCAACACCTCAGGTTGAGGCGCACATGCTGAACTAACATGATGTATCTGACCATGGTATGCCGTTGCCAGCACAGCCAAATCACGACAATTGCCTGGCACACGCAGACGGGCGCATAACCGCTTCACCAACACCACACCCGCCTGCTCATGTCCCGGATGGTGAGGCCAACAGGAGTCCGGGGTCTGTGCTTTGCCGATATCGTGCAACAAGACCGCAAACCGTACTGCCAATTCATCGCCCTGGCTTGCCGAATAATCCAGTGCCAGCATGGTATGCAAACCCACATCAATTTCCGGATGGTATTCTGGCGATTGTGGCACACCAAAAAGCGCATCGATTTCCGGCAACAAATGTTTCAAGGCCCCACAATCACGCAACACATCAAACAAACGGGAAGGTTTTTCCGCCATCAATCCCCGTGCCAGCTCCTGCCAAACCCGCTCTGGAACGAGTTGATCAACTTCACCATTGATTACCATCTGTCGCATCAGGCTCATCGTTTCTGGTGCTACCACAAAATCTGGAAACCGGGCCATGAAACGCGCCGCACGCAAAATTCGCACCGGATCTTCAACAAACGCAGCCCCCACATGCCGAAACACCCGAGCCGATAAATCAGCTTGTCCGCCATAGGGATCAATCAAGGAACCATCTGCCGCCTGCGCCATGGCATTCACGGTGAAATCACGTCGCGCCAAATCTTCTTCCAAACTCACCTCAGGGTTTGCATACACCACAAACCCCTGATAACCACGACCCGATTTGCGCTCCGTCCGCGCCAAAGCATATTCCTCATGCGTCACAGGGTGCAGAAAGACCGGGAAATCACGCCCCACCGGCAGAAAACCTTGCGCGACCATTTCCTCCGCCGTTGCGCCCACCACCACATAATCCCGATCAGCCACCGGCAAACCCAGCATCTCATCACGAATTGCGCCGCCTACCGCATAAATTTCCATCTGCAACACCCCACACGTGAATCAACTGATGACATCCGCACACACTACCCAACGATATCATTTTACGTCAAACTCAGCGCATTGAAGCAATTAAGGGCTCGTTAACGAATGAAAACGCTCTGTTTAACGCGTAAATTAACACGGCTTTCTTCGTTATCTCAAACCCACACCAAACCGGCACACCACTTGATTGACACATTAACATCGATGCGCAGGCACTTGAGAACAAATTTTAGCTATGCTAGAATGGCGGACTTCGCAGTTAGTTGCGCGCCCGTAGCTCAGCTGGATAGAGTACTTGGCTACGAACCAAGGGGTCAGGAGTTCGAATCTCTTCGGGCGCACCAATAAATAAAATTAGTTAGGCCAGAAAATGGTCTAACTAATTTTTTATCTGTCTATGATTTATCTGCCCCGGCAACCTGATCATTATTGGAAACCTTATCACGGCACTGCATTTGTTTTAAAAAATCCCGCATGGTTATCGTCCGATTATCACCACTTTTCCAGCATTTGGTAAATACGCTTGCACTCCGGAACGCGTCAATGATGCGATCAACTTAATATGTTTATTTATTGCTTAACGCTTCTTTAATCCTCCTATTGGTCAATTTAAGGCTTGCAACATTGCAGGCTTTTTGCATTTCAACCCATTGTCGTAGCGTATTGCGCACGACAAGCACTATTTACCCTACCGAATAACATGATTACCCTAAAAAATGTCACCTTGCGACGCAGTGCCAAAGTCTTACTTAATGACACATCCTTAACTATAAACCCAGGCGAAAAAATTGGGTTAGTAGGGCGTAATGGCGCGGGCAAGTCCACCTTGTTTGGCCTGCTCAATGGTACGCTACATGAAGACGCAGGGGATTTTTACTATCCCAAACAATGGCGTATGGCGCAAGTGGCGCAGGACATGCCAGAGACCGAAGAATCCGCAACGAATTTTGTTATCGGCGGCGATTCACGTCTGACCGAATTGCGAGATGCTTTGCGCACGGCTGAGGAAAGCGACGATGGCATGTTGATTGCGCAAGCGTACATCGATTTGGGGGATGCGGGTGAGCATGACGCTAACGCACGAGCACAAGCTTTGGTGTTAGGGTTAGGTTTCCAATTACACGAACTGGACAGTCCCGTAAACAGCTTTTCGGGTGGTTGGCGCATGCGTTTACAATTGGCGCGGGCGCTCATGTGTCCATCGGATTTGTTGTTGCTGGATGAGCCGACCAACCATTTGGATCTGGACGCGCTGGTGTGGCTGGAAGCCTGGTTGAAACGCTATACCGGAACGATGATCGTCATCAGTCATGACCGCGAATTTTTGGATGCGGTCACATCCACCACAGTGCATATTGATTGTGCGCAATTAACACGCTACGGCGGCAATTACAGCCTGTTTGAAACCTTGCGTTCCGAGCAAATGCTGTTGCAACAAGCGTCATTTGAAAAACAGCAAGACAAAATCGAACACTTACAAAAATTTATCAATCGATTCAAAGCATCAGCCAGCAAAGCCAAGCAGGCACAAAGCCGCGTCAAGGCATTGGAACGTATGGAAAAAGTGGCTCCCATGCTGGCCAGTGCCGACTTTACCTTTGAATTCAAGGAGCCTGTCCACATCCCTAACCCCATGCTGTCGATATCCAACGCCAACTTTGGCTATGTGGCCAAGAATGAAGACGGTGAAGATTTACCGCCCAAAGTCATCTTGCACAAAATCAGCAAATCTGTGCAGGCAGGGCAGCGTATCGGCATACTCGGCGCAAACGGGCAGGGCAAATCGACCCTGGTCAAAACCATTGCCCGTGACATGGCTGCGCTCGGCGGCACGATAACAGAAGGCAAAGGCCTGAATATCGGCTATTTCGCACAACAAGAGTTAGACGTGCTACGTCCTGAAGACAATCCGTTAGAACACATGGTACGACTGGCGCGTGAAGCACAAACACAATCCAAAGAACGCACAGGCGAGCAAGCGTTACGCGGCTATCTGGGTGGCTTCAATTTCAGCGGCGACATGGTTAAACAAGCCGTCGGCACCATGAGCGGCGGCGAGAAAGCCCGCCTGGTTCTGGCGATGATGGTATGGCAACGCCCGAACTTGCTCTTGCTGGATGAACCTACCAACCACCTGGATTTGGTCACCCGCGAGGCACTTGCGATGGCACTCAACGAGTTTGAAGGTACACTCATGCTGGTGAGTCATGACCGCGCGCTGTTACGCTCCGTCTGCGACGAATTCTGGCTGGTTGGCCGCGGTAAAGTAGAACCATTTGAAGGCGATCTGGACGATTACCAGCGCTACTTGCTGAACGAATCGAAACGCCTGCGTGAAGAGGCGAAAGTCGCATTAAGCAATTAGCCCGGACATTGTCCCCATCATGACGTGAATTTATCCCAAAAAATCCATCAGAACGCAAGATGATGACGGGTCAAGTTGCGAGACAGTTGTTGGCTTGAGCAAAAATGGCCGTCAGCACTCGCGCAGGCTCAAAACGTCGCCTGACGGGTCATCTGGTTTTATCTCGCCCCGGTTTAAAAAGCAGAATCACGTGCGAACTACGACATCAACAATTAGGCAAATTGCCCCGCCACCCATCCCGACGACCAAGCCCACTGGAAATTGTAGCCGCCTAACCAACCGGTCACATCCACCACTTCACCGATAAAAAACAGGCCAGGAACCGCTTTGGCTTCCATGGTTCTGGATGATAAATCACAGGTATCTATCCCACCTAAAGTCACCTCAGCCTTGGCATAACCCAAGGTCCCTGCCGGCATCAGCTTCCAACCGGTTAACGCCGCTTGCATCCCTGAAATATCAAACTTGCTGTGTTCAGCCAAAGGTCTTTCCCATTTTTGCCAGGCACACCATTCCTGCGCAAAACGTTTAGGCAAATGCTCACTCAACAAAGCGGCCAATGTTAATTTGCTATGACGCTGTGCATCCAACCATGCACCCACATCAAGATGAGGCAACAAGTTGATGCTGACCGGCTGTTTTTTACCGTGACCATAAGCCTGCTTTTGCCAGTAACTGGAAATCTGCAAAATTACCGGGCCCGACAGGCCACGATGGGTAATCAGCATGGATTCGCAAAAACTCGCCGGTTGCCCGACACAATGACAACTCACCTCTAATGAAGCGCCTGACAAACCCTGCAAAAGAGCGAGTGTCTCCGGGGCAAGCGCCAAGGGCACCAATGCGGGCTGCGGCGCGACAACCCCCACACCAAATTGCTCGGCAATCTGGTATCCGAACGGTGTTGCGCCCAGTTGCGGTATCGCCAACCCACCCGTTGCAATCACCAAAGACTGGCATGCCAACACAGCCTCCTCAATCATCACGTGAAAGCCATCAACCGACTTGACAACGTTCAGCACCCTGCACGGCTGCAACCATTGCACAGCACCACGCTCACACTCTGTCTGCAACATCGCAACAATTTGTTGTGCGCTGTCATCACAAAACAGCTGACCCAGCGTTTTCTCATGATACGCAATGCGATACCGTTCAACCAATTGAATGAAATCAAACTGGCTAAACTGCGCCAGCGCCGAGCGTGCAAAATGTGGGTTTTGCGACAGGAAGTTTTCGACACCGACATCACGGTTGGTAAAATTACAACGCCCGCCACCAGAAATACGAATACGCTCGCCGATTTTGGTCGCATGATCAATCAACAATACACGCCGGCCACGCTGACCGGCCTGCGCGGCGCACATCATTCCTGCTGCACCAGCGCCGATGACGATGACATCATAATCCATTACATTCCCCACGCGACACGACTCCGAATTATGCTGCACACGGCATCAGGGCATGCGATGAAATAAAGTTCCTGTACGAAACAAAATGACAGCAAGACCTGTGTGAACTCAGACCAAATCATGGTCAGGCGTGTCAAGGCAACTGCAAACTGAATACCGCGCCGTGTGTGTGTTGGTTGTTATGCAACAACAATTGCCCATGGCAGTTTTTATTGGTATGAATTTGCGCAATGGCATGCGCCAAATACAAACCCAACCCCCGGTTAGTTTGTAAAAGCGCAGTGACTGGGGCTGCCAGCATTTCTGCCGGATAACCAGAGCCATCATCGGTCACTTCAAACACCAACATTTGATTGGCTTGATAAACGTGGATTTTGATTTCATGTTGCGCAAAACGCAAGGCGTTGTGTATCGCATTCATCATCGCCATTTCAACCAGTTCACGATCAAAAAACCAGTAACTGGGTGCACCGGCAGCATCTTTCACTATTTTAATATCAGAGCCAGCCAATATTTGTGCATTCGCAACAAACTCATCAACGAAATCAATGGGTGAATAATCAGAAATGTGAGGGGTCAAATGTTCAGATTGCAACTTGAACAACAATAACATCCGCTCCATATGATCATTCACACGGTGACACAGCAAACGTGATTCAGTGATGGCATCATCGACCACCTGCACGGTATCTAACTTGAACATTAACAAGGCCATTAAATTTTTAATTTCATGTACATTTAATGCAATGATGGTTTTGACATCGATATGGGTCTTATCGATGAGATTCATATGATGTTCACGCCAAATTTCAAACCAACCTCCTTCATCAGCCCATTTATTTTTTTGTATTTTTCAAGGCTTGAATACTTGGTCTCGTGTTCGCGCAACAAATAACGCGCCATATCCATTCGCGTTTCATTCCAGCCGTTTCTATCACTGTCAACGATCAAAGCGTGCGCCGCATTCAACGCGACCTGCACATTTTGCGGCATCCGTTGAGCCGCACTGACTAATAATGCAATTGCGCCGGCCAAGTCGCCTTTTTTCGCTAACGACACGCCCTCATTATTAAGTTTAATCACATCGCGAACACTGTTATCAACCAACTCCTTACTTTCTTCGGCGCGCCCGACTTGCTCCAACATTTGGCCGACCATCCCTTGCACTTTTTCATCATCATAAAAGTTGCTTACGATGTCTTTCACCAAAGTGCGCCCCTCTTCAACTTTATCGTTAAGGAAACAACTTTTTGCCAAGTCCAAATGAGATGATTCAGGTAAAATCAGTCCATTCTTTTCTTTAATTTCCAGCGCTTTTTCTAGTGCCAGCATGGATGATTCGCGATTGCTCGCACCGTGATGAATCAAGCTTTCCATCACCGATGTTTCCAACTCAAAATCAGGTGTTTTGTCAAAAGATTTGCGCGCATCGGCGATCACTGACAAAGCCTTGTCCTGTTGTCCCTCATCCAAATGCACCTTTGACAAACGAATAAAGTCACTGGGTGACCGAGAGAATGAGTATCTCCCCTGCTCCACCACAATACCGAAAGCGCGTTTGGCTTTCTCCAAATCGCCATTGCGATAGGCCATTTCGCCAACACGGGATTGTCGTGACAATGTCTGCGGTGAAATCTCGACAGCTTGCTCCAAAATAGCTTGAGCTAACGCTGTCTGCCCTTGTGCTTCATGTTCTTTTGCCAGCAAATCATATGCTTCAAGATATTGGGGGGTGTCAGCAATTGCCAACTCCAAAATCTCTATCGCTTCTTCAACCCTCCCCGCCATGCTAAGCGTTTTTGCCAAACCGATTCTCGCCCAGGGAATCGCTCTGGCCGAAATGACTTGCTCATAAAGTACGCGCGCCTCCTCATGCCTGTCCAATGAGATAAGCAATTCGCCTTTCATTCGGATTAAATCAATCGCAAACTTATTTTTCAAATCCAGTAAACGATCGCATTCAACAATCGCGTCAGCGGAATTCCCTAACGCCAATAATTCATAAATAACATTGAATGTTTCTTTTTTCTCAAACACTCGCTCCAGACGCAAACGAATCGTTTCAGGCGTAAATGGCTTCAGCAAATAATCATCAGGCGCCAGTTCTGCACACGACACTACTTTTTCGTAACCGCGTTCAGCGGTGACCATTAAAAAAGCCACTGAAGGGGAAATCAGCGCGCTTTTGCGCAACTGTTCAAGTATCTGCTGACCATCACTGCCTTCACCCAGGCAATAATCACAGACAATAATATCAAATTCCCGTTGCCGTATTCTGAATATGGCCTCGTTGCCCGAGTTTGAGGTTTCGCATTTACCAATACCCAAATTACCCAACGTATGCTTCAATGAAGAGCACATTGCAGAACTATCATCAATGATCAACACGCGTTTTTTAGTAAAATCCATCATAGTGCAACAGGTGCCTCATTTGGAGGGCAATTACGAACGCTCGCCCATTAAAAATCATCAACGCCAAGATTATTCATATTGTCGGCAAATGGTGCTCACCACATCCCAATCACCCGTGCCGCCATCATTTCCGTCAACCCGTGAAGGATTGTTCATTGAAGATAACCCTAACCTGTCATCATGAATCCTGATGCAAAACCTCATATTTAAACCAGGTGCTTAAATACCAAATCAAATGTCACGGGCACCGCTGCTGAAATCACAGGTAAGCCCGCCGCTTCGCGAAGTTTTTCTATGCCTGCAGCCAGCCCATATGAATCCGCATTCAGAATAATCGGTAGTTTGGTCGTCACTTGAATCTGATTGCCACTCAGTTTCACTACATGCAATATTGTTTTGCTGTCTTGCACGACACCGTGCATACTGAGCTTGCCATTCACCGGCATATCCAGCGTCTCACCGACTTTAAGCGCATCAACTTTACTCATGTCAACATTCCCGTTAAATTCTGCTGTGGGGAACTGCGCGACTTCAAACAGCATGGCTTTTAAGCGTTCATTGCGAATATCATTTTGTGTATCCACACTGGATAAGTCGATGAGCAAATGAATATCACCCTCATCGCTAACACTTCCTGACAATTTTTTAAATTGATGCACTTCAGCAATACTGGTTTTTTTGATACTAATAAAATCGAGATTGGAATGATCATTCTCTAACTGCCATTGCGCGTAAGCTGGCGTAACAAAAAACGTCGCGACAAGACAGGACAGCAAGCTGAGTCGATGTATTTTTTTCATGTTGACCTCCTCCCTGGATTAACCGGTTATCTTTCGCTGCTACATTTGATATTTAAGGCGATATTATCACTTATTTCATCTTGTATGATACCTGCACTCACACAGCCAACATATCGATCCGTTTTACCATAACAACCAAACCACACATAATGGGTGCCAGAGCATTACTTGATTCATGTACTAATTCCTGCGAACCGGGAAATCCAGCGAGCCGATCTCACTCAATGAACCACACAGAGTAATCTTCCCTTGCCGATTTACTGAAAAACGCCTCACTTCGACGCGTTTGCGCGGTATGATGATCATCGCTTTGGCAGAAATTCCGGCGCAAGACACATCGGATTAGTTGGCAGCCGATTTCTTTTAAATCCGGCAGGTTGTCAGGCTGCTAAAGGTCTTTATTCAAAGTGACGTTGGAGTGTTATGATGATATTCAAACAGCTATTTGAGCCCATATCCAGCACTTATACCTATTTACTTGGCTGCACGGAAACTGGACAGGCCGTGCTGGTTGATGCGGTGTTGCCGACCTGGCAACGTGACTTGAGTGTCATCAATGCGCTGGGATTGACCCTGGCTTATACTCTGGACACCCATATTCACGCCGATCATATCAGCGCGGCGCATAAATTGCGCCAAGAAACGGGCAGTCGTATCGCCCATCCTGCCCCAGATAAATTGGCCTGTGCTGATATCGGCATAGAAGATCACAAACCCTTCATTTTCGGCAATGTCAGCATAAATCCGCTGCACACACCCGGGCACACCGACAATCACTTCTCCTACGTGGTTGATGGACGCGTGTTGACCGGCGATGCGTTACTGATTGATGGTTGTGGCCGTACCGATTTTCAAAATGGCGATGCGCCGACTTTATACCGCAGCATTCATGACCAGCTGTTTGCCCTGACGGAAGATACGCTGGTATATCCCGCCCATGACTACCAGGGTCGCCATGTGTCCACTATTGCCCAGGAAAAAACGCGCAATCCTCGTTTAGGCGGCAATAAATCCCTGGCGGAATTCGTTGAAATCATGGCTAATCTCAATTTAGCGTATCCGAAATTCATCAATTATGCCGTACCTGGCAATCGTGAATGCGGCATATGTTTGCCCGATGTGCCCACGATACTGCAACAGTATTGCGACCAGATACGCGATAGTCAACAGGGTTAAACCCCTATCAAAACAAATCAACTGTACTGATTACTCGTCATACAGAGTCAGCCTGTTATAATGCGGAGAAGAAGCGGAAAATTTGAGTGTTACAAAGTAAAAGATGCTATTTTCAGTTACGCCTCATTAACATGAAATCGCTTTCATTCACATTTAAACGAAATGCTGTTTGGTGCCCAGAAGAGGACTCGAACCTCCACACCTTACGGCACACGGACCTGAACCGTGCGCGTCTACCAATTCCGCCATCTGGGCTTTTTGACAATCAACCAATCAAATAAAATTCTGAGTGGTGTGATGTGACACATACAAACAAGTGACCACACCCAAACAATTCCAGCGCTAAACAAGCAAATTATGCCTTGCCTGGTTAATGATGGATTATAATAAACCTGCCTCAACAAGTTTGGGGATTATAAATCAATAAGGACTGTTGTCAATGACACACCCCACGAATCCTAAAAAATCTCTCAACACGTTGCGCCTTGAAGACCCATTTCTTGAACGCGAGCGTGAACGTTACGACAACCCCCTGCCCAGCCGCGAATTTGTGATGGAGATTCTCCGGCGGCAAGGTGTGCCTTGGTCGGCTGACCAATTGGCATCTGAACTGGGCATTACCGAAGAAGAATCCATTTTATTTTCCCGACGTTTGCGCGCTATGGAGCGTGACGGCGAACTGATTCAAAACCGGCGCGGCGATTTGTGCGTGGTAGAAAAGCTGGATCTCATCAAGGGCACCGTTCAGGGCCATCCCGATGGTTTCGGTTTTCTGGAGCCTGAAGATGGGAGTGATTCCTTATTCCTGTCGCCACGAGAGATGCAAAAAGCCCTGCACGGTGATCGCGTCATGGGACGCGAAATCGGTCTGGACAGGCGTGGTCGCCGCGAAGGTAAAATTGTTGAGGTACTGGAACGCACGAACACCCACATTGTAGGCCGCTTAATTATCGAACACGGCATCATGATGGTTGTACCTGAAAACAAGCGCATCACACAAGACATCCTGATTCCGACCGGCAACGAAGGCGCGGCGAAAGCCGGTGAAGTCGTGAATGTGAAACTGATCGCTCAAGTGGCCCGTTACAGCAAGCCTGTCGGCCAAGTGGTGGAAGTATTGGGTCAATACAGCGATCCGGGCATGGAAATTGAAATCGCACTACGCAAACACGCCCTGCCCTACGAGTTTCCGCATGATGTGGAAACCGAAGCCGCGAAATTACCCAAAAAAGTACTTAAAGTTGATTTTGCCGGACGTGAAGACATCCGGCATTTGCCATTGGTCACCATCGACGGTGAAACCGCACGTGATTTTGACGATGCCGTGTATTGCGAACCGCAAGACGGTGGCTATCGCCTTATCGTGGCCATCGCCGATGTGTCCCATTATGTTGCGCCCAATTCACCTTTGGACAAAGAAGCCTACAACCGGGGCAATTCAGTCTATTTCCCTCGTCGTGTGATTCCCATGTTACCGGAAGAGCTCTCCAATGGCCTGTGCTCACTGAACCCTCAAGTGGAGCGCTTGTGCATGGTATGCGACATGCAAATAGGCAAACTCGGTGGGATCAGCCAATATCGTTTTTACCCGGCGGTCATGTATTCGCATGCAAGACTGACCTATGACCAGGTCTGGGACTGGTTGCAACATCCTGAAAATGCAGAGGAATACAGCCACCTGCTTCCGCAGCTTAACAACCTGAACAGCCTGTTTAAGGTGTTGTTAAAAGCGCGGGAACGCCGTGGTGCCATCGATTTTGAGACCATTGAAACTCAAATGATCTTCAATGAAAATCGTAAAATCGAGCGTATCGTGCCTACTCAACGCAATGATGCACACCGCATCATCGAAGAATGCATGCTGGCGGCCAACGTGTGTACGGCTGGCTATTTAAAACATCACAAACAAACCACACTTTACCGTATCCATGGCGGACCTACGCCAGAAAAACTCACCGCCTTGCGTGAGTTTTTGTCCGAATTTGGTTTGGGTTTGCCGGGTGGAGATACCCCCCAGGCAAAAGATTATGCTCGCCTGTTGCAGCAAATTAAACCTCGTCCGGATGTTCAACTGTTGCAAACAGTGATGTTGCGTTCCTTGCAGCAAGCCATATACAGCCCGGACAATGTGGGGCATTTTGGTCTGGCTTATGAGCATTACACCCATTTCACTTCACCGATACGCCGTTATCCCGATTTGCTGATCCATCGCGCCATTAAAGCGGCGCTGACTGGGGACAAATACAATCCCGGCAACTGGCAAGCCTTGGGCGCCCATTGCTCGATGACCGAACGCCGCGCCGATGAAGCCACGCGCGACGTAGAATCGTGGCTCAAGTGTTTTTATATGCAGGACCATGTCGGTGAAATTTTCCACGGCACCATTTCTGCTGTCACAGGGTTTGGCCTCTTTGTTGCGCTGGATGAATTGTTTGTCGAGGGATTGATTCACATTTCAGAACTTGGTAGCGATTATTTCCATTATGACAAAGCCCGGCACCAAATGTTGGGCGAACGCACGGGTGCGCGCTTCCGTTTGGGTGACCGGCTGGAGGTCAAAGTCGTCAAGGTCAGTTTGGATACCAGCCAGATTGATTTTCAACTGGTTGAATCCGGTCACTCTGGACGAAAATCCACGCGTGGGCAGAGCAAATCCACGCAAAACGCCCCACAAACCACCCCAAAGGCAATCAAAACGCCTGCCAAATCTTCGGCGGGGAAAAAACCGGCCAAAAAAACCCATACACGCGTAAAATCCACACCCGAAAAGCCTGACAATAAACCTCGCAAAAGAAAACAAGGACATTAAAGATGGCAGGTATTTTAATTTACGGTTTCCACGCCATTACATCGCGTTTACGTAATCATGCATCAAGTATAGAAGAAGTTTATGTCGATGCAACACGGCAAGACCCTCGTATGCGGGATTTACTCGAAACGGCAAAGCAACAGAATGTACGCGTCATTCCGATTGATGCACGCCGTCTGGACGGCATGGCAGGTGGTGCCCGTCATCAGGGGGTCGCAGCCAAAGTGGCCATACTCGCCGCGCCGCGCCATATTGACGATGTGCTGGAAGGCGCAGGCGAAGAACTGCTGTTGCTGGTGCTGGACGGTGTGCAAGACCCCCATAATCTGGGTGCCTGCCTCCGTGTCGCAGATGCTATGGGTGCCAATGCCATCATTGCGCCCAGGGACCGTGCGGTAGGTCTCACACCCACTGTCATCAAGGTAGCCTGTGGCGCAGCCGAAACCGTGCCCTATCTGACGGTGGTCAACCTTGCACGCACTTTGCGCGAGATTCAGGACTATCATGTGCGCATCATTGGCGCCGACAGCGAAGCGGAAAAAGAAATCACCACGGTCGATGCGCGGGGATCCGTCGCATGGGTGCTCGGTGCAGAAGGCGACGGCATGCGACGACTCACCCGTGAGCATTGTGACGAACTGGTCAAAATTCCCATGTTCGGAACCGTGGCGAGCATGAATGTATCCGTTACCGCCGGTATTTGTTTATATGAGACAAGAAGACAACGCAGTTGATGAAATAAAAAAGTAATGGCGTTAACAAACGCCGCACTTGCCCCCCATCTCAACACATCTTACACGCACGATGAACCCTGAACACGCACAGAAAATCCTCGACACGGCAGATTTGATCTGCGATGCAGAAACCGTGAATAAGGCCATCCATCAACTCGCCATACGTATCACTGCCGATTACCAGCATCGTTTTCCATTGATGCTGACGGTCATGAACGGTGGCATGATGTTTGCCGGACAATTATTACCCCAGCTCAACTTCCCTTTACAATGCGATCACATCCATGTCAGTCGTTACCGCATGAACACCCAAGGTGGTCAACTCGAATGGTTGTCCATGCCCAGCGTCTCCATATCAGGCCAGCAAGTGCTCTTGCTCGATGACATACTCGATGAAGGCCACACCCTGAACGCCATTAAACAGGAATTATTCAAAATGGGCGCAGTAACGGTAGCCTGCGCTGTCCTGACGGAAAAACTTACCAACACGACAAAACCCATTCAAGCTGAATACGTGGGCTTAACGCTGCCTAATCGTTTTGTCTTTGGCTGCGGCATGGACATCAATGGCGTATGGCGCAACCTGCCAGCCATTTATGCCATCCCCCAAGACAATACGCAACCCGATCATTAATCAAAAGGATTCAATATGCTGGCCATCATCGGCGGAACCGGACTCACTCAACTCGCCAACCTGACCATCACCCACCGGCAGGTCGCTCGCACACCCTACGGTGAGCCTTCCGGTGCACTGACCTTTGGCGAAATCAACGGACACGGCATTATCTTTCTTGCCCGGCATGGGTACGGGCAAACCATTCCACCGCACAAAGTCAACTACCAGGCCAACATTTGGGCACTCAAACAACATGGCGTGACCCACATCGCCTCGGTCGCCAGCGTTGGGGGCATTCACCCTGACCTGGTACCCGGCACATTGGTCGTTCCTGACCAAATCATCGACTACACCCATGGTCGCGCCACCACTTTTTTTAATGATGACGGGCAATCAGTTGAGCACATTGATTTTACAGAGCCCTATTGTTCGCAATTACGACTCAACATCATGAAGGCCGCTGCCTCTATCCATGAACCTTGCATTGACCATGGCGTGTACGCCTGCGTGCAAGGACCGCGCCTGGAAACCGCCGCCGAGATCAACCGCCTGGAGCGCGATGGTGCCGACATGGTCGGCATGACCGGTATGCCGGAAGCATGCCTCGCCCGCGAATTGGAGCTGTGTTACGCCGCTATCGGCGTAGTGTCCAACTATGCCGCCGGGCGCGGAAGCAGTAAGACCGCCATCCAGGCCAACGAAATCAAAGACGCGCTTACTCCCGCCATGACACGCGTGCGCCTGGTATTAGAACAACTTGTCGCGCTACACGGCGCATCGAATACACCTTGACGAATCCTTACCAGACATGGTTTAATGGCGGCCTTCATTTGGGCGGTTAGCTCAGCGGTAGAGCACTGCCTTCACACGGCAGGGGTCACAGGTTCGAACCCCGTATCGCCCACCAGATAAAACAACGGCTCAGATTAAGTTCTGAGCCGTTTTTGTTTGAAAACCTGCTTGTTTGAGGTGCCAAATTTTCAAATGATCATCACGGTATACAAACAATAATCATCGTTCGTGACAACAGCAGCATCTCAAGGCGATGAGTAGTTTGCTGCGCTTGCAAGGCAAGCCTTATTTTGGCCTTCGAATGTGATGGGTTAAGGCGTAGCGTTTTTCTTGAGTTGCATAATCGCCGCACCAACTTCGTTAGTTATTTTGGCGTAATGCGTGAACAGCAAGTAATACAAAATCAGTTCATCACTCCGCGCAATATGACCAAATTCAAGTCCACTTCTGAAAACACACTCTCCATCGAGCTTACGCACATAAATGATCCTGGCGGGGATATCCAAATCGACTTTCCCTCTCGCGTCGATTTCAGTCGAAAATACGAGGCTGACCTTGTCACCAACGCGACCTGCAGGTATCGCAGACTCAACCATGGCTCCTTTTACACTTAAATCTTTGATTGCGCCTGAAACATGACTGGACGAACCATCAGGCATGACGAGCACAGGAATAGACACGTTCACGCGCAACGCATCACGCACTACACGTACCTCAACCGCATCAGGATAAGTTAATTGCGCATAAAAAAATGGCCCGTCTTGCAATTGCAGTATCTCAGCAGCAAAGGTAAATTCACTCGTTCCATTGAACCCGTATATCGCATATTGATCACCGACCCGAATACCGCCTGATGGTGCATCCGGCTGCGACACAAAAATACTTTTACCATGAATTGCCGCAACAAACTCCACATCATAGGCAGGCTCCTCCCCCAAAAAATGGCTCAGTTTAAGCCAAGTCCCAGCACGAAGTCTCAGCGCAGAAAAATGAATGATGGAATTGTTTTTTAAAACAGCATTGTCGGTCATCATCTCACATCCTGATTTTTCCAATGACTCTCTTCCGTCTAATGGATTATTTGGATTCAAGCCAAATGCGGCAACAGTTTTTTTCGCATAAACTCATGAAAATGAACCATTCCATCTTCCATGGGAGACTGATATGGCCCTCGCTCATCACGACCTTGTTGATACAACAATTTGCGGCCTTCATGCATACGGCGACAAATTTCATCGTCTTCGACAGCCGTTTCAGCATATGCGGCTTGTTCGGCTTCGATAAATTCACGCTCAAACAGCACAATGTCTTCGGGATAGTAAAATTCCACTACATTACGGCACGATTCAATGCCCGTTGGGACAATTGTGCTGACTACCAATACATGAGGGTACCATTCAACCATAATATTGGGATAATAGGTTAACCAAATAGCCCCTCGTTCAGGCGGCACGCCATTGCGGTATTGCAACACACGCTCTTGCCATTTGGCATACACAGCACTGCCGGCCCGACGCAAACCTCGCGCCACACCGACGGACTGCACACTGTACCAGTCGCCATATTCCCATTTTAAATCATCACAGGTGACAAAATTACCTAATCCCGGATGAAAAGGTTCAACATGATAATCTTCCAGGTACACCTCAATAAAGGTTTTCCAGTTAAACGCATACTCCTCGATCATCACGCGATCGAGCATGTAACCATTGAAATTCAGGTCATCACTCACGCCAAGACGGGCCAAATCACCGGCCACATCGCGTTGCCCGGAAAACAGCAACCCCTTCCACTGCGTCAGCGGCCCTTGCTCTGGCAAATTCAAACATGGATTTTCCGGAAAATGGGGTGCACCCAATAATTTCCCTTGCATGTCATAAGTCCAGCGATGCAAGGGGCAGACCAATTGTTTGGTGTGGCCGCGCCCTTCATACATGGTGGCCTGGCGATGACGGCAAATATTAGACAACAGGGAAATACCCTGCTCGTGGCGCACCAGCATTGAGGCGTGCGAAGTGGTTTCCAATACCTGATAATCACCCACGTTGGGCACCATCAATTCATGCCCCACATAGGCAGGACCCTGATTAAAAATATACTCAAGCTCCAAAGCATAAATTTCAGGATCAAAATACCAGGAAATTGGTAAATGTGGGGAAGCGCAGGTTAACTGCGATGTGACAAGAAAATCAGACATAATTGAGAGCACAGACCCAATGAAGTGGCAAACCCGTAGTAATTAAAATTTTTTATAACAAATTAATGACAAATATTTCGCTAAAAAACATCACTCAAATGATTGTCACCACATCTGCATTTCAACATTTAGCCCGTTGATTACTCTGAACCATACCCACTGGCTCTGGTATGAAAATCTCGTCATCATTCACACAAGGCAAGCTCAATCCAGAATTTGCTCACCCGCCCAATCGCAGATTATCGCCAAAATTGGCGTTCGATGCAATTATTCGGTAAAATTTAGAGTTTCCATTGCCTGTACAACTCATTATGACTCATCTGGCAAACACCTCCCCCGCCAGTTTTGAATCCGCTATGCGTGAATTGGAGCGGCTGGTTGGTGAAATGGAATCCGGCCAACTTACCCTTGAACAGTCATTGCTGGCATATCAAAACGGGGCTGAACTACTTAAATTTTGTCAAAACACTTTGGATAGCGCACGTCAACAAGTAGAAATTTTGGAAAATACTTTACTCAAACCCTATATCCCGGTGAGCGTGCAGCGTGACGACTGAGTTTACCAATTGGTCCCATCACCGGCTTTCCCGTGTCGAACAAGCTTTAGAGCGTTTTTTACCGATTTCGAATGATGCTACGGACAGATTACATACCGCCATGCGTTATGTGGCATTGGGTGGTGGCAAACGCATTCGTCCCTTACTGGCGTTTGCTGCAGGTGAAACCCATCAAGCATGCCCCGAACACGTGACCATCGTTGCTTGCGCGGTAGAACTTGTTCACGCCTATTCACTGGTACATGATGATCTGCCCTGCATGGACGATGATGTACTGCGTCGCGGCAAGCCGACCTGTCATGTCGCTTTTGACGAAGCCACAGCACTTTTAGTCGGAGACAGCTTACAAAGCCTGGCTTTTGAACTTCTGGCACACCCTGACTTGGCCCAAACATCCCCGCACACCCGGTTACCACAAGTAGAAATGATACGACTGCTGGCAACGGCTAGCGGCTCTCACGGCATGGCGGGTGGACAAGCTATCGACTTGGCCAACACAGGACAACACATTAGCCTGGCGGAGCTTGAATTGATGCACCAGCACAAAACGGGGGCCTTGATTGACGCTGCAATTTGCCTGGGGGCGATGTGTGGCGGCCCACTGGAAGCCGCGCATCTGGCCGCACTCAAGCAGTATGCGCGCGCCGTTGGACTGGCTTTCCAGGTGGTCGATGATATTTTGGACGCCACGGCATCCAGCGAACAATTGGGCAAAACCGCTGGCAAAGACGCCCATCAGCTTAAATCCACCTATGTCAGCCTCATGGGTTGTGATGCCGCGCGCCAATTTGCACACTCCTTACATCAACAAGCCACTGCTGCCATTAAGCACCTGCCCCACAACCAGCGCTTGCTTGATCTCGCCGCACTTATTTTGCAGAGAACCTCTTGAATCCAACCCATTCCTTGCTTACCTCCATTGACTCCCCGACGGATCTGCGCCTGCTTCATCGCGAACAATTGCCCGAACTGGCACAGTCCATACGCGAATTCATGCTCGACAGCATTTCTCGCACAGGCGGTCATTTTGCCTCGAATTTCGGCGCAGTAGAACTCAGCATTGCGCTGCACTATGTGTTCAATACACCTGATGACCGCATCATCTGGGATGTCGGTCACCAAAGCTATCCGCACAAAATCCTCACCGGACGACGCGCAGCCATGGCTGAACTGCGTAGAGCGGGGGGAATCGCCGGATTTCCGCGACGCAGTGAAAGCGAATATGATGCCTTTGGAACCGGGCATTCCAGCACATCCATTTCAGCTGCGTTAGGTATGGCTGTGGCAGCACAACTGGACGGTTCAGACAACCGCGCCATTGCCGTCATTGGTGATGGCGCCATGACTGCGGGCATTGCATTTGAGGCGCTCAACAATGCGGGAAATATGAATGCGAATCTTTTGGTGATCCTCAACGACAATGACATGTCGATTTCACCCAATGTGGGTGCGCTCAACAATTACCTGGCCAAGCTGATGTCCGGTCGTTTTTATTCCGCCGCACGCCGTGCCAGCGAGAAAGTACTCGCTCACATGCCACCCATGCTGGATTTGGCAAAACGCGCTGAAGAGCACGTAAAAGGAATGATCACACCCAGCACATTGTTTGAAGAATTTGGCTTCAATTATATTGGTCCTATCGACGGCCACGATCTGGATGTGCTGGTTGACACGCTTACGAACATTCGTCGTTTGCCCGGCCCACAATTTTTACATGTGGTAACACAAAAAGGAAAAGGTTATCCTCTGGCCGAGGAAAATCCTTGTCTGTATCACGGCGTCAGTGCGTTCCAACCCGAAACCGGCATCAAGGAAAAAACGACTGTTCCAGCCACTTACACCCAGGTTTTCAGTGACTGGCTGTGCGACATGGCGGCACTGGAACCCAAGCTGGTCGGTATTACACCCGCAATGCGCGAAGGATCAGGTTTGGTACGTTTTTCTGAACTGTATCCAGACCGCTATTTTGATGTCGGTATCGCAGAACAACACGCACTTACCTTTGCCGCCGGTTTGGCGGCAGCCGGTTACAAACCCGTTGTGGCCATTTATTCAACTTTTCTGCAACGCGCTTACGACCAACTGATCCACGACATTGCCTTGCAAAATCTCCCCGTCGTTTTCGCCATTGACCGCGCTGGATTAGTAGGTGCCGACGGCCCCACGCATGCAGGATCATTTGACCTCAGTTATCTGCGCTGCGTGCCCAATTTGACGATTATGGCACCCTCCGACGAAAATGAGTGCCGGCAAATGCTTTACACTGCCACGAAGTTAAATACCCCTTGCGCCGTGCGTTATCCACGCGGCACAGGACCCAACGCAACCATTGACAACATGATGCAGAGCCTTCCCCTGGGTAAAGGCGTACTGCGTCGCACAGGTCGGCGCGTTGCATTGTTGGCTTTCGGCAGCCTGGTCATCCCCGCATTGCAAGCAGGCGAACAACTGGATGCCAGTGTGGCCGACATGCGTTTTGTAAAGCCCATCGATCACGCCCTCATCGAGCAATTGGCCCGCACACATGAATTACTTGTCACCCTGGAAGAAAACTCCGTCATGGGTGGTGCTGGCAGTGCCGTAAGTGAATACTTGCATTATTTAGGCATTCCGTGCAAAGTGCTCCAATTAGGTTTGCCTGACGAATACATCGAACACGGTGATCATGCGCAATTGCTGCGCCAATGTGGCCTGGATGCAACAGGTATTTTAAGCACTGTCCGTGTGCGTTTATCCGAGTAGTTCAGTCGGATAATACGGCGTATAATCTCACCATCACCATTAGCTGGATATGCCAACCATGAATGAATGTTGCGACATCACCCCCATGCCTGATGTGCAAAATTACGCCGACAGCCGGCAAATTGCCATTGATAAAGTAGGCATTAAATCTATCCGCCATCCGATCAGGATTGCCGACAAAAGTGACGGTGTACAACACACTATCGCTAATTTCAATATGTACGTGTACCTGCCGCACAATTTCAAGGGCACGCACATGTCGCGTTTTGTTGAGATACTCAACTCAAATGACCGCGAAATTTCCATTGAAAATTTTGAATCCATGCTGCGCAAAATGGTCGAGCGCCTGGAAGCGAATTCTGGTTATATTGAAATGAGTTTCCCCTATTTTATCAACAAAACGGCACCAGTCTCCGGCGTGCAAAGTTTGATGGATTATGATGTCACCTTCATCGGGGCAATCGAAGATGGTCGTTACCTGCACACAACCAAACTGGTTGTTCCCGTCACCAGTCTGTGCCCTTGCTCGAAAAAAATCTCCAATTATGGTGCGCACAACCAGCGCTCGCATGTCACCATCAGTGCACGAACCAATGATTTTGTATGGATTGAAGAACTGGTTACCATGGCTGAAAGCCAGGCCTCGTGCGAACTCTATGGCCTGCTCAAACGGCCTGATGAAAAGTACGTCACCGAGCGCGCTTACGACAACCCCAAATTTGTAGAAGACATGGTGCGCGACGTGGCGGCTGTCCTTGACCGCGACCCGCGTATCGACAGCTATATTGTGGAAAGTGAAAATTTTGAATCTATTCACAATCATTCCGCTTATGCGCTGATTGAGCGAGATAAAACTCGAGACGCATAATGAAACCTGTTGCCATTTTTCGTCATCTGCCGTGGGAAGGTGCCGGTTATTTCGGTGAGTTTTTAGCGCGTCACGACATCCCCAGCCAATTAATACAAGTTGATCAAGGCGAACCTATTCCTGACGACCCACATCCCTTTTCCGGCTTGGTGTTCATGGGCGGTAACATGAGTGTGAACGACCCTTTACCGTGGATTGCCCAATCCGTGGCACTCATCCAGCAAGCCGTTGCAGCCGGTATACCCGTATTGGGGCATTGTTTGGGCGGGCAACTCATATCCAGGGCCATGGGCGCAACGGTCAGCGACAACCCCGTCAAAGAAATCGGTTGGGGGGAAGCCTACGCCCTTGACAATGCCACCGCATATGACTGGCTCAATGGCATCCAACAATTTACCGCTTTCCACTGGCACGGAGAAACTTTCAGCTTGCCCCCGGATGCTGTGCACCTGTTCAGAAGCGAGGCTTGTGCCCACCAGGCCTATGTGCTCCATAACAAGCACCTGGCCATGCAGTGCCACGT
The DNA here is from genome assembly GCA_021801025.1 of Pseudomonadota bacterium. Lineage (GTDB taxonomy): Bacteria > Pseudomonadota > Gammaproteobacteria > Burkholderiales > Sulfuriferulaceae > Sulfuriferula. The sequence goes on along the minus strand of JAJYYK010000006.1, from coordinate 4,428 downwards.
AGAAATGACTGAAGGCATGATTATCGACTGGTGCAAAGAAGGCGAAAATGAAATCAAATCCGCCCGAAGCAGTCCGCACGTCCAAACTGCTGCAACCATGCAAACCGGCATGTCCACACGCATTGCGGCCCTGCATCATGTTGCGGATCAACTCTATCGGCGCTGGCTCACCGGCCTTCAACGCACATGAAAGCGCCAATACAAGTTGAAGCCTTATACGTCCTTATCGGACGTCAATTTACCTGGAAAGACCAATGTTACACAGCAATTGAAATACTGAGCCATCCTCCAACACTGGTGGCCCAAAATCACCAAACAGCCCCCCATATTCAAAATGATGTCCACGGTCGCGCGCACCAAATGGTTGGAAGAGATATCATCAGTATTCCCATCCTCAATGAAGAAGGTTCACAACTCCATCCTGACTTTCTCCTCATCCACAACTGGGTAAATCCTGACCAAACCTCTTGACGAAAGTACGAAATTCCGTATAATCGTCAAGCTTAACTGGGTCGGTAGCTCAGTCGGTAGAGCAGCGGACTTTTAATCCGTTGGTCGCGGGTTCGAATCCCGCCCGACCCACCAAGAACATAAAAAGCCACTTTAAAGTGGCTTTTTGTTTAAGTACGGCGTGAGGGTAAGGACTCACTGCCAAACGGCGCGCAAAATTTTCCACTTCATGACAAAATCAGCACCCTGCAAAAACGCCTGGAATGCTTATTCCATAAGCGATTTTTAAAATCGATTACTGGAAAACACATGCTGATTACCGGCAAAAATTGAAAGCTGATTGACAGGTGGGCAAGCTGCGCGATGTTTCACTGTGATAAAAACCTGCTGGGCAAGAGTGAGGGGTGCGGGCCAGAACCCCGGCCGGTTCACTGAATTGCCATGCGCATCCTGTCCAGTTTCTCGACGACAGCCTGATAGAGATCCTGATCGGCATCGGAGTTGTTGCGATCTGGATGGTGAGCGCTACGGATCTTTCTCAGCGCAGTCATATCGTCTGGCAAGTCATGCACCCTGGTCACCCGGTCACCGTTCTTGATCATCTCGCGCTGAACCTCGGCTTCCGCACCTTCGCGCGTGTCATGTAATTTCTTGCTACCAAGACGCCAACCATCCGAGTTTTTGCGCGGAGATTGATTCTGCTTACCATCAAACCAAATCCATTTGCCGGTATCAGTATCCAGTTCAAAACGAACGGTGGTGATGCCATAGCTGTGAACGGGCGGCTTCAGATCCTTGGCGAATAGCTTGATCGTGCCGACAGTATCCACGGCAGCGAGGTAATACTCGCCTGCCTCATGAGGGTAAAACGCACTGCTGTGCGTTGGCTCAAACTTACTGTCGTTACGTAATGGATCCAATTCAGCCATGCGTCTGGCTGCCCGGCGTTGTGCGTTGGTCACTGGTATTACTCCTTAATATTGGTTGAAACCCACTGGAATCACCCCTCGCTGAAGGGATCACCCGCTGGACTCCTGGCTTTGAAAAAATGTCTTGTACCAGCGTTCGCTCTTGAACTCATTATCGCTGGCGGTCAGTGGCTCTAGTCAGATTACCCCGACACCGCCCTCAATGGCTGCCCCGTTTCCAATCTGATGAAACGGTTTTGGCAGGCCCAGCCTTTTGACAAGTGGATAAGCGTGTGCCTTGAGTCAATACAGAACACCTGGAAAAACAAAAAAGCCATCTCGAAAGATGGCCCACTTGCTATGTCTTGGCTCCCCGACCTGGACTCGAACCAGGGACCTGCGGATTAACAGTCGGGGAAAAGCGCCTTATTTGGCGGGGCTTCCGAGACTGTTGCCAATTAAATCATCTGCTTAGCTATACCGTGTGTTTTGCGATTATACCCCCATTTACCGGGTATGGTGCAGCAGATTTGCAGCAAAAAATATGTCAAAGCTTTAGGCGGCGGTAGCTATATTTAACTCCACATAACAAGAATGGAGTTGCGATATGGAAAAATTACTTACCCCGGAAGTGCTGGGCGAAATGCTCGGCATGTCTGTTCAAACCGTATACAACCGCAGAGCACAAGGGCTATCGTTGCCGCCAGCCGTGAAACTGGGGCGTTTGCTGCGTTTTCGTCAATCCGATGTTCAGGATTGGATAACTTCGCAAATGGAAAACCCAGTGCCTATTATGGCACAGCCCATACCGCGTCGCAAAGGCAGGCCGTCAAAAGAGGAACAGGTAACCAGCAGGGGGAAATAAAATGATGGTGGATATGGCTTCGCTGGGGACAGTCCGCTTCATTGCCGGGTTGGGCGCCTTTGCGTCGTACTGGACAATTCACACTTTTAGATGTACAGTAATGCGTACATATCAGGAGAGCCAACATGGATGCAATGACCTACACCACTGTTCGCGCAAACCTTGCCAGCACGATGGATAGAGTTTGCAACGACCACGAAGCTTTAATCATTACTCGCAACGGCGAACAAGCCGTGGTGATGCTCTCGCTCGAAGATTTCAAAGCGCTTGAGGAAACTGCTTACCTCTTGCGCACGCCCACTAACGCCAAGCGCATTCTTTCGGCAGCCGCGCAACTGAACGCCGGCAAAGGCATTGAGCGGAAGCTGGCAGAGTGAGGCTGATTTTTGCGGACGAGGCATGGGATGATTACCTCTACTGGCAAAAGCAGGACAAGCGCATGGTTGAACGCATTAACAAATTGATCCGTGAGACCCAACGCGAACCCTTCTCCGGCGTGGGAAAGCCGGAAGCTTTGAAGCATGCGCTATCAGGCTTCTGGTCACGCCGCATCACCGACGAGCACCGCATGGTTTATCGCGTTGAGGGTGATGCGTTGCTGATTGCCCAGTTGCGGTTTCATTATTGAGACGCATCATGTAAAGCTGATGGACGCCGCGCTTTTGCTGCGTTCCGCTCAGACGACAGGTTGAATGATCTTTTCATCTCTACTCTGGATTTTTAACTGAAGCTCTGAGAGCCTCAGGGGTCAAAAACTCAGGCGCTTGCAACGAGTGATGTTGTGACTGCTGGAATATAAGGCGATGATCTGACTGCCTGAAAATCGTGAGCATTTTACGTAAAACTTCCCCTTTGTGAATTGCGAGAAAACTCTACTTCAAATCCCGGCGGATTATTGGGGAGATTACCGGCGAAGCCCTCACGCCTCACCATTGATTTCTAAGCCGCGCGTATGGCGGCGAACACATTACCGCCAGAAACTGGCACATCTGTTGATTTCTAAGCCGCGCGTATGGCGGCGAACCTTTTTTGTGTGAAAATGGGTTTGTGAATAACTTTCTAAGCCGCGCGTATGGCGGCGAACGCAACAGGGCAGGATTAAATCCAGCAGATTGTTTTCTAAGCCGCGCGTATGGCGGCGAACGATTTTACACAACATATTTCTTCGCCTGTTGATTTCTAAGCCGCGCGTATGGCGGCGAACTTGGTGTTGATGACGGATTCAACGCCCCGATATTTCTAAGCCGCGCGTATGGCGGCGAACGCGTCGGCTAACCTAACGCCCGAAAACGCCCTTTTCTAAGCCGCGCGTATGGCGGCGAACGCACCTGCTCAATTGTTTCCGCGGTCACCGCATTTTCTAAGCCGCGCGTATGGCGGCGAACCATGGTGTTAGGGAATCATGCCCATGCCGGTCTTTCTAAGCCGCGCGTATGGCGGCGAACTGGCCCATGCGAAATGGCGTGTACTCCGTAGTTTTCTAAGCCGCGCGTATGGCGGCGAACGATTTTACACAACATATTTCTTCGCCTGTTGATTTCTAAGCCGCGCGTATGGCGGCGAACGAATAAACATCAAACACATTTTTATCAAGAGATTTCTAAGCCGCGCGTATGGCGGCGAACCTTTTGAGTTTGGCGCAGAGTACAGCGAAAAATTTCTAAGCCGCGCGTATGGCGGCGAACGTTAAGAATGATAGGCTATGGCTTCACTTACTTTTCTAAGCCGCGCGTATGGCGGCGAACTATTTGTTTATTTGCCAATGATCATGCTTTACTTTCTAAGCCGCGCGTATGGCGGCGAACTTCAGGTGCTATTTTTTTGATGGCCTTTGGTATTTCTAAGCCGCGCGTATGGCGGCGAACGCCAGTGTAGACCTGAGCATCAATATCCATTTTTTCTAAGCCGCGCGTATGGCGGCGAACTCCCAAGTCGCTGTGCGTGAAATCATTCACTGTTTCTAAGCCGCGCGTATGGCGGCGAACCTTATCCCAGTTAATCCCGCCGTGATTCGAGCTTTCTAAGCCGCGCGTATGGCGGCGAACGCACTCATGATATTTATAGCGCGTCATTTGACTGTAAGCGGCTAACGGACACACCTGTTCTCGCCCGAAATTTTATGCTTGCGGTTTGAACGGCAGCAATTCATCCAACCTGCTGTTGGGCCAGGTGGGCAGCTTTTCCAATGTGTCTTTGAGCCAAGCA
>JAJYYK010000015.1 GCA_021801025.1 Pseudomonadota bacterium | reverse complement strand
AATAATCACCACACTGGAATTGGGTATGGCGCCGGGCTCTAACAAGGTTTTAACAGACTGGCTGGACAAGGCATCCATTTGTTCAACGCCTTGCTCCAAATCGCGAATATTCAAAGTGTCGCCTGGCACAACAGGAAAAGCATTGTGCCAGGTCCCCCATTCGGTATCGGGTTTGCCAGTGTCCGCGCGCACCATGCGCACCGACGACACCGTACCCACATCGATGTGAATATCCAGATCCCCGTCAGCCAGATTCTGTGACGGAAAACTTACGCGGCTGGTGGTATAGCCCATCGCAACAAGTTTTGCATCCAGCACATCGGCCACTTCAGCCAGCGCATGAGCGCCCACGCATTGGCCGATCAAGGGTTGCGCATACAAAGTCAGCCAATAAAAACGGCGATAATGATCACCGCTAAAATTTACCGCGCGTACGTTAAAACAGGGCGTTTCCGGTGATAATTTTTGTAAACCCGGGATATTTGAAACAACAGAATGCAGTTCGTTATGCTTGGGCGGCAGCATGGATTGAGTTTGTTCTTGACGTTGTTCCTGAATCAGCACCCCCTCAGGGGCAGCATCCAATATAGACGCAGAAGCTTGCGCTTGCGCACAAGGAGTGAAGCCAAACGCGATCGCCAGCAGCACCCCCTTTAATCGCAGGGCAGCACAGCGCCACGTCAGCACGTACAGTGACTCACTCAAACAGGAAGAAACGCCCATGCGGAATATTTTATTGAATAAAATTATTATGGCACGGCGAACGATAGCATGTTTTAAACAAACAGGACAGAATTTTATGGTAAAAGGGTAGCGTCCCCTTGTATTTGATCTTGGCATGATATGATATTAGCATAAATAAGGGTAGCGTCCCCTTTATTCGTACGGGTAGTGGTTGACACTAACTATATAATGCACTAATCTTTGTGTATCTATTGTGTATACAACCAAAGAGGTGATCTATGCGTGATGCCGCCATCAATCTGAGGGCTTTGCCCGAGCAGCGAGATTTGATTGACCATGCCGCGAATCTGTTGGGTAAAAACCGCTCTGACTTTATGCTAGAGGTAGCTTGCGAGCGAGCGCAAGCCGTAATCTTGGATCAAATCTTCTTCAGTTTGGATTCTGAAAGATTTGCTCAATTTACTGCCATGCTAGATACGCCAGTCAGTCCTAATTCAGGCCTCGAACGCCTTATGGCTGTGAAAGCTCCGTGGGGTGGGAATTAAGGCATGATTTTGCAACTTTCAGAACCCGTGCCGCTGGCAATGTCCCACGTGTTGACTGATTTTACGTGTAGAGAACCTGTTCTGGATGAGTGGCTTAAACATCGAGCGATGAACAATCAATTGAGCGGTGCCAGCCGAACATTCGTGGTTGCGGATCAGGATAACCAGGTTTTTGGCTTCTATGCGATGGCCGCCGGTGCTGTTTCGCATCAAGTAGCCACCAGTTCCGTGCGGCGCAACATGCCAGATCCAGTCCCCGTAATGGTATTGGCTCGACTCGCGGTAGACCATCGTGCACAAGACATCAAGCTTGGCGCGGCATTGTTGCAAAATGCCGTCAATCGTGCCGTCGCAGTATCTCAAAATACTGGGGTACGAGCCTTGCTTGTGCACGCACTTCATGAGAATGCCCAGCGATTTTATGAGCACTACGGGTTTCAAGTATCTCCGATGCATCCCATGACACTGATGCTACGTTTAAGCACGGTGAAAATGTAGGGTTTAGCGCCCGGGAGCTTGGGTGATATATAAAAAAGATTCAGGCGCAAACTTTTCAATCAGTTCAAGCGATGTTGCCGCCAGAGCGCCCCGCACCAAACTTCGCTTTTTGTTAGATGCCCTCATGCCCGTGTTAAATTGAAAATACAACGGCTAACAATTCTTTGGCGTTGCGCTGACTGGCAGCACGTGGCATCCGAAGGATGGCCCTTCCGCTGAATTAGCCACGCAATTGCTTCGTTATATTTGCCACCCTTTCGCCATAGCGCATCGCGGTTTCCAGGTCGCCAGGAAAAAGTTCATCCACACTCGCGTCGGAAGGCGTTTGCATCATGGCTCCGGAAAATGAAGCCAGAAAATTAATGTCGTTGCGCTGGGCTGCCTTGCTGTTGGCGGGCATCAATCCGGTTCCGACCCAGATGCCACTGTGCTGCATGGCCAACGTATAAAGATATTGGAGCGTGGTCTGCTTGTCGCCATTCATCGATGCGGAATTGGTAAAGCCGCCAAACACCTTGTCTTTCCAGGCTTGGGTAAACCAGCGATGGGAAGACTCATCTGCAAATTTTTTGAATTGCCAACTGACGGAACCCATATAAGTTGGCGAACCCGTGATAATGACATCGGCTGCATCCAGCGCCCCCCAAAAAAAAGACCCCGCTTCCGGGGTCTGGTTGTCTCTTGAGTGAAACGCCGTGACAAGATGAATGAAATTCGGCGAATCAGCCCATCACTCCCAACTCAATGCCCCGCCCGTCTGATATTCCGTCACCCTTGTTTCAAAAAAGTTTTTCTCTTTTTTTAAATCCACCATTTCGCTCATCCACGGGAAGGGATTGTCCGCATTCTCATACAGCTCATCCAGGCCAATTTGCTGGCAACGGCGATTCGCAATAAAACGCAGGTATTCCTTGAACATGGCTGAGTTGAGGCCCAATACACCACGGGGCATGGTGTCTTCAGCGTAACGGTATTCGAGTTCGACGCCACGTTGTATCAAATCACGGATTTCCTCACGAAAAGCGGGTGTCCACAGTTGCGGATTTTCCTGTTTGATCGTGTTAATCAAATCAATACCGAAGTTGCAGTGCATGGATTCGTCGCGCAGGATGTATTGATATTGCTCTGCTGCGCCAGTCATTTTGTTTTGGCGCCCCAATGCCAGAATTTGCACAAACCCAACATAGAAAAACAGGCCTTCCATGATGCACGCAAACACGATCAATGATTTGAGCAGTGCCTGGTCGTTTTCAAAGGTACCGGTTTTAAATTCAGGGTTAGACAGCACGTCAATAAACGGCATCAAGAATTCGTCCTTTTCACGAATGCTGGTAATCTCGTGATAGGCATTGAACACCTCACCTTCATCCAGTGCCAGACTTTCAACTATGTATTGATAGGCATGGGTATGAATGGCTTCTTCAAACGCCTGGCGCAGCATATATTGCCGGCATTCCGGTGCAGTGATATGACGATAGGTGCCCAGCACGATGTTATTCGCAGCCAGGCTGTCGGCCGTGGTAAAAAAACCCAGGTTGCGCATCACAATACGGCGTTCATCTTCGCTCAGCGCCGTGGGATCTTTCCATTGCGCGATGTCGCGACTCATGTTGATTTCCTGCGGCATCCAGTGATTGGCGCAACCGGCCAGGTATTTGTCCCACGCCCATTTGTATTTGAACGGCACCAACTGGTTCACGTCTGCGGTGCCATTGATGATGCGTTTGTCCTCGGCACGCACACGACTGAAGCTGTCAGCCGCAGCTACTTTTGCTGCGGTTGCCGCAACGGAATGCTCCGGCGTTTCAACGCCGGAGGCATGCATGCTCACCGGCGCACCGAAACTGCTGGGCGCAACAGTTTTTTTTGGGGCAGGGGCATCTTCAAAATTCAACATAATTATATTCTCCTTAATTTTTTACGCTCGGTCCGCTGCCGGAGAGTCTGACAAGGTTGTCACTGACACGACTCACAACCGGGGTCATCAATCGCGCAAAATTTCACATCGGTCATCGCGACTTCTGCAATGGGTGCGGCGGCATGTACGCTCACAGCGTTCAATTCCCCCCCTTTTCCAGTCGATTTTTCCGCGCTGGTGGCACCCATGCTACGCAAGTAATAGGTGGTTTTCAAACCGCGCAACCAGGCCAGTTTATAGGTTTCATCCAGTTTCTTGCCTGATGCGCCAGCGAGATAGATGTTCAGACTTTGAGCCTGATCGATCCATTTCTGGCGACGCGACGCGCATTCCACCAGCCATTTTGCGTCAATTTCAAACGCGGTGGCATACAACTGGCGCAATTCTGCCGGAATGCGATCTATTTTTGACAAGGCACCATCAAAGTACTTGATATCGCCCACCATCACTTCATCCCACAGACGCAAGGCTTTGAGGTCACGCACCAGATATTCGTTGGTCATGGTGAACTCGCCAGACAAGTTGGATTTGACGTAAATATTCTGGTACGCGGGTTCAATGCTGGCGGACACCCCGACAATATTGGAAATAGTCGCGGTGGGCGCAATCGCCACACAATTGGAATTACGCATCCCGTGTTGACGAATCTGCGCACGCAACGCATCCCAATCCAGGGTACTGCTGCGATCCACTTCCACATAACCGCCACGCTGTTCTTCCAGCATATTGAGCGTGTCTTGCGGCAAAATACCCTGATCCCACAGGGAACCTGAATAACTGGAATAACTGCCGCGCTCGGCAGCCAGTTCGCTGGATGCCCAATAGGCGTAATAGCACACCGCTTCCATTGATCGGTCGGCAAATTCTACCGCTTGCTCAGAGGCATAGGGCACACGCATGGCATACAAACAGTCCTGAAAACCCATGATCCCCAAACCCACAGGTCGGTGCTTGAGGTTGGAATTGCGCGCTTTGCCTACCGCGTAAAAATTGACGTCCACCACATTGTCCAGCATTCGCATGGCCACGCGAATGGTGCGTTGCACTTTTTCAATATCCAGCTGCTTGTTGCCTTGTGCGTCGGTTTTCAGGTGCCGTACCAAATTGACGGAACCCAAATTACACACCGCGATTTCCGTCGCTGAGGTATTGAGCGTGATCTCCGTACACAAATTGGAACTGTGCACCACGCCAACGTGCTGTTGCGGACTGCGAATATTGCACGGGTCCTTGAAGGTAATCCAGGGATGACCGGTTTCAAATAACATACTCAACATTTTGCGCCACATTTGCACGGCAGGTATCCGTTTGAAATGACGAATCGTACCTGCATCGGCCATGGCTTCATAAGCCACATAAGCGGTTTCAAATGCTTTGCCATACAAATCATGCAAATCCGGCACATCCGACGGGCTGAACAGGGTCCATTCGGCATTTTCCATCACCCGACGCATAAACAAATCAGGAATCCAGTTGGCGGTATTCATGTCGTGCGTGCGTCGACGGTCATCACCGGTATTCTTGCGCAAATCCAGAAACTCTTCCACATCCATGTGCCAGGTTTCCAGGTATGCACAGACCGCGCCCTTGCGCTTGCCGCCCTGATTGACCGCCACGGCGGTGTCATTGACCACTTTGAGAAAGGGTACCACGCCCTGCGATTTACCATTCGTGCCCTTGATGCGTGCCCCCATTGAACGCACCGGCGTCCAGTCGTTACCCAGACCGCCTGCGTATTTTTGCAGCATGGCGTTTTCTTTGATGGCCTGATAAATCCCGTCCAGATCATCGGACACGGTGGTCAAATAACACGATGACAACTGACTATGACGTGTGCCTGCGTTAAACAGCGTGGGTGTCGAGCTCATAAAATCAAAGCTGGACAGCACATGGTAAAACTCTATCGCACGGGCTTCACGGTCAATTTCATTCAGTGCCAGACCCATCGCCACCCGCATGTAAAAAGCCTGCGGCAATTCAATGCGCTTCTCTTCAATGTGCAGGAAATAGCGGTCATACAGGGTTTGCAAACCCAGATAATCAAACTGGTAGTCGCGCTTGGCGACCAGCTCACTGGACAAACGCGCCAAATCGAACTGCCCCAGGCGCTCATCGAGCAATTCGGCCTGAATGCCCTGCTGAATATAGCCGGGGAAATAGACGGCGTACTCCGTGCTCATTTCGGCCTGGCTGGTCGTACGACCCAGCACTTCTCGCCGCATCGAATCCAGCAACAAGCGTGCGCTGACATAGGTATAGCCCGGATCCTGTTCGATGCGGGCACGCGCTGCCAGAACCAATGCCCGCTCAACCTCTCCAATGCTGACACCATCATAAATGTCACGCACCGCCGCCTGCAAAATCGATTGAACATCCACCTGCTCCAAACCTTCGCACGCCGCAGCGATTTGCGCTTCCAGATCGGCCATGTCCAAGGGTTTACGCTGCTCGCCATCCACCACAAAAATACTGGGCTGTTCTGCGCCCGCTGCTCGCTGGGCGGCGCGCTCCTGATTGCGTTTTTCGCGATAGAGCACATAAGCACGCGCTACTTCATGCTCACCGGAACGCATCAGCGACAATTCAACCTGATCCTGAATGTCTTCAATGTGCCAGGCTCCGCCATGCGGTAAACGCCGCATCAGCACCTGCACGACCGAACCGGTCAATTGCTCAACCATTTCACGGACACGCGCTGACGCCGCCGCCTGCCCACCGTGTACGGCGATAAATGCCTTCGTCAGGGCAATCGCAATCTTGCCTGGCTCAAACGCCACCACAGCGCCATTACGCCGGATAATCTTGTAATCATGCAAAGTCGCCTGCGCGTTCAATTCAGACACCCGCTCAGACACAAGATGAATGTTCGGTTCTTTGGAGGCCACAGTGCTCACTGTTTGCATGGGAGTTCCTATTCTTTTAACAGGTTAATATAGACAAAAATTTCATTCGGTTACAACACAAAACAGGGCATATATCCCCATTTTATACACAGCTTGTCCACAAATTAATGACAGCTTGACGATACCCTTATACACAACATATGGTATTTCTAATACAGCCAAACTACACGATTTGGTAATTCTAGCCATGCCAAAGCTTTAACACAAGCGTTTTTTAAAATGATTTCTGACGGGAATGCTTTTCTGGCGTCACTGGCAATCGGGCCACCTTTTATGGCATAACACGTGGCATATCGGTATGATGACAGCATTGTTCCTGTCCGCACTTTTTTTGCCATGCCCAATACCGCTATTCTGCTCATCAGTTGCCCGGACCAAAAAGGTCTGGTGGCTGCGATTGCCCAATTCCTTTATCAACACAACGCCAATATTCTGCATGCCGACCAGCATCAGGATGCAGAAACCGGTACGTTTTTAATGCGTGTGGAATGGGACTTGAGCCAATTTGACCTGGATCTGGAGACTTTTGATTCAGCATTTTCACCGATTGCCCGGCAATTTGAGATGCAGTGGCAACTGGCCCATTCGGGACATCGTCCACGTTTGGCGATTTTTGTCTCGCGCTATGATCACTGTCTGGCTGATCTCTTGTACCGTTATCAAGCCGGCGAATTGAATTGCGACATCCCCATCATCATCAGCAATCACACGGACACGCAGTGGCTTGCACAAGCCTACGGCATCCCTTTCCAGCACATTCCTGTGCACAAAGACAGCAAAACGGAAGCCGAAGCCACGCAATTGGCAATTTTGCGCCGCAATCATGTGGACTTCATCGTGCTGGCGCGTTATATGCAGGTGTTGTCACCGGAATTTATCCGGCACTACCCTAACCGCATCATCAATATACACCACTCATTTTTACCCGCATTTCATGGCGCAAAGCCCTACCATCAAGCTTTTGAGCGCGGCGTAAAGCTGATCGGAGCAACCAGTCATTATGTGACCGAAGTCCTGGATGATGGGCCCATCATTGAGCAAGATGTGGCACGCATTTCACACCGCGACGATCTGGATGATTTGGTGAGGCGCGGCGCAGACCTGGAAAAAATCGTATTGTCGCATGCAGTGCGTTTGCATATCGAACACCGGGTGTTGTTGTATGCCAACAAGACGGTGGTATTCGATTAAGCGTGTCACACGAGGTATCATAATCTGAGCCCCCCCGAACTTCGGGCCGGATAGACGGTTGAACCGGGGTTCAACAGACCGCTATTGCTTCTTGCCGATCAATTCAATTGGATAGCCGTCTGGATCACGTATAAATGCGATCACTGTGGTGCCGTGCATCATTGGCCCCGCTTCACGCATCACCGTTCCGCCACGTTGTTTGATTGCCTCGCAAGTCGCGTACACATCATCCACTTCAATGGCGATATGTCCAAAGCCTGTACCCAGGTCATACTTTTCCACCCCCCAATTGTAGGTGAGTTCAATGGCTGTATTTTCGGATTCATCTCCGTAGCCCACGAATGCCAGGGTGAATTTCCCTTCCGGATAATCTTTCCGGCGAAGGAGTTTCATGCCAAGCGTGTTGGTATAGAAATCAATGGATTGTTCGAGATGGCCAGTTCGAAGCATCGTATGAAGTAAGCGCATAATTTTATTTCCCGTGAAGTGGAACAGACACCTCTGCAAATGCAGTAGAATTACCACAGGTTTATGTTAGCATTGTTTGAGGTATGCGATAAACCGCGCTTCAGTAATTGTTTTAACCGACGTCGTATTTTGTGCCATCGCTTGAGTGTAGAATCGGAAAAGATCCAGCCTGGAAGTCCCGTTGGATGCGAAGGCCATCAGTGAACAACATTGAAATCAATCAAGGAGATTAAAATGGAGAAAGCAAATACATTACCGCAGGGAAAACGGGTGACGCGCAAAAAAATTGTTGAAAATTCCGCACAGCAAAGTCACCTGAAAAATGCCATCACACACGATGAACGTCATAGAATGATTGCCGAAGCTGCGCATTATCGCGCCCAGAACAGGAAATCATCCCATGAAGGAGATGATGTCGCGGATTGGCTTGCGGCAGAAAAAGAGATCGACACCAAAATCGCTGAAATATTAGCTAATTTGGCTTTAGCCGAATGAGCGTGTCACGGGAAAAGAAGAGGCATAAATCCGTGAACCCGCATGCTGAATGACCTGTTCCGATTCTTTCTTTGGGTGAGGCATAGCTTTTTTCTATTCCTTGTCACATTGCCTGTCTGGGCAGGCATAGATTTCGCACGCGCTGAAACCCCACTTTCACATGCGGTAGTGGGGGAACAGTTTGAATACGTGGTCAAACCAGGCGATTTTCTCATCAGCCTCGCTGCGCGATTTGGCGAACCGGCCCTGCTGATTGCACAAAGCAACGGGATTGGCTACAACAAGCGACTTCACCTGGGACAACGGTTAACGATCGATAACCGTCATGTCGTGCCTGAATCCCCGGGAGACGGGATACTCATTAACCTGCCGCAGCGGATGCTGTTTTTCTTTCGCGACGGGACATTGGCAGGCGCTTACCCGGTAGGACTCGGAATGCCCACATGGCCGACACCGGATGGGCAATTCAGTGTAGTACAACTGCAAAAAAACCCGCCATGGCTGGTGCCCATTTCCATCCAGGCAGAGATGCGCAAGAGGGGTGAAACGGTGCTGACAAAAGTGCCGCCGGGCCCTGATGATCCTTTGGGTAAATACTGGATGGGACTCAGCATTCCCGGTTATGGTATACACGGCACCAACGCGCCATCAAGTGTCTATCATTTCCAGAGCCACGGGTGCATCCGGCTTCAGCCTGAAAATATTGAAAAACTGTTTCCACAGATCAAAATCGGAGAACCCGGCAAGATTATTTATACGCCGGTGCTGCTCGCGCTACTGAATGACGGACGCATCTATCTTGAGATTGATCGGGACATCTACAACAAAGGCATCAATGCGCTCCCCATGCTGAACGAACTGGCGGAAGCGAACCACCTGACCAACCGCATAGACTGGGGTAAAGTGACGCAGGCCATTCATCAACAAACGGGGATTGCGAGACAAATCAACCTGCAAGCCGGCACGCTATAGGGTTCCCGGTTTCGGACGGATGGGTGTTTTGTCAGGAATTAGGTGTACACTTCTCCCTGGCTGCACTTTTCAGACCTCGCCTTCCATGGCGGGGTAAGGAGAAACTCATGTTGTTAAAACACTTTAAAAAACCAATTGGCAGTACCCATTCCAGTACCCGTCGCCGTTTCCTCGCCATGAGTGCCGGGGCGTTGGTGACAGCGGCCAGCATCAGATCCCGATCAGTTTTCGCGGAATCCGCAATCATTACACCCGAACGCACATTGTCTTTTTATAACCTGCACACTGGGGAAAACCTGAAAGTTGCCTATTGGGTGGAAGGCGAATACATTGCGGAATCCCTGTCCGAAATCAATCATCTGTTGCGCGATTATCGCAATGGCGAAATCAAACAGATCGACCTTGGCCTGTTAAACCTGCTGCATGCGATTACTTTGCGTCTGGGCACTTCAAAGCCAATCCAGCTTATTTCGGGTTACCGGTCTCCCGCCACCAACTCAATGTTGCACGCGCACAGCAACGGGGTGGCGAAGCACAGTTTGCACATGGAGGGCATGGCCGCAGACATCCGGATTCCCGGGCATGATTTAAGAGAATTGCATGAAGTTGCCATGGCGATGCGCGGTGGTGGCGTCGGTTATTATGCCCAATCCGATTTCGTCCATGTGGATGTAGGTCGCCAGCGTTACTGGACAGGCACCTGATTCAAAAACGGCCTGAATGCATTACACTGCACAATGTGCTTGTTTTTCTGATGGCAGCATGAAAAGTTACCCGCATATTTTCCCTGCTCCTGCCTCAAAATGCGATTCAGGCTGTCCTCCCTTTTCCAGAGCGCACAACAATGAATGACACCCGGTCCAAAACGAAAAACCAGTCGTCTCGCGAACAAAAATTGGCAGACCAACAGGCGATCCAGCGCTCGCTTAAACAGATCGCTGTTCCCAAAGAGGCCAGGGAGTCAAAGACCGCAACCAGAGGCATCACTGTCGGCTTGTTGATTTATGTTGCATTGATTGTCGTGCTGGGAGCAAGTTATCTCACATTGAAATGCCAGCTCATCCCCGTTACCGAATTCTCGGCGCCATTCCTGCAACGCCCTCTTTTGGGCGGTTTACTGGCCGCGATGCTTCTGCTGGCAGAAAAACTCGCCCGAATATACCTGATCAGCCGGGTGGAAGATGATGTATCCCGGTACAATTTGAAACGCCTGGTTCATTTTTTTATCCTGCTCCTGCTAACCATCATTGTCTTTTCAACATTGCTGGTTGACTGGACGACCGGCCTCATTTCAGTCGGCATACTTTCCATCATACTTGGACTTGCGCTACAGGCACCGCTTAGCAATCTTTACGCCTGGTTCTACATTCTGATACAGCACCCTTACCAGATTGGAGACCGGATAAAAATCGGAGAATGCGCGGGCGATGTGATCGAGGTGGGTTATTTTGACACCACCCTTTGGGAATTTGGTGGTGAATACCTTTCGTCCGACCATCCCAGCGGGAGAACAATCCGGTTCCCCAATTCGCTCGTATTGAATACGCCTGTATTCAACTATTCATGGCCGCTGTTTCCCTACATTTGGAACGAAATCAAATTTTACATCGCCTACGAAAGCGATCTGGAATTGGTGGCACAGATCATGACCGATGTAGCGAGAGAAAAAATCGGCGACCAGATGCGTCAACAGGTATCCATTTACCGAAAATTACTCGCCAAAACGCCCGTCGACGAACTGAACGTCCACGAGGAACCGATTGTGTTCTTTCGCGCACACGAGAACACATGGATAGAAGCTGTTGTGCGCTATCTGGTACACCCAAAACAAACTGGCCGGATCAAAACGGAGATGATCAAGACCATGCTTGCACGGCTAAATGAACAGCCAGATCGGGTCAAGTTCCCTACCAGCAATACGCGCTAATTCGCCACCCGGCACAAGCAATAAGCCTGTACACCTCTAAAATCCATTCAATGTCCGTGCGGCAATTCGCCCACAAACTTGAACACCGTACCGCAGTATGGGCATTGTGCTTGCCCCGTTTTGGTGACGTCGAGAAACACCCGTGGATGGGAGCTCCATGCCGCCATCGCTGGTGTGGGGCAATGCAGCGGCAAATCTGCCGCATGAACTTCCACTGGGGGCATTGCGCCAGCTGGCGCAGTCTGGCTCATAGGCCCTCCCGAATATCACTCAACCAGTTTTTGTGCGCGGGATGTCGTCCATGCACACAGTCAAAATACAAGGCTTGTAATTTTTCCGTAATGGGACCACGTTCGCCATTACCGATCATCCGGTTATCCAACTCGCGGATGGGTGTCACTTCAGCAGCCGTGCCGGTAAAAAAGGCTTCATCTGCGCTGTAGACTTCATCACGGGTGATGCGTTTTTCCACCACGCTCAAGCCCAATTCTTCCGCCAGGGTGATGATGCTATCCCGGGTGATCCCTTCCAGTGCGCTGGTCAAATCCGGGGTAATTAATTTACCGCGACGCACGATAAACACATTCTCGCCAGATCCCTCAGAGACAAAACCCTCCACATCAAGCAATAGCGCTTCTTCATAACCGTCTTGCGCGGCTTCCTGATGCGCCAGAATTGAGTTCATGTAGTTGCCGTTGGCCTTGGCTTTACACATGGTGACATTGACATGGTGACGGGAAAACGAAGATGTTTTCACGCGTATGCCACGTTCCAGCGCTTCCGCACCCATATAAGCACCCCAACTCCACGCAGCGACCACCACATGGGTAGACAAGGTTTTGGCTGAAATACCCATCGCTTCAGCGCCATAGAATGCCATTGGCCGGATATAGGCGGACTCCAGATTATTCTGCGCCACCACGGCTTTCTGTGCGGCTGAAATAGTGGCTTTGTCATAAGGCATTTTCATACCCAGAATATGCGCAGACTGAAACAGTCTGTCGGTGTGATCCTGCAAGCGAAAAATCGCCGTGCCCTGTTCGGCACGATAAGCACGAACGCCCTCAAATACCCCCATCCCATAATGCAGCGTGTGCGTCAACACATGAGTTTTGGCCTCACGCCAGGGTACCATCTCACCATCGTACCAAATCACACCATCACGGTCTGCCATCGACATTATTTTGCTCCAGAATTTCTGAATTAAGATTTAAAGCGCAAATTGTAACGCAAATTGACAGCGAGGTCTTGTCACAAAATACCGTGCTTCTTTTAAACCGCCGCAGCCAGACATTTTGTCAAAAAAAAAATTCAACTCCACGCAAAAATGTTATGATTACCAGTAACGAAGGTTTGATCCGCGTCCCGGATTGCTGAAAATGAACTTTACGGCACACTCATTCGCACATCGGCTCAAAAAGATCCTTGCTGGATGTGTCGTTGTATTGCTGTGCATCGGGATTGGTGCCTACGTACTGGCACCTTATTACGGCCGAACTTTTCTCGTCCACGCGCTGGAACAACAGTTACATCGGCCAGTCAGTTTACATTCCCTGAAGTTCAACCCCCTCAAACTTTCGCTACGCCTAAGGGATTTGTCTGTCCAGGCGCCCGACCGCTCCGGCACCCTGTTCAGCGTTAATGAGCTGTATGTCGACCTGCACGCCTCATCCCTGTGGACGCGAACCCCGGTAGTTGAAGAAATTCTGGTTAAACATCCCTATTTTCATCTGGTTCGCGAAAGCGACTCGCAATACAACATCAGTGACATCATTGACCTGATGATGAAACCATCCGCCTCGCCATTGCGTTATGTGCTCAACAACATCCAGTTGCAAGATGGCACCATTATTTTTGACGACAAGCCGAAACATGCCCGACAGGCCATTACTCATTTACAATTTTCGCTGCCTTTTTTATCCAGCATGCCGAACGATGCGAACATTTATGTCAAACCCGATTTATCCGCACAACTGAATGGCGCGCCTTTTCACTTGCTGGCCGAAACCAAACCCTTCATGTCCACACATGACACAACCCTGCAGCTTGAAGCCAGGGGACTGAATTTGCCGGACTATGTGACCTATTTGCCTGTGCCGCTAAAATTCAGGATCGACACCGGACGGTTAGACAGCCAACTTACGCTCACATTCAGCAACCCGCCCAGACAGATACCCAGCGTGCGATTGTCCGGCACGGTTGCGCTTCACAACATTGCGCTGACTCATGGGCAACCCCTGCTGTCTTTCGGGCAGATGCATATCAATATCGCCTCATCGGATCTTTTGCGCCAATACATCACATTCAATTCGATTGAATTGAGCCATGCGCACCTGAACTTGCAACGTAACCCCAATGGAGAATGGGATGTTGCCCGGCTGTTACCGTCAAGCCCTGCTGACAAAGCCGCGCCATCGGCACCCTGGCATGTCCAGGCAAACGCTGTCAAACTGGCAGACAGTGACATTCATTTTACCGACCTGTCTACCCGTCAACCATTTCATACCCAAATTCAAGCCATTAACCTGACATTCCAGCATGTCACCACGGAAGCAGGCAAGCCCATTGCCGTAACCGGGACGATGATGACTGACAGCGGGGAACATCTGAGCGACCAGGGTTGGTTCACGCTGTCACCGTTTACGGCGGGTGGAGACTTCCATCTCGAACACCTGGCCATCCGGCATTACGCGCCGTACTACGCCCATTTTGTACGCTTTGATGTTCGTGCAGGCACTTTGGATGCATCCGCCCGTTACAAATTAGGCCCATCGTTACAACTTGACGACGCGACGGGCAGATTTGACGGATTACAACTGCGTCTTGCTGGTCACCACCATGATTTTCTGGATTTCAAACAATTCGCACTGGGTGGCGGGCAATTTAACCTTGCTCAACGCAATTTGGTTATAAACACCATCACCAGCCAGTCAGGCACCCTTAATCTTAAACAGGATGCATCAGGGCAAATGAATGTGATGCAATTGCTGGCCACTTCTTCTTCACCTTCACCTGCCCGCACGCGCAAATTTGATGCACGGTCAAATTCCGCTGCCCATTCAATGTCCAAAAAACCATCCAATTCCCATGTGCCATCTGGCTCCGGCATGCCGTGGCATTGGCTGGTCAAGCAAATTAACCTGACTCACTATGCCGTTAATTTTTTTGCATCTGGCAACGGGAAAATCCCCACGCTCGCCGCCAAAAATATCGCGTTACAGATCAGTCCGCTCTCCAGCACCCAACAACCTGCCCAACTTAAACTGCAAAGCAATATTGGTAACGCAGGGCGTTTGCTCGCCCACGGCCAAATCAACCTGAATCCGCTTAAACTTAATCTGCAACTGACTGCCAGCAACCTCGCCTTGGCACCTTTACAAAGTTACGTTTCTCAATCCAGCAACATCATCCTCACTGGCGGGGCGGTGTCCGCGCAGGGGAAATTAAAGCTGGATTCAACGGCTCCATTGAAATTAAATTATTCTGGCACTGTACAGGTGAATCACTTTTCTTCACTGGACAGAATTACCGCCAAAGACTTGCTAAAATGGAATCATCTTAAGTTTTATTCATTAACATTATCAACTTACCCTTATTTCCGGCTCAACACCTCCATCATTGTATTGAGTAATTTTTATTCTCGCCTGATGATTGATCCAGATGGCACTTTTAATTTACAACATCTTTTCAAATCTCAAGCCAAGCCTCAAGTCACGCCAACGGCTGTTCTTCCTGGCACCTTACCTGGCCAAACGCCAATATTGACCGCGCCACACCTGGCCAAATCACAAATCAATCCATCAGACACCGCTAATTCGGCCAGGAAATGGATACAGATAGGGCGGATTACGCTAAAAAATGGCCATGTCAAATTTAATGACCACTTTATCCACCCCAATTATTCTGCCAACGTCACCAATCTGTCAGGCACGATCACCCACTTAAACAGCAACACCAGCAATCGTGCGGACATTGCGCTCACGGGACAAGTCAACGATCAGGGACAGCTGAACATCAATGGACAAATCAACCCATTATCGAACAACCTGTACCTTGATCTGTTAGCGAAATTATCTGATTTTGAACTTTCCCCGCTGGCACCCTATGCTGAAAAATACGCCGGTTACGGCATCGAACGCGGCAAAATGTCTTTCAATGTCCACTACCACGTCGAAGACCAAAAGCTCACCGCCGAAAATCAACTGTTTCTGAATCAATTAACCTTCGGCAAAAAAGTTGACAGTCCCAGCGCGACCAAACTACCTGTCCTGCTTGCTGTCGCCCTGTTGAAAGACCGTGACGGCAACATTGACGTCAATTTGCCTATTTCCGGCTCCTTAAATGATCCTGATTTCAGCATGGGTGGGCTCATCTTCAAAGCCATCGTTCATTTGCTGGAGAAAGTAGTTACCGCGCCATTTAGCTTGATTGCCAACCTTTTTTCAAGTAGCGCAACCATGAGCCATCTCGATTTTATGGCAGGCAGTTCCGCCTTACCCCCGACGGCAACTGCCCAGCTTCATGCCTTGGCACAAGCTTTGATTAACCGCCCGAACCTGAAACTGGACATTACCGGATACGCCGATCCGGTGCTCGATCGCCAAAGCCTCAGGCAACGCGCATTGGCACGCATGGTAAGCGCCGAGAAAATCAAGCAACTGGCAGCTGAAAACCGGGCGGCAGACACCGTCACAGTTGCTCCTGACGAATACCCCAAATACCTGTTCGCTGCCTATAAACATGATGACGCTATCCCTGATAAGGCACACAACTTTATTGGCATGATCAAAACGCTCCCCGTGACGGAGATGGAGGCATTGATCCTTGCGCACATCACCATCAGTGATGACCAATTGCGCCAACTTGCCTTCCGGCGGGCCACTGCTGTTAAAACGGAATTGGTCAAGACCGGCGGCATCCCTTCCGAGCGCATTTTTATCGACGCCTCCAAACTGTCAGCAGACAATCCTGATCACCTGAGCCCAAGCAGGGTAGATTTTTCTTTGGGCGTCAATTAACAAACCCTTCCTGTACAAATTTGCATCAAATCTCACTTGATCCGGGTTAAAATAGCACAAAGCCATCCCGGAGCCATTCATGTCCCACATAGAATCTGCAATGCAAGAAGACCGTCTTTTTCATCCCACCGCTGCTTTTCAGGACCAGGCCCATGTTTCCGGTCTGGCTGAGCGGCATGCGCTGTGGAATGAAGCGGAACTGGATTACTGTGGTTTTTGGGCTCGATTGGCACGAGAGCATATTACCTGGCATCAAGCATTTACACGCGTTCTGGATGAATCTCAAGCGCCTTTTTTTCGCTGGTTCGATGATGGCACACTCAATGTGTCCTACAACTGCATTGACCGTCACCTGCCCCTTCACGCTGACCGAATCGCCCTGATTTTTGAAGCGGATGATGGTGCCGTGACGCATGTCAGCTATCGGGAACTTTACCAGCGTGTCGGGGTGCTGGCTAATGCGCTCAAAGCACAGGGAATACGCAAGGGCGACCGGGTAGTGATTTACATGCCCATGAGCATTGAAGCGGTGGTGGCCATGCAGGCCTGCGCGCGCATCGGCGCAATACACTCTGTGGTGTTCGGTGGATTTTCCGCCAAATCACTCAATGAACGAATCGTCGATGCCCAAGCCAGTTTAGTGATGACGGCAGATGCCGGTTTGCGCGGCGGAAAAACCATTCCGTTAAAAACAGTCGTCGATGAAGCCTTGCTGATGGGCGGTGCCGAATGTGTGCAAAAAGTGATTGTTTACCGCCGCACCGGGGTTGACACCTCCTGGCAAGCTGATCGCGATTTATGGTGGCACGAATGCACTGCGCAAATGTCTTCAGAATGTGCGCCAGAATGGATGAATGCGGAAGATCCCTTGTTCATCCTTTACACATCGGGTTCGACCGGCACACCTAAAGGCGTGCAGCACAGTACGGCGGGTTATTTGCTGGGTGCAATCTTGTCCATGCATTGGGTCTTTGATGCCAAACCCGATTCCGACGTTTTTTGGTGCACGGCCGATGTCGGCTGGATAACCGGTCACAGCTATGTCGCTTACGGTCCTTTGGCATTGGGCATGACTCAAGTCATTTTTGAAGGCGTGCCTACCTGGCCTGATGCGGGCCGGTTTTGGCGCATGATAGAAAGCCACCGTGTTACCACCTTTTATACCGCACCGACGGCCATACGAGCATTGATTAAACTGGGTGGACATCTGCCTGCGCGCCATGACTTGTCCAGCCTGCGCTTGTTGGGCACAGTAGGCGAACCTATTAATCCCGAAGCATGGATGTGGTTTCATCGCGAAGTAGGACAATCCCGTTGCCCCATCGTGGACACCTGGTGGCAAACGGAGACCGGTTGCCACATGATTGCTCCACTACCGGGCGCAGTACCGGCCAAACCCGGCTCGTGCAGCCTGCCACTTCCAGGTATTTTTGCTGAAATTGTGAACGAACAGGGCGTTGCCTTGTCTGTGGGTGAAGGAGGCCATCTGGTCGTCCAACGACCATTTCCTTCTTTGGCACGCACGTTATGGAATGACCCGGAACGCTATAAATCAACTTATTTCCCGGCCGAATTAGGCGGAAATACCTATTTGGCAGGTGATTCGGCTCGTTGTGACGAAGACGGCTATTTTTGGATTATGGGTCGCATTGATGATGTATTAAATGTATCGGGTCACCGTCTGGGCACCATGGAAATCGAATCCGCATTGGCCGCACACCCCAAAATTGCCGAAGCAGCCGTGGTTGGAAAACCCCACGCCATCAAAGGCGAGGCCATCGTAGCTTTTGTTGTACTCAAAGGCGATCGTCCTGAAAGTGAATCCGCAAAAATACTTATTGCGGAATTGCGTGACTGGGTGGGTCAACAAATCGGTGCCATCGCCAAACCCGATGAAATTCGTTTTGGTGATAGCCTGCCCAAAACCCGCTCCGGGAAAATTATCCGTCGATTGCTGCGTACCCTTGCTGTGGGCGGCGTCATCAATCAGGACATATCCACTTTGGAAAACCCGGCTATTTTGGCCCAGCTTCAAGAAAATTACTTAACCGGAAAATGACCATTGACCGCACGCAGAATAATATATCACCATGAAATTAAATTATATTTAACCAGAAGTGTTCACACAGACCCGGAGAGCGGTCCGATGAATTGTTTGGGTTGAATATGCTTTTACTTGCCCAATCAGTAAATACGCCGCACATTGAATGACACATGCCACAACAAGGGCTCATAAATGAACAGCCTGGACTTGCACGGGATCGTTTCGGGATGCAATCCAGGGCGCGAGACATGCAGCGATGTCACTCACAGCAAGCGGAACTTAACGCCAGGATGTACCCATCCCGAATACACAACCACGCAAGTCCTGATTATTTATTATTAACGAGCCCCAACAATGCGAACCACTTACTCACGTCTTGTCTTGCGCATCGCACTGTCGGCGGTTGCATTATTGGTGCTGGCATTGGCTGCACTGGTACTCAGCTTGCAGTTCTGGATTCTGCCCAATCTTGATCATTGGCGCGTTCAGATTGCACAATCCATCAGTACATCAGCCGGACAACCCGTGCAGCTCGGACAACTCACTGCAAGCTGGCAAGGTTGGCACCCAGCCTTGCGCATCCAGTCTCTGACGGTATTTTCGCCCCAACATCAGGCACTACTCGAACTGAACGATGTGCACGCTGAGTTATCCTGGTCCAGCCTGTGGTTGGGCGAGTTGCGCCTGGCCGACTTGAGACTGGATCATCAAACCTTTTCCCTGCACCGCACACAAGACGGCACCCTCTGGTTAGCGGGCATTCCGCTTAATCACAACACACAACAGCCTGGTTTTGCCGACTGGCTACTTCGTCAACAACACATCGAACTCCGTCAAGCCACTTTATCCTGGCAAGATGACCAGCGGGCCAGCCCATTGCTGAATTTACGCGAAGTAAATTTTGATCTCTACAACCGGGGTAAACAACATCAATTTCATTTGTCTGCCACACCACCCACCCTCATTGCACACCCCTTGTCCATCACAGGCACACTGAATGGACGCTCCACCCAACAACTTGCGGACTGGGACGGGCGAATTACCGTCCAAATGGCAGGCACCAATCTCGCGCAATGGCAACCCTGGTTAACATTGCCTCTGGGGATGCATCAAGGTTTCGGCGACTTTGATGTGCAAATACAATTTGCCCGCAAACAAGTTATCGCACTGACAGCACGCATCCTGTTACAACAGTCCTCCATGCAGTTTGCGGCCAATTTACCGCGTCTTAATCTGCTTGCATTATCAGGATGGGTGCAATGGAAACAGCTGGGTGCTGCACAATCGCTGGAATTAAAACAAGTCAGTTTGCGAAACGGCGATCTGATTTATTTGGCACCATTTGATTTTTATCTGCGTTTCACCCCGGCCAACACCCATACGGCCGGGCAAGGATCACTGCGCGTCAACAACCTGTCACTCAACACAATGAACCGCCTGGCGGCCTACCTGCCTTTACTCTCAACGCAGCAGCAATGGTTGAACCGCTATCAACCCACAGGATTGCTACAACAATTCAATGCCAATTGGACAGGAGCCCCCCTGCACTTCAAGACCTTCAAGCTTTCCGGAAAATTCTTCAAATTGGGTTTAAACAGTGTGGACAATCAGCCAGGGTTCTCCGGCCTGACCGGTCAGATTGATGGCAATGAGCATGCGGGCACCCTGTCTTTATCCAGCCAGCACGTTACCGTCGATTTGCCCGCCATCCTGTTTGAGCCGCATGTCGCACTGGACAGCCTGACAGCGCAATTAGGCTGGAAAAAAGAAGGTGCTGCCTACCGGTTCAAATTATCTCAAGTCAATTTGATCAATTCAGACCTCAATGGGCAGCTGTTTGGTGATTATCTGTGGCAAACGGGACATCCGGGCGTTATCGATCTGAGCGGCGGTTTATTAAACGGGCGCGGCACTGCAGCTTGTCACTACCTACCTCTTGCCGTACATCAGGAGGTGTATGACTGGGTATGCCAAAACGTGCTAGGCGGCATGTCTGACCGCACGCAATTCCATATTCAGGGAGATTTGGCACATTACCCCTTCCTTAACGGTAAAAACGGGGTATTAGATGTGCGTGTTCACGTCAAGGATGGCATCATGCGCCCTGACCCCGAGTTTCCAGCGATCGATCACATCAATGGTTTACTGCATTTTTCAGGCACACGCATGACCTTTCAAGGCGACAGTGCTCGCATGTATAGCACTGTCTTGCGACACATCAACGTCGAAATTCCTGACCTGTATGGGCAGGACAAAGAGATATTACTGATCGACGGGGAAGCCGGGGGCAATCTGTCCGACTTTATCCGTTTTACCAACAACAGCCCGGTTGGCAAAGCACTTGATAACTTAACAGCAGGCGCCACCAGTCGAGGTACAGCGAACTTGGGTTTGCACGTTCAATTGCCGTTTCGCGACATCTTTCATCCGCTTATTTCCGGCACACTCACTTTCAACCAGGATGCCCTCATTCTTGCCAACAAATGGCCTGAACTTGATGCAATCCGCGGAACGCTGGCTTTCACCCAAACTGGCATCAGTGGCAAGAACATTGCACTGCAACTGTTCCATCGTCCCGCGCTGCTTTCCAGCGCCAGCCTGCCGAATGGCACCACTCAAATCACGCTACGCGGGCAGCTCGCCGCAACGGAACTGTCTTCCTGGCTGAGTCCGGATTTGGCGGGGAAATTTTCTGGCCAAACCGCATGGAAGAGCCAAATCGTTTTGGCACACACACGTCTTGCAGACATGGTGGTTAACAGTGATCTCGCGGGATTGGCGATAAATTTACCGGCACCGTTAGGTAAACCGGCAACAAGTGCTATCCCTTTATCCTTCAGCACCCATGCACAAGCCAATGGAAACGGTTTCATTTCTGTCCGGTACGGGCAAATTGTCAGTGCGCAACTCATTACCCATCCCACGATCAATTCAGGCAACACGATTGAGCGCGGAAACATCCAGTTCGGTGGCACGGCCCATCTTCCAGCTTCACCAGGCATTTCGGTCACCGGGCAATTGAATACCGCTCAACTTGACAGCTGGTTGGGTGCACTGAGCAGTTTGGGTGGAACAGGCGACCAACTTAAATTTCCTGTTCAAAACCTTAATCTGTCAATCGCCCACCTGCATCTGTTTGATCGCGATTTTAACGGTGTCAATCTCCATGCCCAGAACACCAACGGGCATTGGAATGCCACAGCGCAAGGCAGTGCAATGCAGGGTAATTTGTCATGGATCCCGCCAGACATTGCAAACCCTCAAGGCCGCTTGTCAGCACACTTCAAAGTACTGAACATCCCAACCGGAAATGCGCAGGTTACCCTTCCCCCTGCAACCAATGTACCGCCCTCTTCCGCGCACACAGAGAGCGGTTGGCCTGCCCTGACATTTCTTGTTGATGCGTTACAACTCGACAACCGCAATTTGGGCCAACTCGACATCCACGCTGTTCCCATTACAAATGGCCTGAACTTTGATCACATCACACTCACGCACCCAGACAGCACTTTGAATTTGGCTGCGTCCTGGCGCCCGGACGCTTTACCACAAACTCAAGCGCATGTTCATCTCACCCTTCATAATATTGGCGATTTCTTCACCCGTTTTGGTCAGCCTGATACCATCAAACGGGGACAGGCGGTGATTGATGGTGACGCAAGCTGGAATGGCAACCCCATCGACATTCCAATTTCCAGCCTGAAAGGGCAATTCACCCTGCAAGCCGAAAAGGGGCAATTCCTTAAAGCGGATCCGGGTGCAGCAAAACTGCTGGGTATTTTGAGCCTTCAAGACTTGCTGCACCATCTTTCTCTGGATTTTCGCGATGTATTTAATAATGGTTTCGCATTTAGTGACATTTCTGCGACGTTTCAGTTAAATCACGGCATAATATACAGCAAGGATTTTGTGATGGATGGACCTGCGGCCAGCGTGCAAATTCAAGGTAACATAGACATTGGCGCACAAACCCAGGAGTTACACGCTGTTGTGAGCCCCAAATTGAGTGAAAGTGTGGCACTGGCGAGCTCATTGCTTGGAGGACCGGTGGTCGGAGTAAGTGTACTCGCTTTACAAACATTGCTTGGCAACCCTTTAGGACATGCCGCAAGTTTTGATTATACGATTACCGGGCCATGGAACAAACCTCTGGTGGTGAGGTCGGGGCGCTAGAAAAATTTTTCTTTCAATTTAACCCAAAGAATCCATTAAGACGCGAGATAAAGGCGAGGCAAGTTGCAAGACAATTTTTTGGGTGGGGAGAAGCCCATAGTGAACGGTTGGTGCCGAACAAGTCGGGAAAATGGTTGTGCTTGTGACCCCCAGCACTCGCGTAGCCCCCCAGAGCCACCTAATAGATTATTTGGGTTAAATGGTTGTACATCGCAAACATTATTTTTAACGCACTCATGAAAAACATTTTTTTAAAACCATGGTTTGGCTTGTTTCTACTGGTGTTCATCGCGCCAGCTTATGCTGGCTCATGTGTGATAAATAACGATTTTTGGCTGGAACCACGCTCTGGCAACCTGGTATTGACCAACCCGGACATCGCCCCCTGCGTCCATATTTTCCTGAACACTCCACAGAGTGACCTGCGCATAGCCTACCCGGACAATGACGAATCTGCTGTGGATGCCAATGAACTCCGTCAATGGCTTATCGCTTTGGCTTTACCCGCCACGCGCATCCACTTGCAGAAACAACCAGGCATTTCCACCATTCAACTTGATACCCTACCTATATCACAACATGACTAAAAAAACCCCCTCTACAACTGCTTCCGATGCTCCTCGTCAAGTTTCCCGCGTGGCAGCAATACAGATGGCCTCCGGCCCCAACGTCAGCGCCAACCTGGCGGAAACGGCCCGACTAATCGCCATGGCAGCCAAGCAAGGTGCGAAATTGATTGCCTTGCCGGAATTTTTTGCCTTCATGGGCGTAAAGGACACTGACAAGCTGTCGATTCGGGAAAAAGAAGGTGATGGTCCGATTCAAAGCTTTCTGGCCAACACGGCCAAAAAACACAATGTATGGCTAATAGGGGGATCAGTTCCACTTACCGCCAGCGTACCCAACAAAGTACGTAACAGCTGTCTGGTGTATAATCATCTGGGCCAGCGTGTGGCCAGATATGACAAAATTCATCTGTTCGGTTTAAATCTGGGTACTGAACAATATCAGGAAGAAAACACCATTGAACCCGGCAATCAAGTGATTACTTTTGATTCGCCTTTTGGCCGCATCGGTTTGTCCGTTTGTTATGATCTGCGTTTCCCTGAACTTTACCGCGCCATGTCCAACGTGGATTTGATTGTCATTCCCTCTGCATTTACCGCCACCACCGGTAAAGCCCATTTTGAAACGCTGGTACGTGCCCGCGCCATCGAAAATCTGGCCTATGTGATGGCACCGGCGCAAGGTGGTTATCATTTATCAGGACGCGAAACCCACGGAGATACCATGATTGTTGACCCTTGGGGGGTCGTGCTGGATCGCTTGCCGCGCGGCTCGGGTATTGTCATGGCCAGCATTAACACCGACTACCAACAACACCTGCGTAACAGTCTGCCAGCGCTGTCCCACCGCACGCTGGATTGCAGCCATTTGAAAGTTAAGAATCCAGGTTAAACCGGATCGGCAACGCACAAAAGAAAGATCAATTTAATGAAAACACTTAGCGGAATTTACACACCCAGTCCGGAAGCTTTACTGGAAACTGCACGCATCACTTTATTTGCCCCTAATCAGTTGGAATCCCACCATCTGGATGAGGTATTTAACCATTTAATGCGGCATCAGCTTGATTACGCCGATCTGTATTTCCAATACACCCGTTCTGAGGGGTGGAGTTTGGAAGAAGGTCAAGTCAAAACAGCCAGTTTCAATATAGATCAAGGTGTCGGTGTGCGTGCCGTGTCAGGTGAAAAAACTGCTTTTGCCTATTCAGACGATATCAGCCACGGCGCCTTGCTGGCCGCCAGTGAAGCCACTCGTGCCATTGCCAGAATTGGTGCGCACCAGCGACATCATGCGGTGTCAAACAAATCAGGTCACGCACTTTATCAACCGATAGACCCTTTAACTTCTTTACAAGATGCAGAAAAAGTCGCTTTGCTGGAAAAACTGGAGCGGTATGCGCGCGCCATCGATCCACGCATTACCCAGGTAATGGCCAGCTTGAATTCGGAATACGACGTGGTCTTGATTGCCCGTTCGGATGGACACCAGGCTGCCGATGTGCGCCCACTGGTACGCCTGTCACTGCAAGTCATTGCCGAGCAAAATGGACAGCGTGAACAAGGTTCTGCCGGGGGAGGCGGCCGTTTCAGCTACGACTATTTTAGCGACCAGATGTTGCACCACTATGCAGAGCTTGCTGTACACCAGGCGCTCACCAATTTAACCGCCGACCCCGCACCGGCCGGAAACATGACCGTCGTATTGGGTGCCGGCTGGCCGGGCATCTTGCTACACGAAGCCATCGGGCATGGTTTGGAAGGTGATTTCAACCGCAAAGGCAGTTCCGCTTTCAGTAACCGCATTGGTGAAAAGGTCGCCGCGACGGGTGTAACAGTGGTCGATGACGGCACCCTGGCCAACCGGCGCGGCTCACTCAATGTGGATGACGAAGGCAATCCCACCCAATGTACCACCCTGATCGAAAATGGAATTCTAAAAGGCTATATGCAAGACAGTTTGAATGCCCGGTTGATGGGTGTCGGCATCACTGGCAATGCACGCAGGGAATCTTACGCGCACATTCCCATGCCCCGCATGACCAATACCTATATGCTGAACGGTCAGCACGACCCACAAGAAATCATCGCTTCCGTGAAAAACGGTCTGTATGCCGTCAATTTTGGCGGCGGACAGGTTGATATTACCAGCGGAAAGTTCGTCTTCTCTACTGCAGAGGCTTACCTGATTGAAGACGGGAAAATCACCAGGCCGGTCAAAGGGGCCACTTTAATCGGCAATGGGCCTGACGTCCTCACCCGTGTGTCCATGATCGGCAACGATATGGCGCTTGACCCAGGTGTTGGCACTTGCGGCAAGGAAGGCCAGAGCGTGCCGGTAGGTGTGGGACAACCCACCCTGC
This sequence comes from Pseudomonadota bacterium, assembly GCA_021801025.1. GTDB lineage: Bacteria > Pseudomonadota > Gammaproteobacteria > Burkholderiales > Sulfuriferulaceae > Sulfuriferula. The sequence continues at coordinate 25,700 of JAJYYK010000015.1, read as the reverse complement.
GAATTGATGGGCTAACAGTTGGGGGCACGGCTTAATGACCGCATCGGCTTCCCCCACCGTACGCACGCGCTTTGCCCCCAGCCCCACCGGATATTTGCACATTGGCGGGGCAAGAACCGCATTGTTTTCCTGGGCGTTTGCTCGCCACCAGCACGGCAGTTTTATTTTGCGCGTAGAAGACACCGATCTTGAAAGATCAACGCCTGAATCCGTGCAAGCCATTTTAGACGGTATGCGCTGGCTGGGCATGGACTATGATGAAGGCCCCTTCTACCAAATGCAACGCATGGCGCGCTATCGCGAAGTCATCGCTCAAATGCTTGCCCAAGGTTCCGCTTATTACTGTTATGCCAGCCGTGAAGAGTTGGAGTTGATGCGGGAAGCGCAACGCACCACCGGTTTAAAACCGCGTTACGATGGCCGTTGGCGCCCCGAACCCGGGAAAGTTCTACCATCCGTTCCGCAAGGCGTACAACCTGTCGTACGATTTAAAAATCCTGTCGGCGGTCATGTGGTATGGAATGATTTGGTCAAGGGAACACTGCGCATCAGCAACGATGAATTAGACGATTTAATCATTGCCCGCAACGATGGCACCCCTACCTACAACTTTTGTGTCGTGGTCGATGACAGCGACATGCAAATCACTCACGTCATTCGCGGCGATGACCATGTCAACAATACACCGCGCCAGATCAATATTCTCAAGGCATTGGGTAGCACGCCGCCTCATTATGCGCATGTGCCAATGATCCTGGGTGAAGATGGCGAGCGATTGTCGAAACGACATGGTGCCGTCAGTGTGCTGCAATATGAACAGGATGGTTTTTTGCCGGAGGCGCTGCTCAATTATCTGGCACGATTGGGTTGGGCACATGGCGACGCAGAAATTTTCAGTATGGCGCAATTTTCAGACTGGTTTGCACTGGATGCCATCAGCCGTTCCCCGGCCAAGTTTAATTTGGAAAAATTGCTGTGGCTCAACCAGCACTACATCCAGCAGGCTGAACCTGATCGCCTGACGGCGCTGGTACGTCCCAGGCTGGAAGCCGCGCTGGGTAAGCTGCCCCAGCAACCCGCACTCATTGATGTCGTTCTGCTGTTGCGCGATCGCGCCAACACTCTCAATGAGTTAGCCCAAAGTGCACATCTTTTTTATCATTATCAATTACCTGACGCCTCAACCCTGGCTAAGCATCTTGATCCGGCCGCAGTGCCCGCGCTGTACAATCTGATGGAACGCTTCCATTCAATTGTCTGGGATCGGGAAGCCATTCATGATGCGATCAAGCAATGCGTGACCCAGTTCCAGTTAAAAATGCCAAAAATCGCCATGCCTTTGCGTTTGATTGTGACGGGAGCAACTCAAACTCCCAGCATTGACGCCACGCTATGGTTGATTGGACAATCAATCACTCTGGAACGTTTACATCAGCACCTTGCACGGGTTGACCCCAAATAAACCCGGGCCGCCAAGTGTTTTTTAGGTCGAATATTATGAATCTATAATACATCCGCATGATTCCTGTTATAATCACGCGTCAGTTTTTATTAAACTGACACCTTCTATCAATCAACATTGGAGACACATGTGGCCGACAAGCTGTTAATTATCATGGTCAATACTGACCCAAGCAATGGCTCCGAATTGGGAGCACCTTTTTTCCAGGCAACCGTGGCAGCTGCCATGGAATATGAAGTCGAGGTTATTTTGACTGGACGTGCAGGCGAACTTGCTGCAAAAGGCGTTGCTGAGAAACTGTTTGTACAGGAAGGTTCACCAAAAAGCGTGTACGAATTTATCAAAGACGCACACGAAGCTGGCGTTAAGTTCAAGGTCTGTACCCCGACCCTGGAACTGTGGGGACATGATCTGATCCCTGAAATTGAAGAAACCGTAGGCGGTGCCTATGTCATTCAACAAGCCATGGATGACGATGTGGTGACACTCACCTACTAAATCCAGCTATACTGAACCAGGCATCTCAAAAAGCGGAGTAACCTCTCCGCTTTTTTTACGCCGGAATGCAACCAAAAATTGAACTTATACGACAGGGCAAAGTCTGTTATGACAATAAGCTTGCAGACAGCATTTTTCTGTATCGACAAGCATTCAGGGACAATAAAACACGATGGATAATCGTGAACTTGATCAACAATTGGTTGAACGCGTACAGCGTGGCGACAAGCAGGCTTTTAGCCTGTTGGTTGTCAAATATGAGCGGCGGCTAATCAGGCTGCTTTCGCGCTTGATACGCGACCCGCATGAAGTTGAGGATGTGGCGCAAGAGACGTTTATTAAGGCATATCGGGCACTTCCCTCTTTTCGGGGCGACGCTGCTTTTTATACCTGGCTGTACCGAATCGGTATTAACACAGCAAAAAACCATCTCATGACACGAAATCGTCGCGCCCCCACCTCGACTGAATATGACGCGGAAGAGGCCGAAGGCTTTGAAGATGCGGGTGCGCTACAGGAGTTGAACACACCCGAAAACATGCTGCTTTCCAAAGAAGTGGCACAAGTGGTGAATGAGGCAATGGCTCAATTACCCGAAGACCTGCGAACCGCTATCAGCTTGCGAGAAATTGACGGTTTGAGTTATGAAGACATCGCCGAAACCATGGGATGCCCAATTGGCACGGTCCGATCACGTATATTTCGTGCACGGGAAGCGATTGCTACACAGTTGCGCCCCATTCTTGGGACGCATGAAAACACCCGTTGGTAACTGCTTGTTAATATATAAAGGAAAATGACATGTCACACCTTGCCTATGCCAACAGACCCCATCAAACAGACGATGCACACGCTCACATTGCGCTAATCTCTGCAGGATTCGACGGGGAACTGGACGACCAGGAGCTGTTGATGATGCTGGAAAGACACCAAAGCGACATCAATGCGTCGTGTTGGCAAACCTGGCAACTCATTGGTGACACGTTGCGTCAGTCTCCTTCCACCCATCCTTCTCGTCTCGCTCAACGGGTCGCTGAACAATTGAAACACGAACCCACCGTTCTGGCACCCAAACCACTGCGTGCCATGCACAAAAAACGCATGATGTCGCTGGCAGCTTCGGTTTCCGTTGTGGCATTGGTAAGCTGGAGCGCACTGCACCTTGCTTTGATCTCACCGCATACGACTCAATTGGCCAGCAGTGCGCCTGCCTCACACGCCATCCAGATCGCCCAAATCGATCCAGCGCGCCTTGCCAGTTTTGTGGCTGCGCATCGCGATTTTGCGCTGAGCGCCAATTCGCCCGACACAGACACTTCAACACAAACCACTGCGGAGCCAACTCAGTGAAACTTTGGCTAACCTGTCTCCTGTTTGCATGCATGCCTGCCTGGGCGGATGCGCCGACTACGCCTGGTGATGCCGCTGCCTGGCTGAACCGCGTCGCTCAAGCCACCCACCAGCTAACTTATCAGGGTGTTTTTGTTTATCAAAGCCAAAACATCATGGCCATTTCACATGTCAGCCACTTGGTTGACAACAATGGTGAAATTTCACGCCTTGACGCACTTTCCGGCCCGCCGCACGCCTTCCTGCGTATCAATGACAGCGTGTATTGTTCCATCCATAACAAACCATCCAGCGATATTGGACACCGTCCGCACCACTCTTTTTTCCCGGAAATATTGCCTTATCCGAATACGCATCTGAACGATTATTACCAGGTACGGTCATTGGGTCATGCAAAAATCGCCGATCATGACTGTGAGGGTGTGCTGCTTATTCCCCGTGATGCCTACCGGTATGGTTATGCCTTGTGGGCGGACAGCACCAGCCATGTTTTGCTGCGATTGATCAAACTGGATGCGCACGGACAAACCGCTTCACAGCTTACGTTTACTCAAATCGATATCGGACACGCCCCAACTCGCGCTCAACTGGGCATTGATTTCAATGACAAGTCACCCATCAAGCATAACGGTAACGAAACTGCGCCCAAAACGGTTTGGCAAATCACCACCCCCCCACCCGGTTTTCATCACGTCACTGAAACGGTGATGATGCTACCAGATCATGCTCAACCGGTCACCCATTTGGTCTATACCGATGGATTAGCGACCGTTTCCCTGTTTATTGAACGCCAGACGCAACCAAACACCTTCCATCAACAGGGGTTGGTGCAACACGGCCAAATGTTGTTGTACACCCGGCCAATGGGTCAGTACCAGGTGACCGCCGTGGGTGCGGTACCACTGGCCACATTGGTGATGATGGCGGATAACTTAACCTCCATTGAGAGAAAATAATGGAAATGAATGCGCGCGTGCTCGTTGTCGAAGCTGACCACACGATTTGGGTAGAAGCCTTACCCAATACCCAGGGCTGCTCCAGTTGTTCCAGCAGCCAAGGCACCCAAGCCAGCGGTTGCGGCGCGGACAACATCGGGCGCATGTTTACCGGCAATGCGCCCCACCGGTTTCGCGTAATCGACACGATGGGTTGCCAAACCGGCGATCAAGTGCTCATCGAAATTGAAGATGGTTCTGTGTTGCGTAGCGCATTCGTTGTGTATCTGCTCCCAATAGGTCTGGTTTTTTTTGGCGCAATCCTTGCCTCGCACCTGAGTACACCGGTCTGGTCCGATCTTGCGTCCATACTGGGTGCCGGATTGGGCCTGATGGTGGCCGCCGTTTGGCTGTGGCAATTTAATCTTCGTGTGCGTCACAACCCAAAATACCAACCCGTCGTGTTACGTAAACTTTACACAGCCAGTTTTGTACTTCAACCTCATTAAGGGCTCGTAAATGAATAACTTGGACTTGTGCTGGGGTCGCTTTGGGATGCAGCCCAAGGCGCGAGACGTGCAGTTGTGTCGTTCACAACAAGCGGCTTGCAACGCGGGGATGCGCCCAAAGCGGCCCCAGCCCGGAGGGTTGCCGTGTATTCGGGCGTCTGCGGCGTTGCAAAGCTTGCGAATGGAACAACCATTCGCCGCACTTCGCGCCTTGCATCCATCCCGAATACACGACAACACAAGTCCAAGTTATTCATTTACGAGCCCTAACGATCCCTTCATTCAAGTTAAAATGGCTATACCGATCCACTTCTGACAAGCCGTCATGACATCTACTCGTGCAACTGCCTAAATGACACCACTTAGCGAACCAGCCATCTCCCTGACAGTCTATCTGCGCCCGTACTGTCATTTGTGTCACAACCTGCTTGAAGGCTTGCGTCCCTTTCAGGCGTGTGATGCCCTGCACATTACCACTATCGATATCGATAGTGACCCGGCACTGGAAGCGCGTTACGGTGAATGGATACCCGTACTTTGCGGTGCAGATGGGCAGGAAATTTGCCATCATTTCCTGGATGAGCGCGCACTTACTGCTTATTTAGCAAAAATCCGTTAAAATGTCAGCTTACCCAGCACACACTGGCTTCATTGAGCACTTCGCACCGTCTACCTCACACAGCTTACTCGTACATGGAATATATCCGTAACTTCTCCATCATTGCCCACATTGATCACGGCAAATCTACTTTGGCCGATCGTATTATTCAACATTGTGGCGGCTTATCAGACCGTGAAATGGGTGCACAGGTACTGGACTCCATGGATCTGGAAAGAGAACGCGGCATCACCATCAAAGCGCAGACGGCTTCCTTGCAGTACCATGCACGCAATGGTCACACTTACCAGCTCAACCTCATTGACACCCCTGGGCACGTCGACTTTTCCTATGAGGTCAGCCGCTCCTTGTCCGCCTGCGAAGGTGCATTGCTGGTGGTGGATGCGTCACAAGGCGTCGAAGCCCAAACCGTTGCCAATTGTTACACCGCAACTGAGCTCGGTGTAGAGGTTGTGCCTGTGCTCAATAAAATTGACTTGCCTGCTGCCGAACCCGAACGGGTGATTCAGGAAATTGAAGACATCATCGGTATTGAAGCCACTGATGCGGTAAGGGCTTCCGCCAAAACAGGTCTGGGTGTTGAAGACATCCTGGAAAGTGTGATTGCCCGGATTCCTCCTCCCAAGGGCGATCCGCAAGCGCCTCTCAAGGCCTTGATTATTGACTCCTGGTTTGATAATTACGTGGGCGTTGTCATGCTGGTGCGTGTTATGGAGGGCACACTGGCGATGAAACAAAAAATCCGCCTGATGGCCACTGGCGCGGTATATCTTACTGAACAAGTGGGTAAATTCACCCCCAAACCACAACCCTGTCCCCAGCTATCGGCTGGCGAAGTCGGTTTTATTATTGCTGGCATCAAAGAACTGAAAGGGGCAAAAGTCGGAGACACCATTACCCTCGACAATCGCCCTGCCGACACCCCATTGCCCGGATTCAAGGAAATCAAACCGCAAGTGTTTGCCGGTTTATACCCAGTGGAATCCCACGATTACGATTCGCTGCGCGACGCACTGGAAAAACTCAAACTCAATGACGCTTCCCTGCAATATGAACCCGAGGTATCGCAAGCATTAGGATTTGGCTTTCGCTGTGGTTTCCTGGGGTTGTTACACATGGAAATCGTACAAGAACGTCTGGAGCGTGAATACGACATGGATCTAATCACTACAGCACCAACGGTGATTTATCAGATTGTATTGCGTAACGGGGAAGTCATTGAAATAGAAAACCCTTCCAAGCTGCCGGAACTGTCCAAAATCGAAGAAATTCGCGAGCCGATTATCACTGCCACCATTTTGGTACCTGAAGCTTATTTGGGCAATGTAATGACGCTGTGCACTCAAAAACGGGGCGCACAGACCCATATGCAATACATGGGTCGGCAAGTGATGCTGAACTACGACATACCGATGAATGAAGTGGTGATGGATTTTTTTGATCGGCTCAAATCGGCCACGCGAGGCTATGCTTCGCTTGATTACGAATTCAAGGAATTCCGTGCCGCCGATCTGGTCAAACTGGATATTTTAGTCAATAGCGAACGGGTAGATGCATTGTCGCTCATTGTACACCGCGCCACCAGCCAGTATAAAGGGCGCGAACTCGCCAGCAAGATGCGCGAACTGATTCCACGCCAAATGTTCGACGTGGCTATTCAGGCGGCCATAGGCGCACAAGTTATTGCACGTGAAAATGTCAAAGCCTTGCGCAAAAACGTTTTGGCCAAATGCTACGGGGGCGACATCTCCCGCAAACGAAAGTTGCTGGAAAAACAAAAAGCGGGTAAAAAGCGAATGAAACAGGTCGGCAACGTGGAAATTCCTCAAGAAGCCTTCCTCGCTATCCTGCAAGTTGGTGACAAATAAGTTCCATCTTTTACAAGGCATATTCCATGAATTTCGCACTGATCATGTTCATCGCACTGCTGGTAACCGGGTTCATCTGGCTTACTGACAGCTTGTTTTTTAAGCCAAAACGTGCGAAGGATGCCAAAATCCCCATACTGACCGAATATGCCCAGAGCTTTTTTCCGGTCATTCTCATTGTCTTTCTGCTACGTTCATTTTTGGTAGAACCGTTTCAAATTCCTTCCGGTTCGATGTTGCCCACCCTAAAAATTGGTGATTTTATCCTGGTGAACAAATTCACCTACGGCATACGCTTACCAATACTTAACCAGCAAATTATTGAAATTGGACATCCCCAGCATGGCGATGTCATGGTATTTCGTTATCCTATGGATCCCAGTCTGGATTACATCAAGCGTGTAATTGGCCTGCCCGGGGATGTGGTCAGCTACCGTAACAAACAGCTGAGTTTAAACGGTGTCATCGTACCCGAAGAACGCGATGGGTCGTATAACTACGTCACCAAGCACCTCAACGACGTCACCAGCGAACGATATATCGAACAATTAGGTCGGCATACACATGCTATCCTGGTGCAACCGTCCATGCCTACCCTCTTTGTCGATCAAGTCAACAGCCAGTTCCCCTACCGGCAAAATTGCGATTACGACTCGGATGGTTTCACCTGCAAGGTGCCCGCCGGTTATTATTTCATGATGGGTGACAACCGGGACAGCAGCAATGACAGCCGTTACTGGGGTTTCGTTCCTGACGGCAACATCGTCGGTCGCGCCTTCATGATCTGGTGGAATTTCGACGACCTGCATCGCATAGGCCATTTTATTGAATAAGGGGCATACCATGCACACCGCACAACGTGGACTGGGCTTGTTAAGTTTCATCCTGTTTAGTGTTGCCGCCGTTTTCATTGCCATCACAGCCATGAAAGTGATACCCGCCTATTTGGATGATTGGGAGATTCAGCGCGCCTTCACCGCAATAGTGACTGATCCTTCATTAAAAAACGCTGCAGAATCGCAGATTCGGGATGCCTTTGTCCAACGGTCAAAAATGGATAATATTACCAGCATTAGCCCTGATGAGATAAAAATTGACCAAACCAATAATCAATTGATTTTAAGCGCTCGCTATCACGTCGAAAAATCGATTATTGGAAATTTTGGGTTTTACATTAATTTCACACCCAGCGCCAGTTCAGGTTTATCGTCCAAAGACGAGAATTAATCGCTCATCATGGAAAGTAGCAACATGCAAACAAATACCTTTTTTATTATTCCACCCCTGCTTCCAAAAAAATGAACACCACACCGCTCGAAAAGCATATTGCTTACGTGTTTAAGCAGAAAAATTTGCTTAAACAAGCGCTTACACACAGAAGTTACGGTACGCCCAATAACGAACGTCTGGAGTTTTTGGGTGACAGTGTCGTGAATTGTGTCACCGCACAATTACTGTATGTCCGATTTCCTGCGCCGACTGAAGGCGTACTCTCCAGGTTGCGCGCCAACCTGGTATGCCAGCAAAGCCTGTTTGAAATCGCCGAACAAATTCATCTGGGCCAATACTTAATGATGGGGGATGGCGAATTCAAAACCGGAGGCCGCCAGCGCCCTTCTACGCTTGCCGACGCACTCGAATCCCTGTTTGGCGCCATACTGTTAGACGGTGGATTTGATCAGGCAAATCAAGTAATTACTCGTTTGTATGCAGAAAAAATTGCCGCAATCAACCCAGAGATTCCCGATAAAGATGCCAAAACACTGTTGCAAGAATACCTGCAAAGCCGCCACTTGCCCCTGCCCGATTACACACTTATCCAGACCAGCGGACAAGCACACGAACAAATTTTTCATATTGACTGTATTATTCCCGCTTTGTCCTTGCGTACCCATGGGCAAGCCGCGAACCGCCGGGCAGCCGAACAGGCTGCAGCGGCCATTGCCTGGCAGACCATTTCATTACAACGCCCTAGCAAGCCACCCAAGCCCCGCTTAAACACAACGTAAAACACCCACTATGCCCAACACACCAGACAACATACCACCCAATGACGCCGATTTCCGCACTGGATTCATCGCCGTAGTCGGCCGCCCCAACGTGGGAAAATCCACTCTGACCAATCGCATCGTGGGGGCCAAAATCAGCATCACTTCACGCAAGGCGCAAACCACCCGCCATCGCATCCACGGCATTCACACCAGCGACAACGCCCAATATATCTTTATCGACACCCCGGGGTTTCAAACGCGTTACGGCAACGCACTTAACCGCTCAATGAACAAATCCGTTACGGACACCCTGCATGCCACCGACGTGGTGTTGTTCGTCATTGAGGGAACCCATTTTGATACGCCAGACCGCAGCGTCATCGGTCTGTTGCCTGACACGATCCCCGTCATTTTGATTATCAATAAAATCGATCAAATCAAAGAGAAGAACTTGCTGTTGCCATTTATGGCGGAAATGCAAACCGTTTTTCCGTTTGCCGCCATGATTCCCTTGTCTGCACGCAGCGATGAACAAATACCGCAACTGCTGACCGAAATACGTCAATTTTTGCCTGTCCATGCCCCCGTGTTCGAAGCCGATGAAATCACCGATAAAAGTGAACGGTTTCTGGCGGCTGAAATGGTACGTGAAAAAGTATTTCGTCTTTCTGGTGAGGAAATTCCTTATGCCACCAGCGTGGTAATAGACAAATTTGAGCAGGAGGGCGAATTTCGCCGCATCTTCGCCACGATCATGGTGGACAAAGACAATCACAAAGCCATTATCATCGGGCACCAAGGCAGCAAATTGCGCGAAATCGGCACCGCCGCACGACTGGACATGGAGCGACTGTTTGGTGGCAAGGTGTATCTGGAACTATGGGTCAAAGTCAAATCCGGCTGGGCAGACAGCGACAAGATGCTCAAACAGTTGGGCTACGATTAACGAGACCTGAAGTTATGAGCGTTGGCCGTTCGCACCGCATCGATCACACTGCCGGATTCGTTCTGCACAGTTACCCTTTCCGTGAAACCAGTTTAATTATAGAAAGCTGGACCGCTGAACATGGCCGTGTGGCGCTGGTGGCACGTGGTGCGCGGCGACCACGTTCCGCATTACGTGGCCTGTTGCAACCGTTTACACCTTTACTGCTGAGCTGGTCTGGCAAACAGGAATTGCGCACCCTGCACACCGCTCAATGGCAAGGAGGTTTGCACCAACCACAAGGCATAGCATTACTGTGCGGCTTTTATATCAATGAATTGGTGCTGAAATTATTAGCGCGGGACGACCCCCATCCCGGCTTGTTTGCACCTTATCAGGCCGCCTTGCACGATTTGGCTCATGCCGCCACCGATGTCACGCGATGTGCGATCGTTTTACGCCGCTTCGAACAACAACTGCTGGCCGAATTGGGTTATGCCCAACCCTTTACTCATGAAGCGGAATACGGGGAAGTGATACAAGCCGAACGCAGTTATCATTATCAATGTGATCGCGGGGCATTGCTGGCCGATGACTTTACGCCAACGCAAGGATTGCGTATCCTCGGTAAAACGCTGCTTGATTTGGCGCACAATGATTACAGCGATGCCATCAGCCTGATGCAAGGTAAACAGTTGATGCGCCACATTATCAACCACCATTTAAACGGACAAACGCTTTTTGCCCGCGAACTGCTAAAGGATTTACAGCAATTATGATTCTGCTTGGCGTCAACATCGACCACATTGCCACACTCAGACAAGCGCGCGGCACCGTTTATCCCAGCCCTTTACAGGCGGCATTGATGGCGGAAATGGCAGGTGCGGATGCCATTACCCTGCATTTACGCGAAGACAGACGACATATTCAGGATCGCGACGTGCTGGATATTGCGCAAGCCATCACCAGCCGCATGAATCTGGAAATGGCCGTCACAGATGACATGCTCGAATTTGCTTGTCGCGTCCGACCGCATGATGTGTGTTTGGTGCCCGAGCGCCGTGCAGAGCTTACCACCGAAGGCGGTCTGGATGTGGCAGGGCAAACCGCACGCATTCACCACGCCTGCCAAACTTTGGCACAGGCGGGTATTCGCGTTTCCTTGTTTATTGATCCAGATTTGCACCAAATCGATGCGGCACAAGCCTGTGGCGCGCCGGTGATTGAATTGCATACCGGGCACTATGCAGACAGCCAGGGTACCCAACAACACGAAGCACTCACTCGCATTCATCAGGCCGTGGCCCACGGTCTCGCCGCCGGTCTGCATGTGAACGCAGGTCATGGCCTGCATTACCACAACGTTCAAACCATCGCCGCCATTCGGGGCATACGTGAACTCAATATCGGTCATGCCATTGTGGCGCAAGCCCTGTTTACCGGATGGCAATCTGCTGTATCGGATATGAAACATCGGATGGTTACTGCACGAAACGCCCATCAGCATGACACCAGCCATTGAATTCTATCCCGCATTGGCCGATATTCCGGACATTGCACAAGTTTTGGAGAAAAGCACACGAATCACCATACCAGCTGGCGCAGCATTGTTTAACGAAGGCGACCTTTGCCAAGGTTTCCCGTTACTTCTCAGCGGTCGTGTCCGGGTATTCAAACAGGCAGAAAATGGACGTGAAATAGAACTTTACCGTATTCACGCGGGAGAAAGTTGCATCATCACCACCAGTTGCCTCATTCATCACACGCCCTACCGTGCACGGGCCGTCGCTGAATGCGAAACCGAGCTGTGCCTGCTGCCCAATGACAGCTTTCAACTCGGTCTGGCGCAACCGGGCTTTCGCCACCACATCCTGTCGCTCTTTAGCAGCCGTATCGTCGACCTGATGGAACGGGTCGAAGAAATTGCTTTCCATAAACTGGATGCCCGTCTGGCTGACCGATTGTTGGGCCATGGCACCGATGTGCGCACCACCCATGCACAACTGGCCAATGAACTGGGCAGCGTGCGCGAAATTATCTCGCGCCTGCTCAAAACATTTGAGGGGCAAGGCTACATTCGATTGGGGCGGGAGCACATTGAAATACTGAATGCACGTGCTTTACGGCGGATTGCGGATGGTGGGAAATAAACATACTTTGCTTCCCCCATCCGTTCTATCGTAGAGTCAAAATCGTCCAGTGTGAGGAATATCACACACATTTTGCATATGTTATGTTTAAATGCAGACTTCATCACCCCATCAGGAGGTTTATCATGGCTTGTAACGTTGGCGGCGCAGACCGCGCTATCCGTATCATCGTAGGTGTTGCACTTATTGCTCTGGCTGCCACCCACACGGTGGGCGTTTGGGGATATATCGGTGTCGTACCGCTGATTACTGGTGCAATTGGCTGGTGCCCGGCCTATCTGCCTTTTGGCATAAAAACCTGCAAAACGAAATAGTCAACAGGTGAAGACGGGGTCGGATGCTTGCTCCGACTCCGCCAAAGACATTCTGCTACCACATCAACCCCCAACAGCGGTATCCCCCAAATGTTGTCTTCATACCTGAATCAGGTTTAGATTGGCTTGCTGACAGGTCAAACAGGACGTAAAATTTCCACTTCATAACAAAATCAGCACGCGTCTTAATGGACCATTTTGGTTACGCATACCGTGTCCGCTGACGATCACATTGATCAGACTTCCTCCGGGAAGAGCAGCCCTTTTTCAGAAAACTTCAATGCATCGCTCAGCGCACACATGAATTCACTCACCTTGATTGGTTTAGTCAGATAGCTAAAGAATCCAGCCTCCATCCCTTTCTCGATATCGCGTGGCATTGCGTTGGCGCTGATGGCAATGACAGGAATATGTTTTGTTTTTGGATCGTCACGCAGAAGTTCAAGCGCCTGAAAACCATTGATACCGGGCAGATTAATGTCCATCAGGATCACATCGGGGATATGGGCACACGCAAGCTCTACACCGAGAATACCATCACGCGCGCTCAACATGGTGACATGTGGGTAATCCTCAATGATTTGCTCGACAAGCATCAGGTTAACTGCCGCATCTTCACTTAACCCGAAATGATCAAACCGGTCCTCAATGATTTGCTCAACAAGCATCAGATTGGCCGGGTTGTCTTCCACATAGAGTAGTGTGCAATGCACAGGGATGTTCTGGATATTTCCCCGTGCTTGTCGCGCAAATTCTGCTGGCAGGCTATTTTCGGCAGCAAATTGTGGCATAGCATCCGGGATCAGGTCAATCCAAAATTCACTGCCCACACCGACAGTGCTTTTCACACCGATTTTTCCCCCCATCAGCTCGACCAGTTGTTTGGTGACGACCAGACCGATACCCGTACCTTCTTCGGCGCTTGTCTCTTGGCCAAGACGGTTAAACGGCTGAAATAATTGAGCAAGTTTTTCTGATGACAATCCTTCACCGCTGTCTTTGATAGTGATGCGTATGCGTTCAGGGGTACTCATGGTGCATGCCACCTCGACAGTACCGTGTTCGCGGTTGTATTTGATTGCATTGGAAAGCAGGTTGATCAGCACTTGCTTTACCCGTGTCCGATCAGCGTTGGCAAACCAGTTGGTGTCAAAAGGGAGAAAATTGATGTGAATGTCGCTTTGCTGTGCTTGTGGTTCAATCATGGTCTGGCATTCGCGCATGATATCAATCAGTGATACAGGTTCCCGGGACAGCAATAACTTGCCGGACTCAATCACTGCGAGGTCAAGGATTTGGTTAATTAATTCAAGCAGATACCATCCTGCTTTAGTGATCTGCTGTAATTTGATACTCTGTGCATCCGTTGGCGGTGGTGAACCACCCTCCAGCAACTGTGCAAAACCGAGAATCGCATTAAGCGGGGTGCGTAACTCATGACTCATGCTGGAAAGAAAATCAGATTTCGCGAGGTTGGCTTTTTCCGCCACAGACCTGGCGTTTTCCAGTTCTCTATCCATCAGTTTGCGTTCGGTGACATCGCGAGCAGCTGCAAACACGCCCTGCAGCCTCCTGTCCCGGTCATAGAAGGTGGCCGCATTGTAAGACACCACCGTTTCTTTACCGTCCATAGCGCGCACGGTGAGCTCATAGTTAATGACCTTCTTTTCGTTCAATACCTGTTTGATGGCTGCCTCTGCCCGCTCCGGATCAGTAAAGTAGTTTTTGAACGGCGCGCCGATTAACTCGTCGCGTGTGCGCCCGGTAAGCGCCTCCATCTGCTTGTTGACGTCGGAAATGATGCCGATCGGATCCGTCGTCATCAGTGCGTCGATGTTGGATTCAATCAGCGAGCGCGTATAAAACTGCTGATCGCGCAGACGTTGATCGAGCTTCTTTTGCTCTTCCTCTATCTGTTTGCGCGCGGTATTATCGGTGCCGATCAACAGATAGCCGATGATGGCGTTTTGATCATCGCGAAGAGCTGTGACCGAGACGACCGCCGGGAAACGACTGCCATCCTTGCGGATATAAGTCAATTCATAGATGTCCTCAATACCGCGCGAAGCCTTAAATACCAAGGCTTCAAAGCCTGGCGCAATTTGGGTTTCGAGTTCCGCGCTTAGCGCACGCGCACGCGCGATGACCTCCTCCGGATCGGAAATATCGGCTGGCGTGATTTTGTTCATCACATCGATGGCGGCATAGCCCAGCATGCGCTCTGCGCCCACGTTAAAAATCTGAATCACTCCCCTTGCGTCTGTAGCGATACTGGAAAAATTGGCACTGTCAAAAATTGCTTTTTGCAGAGCACCGGCTTTGAGCAGTGCTTCTTCAGCATGCTTGCGCGCTGTATTGTCGGTACCGATCAACAGATAGCCGATGATGGCGTTTTGATCATCGCGAAGAGCTGTGACCGAGACGACCGCCGGAAAACGACTGCCATCCTTGCGGATATAAGTCAATTCATAGATGTCCTCAATACCGCGCGAAGCCTTAAATACCAAGGCTTCAAAGCCTGGCGCAATTTGGGTTTCGAGTTCCGCGCTTAGCGCACGCGCACGAGCGATGACCTCCTCCGGATCGGAAATATCGGCTGGCGTGATTTTGTTCATCACATCGATGGCGGCATAGCCCAGCATCCGCTCTGCGCCCACGTTAAAAATTTGAATCACACCTCTTGCATCGGTAGCGATACTGGAAAAATTGGCGCTGTCAAAAATTGCTTTTTGCAGAGCGCCGGCTTTGAGCAATGCTTCTTCAGCATGCTTGCGCGCAGATATATCACGTAAAATTCCGGTAAAATAACGCTGCCCACCCAGCCGCATCTCGCTTACCGATATCTCCATTGGAAAAATGCTACCGTCCTTGCGCCGGCCGACGACCTCACGTCCAAGGCCGATCGCTCGTGCTTCATCGCTTGCACTGTAATACTCAAGCGAGCCATTGCCACTATGCTGGTTTCGATCAAGCTCGGGTATCAGCAGACTGAAATTTTGTCCAATGAGTTCTGACATCTGATAGCCAAACATTCGTTCAGCGGCTGGATTAACTGTCTCAACAATGCCGTCGCTGGCATGCAAAGTGATGATGCCATCAACCACGGTGTTGAGTATTGTCTGTATCTGCGCGGTATTGTCACGCAAGGTTTGCTGTATCGCATATTCTTCAGTGACATCGCGGAACACAAGTACGGCACCGATTACCTTACCATCGCGATCACGAATCGGCGCACAACTGTCGGCGATATCGCACTCACCGCCATGGCGTGCAATCAGCACAGTGTGGTTTGCCAGTCCCTGTATCGTGCCATGTGCCAAGGTTTCTATTACCGGAATCACAGCGGGTTGACGGGTTTCTTTGTTGAATATACGAAAAATTTCATCTACAGAATGACCTGCGGCTTCTGTTTGCGTCCAACCGGTAAGTTGTTCGGCAAGCGGATTCAGTAATGTCACGTGCCCCTTGGCATCGGTGGCGATCACAGCATCGCCGATGGAGTTGAGCGTCACGGCGAGCCTTTCTTCGCTGGCTTGTAAAGTGATGTTGGTCTGCTGAAGTTGTTTATTTGTCTCCTCTTGAGTTTCAAGCAGATGTTGCCGCTCTGCTTCGATCTGGCGACGTGCAGAGTTGTCGGTGCCGATCAGCAGGTAACCGATAATGGCATTTTGATTGTCGCGCAGGGAGGTAACCGACACCACCGCCGGAAAACGACTCCCATCCTTGCGGATATAAGTCAGCTCATAAATGTCCTCAATGCCACGCGAGGCCTTAAACACCAATGCCTCAAACCCCGGTGTAATCGGGGTTCCAAGTTCAATGCTCAGCGCTTCTGCACGGGCAATCATTTCTTGCGGATCAGAGATGTCAGCTGGGGTTATTTTATCCAGGACATCGGTAGCCATGTACCCCAGCATGCGTTCCGCGCCAACGTTGAAAATCTGGATGACGCCTTTTGCGTCGGTGGCGATACTGGAAAAGTATGCGCTATTAAAAATTGCACTTTGCAAGGCCCCAGTTTTAAGCAGTGCCTCCTGACGTTGAGTTTCGATAAAGCTCTCTGGTGTATGGGTAGCGGGATGGGTAATGGTAGAATCATGGACTTTTTTTGGCATAGCTTACCTGGTATTAACGCGTGATGTGAAAGCGTGAATAAGTCTGGGGGTTGACTGGGAGAAATGGGCAGGCGTAGCACACCACACATCAATATGCACATTTTGCAGAAAATGGACGCGCAGGCACCATGCCGTTAATTGTGTGCGTGAATGCATTTTGAGTAACCATATAGCATAATGGCGATCAAATCCATTACTTTCTGTGCGATGTCGCACAGAAAGTAAAATTTTCTTGCGTTTTCTCCTACGGAAAGAGCCAGACCAACGAAGTCTCGCTTCGCAAGTTTCACGCTAAGGCTGGGCTTTCCACCACCCGCCACCCAATGCCTCATACAAGGCAGCGGTGTCGCCAAAACGTTGACTGCGCGCCTGAATCAGATTCAAATCAGCCTGTTGATAGCTCTGTTCAGCATTGAGTACGGCCTGTACTGATACATAACCCACTTTGTTTTGTGTACGGGTCAAGTCCAGACTGATTTTGGCGGCTTGTTCTGCGTTGACGGCAGCAACCAGACTGGCGGCATCGGCGTGCAGCGCATGCAACGTATCGGCCACATTTTGCAGCGCAGTCAACACCGTGCTGTGGTATTGCGCAGCCGCTTGCACCAGCGCCTGATCTGCGGCACGTTTGCGGTGCAACAACGTATTGCCGTCAAAAACAGGTTGGGTGATATTCCCCACCAATGCCCAGAATGGCCCACCCGGCTGGAACATTTGGTTGAACACTGAAGCTTCGCCCCCGTAGGCGCCCATAATCGAAAATTGCGGCAATCGTGCCGCCACAGCCACCCCCACATTGGCGCTGGCAGCATGCATTTGGGCTTCGGCTGCACGCACGTCAGGGCGCTGGCGTATCAGTTGCGACGGCAAGCTGAGCGGCAATGTCGTTGGCAGCTGGAAATCCGCCATCTGGAAAGTTTCATCGACATCTTGATCAGGCGTATTGCCCACCAGCACCCGAATCAAATCCCGCGTTTGTTCCAGAGACTTTTGCAAAGGGGGCAGCAACTGCTGGGCTGCAGCCAAAGCCGCTTCTTGTGCCGCCACATCCATACGCATGACATAACCCAATTGAAATTGCCGTTTAGTGATGGACAGGGAACGGACATTATCGTCAACGATGGTCGAACAGGCCGCCATCTGCGCCCGCAAGCTGGCCTCCTGCAAAGCTGCTGCCACAAGGTTGGAAGCCAGCGTCACGCGCGCTGCTTCCAGTTGAAAACGCTGCGCATCGGCCTGTGCCTGCAAGGATTCGACTTGCCGCATGTTGGCACCGAACACATCCGGGGTATAACCCACGGTTAATTGCGCGGTATGGAAAGTATAAATAACGGGGCCATTATACGGTGCCGGACCAGTCGGGTTTTGGTAGGTTTGAATCATTGTGCCATTGCCCTGTATTCCAGGAGAATTCCCCCCCATATTGCCTGCCAATTGCTGGCGCGAAGGTGAATAACTCAAGGCCACACTGGGGTAAAAATAGCCACGTTGCGCAGAAACAGATTCCTGCGCCTGTTGCAAAGCCGCCTGTGCAGCAGCCAAATCGGGGCTGGCTTGCAAACCTTGTTCAATCAAACGATTCAGCTTGGCGGAATGAAAGACAGTCCACCAATCCTGAGGAATATTTTGCCTGGCATGAAAAGTTTGCGCTGCACCGTCCACATCAACCGCTGCTGCAGTCTGTGTCGACAAGGCGTGGGGCGTATAAGCCGTTGCAGCGGGTGGTGCAGGCGTTTTAAAATCCGGCCCGACCGCGCAACCGTTCATCAACAGCATACTGAGCACCGTCAAGCACCCTTTCAGGCGAAGGTGCGTCCGCTGTGAAGGCTGTGCGCTACACGTCAAAAATTGGTTTTTAATCATGGCTCACCCCCGCACCGGATTTCCGGGCGGAAGCCCGATCCAGAATAATCATTTGCAGTGCAGGGCCAACCACCAGCAACATTAATGGTCCCAACAACATTCCGCCGACCACCACCACGGCCAATGGCCGTTGCACCTGACTGCCGATACCATGCGACAGTGCCGCAGGCAACAAGCCGATGCAAGCCGACAGGGCGGTCATCAGCAGGGGGCGCATCCTTTGGTCTGCCGCATTAAACATGGCATTGCGCACAGACTGCCCTTCCAGTCTCAATTGATTAAAATAACTGATCACCAAAATACCATTCATCACCGACACGCCGAACAGGGAAACAAAACCAATCGCCGCCGACACGCTTAAATCCAGCCCGGCCAAATACAGTGCCACGATCCCGCCAGCAATGGAGAATGGGATGGCAATCAAGGTCAGCAAGCTGTCGCGCAAGGAATTAAACAAGGCGTACAACAACACCAAAATCAGCAGAAATGCGACTGGCAGAATCAACATCAAACGGTTTCTGGCTTGTTTCATTTCTTCAAACTCGCCTGCCCACACCATGCGATAACCTTCCGGCAACACCACATGGCGAGCGATACGCTGTTGTGCCTCTTCCACGGTACTGCCCAAATCACGCCCACGCACGCTGAATTTAACGGGAATAAACCGTTCTCCACGTTCATGGTAAATATAGGATGCGCCCGTATCCAGTGAAATCGTGGCCAAATCACTCAAGGGAATATAACTCACGCCACCCGCCGGATTTGAATACCCGACTTTAATGTTCTTCACCGCATTGATGTCTTGCCGAAATGGTGGTGCCAACCTCACCGTAAGTCCGAATTGCCGGTCTCCTTCATAGATCGTACCCGCCTGGGTACCGCCCATCGCAGCCTGTATCACTGCATTCACGTCACCCGTATTCAGGCCATACCGCGCAGCCCGCGCACGGTCCACCTTGATATTCAGGTTAGGTTGCCCCATGACACGAAACACCCCCAAATCTTCAACGCCTTTCACTTGCGACATCTCGTGCATCACCTGGTTGGCCAGATTTTCCAGCACCGGCAAATCCGGCCCCATGATTTTCACTGAATTCGCGCCCTTGATTCCTGACAAACCCTCTTCCACATTGTCCTGGATATACTGCGAAAAATTAAATTCCGTGCCCTTAAATTCATCTTCAAAATCATGTTGCAACTGCGCTACCAATTTTTCCTTGGTCTCGCCCGATGGCCATTCATCGAACGGTTTAAGCGGTACAAAAAATTCAACATTGTTAAAGCCCGATGCATCGCTGCCATCATCGGGGCGACCATGTTGAGACACCACAGTAATGACTTCCGGGTATTTATCCAAAATTTGCCGCATGCGATCAACCTGTGCATTGCCCGCCGCCAAAGAAATGGTGGGCGGCATGGTTGCACGTATCCATAAATTGCCTTCTTCCAGTGCGGGCAAGAATTCTGAACCACTCAGTGTCAGCAACAACCCTGCCAAGCCCAGAAACAATGCGCCCAGACTGACAGTGAGATAGCGGTGATTTAACGCCCAATTGAGCACAGGCTGATAAATGGCCCTCAAATGACGCACCAGCCAGGTTTCTTTTTCTTCCAGATGGGCCGGCATCAAATAAGACGCCAGCACAGGGGTGACAGTAAAGGTGGCAATCAGTGCTCCGGCCAATGCATAACCGTAGGTGCGCGCCATGGGACCGAATATCTGCCCTTCCACCCCTTGCATGGTAAATAAAGGCAGAAACGCCGCGACGGTAATCAGGCTGGAGAACAGCACAGCCCGGTCAACCTGTATGGCACTGACAAAGATCATACGCAGACGATGCGACCAATGTCCTGCAGAATCCTCACGCAAATCAAGGACACCCTGCTCGGCATAAGCCTCCAGCATCGCCTGTTGCTCAGCCTGATTTTTCTGAAAATTACGAAATATATTTTCAACCAGAATCACCGCCGAATCCACAATAATGCCGAAATCAACCGCGCCCAAAGACAGCAGATTCGCCGACTCCCCCGCGATCAACAACATAATAATACTAAAAAACAACGCAAATGGAATGTTGACACTGACAATCACTGCACTACGCAAATCGCCCAGAAATACCCACTGGATAAAAAACACCAGCAACACGCCAAATATTAAATTATGTAAAACGGTATGCGTGGTAACGGCCACCAGCGTCGAGCGATCATAATAAGGATCAATCCACACCCCTTTCGGCAAGCTGCCGTCACTGTTCATTTTGCTGAGTTCAGCTTTAACACTCCCCACCACCTGATTGGTTTGCATGGTACGGTTCATCACCACAACACCCGTGACCACGTCGTCTTGGGCATCACGCCCTGCCTGACCCAAACGCGGCACGAAACCCACCTGACACTTCGCCACATCTTTCACCAGCACCGGCGTGCCATTCGATTGCGCCAACACCACGTTTCCGATGTCCTGCACATTTTGAATCAGCCCCACACCCCGCACATTGACTGATTGCTGGCCAAAAGAAATCGTGCGCCCGCCCACATTCACATTGGCGTTGCCCAATGCGGTCAACACTTGCGGCAGGGTAACGTGATAGGCTTCCAAACGGTTGGGATCAATCTGAACTTGATACTCTTTGGTGGTTCCACCCCAAGCCACCACCTGCGCCACACCCGGCACATTGAGCAGACGGCGTTGCACCACCCAGTCCTGCAAGGTACGCAGGTTGGTCAAACCAAAATGCGGTGGGCCTTTTAACTGATAACGATAAATTTCCCCCACCAGACTGGAAGCCTGAATTTGGGGTTGCACGTTGTTAGGCAGCGTCACATTTTGCTGCAAATTCAGTGCTGCCTGTGTTTGGGCAAAATAATAGTCCACCCCGTACTTGAATGTCACCCGAACAAATGACAAGCCATAAAACGAAGTTGAACGGATATTGTCTACGCCAGGCGTGGTGGCCAAACCGACTTCCATCGGGATGGTGTAATAGCGTTCCATCTCTTCTGCCGATAAACCGGGGGCCTGCGCAGTGATTTCCAGAATGACCGGCGCCGGATTGGGATAGGCCTCAATATTGAGCTTGTAGAATGCGGCCACACCAATGCCAATAAACACCAGCAAAAACAATAAAATAATTGGCCTGCGGGTCAGAGAAAACGAAATAAGTCCTTTTAGCACGGCAACATATTCCTCAATTTTAGTGACGCTTGGACAGTGTCGTCGCTCATTTCATGTCCAGTGCATAGGCGTTACTGATAAATAGTGCGCCTTCGGTGGCCACCAGTTCCCCACCCTTCAGACCGGAAAGAATCTGGTTGACTCCGTGCTGCCTCATCCCCAAAATCACGGTTCGGCGATAAAAATGACGCTTGTCGGTGGTTACCCACACCGTCATCGTGCCATCCCCCTCGCGCACCACCCCGTCATCAGGCACCGCAGGCGAATGCAACACCGTACCGGTGAGCACAGTGAACGTCGCCATCATTTGCGGGGTAATTAAATTTTGCGGATCGCGCAAGTTGGCACGCACGGTAATGCGGTGCGTATTGGGATCAATGGCCGCTGCGATGTTGTCGATTTTTCCGCGAAAAACCTGATCAGGGTATGCCATCAAATGCGCTTCGACCGTTTCGCCCAGACGCATCAACGGCAAATCAGATTCATCCACATTGGCCAGCAACCACTTTGAGGACAAATCCGATACCACAAACGGTGGGGGTGTGCCGCCGGGTTGCACCAAAGTGCCCACTGCCGCATTTCTGGCCGTTACCCGTCCTGTAAGCGGGCTCAACACCGGCATCGTCGCATCAATTTGACGACGGCTCACAATCTGATTGATTTGCGCTTCGCTTTTACCAAAAATGCGTACCGCATCAACCGCCGATTTGTAAGCGGCCTCCGCAGACTGCTGATCCGACACCGCTTGCTGGTAATCCTTTTGCGCCATGCCCTGAGCCGCATACAGGGCCTGAGCACGCTGCAGTGCCGCCGTGGTCAACTTCATCACCCCGGCTGTCGTCAGCAAAGCAGACTCGGCCTGCAATAAATCCGGACTGGCAATGGTAAACAGCGCCTGGCCTTTGCGTACGTTGTCACCCGCTTTGGCCATCACGGCAAGAATACGGCCTGGATAAGGAGAGGATACCTGCGCCGTGGTATCCTGGTCATAATCGGTATTGCCCACTGCTTCACGGTTCACACTGAAATTTCGCACGCTGACCGGTTCAACCACGACAAACTTCATTTGCGCAGCCGTCAAACTGACTGCCTGGTTATTGGCGTTATTTTCGCCGGCATGGGCAGAAATAACACCAAAAACCAAACCCAAACCGGACAAGACGCCCCACACCAGTGCAGTAGAGTTCCTGCCACGATTGACTATGCGATGAAAGTTGCTGCCCATAAACGCCACCTGCTGTCCAAGATATGGGCGCCATTTTAACTGATCGGGCATCAAAATTTGCGGAGATTGGATTACAAGTTGGAAAGTTTGAAGGGCCGCATTAATCAATCATCAAATTAAAATCAGGAAAGTTTTACTTTTAAATGCAATTATTCGCTGAAGGAATTATCCTTCTCCTCCAAGCCGTTATCGACGATAATACCAATCTGCCTTTACTTACCGAAAAGAAGCCTTCTGCGAATGCAAACACAAAGCCAAGAGCAACCCAAACGCGCAGTCGTCGCGGCAGTGCAACTTCCCAGCGTGACCGAAGCAGAATTCGAAGCATCGGTGACCGAGCTGCGCGAACTGGCAAAAACACTGGGGTTCGAAGTTGTGCGTACATTCGTACAAAAGCGCGCCAGCTTCGACACAACGGCATACCTGGGCGTTGGAAAACGGCAGGAAATACACCAGTACGTCAACAACGAATATGGGTCTGCCGGATCTGACGCCGGCCAGATTGAGGCCATCCTGGTCGACCACGATATCTCACCTTCCCAGGCACGCAATCTTGAAAAGGAAATCGGCTGCGCGGTGATGGACCGCACCATGGTCATCCTGGAAATTTTTCACCGCAACGCCCGCTCCCCCGCCGCCCGCGCGCAGGTAGAGATCGCACGCCTCGGTTACATGGCGCCACGTCTGCGCGAACTGGCGAAGCTCGCCGGGCCGCAGGGCCGACAACGCAGTGGCGTCGGTGGCCGGGGTGCCGGCGAGTCGCACACTGAGCTGGATCGGCGCAAGATCCGTGACCGGATTGCCGAGCTGCAACTGGAAATCGTCGCGATGGATGCCGAACGCCAGACCCAGCGCGCGCGGCGACAAGAGCGCCGCAGCCCCGCTTCTGTAGCGCTTGTCGGCTACACCAATGCCGGCAAGTCCACCTTAATGCGAGCACTCACAGGCAGCGAAGTGCTGGTTGCCAATAAACTCTTTGCCACCCTCGACACCACCGTACGCGCCCTCCATCCCGAAAGCGTGCCGCGTGTGCTCGTCAGCGACACCGTCGGGTTCATCAAAAACCTGCCGCACGGCCTCGTCGCATCGTTCAAATCAACACTCGACGAAGCCCTTGATGCATCGCTGTTACTTCACGTCATCGATGCGAGCGATCCCGGATTTGAACGCCAGATCGAGGTTACCAACGAAGTGCTTGACCAGATCGGTGCGCAGGATATCCCTCGCATCCGCATCTTTAACAAGATTGATCATGTCGGAGATGCCGTGGCGCAAGTCGAACGCGAAGCTGCGCTAAGGGCCAAATACCCATCCTGCATGGTGATGAGCGCACGCCGCCCTGACGAGGTCGCGAAGCTGCACAAGGCGATCGTTGAATTTTTCCAACAGGATCTCGTTGAAGACGAGCTTTTTCTTCCCTGGTCGGCACAGCAACTGCGCAGTGAAATTTACGCGAGCTGCAAGGTACTGGAAGAGCGTGCAGATGATCAGGGTGCTTTCTTCCGGGTGAGCGCTGAGCCCAGCGTCTTGAAGCGTCTGCGCGAGCAGTTTGATCAGGCGCGAGGAAGTTAGAAGGCATCCATGCAGGTAACCATTTGGCTGGCGGGACTACATGCTAATAGTGAGGAGGCCTTTCGTTCACAGGCTTACTCGTATTCTCTGCTTCAGCCAGCGATTGAATGTGTCTTGCGAGCGATGTACAAATCGCTTCAAGCTGGTTCAGCTGCTGTTGCTGCCGATAAACAACTTTATTCAGCTCCTCTATCAGGTCTTCCTGAAAGGTAATTTTTGTTTCTATGTTGACTAAACGTTCTTCAATCATGGGGTGTCTGTGAAAATTCGGCAACTAGCCAGTGGATGGCGGTCATTCTAACGCAGGAAGAGAATTCATGATTGAAAAAAAGGAACGCCAACCTAAAACTGATACAGTTTTCCAACAAACGCCAATTTAAAATTGATACACAGGTATTCCCGTAACCACAATGGGAAAATACGGGGTCGGGAAGTATTAGAGTCTATACATTCATACAAAACAGTGAGAAAGTTTGAACGGAATAAAAATAGAGTGTTTGAATGTTAGAACCGACCCCAGTTTCCATCGACTAAACATCATAATGAAAACGACAGGCAACAATTACTAATTCTGAATCTGTTGCGCGATACACCAAACGATTTACGTCATCTATACGCCGGGACCAATAACCGGATAAATCGCCACGAAGTGGCTCTGGCTTTCCAATGCCGGAAAATGGATCACGCGCAGCAGCGGTAATTAAAATATTTATCCGCTTAAGCGTCTTTTTATCCTGGCTATGCCAATACGGATAACTGTCCCACGCATCGGGCACAAAGTAAATGCCCCTCATGGTTAATTCACGGCAAGTAATTGACGCGCTTGCGCTTGCCCTGCTTTATCTTGTGCAATTGCTTTGGCTAATGCAGCAGCATTCGCTGGGTTGCTTGCCAGATACAGTGTCTCCATGATGCTGTTGTAACTATCCAACGACATCACCACAGCATCGCCCTCCGCATCGCGACGGCTGATAATAGTCACGTCGGCATCTTGAACAACATTGGTAATCCCCCCAGCAAAAAGCTGGAGTTTGAAGTAGAATTTTCTCATATTGAGGGAGCTCTACATGAAGCAATCGAAATTTACGGATAGCCAGATCATTGAAGCGTTGAAACGGGTTGAAGGTGG
>JAJYYK010000005.1 GCA_021801025.1 Pseudomonadota bacterium | reverse complement strand
TTGTGGAGCAAGTTAAGCGCGTAGCGCGGCCGGAGCCAAAGTAGGTCATCGTCAGACTCCCCATAGCAGAAAAGCCCCGTCGAAAGATGGGGCTTTTTGCGTTTCATCTCAATAGGCTTGGCAGACCTCGCAATGTTGGATAAACTTAACCGGCAGATCAAACCGGCTTCAGCAAAAAGGCTTGCATATCGCGTTTTTCATCCTGGATTTAGAGTAAAATTTGTACTTTTCCTGAGTTAACAGCTGGATTTTTAACGTAACAAGATAAAATTAAGGATAAGGTAAAGAAGAATAATGACGGCGTTTTTAGATCTTCCGCCACTTAGTCGGGCGCAGGGCACGGTAAGTCTGCCAGGTTCCAAGAGTTTGTCTAACCGGGTGTTGTTGCTGGCAGCATTGTCTAGCGGCGAGACGCGGGTAAATCGCTTGCTGGACTGTGATGATACGAGGGTGATGATTGATGGCTTAAGCCAGTTGGGGGTTGTTAGCGAGCGCATTGGACTGGGTCAGGATTACATTGTGCATGGGGTGGCGGGGAATTTCCCGGTCAAAGAGGCGGACTTGTTCTTGGGGAATGCAGGTACAGCATTTCGCTCATTAACAGCGGTTTTGGCGCTGTCTGACGGGCATTACCGGTTGTCCGGCACATCACGTATGCACGAACGGCCAATTGCCGATTTGGTCGATGCTTTGCGCACATTGGGTGCGCAGATTACTTATTTGGGCGCCTTGGGTTACCCGCCGTTACAGATTGATCCACCGGCGTTGTCTGGAGAAGCTGCTGTCAGCGTGCGCGGAAATGTGTCCAGCCAATTTTTAACAGGTTTGCTGTTAGCGATACCGTTGCTTGGGCGAGAGGTTAACGTGCTGGTTGAGGGGGAGCTGATTTCTAAACCTTACGTTAATATCACGTTGAATTTGATGCGGCGTTTTGGGGTGAGCGCGGTCAATGAGGGTATGCATGCGTTTCGCGTACCCGCTGGTAGTCATTACAGTAGCCCTGGAACGATAGAGATTGAAGGGGATGCCTCTTCGGCCTCCTATTTTCTCGCGGCAGGTATTATTGGTGGTGGTCCGGTGCGTGTAGAAGGTGTTGGGAGCCTCAGTATTCAAGGGGATGTTCGCTTTGCTGAGGCGCTGGCGCAAATGGGGGCAGTGATTGAATATGAGGATCATGCGATTGTCGCGCGTTACGGTGAGGCCCTGCATGGTATCGATGGCGATTTTAATCACATTCCAGATGCGGCCATGACTATCGCTGTCCTGGCCTTATTTGCGCAAGGAGAAAGTGTGCTGCGTAATATTGGAAGTTGGCGAGTCAAAGAAACTGACCGCATCACAGCGATGGCCACAGAGTTGCGCAAGGTGGGTGCCCTGGTTGAGGCGGGGGAAGATTATTTGCGTATTACACCCCCAATACATTTTATCCCTGCGACTATAGACACCTATGATGATCATCGCATGGCGATGTGTTTTTCCCTGGTAGCGCTCGCCGGTGTGCCGATACGGATTAATGATCCTGCGTGTGTAAACAAAACATTTCCCGATTATTTTAGCGTATTTTCAGCGATTACCCGATGAATTCCATAATCCGTCACCCAATCCCTGTTATCGCTATTGACGGCCCATCTGCATCGGGTAAAGGGACTGTGGCTGATTTGGTGGCACAACGGCTCGGTTTTCACTGTCTGGATAGTGGTGCGCTTTACCGCTTAACGGCCTTGGCTGCGAGCATGAAGGGCGTGGCTCTGGATGACGAAACCGGGTTGGCCCGGTTGGCGTTGAATTTGGATGTCGAGTTTACAGCTGGTTGTGTGAGTTTGATGGGGCAGGTGGTGGATGAAGCGATACGCAGTGAGGTGATTGGTGTCGGGGCGTCTCGCGTTGCGCAATATGGTGAGGTGCGAAAGGCTTTGTTGGCGCGGCAGCGCACGTTCCGTCAGGCGCCCGGATTGGTGGCGGATGGGCGAGATATGGGCTCAGTGGTGTTCCCCGATGCGTGCTTAAAGATATATTTAACGGCGAGTGTGGACGTGCGTGCGGAACGTCGTTATAAGCAGTTGATGGAGAAAGGAATACATGTTATTCTTCATAACTTGCTTGATGAATTGCGTGAACGTGATTTGCGTGATGCCACGCGCCAGCTTGCGCCATTGATTCAACAAGCAGATGCCGTATTGTTGGATACCAGTCAGATGACGATTGCAGAAGCCGTTGAATTTGTGTTGGTGCACTACGAAAAGGTAAGGGTTCGTGAGTGAGTATGCGGACCCTAATGGGTGTTCGGATGGATGTCCATCCCGAATCAATTTAATTTTCCCCACCATGTGGTGGGTTTTTGCTTAGGTCATTTGTTCATGTCTATTGTTTCCACCTCTACCGCTGCCGAACCCGGCATGGAAAGTTTCGCTGCTTTATTTGAAGAAAGTCTGAGTCGGCAAGAGCTGCGCGCTGGCGAAGTGATTACTGCAGAAGTCGTTGCGATTGACGACAATTTTGTCACCGTAAATGCGGGACTTAAATCTGAAAGTTTGATTGCCAGAGAAGAGTTTCTTACCGATCGTGGTGAACTTGAAGTGGCCGTGGGCGATTTCGTTAGTGTTGCCATCGAAATGCTGGAAGATGGTTATGGGGCTACGCGTTTATCGCGTGACAAAGCCAAACGGTTGGCGGCCTGGATAGGATTAGAAAAATCCATGGAAGACGGTGAAATTATCACCGGCATGGTCAATGGTAAAGTTAAAGGCGGTTTGACAGTCATGGTCAACGGCATTCGTGCCTTCTTGCCGGGTTCACTGGTGGATGTTCGCCCAGTGAAGGACACCACACCTTATGAAAACAAAGAGATGGAATTCAAGGTCATTAAACTTGACCGTAAACGTAACAATGTCGTGGTTTCCCGTCGTGCCGTACTGGAAGCTACCGTGGGTGCTGATCGCGATGCCTTAATGGCTAACTTGAAAGAAGGGTCTATCGTCAAAGGCGTGGTGAAAAACATCACCGATTACGGCGCATTTGTCGATTTGGGCGGTATAGACGGCCTGTTACACATTACTGATATGGCGTGGCGTCGTGTTAAACATCCGACTGAAGTGGTGCAAGTGGGTGATGAAGTCGAAGCCAAGATTCTTAAATTTGATCAAGAAAAAAATCGTGTTTCATTGGGTATCAAACAATTGGGTGATGACCCCTGGCATGGTTTGGCACGGCGTTATCCTTCCGGTACGCGCATGTTTGGCAAGGTGGCTAACTTGACCGATTATGGCGCATTTGTGGAAATTGAAACTGGAATTGAAGGCTTGGTTCACGTTTCTGAAATGGATTGGACGAACAAAAACGTACACCCATCTAAAGTCGTGCAACTCGGCGATGAAGTCGAAGTTATTGTGCTGGAAATTGATGAAGAGCGCCGTCGTATTTCTCTGGGTATGAAACAGTGCAAAACAAATCCATGGGATGATTTTGAAGCCAGCCATAAAAAAGGTGACAAAATCTCTGGTCAGATCAAGTCAATCACTGATTTTGGTGTGTTTATTGGTTTGCCTGGCGGTATAGATGGTTTGGTGCACTTGTCTGATTTGTCCTGGACCTTACCTGGCGAAGAAGCTGTGCGTAATTTCCGTAAGGGCGATGAAGTTCAAGCCGTGGTGTTGGCGATAGATGTGGAGCGTGAACGCATTTCCATGGGCATTAAGCAGGTTGAAAGTGATCCTGTCAGCAGTTTTGTGAGTAACTTTGATAAAGGCAGTTTGGTCAAGGGAACTGTCAAGTCGCTCGATGCAAAGGGTGCTGTGATTCAACTCGAAAATGATGTAGAGGCTTACTTGCGCGCATCGGAGTTTTCACGTGATCGGGTTGAAGATATTCGCAACCACCTCAAAGAAGGTGATGTCATTGAGGCCATGATCACTAATGTGGATCGCAAAACCCGTAGCATTCAATTGTCCATTAAAGCGAAAGATGCTGCTGAACACACTGAAGCCATGCAAAAAATGGCAAGTGATCAGTCTGCTAACAGCGGGACCACCAATTTGGGCGCTCTGCTGAAGGCAAAACTTGACAACCGTAACGCTTAATTCTGAAAGGCAACGACATGACCAAGTCCGAACTTATTTCACAACTGGCAACACGCTACCCTTTGTTGGCTGTTTCTGATACAGAGCTGGCGGTAAAGGTTATGCTGGATGCGGTTTCTCGCAGCTTAGCAGAAGGTAAACGCGTAGAAATAAGGGGTTTTGGCAGCTTTAACCTGAATTATCGTCCGCCACGTGCAGGGCGTAATCCAAAGACAGGTTCCCCGGTTGCTGTGCCAGCGAAATATGTTCCGCATTTTAAGCCAGGTAAGGAATTGCGGGAACGGGTGGATTACCCTCTGTAATAGAGGAATAAAACAAAGCTTAACTAACGGCGTTCTCATAAGGGGCGCCGTTTTTTCTGGTTACATTTGCGCAGATGCGTTACATATTTCGGTTAATCATTCGTTGAATTGGGGGCAAAATCGGATGAAAGTGGTGTGGAAGTCAATATGTTATTGTTTTTATTCACGACAGGAGTAACTGTCGGTTGGAGGATGCGGCTTGCACTGACAGTAACCAGTGAGACGCACACACTTTCGGCATGAGTTAGGGAGACGAATAAAAGATGCGTTATATAAGTGGTTTGATCAAACTGATGTTGTTTGTTTTGTTATTGAGTTTTGCAATTGCAAACAGCGGGTTGGTGGTGTTGCATTATTATTTTGGTTATCAGTGGCAAGCGCCGCTGGTACTGATTATTCTGGTGGTATATGTTTTGGGCGCGGCAACCGGGGTCATGGCCTGTTTGGGCTATTTGTTCCGCCAGCGGCGAGAATTGCAATCTTTACGTGCGGCGCTGGCTGCTTGTCGGTCTTTGCCTACGCATCGCGCACATTAAACTAAATACGGATTAGTGATTTAATGATGGAATTTGAACTCTGGTGGTTACTTGCGTTACCCCTGTTTTTTGGATTGGGATGGTTGGCTGCTCGCGTGGATATACGTCAAGTGATGACGGAATCCAGAGCTGTACCCGCTTCATATTTTCGTGGGCTGAATTATTTGCTCAATGAGCAGCCTGATCGCGCAATAGAGGCCTTTATTGAAGTAGTGAAAGTCGACAGTGATACCGTTGATTTGCACTTTGCACTAGGGGGCTTGTTTCGTAAGCGCGGTGAAGTCGAGCGCGCTATTCGTATGCACCAAAATCTGGTTGAACGCGAAGATTTGTCGGCGGAACAGCAAATTAAAGCACGCTTTGAGCTGGGGCAGGATTACCTTAAAGCCGGTTTGCTCGATCGCGCCGAAGCCATTTTTACTCATTTAAATACGGGTGAAATGGCGGAGCAAGCACGGAATTTTTTGCTGGAAATTTATGTGCAGGAAAAAGACTGGAGTAAAGCTATTTCTGCTGCGCAGGAGTTGTCGCGCGGCAGTAATCAGACCTGGCATGTGGAAATTGGGCATTATTACTGTGAATTGGCCAATCAGGCATGGTTAGGTGATCAGATTGAGGTGGCGCGAGCTTATCTCAGTGATGCGCTGACAGCTAATCGTGATTGCGTGCGAGCCAATATGCTGTTGGGCGATATTGCGATCGGTCGTGATGAAGTCAATGCTGCGATCACAGCGTGGCGCAGGGTCGAATCACAAAAGGAGCCCTATCTGACCTTGGTGGCAGAGCGTATTATGGCCGCGTATTGCCGTGCCGGCCGTGAAGCGGACGGACTGGCATTTTTACGCCATGCGTTAAACAGGCAAGCTTCGCATGAGTTATTTGATATAGAGTTTTCTGCCGTGCTTCGGTTGGAAGGTGCCCAAGCGGCTTGGGTTGTTGCGAATGAGCAATTGCGGCGCAGCACCAGTTTGCGTAGTTTGGACAGAATGCTTGAAGCAGAAATCATGATTGCGCCATCTGAGCGACAAGCGGAGGTACAGCTAGTCAAACAGGCTGTACATGCTCACGTACATGGTCTGTTGGTATATCAATGTCAAGACTGCGGTTTTAAAGCGCGCAGTTTTTTTTGGCGTTGCCCTGCCTGTGGTCAGTGGGACAGTTTCCCCCCCCAGCGGAAAGAGGATTAAGGAGGCCCAAGCACCATGCAAAAATCACCGATCATTGTTGCGCTGGATTTTAATCTGCCCGAAGTGGCTTTGTCGCTGGTTGATCGTTTAACGCCAGAATTATGCCGACTCAAAGTGGGTAAGCAATTATTTACGATTGCAGGACCGGCATTGGTATCTCAATTGGTACAGCGTGGGTTCGATGTGTTTCTCGATTTGAAGTTTCATGATATCCCGACAACGGTAGAATTGGCGAGTCGGGCCGCAGCCAGTTTGGGCGTGTGGATGATCAATGTGCACGCATTGGGTGGCACGGACATGATGCGTGCCGCACGAGCAGGGGTTGGGAATGCCTCAGACCGCCCCATGTTAATTGCGGTAACTCTGCTGACCAGCATGAATGCAACAGATATGGCTGATATTGGATTGGCGGGTACACCAGAAACTGTTGTGTTGCGTCTGGCACATCTGGCTCAATTGTCCGGGTTGGATGGCGTGGTGTGTTCTGCTCAAGAGGCGACTCTGTTAAAACAGCATTTAGGCGCGGATTTCAAATTGGTCACGCCGGGGATACGTCCAGTGTCTTCTGAACAGGATGATCAACAGCGTGTGATGACCCCGGTGGCCGCATTGATGGCCGGTTCGGATTATCTTGTGATTGGACGCCCTGTCACGCATGCGCCCGATCCTTTGCGTGCATTGCAAGATATCCATCAACAAATCAGTACAATTTCTCTTGGGAGTTAGACAATGAAGGTGACGGTAATTGGTACCGGTTATGTGGGCTTGGTGAGCGGTGCATGTTTGGCAGAGGTGGGTAACAATGTGATGTGCCTAGATGTAAACGCTGAAAAAATTGCAATTTTACAGCAAGGTGGTATCCCTATTTTTGAACCTGGATTGGATGATCTGGTAAAACGTAACGTGGCGGCAGGGCGCTTACAATTTACCACGGACGTTGAAGCAGCCGCGCATCATGGCATGATTCAGTTTATTGCGGTGGGAACACCGCCCGACGAAGATGGCTCGGCAGATTTGCAGTATGTGGTGGCCGCTGCCCGCAGTATCGGTAAATACATGGGCGAGTACCGGTTGGTGGTAAATAAATCGACCGTGCCGGTGGGTACGGCGGATAAGGTACGAGCGGCGGTTCAGGAAGAGTTAAACAAACGCAGTCTGGACATCGAATTTAGTGTGGCATCAAATCCCGAGTTTCTGAAGGAAGGTGCGGCCATAGAAGATTTTATGCGGCCGGATCGTATTGTGATTGGCACGGACAACGAGCGCGCCACCGATTTAATGCGCAAATTGTATGCGCCATTTCAACGTAATCATGAGCGTTTGGTGGCCATGGATGTGCGGTCATCAGAGCTCACCAAATACGCTGCCAATGCCATGCTGGCCACCCGGATTTCGTTTATGAACGAGTTGGCTAATTTGGCAGAAAAAATGGGCGCAGACATTGAGTCTGTACGTAAAGGCATTGGTTCGGATGAGCGCATTGGTTATCATTTCTTGTATCCGGGTTGTGGTTATGGCGGATCGTGCTTTCCCAAAGATGTGCAGGCGTTGCGCCGCACTGCGGCTGAAAACGGTGTGCCAATGCGGGTAATTGATGCTGTGGAGGCTGCAAATGAAACCCAGAAACACCTGTTGCTGTCAAAAATAATTGCCCGCTTTGGAGAGGATTTGAGCGGCAAACGTTTTGCATTGTGGGGATTGTCATTTAAACCGAATACAGATGATATGCGAGAAGCGCCGAGCAGGGTGTTGATGGAGGGCTTGTGGCAGCATGGTGCAGACGTGGTCGCATTTGACCCGGTAGCAGCCCATGAAACCCGACGCATCTACGGCGACCACCCTCAACTTGCTTTGGCGGATACGCCTGAAGCCGCTTTGGTGGGTGCCGATGCATTGGTAATTGTCACAGAATGGAAAGTGTTCAAATCACCCGATTTCGGTATTATTGCCAATTCACTCAAACAGCCGGTCGTTTTTGATGGACGAAATTTGTACGATCCGCAGCAAATGCGGGAACTGGGTTTGGAGTATTTCTCCATCGGACGGCGATAAATGCACGATGGAGGTTTGAGCCAATTCAGGCTGGAGTGCTTATCCAGAGCGCGCATTTTGGTGGTGGGTGACGTCATGCTGGACCGTTACTGGTTTGGCGAGGTGTCGCGGATATCACCTGAAGCACCTGTGCCGGTCGTTAAAATTAACCGTCAGGAAGACCGGTTGGGTGGTGCAGCTAACGTGGCGCGCAATGTCGCAGTATTGGGTGTGGCGACAACTTTATTGTCAGTTGTGGGTGATGATGCGGCTGGGGCATCTATTTCACAGATGCTTGAGTCAGCGGGAATTAGCGCCTGTTTGCATCTGGACAGTGCTTTGGAAACCATCATTAAGCTGCGTGTGATTGGGCGACAACAACAATTATTGCGTATTGACTTTGAGATGCCGCCCAGTCAAAAAGTGTTGCGCGACAAACTCAGTCGCTTTCACACCTTACTGCCCGAGTGTGATGTGCTGATCGTGTCGGATTATGGCAAGGGTGCGCTCACGCATGTCAACACCATGATTTCGGCGGCGAAACTGAAAGGTATCCCGGTATTGGTTGACCCCAAAGGGGAAGATTATGAGCGTTATCGGTACGCCGACGTACTGACCCCCAATTTGGCTGAATTTCGTATTGTGGCCGGTGCTTGGGAAACTGAGCAAGAGTTTGATGAAAAAGCGCAAAATTTGCGACTTGATCTTGGGTTAAAAGCCCTTCTCATTACACGTAGCGAAGCAGGTATGAGTTTGTTTACCGAACAGGGCGTGCTGCATCAGCACGCCCTGGCGCGTGAGGTGTACGATGTCAGTGGTGCAGGGGATACTGTTATTGCGACTTTGGGCGTTATGCTTGCGAGCGGAATGGATGTGGCAGAGGCCATGGCTTGGGCCAATCGCGCGGCAGGAATTGTGGTGGGCAAACTGGGTACGGCAGTGGTCACGCAACAGGAACTGTGGGGTGACATAGTGTAAGCTGACAGCCTGCATTAATATGGCTGCCCCGACCTTGATGGTTATGCTTTGTGCGCGATATAAATAAACTCGTTATTTAACAATCCATAATGGGTTTCATCCGCTTCCGGCAAGCGGAATATGTCAATCTTGAAACCCACTGCACCCAATTTTTCCCCAAAATCCATGCCATAAAAGCGCAGGTGATCGGTTCCACCATAACATTTGCGTCGTATAGCCGGATCAAGGATGGTTTTGTCTTCGTAGGTTTCATAACGCGAAGTGTTGATGGGTACGGAAAGTACCGCCAGACCACCCGGTTTTAATATGCGAAACAATTCCCTCATCGCGGCTGCGTCATCGTCAATATGCTCAAGTACATGGTGACACATCACCACATCAAAACAGTTGTCAGGCAGAGACAGTTTAGTGATGTTTTCTTGATGGGTCACATTTTTTTGATATAAATCGGCGGTTTCATAATTCTGTTGTCCCTGCATTTTTTTCATCCATATTTTTTCTGGGGCAAAATGGATAATGCGTTTCCCGCTAAATTTATTGTTACCCGCTTCAGTCACCCAAAGCCAGGTCAAACGATGACGTTCCCGGCTGCCGCAATCAGGACATCGTGCATCCCAACGGGTAGGGCGTCCGACGCTGATAAACATGCCGTGATGCCCACACATGGGACAAGTGAACTTCGGTACACCACTTTGGGGACGTGAAAATTGGGTCGGATCACGGAACCATGCCGCAACCAGACGACGTAATACCCGAAAATTGGAGCGATTTTGACGGCGTACTGAAGCAGAATCAATATTTGACATATTAATGATTGGGTTACTGATGATGTTGTTGTGAGAAACAAGTGCCTCCTGATAAATTATAGCAGTATTTGATAGGGTGATATGGTTTTGTGTGATTGATGTTATGTTACCCCCAGGCATAAGGCGCAACATCTAATCCCGGTGTGCGATGGCTGATCAAATCGGCAATGATTTGCGAGCTGGTCGCCGCCATGGTGACGCCATAGCGGAAGTGTCCGGCATCGATGTATAAATTGCTGGTGTGAGGGTGACGTGCAATGGTGGGAATGTTGTCAGGAGACCCGGGACGCAGTCCGCTCCAATGTTTTTCCAGTGTTGCGCTTCGCAAGGCGGGTAACAGGAAGAAAGCCTGTTCCATCAATTTGTTTTTTGCCTCTTCGGTCGTGCTTTTGTCAAAACCCACGTACTCCAGCGTGCTGCCCACCAGGAGGTGTCCGTCACGCCGGGGGATAAGATACGTTCCTTTGTAATAAATGATGTGCTTTAGGGTATCCGTTGTGGTGCGAAACAATAACATTTGTCCACGGACAGGGGTGATGGTTTTGGTGGGCGGGGCATCCGCCAGCATCTGTTGGCTCCATGCGCCGCCACATACTAAATAGGCACCGGCTTGATGGTTGCCGTGAACGCTTTCTACGTGTTGAATGGCGGTGGAATTCGGGCTAAAAATTAATCGGGTCGTGCCGCTGTGTTCAAGCACTGTCACCCCAAGGGTGGTGAGCGCTTCTCTTAATGCGCTGATCAGGCGTGGGTTGCGAACTTGAGCAATGTTCGGGAGCCATAATGAGCCGGTATCGGTGAGGGATATTGAAAATCCGGGATACGTTGCTTCGTCTGTTGCGGATGTCCAGCGGAGAAGGTTCGGGTCGTCAAAAGGAAGCAATACCTGCATACCACATGGCCAATATTCTGGATTTGTATCGCTGTGGGTGCGTATTTCATCTATCCATTGTGGATAAAGTTGTGCGCTGTGATGACAGAGCTGATTAATTGGGGCCGCGTAATTCCAGGGTAGCAGTGGTGACAGAATCCCGCCGCCAGCCCATGAAGCTTCCATGCCCAGCACATCACGTTCCAATACTGCCACTTTCATGCCTTCGCGCGCAAGACGAAAGGCGCTGGAGAGGCCAGAAATTCCGCCACCGATAATCAGGGTGTCCAATGTCATTTTATTGCGTACGGGAATGAATAATGAAACGTATTACTTAAAAAATCACAGTACAATTGTTTGACCCTTCATCCCCGTGCTGTCTTCGCCCATTAAGTACAGGTAAACAGGCATCAGATCAGCAGGCTGAGGGATGCTGGTGGGGTCTGCACCCGGGTGAGTTTTGCGTCGGACAGGTGTGTTGACAGGGCCTGGGATCAGCGTGTTGATGCGAAGGTTTGGGTTGAGATTTTCCCATTCCTGCGTCCAGATTTCTACCATCGCTTCCAGACTGGCTTTGCTGACGGCATAAGCACCCCAAAATGCGGCAGGAACATGACCGTGGGTTTCACCCGTGACGATGACGGAAGCTGAGGGCGCGGCTTTAAGCAATGGCAAGCAGGCGCGAATAATGGAGGCAGGTGCAGCCACGTTGACACGCAACAAAACCAGCCAGTCTTCTAAAGTATGGAGTTCCAGAGGCGTAGGTGAGCGGGCGGCCGTGGCGTTAAGCAAGATACCGTCCAGACGTTTGAGTTGCAGACCAATGGAGCCGGCCAGACCATCAAAACCGGTGTCATCCGTTTTTTCCAGATCCAGCGGAATAATGGCCGCTTGTGGATAGCCAGCAGCTTCAATTTCATCATAGACGGCTTCTAAACGCGCGACATTGCGGCCATGCAAGATCACTGTTGCGCCATGTGCTGCATAGGTGAGCGCGGCTTCACGTCCCAATCCTGTGCCTGCTCCCGTGACGAGAATGACTTTATTCGCCAATAAATCTTTGCGTGCCTGATAGTTTTTCATTGTTTACCTTACTGATATCAAATGGAATGAATAATTTTGTGCGCACATTGTACCCCGCTTTGTGTGGCGGCTTCCAGTGTGGCAGGATAGGGGCTTGCAGTGTAATCGCCTGCAAGATAAAAATTTGACCACGGTGTGCACTGTTCAGGACGTTGAACTTGGGCTTCACACGAAAAAGTCGCGCGTTTCTCGAGAATGGCGTGTGCCCATATTTCTTGTTGCGGTAATTTGAGGTGCTGATGAAGTTCTGCGACCACCGTTTTGGCCAGGTCAGTATGATGTTGTTGCGGTGCGCTGATTACAGCGGCAAACAGCCCATGCTGCCGGTGGGTGTGCCCACGATCAAACACCCATTGTGTCAATGTGCGGTGTAAACCCGTCATGGCACGTGGCAAGCAGACATGCGGTGCATACTGCACATACACAGTGGCAATGCTTTGGTAACGTAGCGCACGCACGGTCTGTGTGAGCTGAGACAGGACGGCATGGGGCGCAGTGAGCGCGGCAAGATGCTGGGGGGCAACCGCACAGATCACTGCGCGGTAAGTTCGTGTGCCAATGCGGTATCTTGCGGCTTCGGGCTGGAGTTGTTGCACCCGCTGGCCAGTCAGGATTTCTCCACCCCGTTCCCTGATGTAACATGCCGCTGCATCGGGGAACAGGGCGCTTAAATCAACAGTGGGTAAAATGAGGTGACTGTTTTTTGCGTCGCCCAGCAGACTGTCTCGCAGGACATTCAGAAACACTTGGGCAGAAGCCGTGTGGAGCGGGGTATTGAGTGCGGCCAGACAAAGCGGTTCCCACAATAACTGAATAGTGCGATGAGGTTGTTCAGCAAGCAGTTGAGCCAGCGGGAGATCGTATGGCAACTGAAAGCCATGTATTTGCTGCGTCAGCATAAAAGCCAGCGCCTTGAAGCGTTCATTGACGGTGAGCCCGCGCGCACTCATCAAACCTGCCAAAGTGTGCCATGGCGCTGAAATACGCGGCACATGGAGTTGCAAACCATTCTCGCTGTACAGGACCAAAGGCGTACGAAGGTAAGTGGGGTTTGGGTTGACCAGATTGATCAGGTTCAGTGTGGTGTGGTACGCACCCAATAATAAATGTTGTCCGTTGTCCAGTGCGTGGCGGCTGTGTTTCAGTCTGATCCGGCGTGCCCGTCCGCCTAAAGTTTGGCCAGCCTCGTAAATGGTGCTGGGAATGCCGTGTTGCGCCAGGGTGACGGCAGCGGCCATGCCAGCATAACCTGCGCCGATGATGGCAATATCGGGGGGGCACATTCAGGCAAACATCCAGGCGCGCCAGGCTAGCCACAATTTGCGCAAGGATGTCAGACGCGTGCGGTGAGTCAACACCGGGTAACCGTCAAAACGAATTTTGTCCAGCAAGCTGCGGTAAATTGCCGCCATGATCAATCCGGTTTTTTGTGATTTTCGGTCACAAAGAGGCAGGGCGTCAAAGGCCAATTGGTAGGTGGCTTGCGCACGCTGATACTGGTATTCCATCAGATTTTTAAAATTTTCAGAAGATTTTGCGTTGAGCAGATCAGACTCAGAGACATTAAACTCTGCCAGTTCATCCAAAGGTAAATAGATGCGGTTACGCTTCGCATCTTCTCCGACATCCCGAATGATGTTGGTGAGCTGAAAAGACAATCCCAACAGTGCTGCGTAGCGCAATGTGTCAGGCTGGCTGTAGCCGAAGATGCGCGCAGACACTTCGCCCACCACGCCCGCAACGCGGTGACAATAAATCTTCAATGTGCTGAAGTCTGTATAGCGGACATAGGTCAGGTCCATTTCCATGCCGGCGATGATTTCGAGTAGCGATTCTGCAGGAATATGATAAGCGCTGATTGCCGGAGCAAGTGCTTGTGTGACGGGATGGTGTGGCGCCCCCGCATACAAATCATGTATTTCTTGTCGCCACATTTTCAATTTTCGTTGCGCCATGGCGAGATCAGTGCAATCATCCACGATGTCATCCACTTCGCGGCAAAACGCATAAAATGCAGTGATCGCCTGCCTTTTGGCCGCTGGTAAAAATCGAAAACCGTAGTAAAAACTTGAGCCGCTGGCAGCGGCTTTCTCTAAACAGTACTGGTTGGCATCCATAGGTTATTTTTTGCGCACGGCGCGGTAGAGAACAATGGGCCAATCACGCACAGTCAACCGCACCGGCTGGTTGAATATGTCGCCACGCACGCGATGCAGTTTTTCTAATGCAATGGCTGCACCAGAGATAATCAGGCGCATTTCCAACCCGATTCGCCCCTTTAGCAAGATACCCAGCGGGGCGCCAGCCTGGAGCAACTTGCGCACACGCTCAATTTGAGCCAGCATGAAGGGTGACCATGTACCCGATGTATCGTGGCGAGCAATTTGCGCTTCGCTGATATGATAGCGTGCCAAATCCGTTTGTGGCAGATAAATGCGTTGTTTGTCATAATCGACAGCGATGTCCTGCAAGAAATTAAGTAATTGCAACGCAGAGCAGATGGCATCGGAATAGGCTTGGTGACGGGCGTCATGGTCATCATACAATGCCAGCATCAACCTGCCGACCGGATTGGCTGATTTTTTGCAATAACTCATTACTTCGGAAAAATCGGCATAACGCGTTTTGCTGACATCCTGCATGAATGCATCCAGCAGGTCATGAAATGCGCTGATGGGTAAGTGGTGTTGGGCGATGATGGCGCCTACACTGAGAAACAGCTCCGTTTGAGCAAGCTCTCCCCGTTCAATCCGGTGTAATTCTTCCCGATAAGCTTGCAATGCAGACAAGCGTTCTTCGGCTGTTGCGTGGCCTTCATCTGCAATGTCATCCGCAGAACGGGCGAACCAGTAAATTATCCGTGTCGCCGTTCGCAAGCGGCGAGGCATGAGCAGTGAAGCGACCGGGAAATTTTCATAATGTTGAACAGCTGGTACGTGCATGCGTCCTCTTTTTTAAATGTGGGTGGTTAAAATGAGCGTTAAATGCAGAAGCCATGAAATTTCCGCGATAATTTGCTGACAAATATGCCTCAATTATATTACACTCTGAGGTTCGCGAGAGTGGCGGAATTGGTAGACGCACTGGATTTAGGTTCCAGCGCCGTAAGGCGTGAGAGTTCGAGTCTCTCCTTTCGCACCATCGGGATTGTCTTGGGGCTTGTTAATGCATCGATGTCCCACAGTTGTCTTTAATGAGCCTTTAATTTAATAAACCTCTGCAGCGGCAAGCCATGTTTTATCATTTGCCCTTCTTGCAATTTTAAGGATTTTACATGCAGCACGCACAAATCGAACAACTTGGCACTTTGGATCGTCGTATTGGCTTGGCGATACCTGTGCGAGAGATAGAAACTGATGTGTCATCCCAACTGAGAAATATTGCACGCACAGTGCGTATTGCCGGTTTTCGTCCGGGCAAAGCACCGATGAAGCTGATTGCGCAACAACATGGCAATGAAGTGCGTCAAGAGGTGATGGGGAAAGCGATTGAGCGCGCATTTTCGCAAGCCGTGAGCACGCATCAATTGCGTGTCGCAGGGTATCCACGCATTGAACCGAAGCCCGACTCTGCTACAGAAGGCGTTTTTGAATGTTATGCGGTATTCGAGGTATTTCCTGAAGTGGTGCTGGGTGATTTGTCGGTACGGGAAATTAAGCGGCCTGTGTTTCAGTTGGGCGAAGCTGAGGTAGACACTACGCTGGCTGTGTTGGCCAAACAGCGTGTGACCTATCTTGGTGTGACGCGAGCGGCGCAGGAACAGGATCGCCTTGTACTGGATTATGAGGGTCGCGTGAAAGGCGAGGTGTTCGAGGGCGGCGAGGCCAAGGGATTTGTGGTGGTGTTAGGTGCCGGGCGTACATTGCCGGAGTTTGAGCAAGGTCTGATGGGGGCAGTGACGGGAGAGACGCGGAGTGTTGAGGTGAATTTCCCTGCTGATTACCACGCGGCGGCTTTAGCTGGAAAAAAAGCGCAGTTTGCCATCACGGTGCAAGAGATCAGTGAGCCGGTATTGCCGGAGATTAACACAGAATTCGCGCGCAGCCTGGGTATTTCCGATGGCGATGTGACCGCGATGCGAGCGGAAATTTTAACGAATTTAACCCGTGAGGCGCAGCAACGGGTCAAAATTAAAATTCGTGATCAAGTGTTTCAAACGCTATTGGACATTACACCGATCGAGTTACCCAAAGTCTTGGTGTTGACCGAAGCGCAGCGTATGCATGAATCTGCGCAGGAAGATATGAAATCGCGTGGCATAGATATTGCTCAAAATCCATTACCGGCAGAAATGATCGAAAATCAGGCTAAACAGCGCGTTGCTTTGGGTTTGATTGTGTCGCATATCATACAAGATCACCAATTGACCGCGACACAAGGTGAAGTCATTACGGCCATTGAAGCATTGGCGCAATCTTATGAGGATCCACAAGGCGTCATGGACTGGTACCGTCGTACACCGGAAAAAATGCAGGAAGTTACTTCCAGCGTGCTGGAAGACCATGTCGTGGCGTGGGTATTGAGCCAGGTTAAACTGGTGGACGAACCAATGTCAGTTGAAACACTGATGGGAAGGGAATAAACATGAATTGGGATCCGCAGTCATTGGGTATGGTGCCCATTGTTGTTGAACAAAGTGGACGTGGAGAGCGTTCTTACGACATCTACTCCCGGTTGCTGAAAGAGCGGATTGTGTTTTTGGTTGGCCCGGTCAATGAGCAGGTGGCCAATTTGGTGGTGGCACAATTATTGTTTCTGGAGTCTGAAAACTCGGAGAAAGATATTCATCTGTATATCAATTCTCCGGGCGGATCGGTTTCGGCAGGCATGTCGATTTATGACACCATGCAATTTATTAAGCCGGATGTCAGTACGCTGTGTCTGGGACAAGCGGCCAGCATGGGTGCGTTTTTGTTGACTGCCGGGGCAAAGGGCAAGCGCTTTTCTTTGCCCAATTCACGGATAATGATTCATCAGCCTTTGGGTGGATTCCAGGGGCAAGCCTCTGATATTGCGATCCATGCCAAGGAAATTCTGTATTTGCGTGAGCGCTTGAATGGCATGATGGCTTTACATACCGGCCAAAGTTTGGAAGTGCTTGAAAAAGACACTGATCGTGACAATTTTATGAGTGCCGAGGAAGCCGTGAGCTATGGTTTGATAGACAAAGTGTTCAGTTCCCGGAAATCGGCTTAATCTCTTGTTGAGTTGCCGGGATGTGAATTCGGTTTGGTACTGGCTGGGTCGGTCTGCGACTGAATGTCCAAAAATTACGGAGTGAAAATGATGTCAGAAAATACAAGTGGAGACAAATTGCTGCATTGCTCTTTTTGCGGAAAAAGTCAGCATGAAGTGCGCAAACTGATTGCCGGGTCTTCTGTGTTTATCTGTGATGAGTGTGTGGATTTGTGTACCGACATTATCCGTGAAGAAGTGCAGCAGGATAAAAAGGGCGGAATCGATAAGTCAGGCTTACCGACGCCTGCAGAAATCAGTGAAATTCTTGGCGACTATGTGATTGGTCAGGATAAAGCCAAACGCATTCTGGCCGTGGCAGTGTACAACCACTACAAACGTTTACGCTACGCAACGGGTAAAAATGATGTGGAGCTGTCCAAGAGCAATATTTTGTTAATCGGTCCTACTGGTTCGGGTAAAACATTGTTGGCACAGACCCTGGCGCGTTTGCTGGATGTACCCTTTGTGATGGCCGATGCGACCACTTTGACCGAGGCGGGTTACGTGGGTGAGGATGTTGAAAATATTATTCAAAAATTGTTGCAAAAATGTGATTACGATGTTGAAAAAGCCAAAAAAGGCATCGTTTACATTGATGAAATAGACAAAATTTCGCGTAAGTCCGACAACCCCTCTATTACTCGCGATGTGTCCGGTGAAGGGGTGCAACAAGCTCTACTCAAGCTGATTGAAGGCACTTCTGCGTCGATTCCTCCACAAGGTGGACGGAAACATCCTAATCAAGAATTTTTGCAAGTCGATACCACCGATATTTTATTTATTTGCGGCGGGGCATTCGCCGGCCTGGAAAAGGTGATTCAAAACCGTGCCAGCAAGGGTGGTATTGGTTTTAATGCCGAAGTGCGCAGCCAGGACAGCAGCAAAGATGTTTCCGCCTTGTTACGGGAAGTGGAGCCGGAAGACTTGATTAAGTTTGGATTGATTCCCGAGTTAATTGGGCGTTTACCGGTTATTGCTACGCTTGAAGAGCTGGACGAAGCTGCTTTGGTGACGATTTTGACACAACCAAAAAATGCGCTGGTCAAACAGTATGCCCGATTGCTTGAAATGGAAGGTGTTGAGCTGGAGTTTCGTGAGGATGCACTGGATTCAATCGCGAAACGTGCTTTGGCTCGAAAAACGGGTGCGCGTGGTTTGCGTTCAATTATTGAGCATGCGTTGCTGGACACCATGTTTGATTTGCCTTCCATGAAGGATGTAAGTAAAGTGGTCATTGATGCGTCTGTCATTCAGGGCGAATCCAAGCCTTTGTTGATTTATACCGAGCAGGAAAAAACCGCTTCCTGACGGCTTTTGTTGTTCATTGATATCCCTGAGTTCCAAGGGTGGTTGCTTGGATGCGTATTCGGTTGGCTGTATGGTTGCCAGGCTTGTGAATGGGATGATCATTTGCTGTGTTTTGCACCTTGCATTCATTCTGGATACGCAACAATATCTGTTCCTTTATTGACAAACCCAAGCCAGAGTTTCCTCCCGTGAACGTTCTCCTGCACAAGTTTGGGAATATCACGCGGAATTTATGAAAACCCTGGTTGAAATTGGGAAAATTGCCTGCATATACATTCAAATCGACTCACTATTTTGAGAAAGTATGCCATGACTACCTCGTCAACCAACGCCGAAATTATGACACTTCCCTTGTTGCCTTTGCGGGATGTGGTTGTATTCCCCCATATGGTGATTCCCTTGTTCGTTGGGCGTGCGAAATCCATACACGCTTTGGAAATCGCGATGGAATCGGGTAAAAATATTTTGTTGGCCGCACAAAAATCCGCGTCCGAGGACGACCCTTCCCCCGAGGATTTGTACCGTATCGGGAGCGTGGCGACAGTGCTGCAAATGCTTAAACTGCCGGATGGTACAGTCAAAGTGCTGGTAGAGGGTGTGCAACGTGCAGCAGTAATTGAGTATGCCGATGCAGACACTCATTTTGTCGGTACAGTTGAGTTGATCCCTCCCGAGACGGGGGAGCTGGATAAAGATGCCGAGGCGGCGCGGCGTGCGTTGGTGGCTCAATTTGACCAGTACATCAAATTAAACAAAAAAATCCCGCCAGAACTGCTTACTTCACTGATTAGTATTGAAG
The DNA here is from genome assembly GCA_021801025.1 of Pseudomonadota bacterium. Classification (GTDB taxonomy): domain Bacteria; phylum Pseudomonadota; class Gammaproteobacteria; order Burkholderiales; family Sulfuriferulaceae; genus Sulfuriferula. The sequence continues at coordinate 167,998 of JAJYYK010000005.1, read as the reverse complement.
ATATCGGTCGTTTGGCGGATACGGTTGCGGCACACCTGCCTCTTAAACTGGAGCAGAAACAACAAATCCTGGAGATGAATAATGTTCAGGAACGCCTGGAACATTTGATGGGCTTGCTGGAGGGCGAAATTGATATCCTGCAAGTTGAAAAACGTATTCGAGGGCGTGTGAAGCGTCAGATGGAAAAGAGTCAGCGTGATTATTATTTGAATGAGCAGGTGAAAGCCATCCAGAAAGAGTTGGGGGATGGTGAGGAAGGTGTTGAGATCGAGGATTTGGAACGCCGCATCAAAGAAGCCAAGATGAGCAAGGATGCGGAAATCAAGGCGGAAGCAGAGTTAAAAAAACTTAAAATGATGTCGCCCATGTCCGCTGAGGCGACTGTGGTGCGCAGTTATATTGAGGCTTTGCTGGCTTTGCCGTGGCGTAAACGCACACGCATTAGTCGTGACCTCAAAAAAGCTCAAACCATCCTGGATCAAGATCATTATGCGCTGGACAAAGTCAAGGAGCGTATTGTTGAATACTTGGCTGTGCAACAACGGGTAGAAAAACTCAAAGGACCGATTTTGTGTCTGGTGGGGCCTCCTGGTGTAGGAAAGACATCACTGGGACAGTCGATAGCGAAAGCCACAAATCGAAAATTTGTTCGTATGGCTTTGGGTGGCGTGCGCGATGAGTCTGAAATTCGCGGTCATCGGCGTACCTATATTGGTTCGATGTCTGGAAAAATTTTACAAAGCATGAGCAAGGTGGCTGTACGTAATCCATTGTTTCTTCTAGATGAAGTAGACAAAATGGGGCAGGATTACCGGGGTGACCCAGCTTCTGCTTTGCTGGAAGTGCTGGATCCGGAACAAAACCATACCTTTTCTGATCACTACATTGAGGTGGATTTCGATTTGTCGGATGTCATGTTTGTGGCCACGGCTAATTCCATGAATATTCCTGCGCCGTTGATGGACAGGATGGAAGTCATTCGTCTGTCAGGTTATACGGAAGATGAAAAAGTGAGTATTGCTGAGCGGTATTTGGTGCCCAAGCAGATGGAAGCGAATGGCTTGAAAGCGGATGAATGCGTCATCACTGAAAGCGCTTTGCGAGATATTGTCCGTTACTATACGCGTGAAGCCGGTGTGCGTAATTTGGAGCGAGATGTAGCTAAAATTTGCCGAAAAGCAGTGACCGCATTGTTAATGCACACCGTAAAATCAAAGAAAATTACCGTCAATGCCCGCAACCTGGATAAATACCTTGGTGTTCGACGTTTTAGCTTTGGTGTGGCGGAGAAATTTAATCAGGTGGGTCAAGTGACAGGCTTGGCCTGGACTGAAGTGGGTGGTGAATTGCTTACCATAGAAAGCGTACTGATGCCGGGTAAGGGTAATATGATTACTACAGGGCAATTGGGTGATGTGATGCAAGAGTCGATTAAAGCTGCGATGTCGGTGGTGCGTAGCCGCTCTCAGGCTTTGGGCATCCCACAAGACTTTTTTCAGAAATACGATGTGCATATTCATTTGCCCGAAGGCGCAACACCCAAAGATGGTCCCAGTGCAGGGATAGGCATCTGCACCGCCTTGGTATCGGTGTTGACCAACATCCCGGTGCGTAGTGATGTTGCCATGACGGGAGAGATCACCTTGCGCGGTGAAGTGTTGCCTATCGGTGGCTTGAAAGAAAAGTTACTCGCGGCACATCGGGGTGGAATTAAAACTGTTTTGATCCCCGAAGAAAATGTACGCGATTTGGTGGAAATTCCAGACAATATCAAAAATCGTTTGGATATTCAGCCTGTGAGATGGATAGATCAGGTGTTGAAACTGGTGTTGGAGCGACAACCTGAACCATTGCCGGATGCGGCAGCCGTTTCACCGGAAGTCGTGATTGCCGGAGCCCCAGCGGTGGAGTCGGCACCCACAAAACACTAGGTTTTGGCTTTTTCACGTCATTTGGTGCGTTGAATGAGGGTTTTGCTTGACAGGTTAATTTGAGGCTTGCTATAAAGCTAACTGCAGTAAGACTTGCTGCAGTAAAACTTGAAAACTTAACCCGAGGAGAATGGTGTGAATAAATCAGAACTGGTGGATGCGGTTGCGACGACGGCTGATGTAACCAAAGCAGCAGCGAGCCGCATGGTGGATGCAACCTTGCAAGCCATCGTTGCAACCTTGAAAAAGGGGGAAGAAGTGACACTGGTTGGATTTGGCTCGTTTTATGTGGGTGATCGTGCTGAGCGCGATGGACGTAATCCGTTGACTGGTGCAGCACTCAAAATTAAAGCAGCGAAAGTACCTAAATTCCGTGCTGGTAAAAGCTTGAAAGATGCGGTAAACTAAGCAGCTGTGGTTGCGTTATTGGGTGCTTAGCTCAGTTGGTAGAGCGTCGCCCTTACAAGGCGAATGTCGGGGGTTCGAACCCCTCAGCACCCACCATGTGACCACAAATCAGTGAGGAGGAGTGGTAGTTCAGTTGGTTAGAATACCGGCCTGTCACGCCGGGGGTCGCGGGTTCGAGTCCCGTCCACTCCGCCAACCGAAACCATTTCGGTGCTGAATGTGATAGAACACCAATATGTATATTCTCATTTTCTGGCGGGCTGTGGCTCGCCTTTTCTTCGTATAGCGAGAACCCATGCCTGACTGGATACGCGCGCATAGTCAAGATTTAATCGTTAAATTGCTGTTGGCGATGATCGTTGTGCCATTTGCTTTGTTTGGAATCAGTTCCTATTTTGAGCATCGAAGTGATCATGGCGTGGCGTCGGTTGATGGTGAAGTGATTACTACAACTGAGTTTCAGCATGCTTTTAAACAACAGCATATGGTACAAGGGGTTGATAACAACCAGTTACAGCGTGCCGTGCTGGATGCTTTGATTCGTCAACATGCGATGCTGTCCGAGGCAAAACGTGTAGGCATGGTGGTGAGCGATCATCAATTAGCAGATTTTATTGCATTGATTCCAGCCTTTCAGGACAATGGGAAATTCAATCTGCAACAGTATCAGGAAATATTGCGCCGGCAGGATTTGACTGTACCGAAGTTTGAAAAAATGGCGCGCCAGGAGTTGCTGATTCAGGATTTGCGTGCGCCATTTGAAGACGCGCACCCCTATTCGCAAACCTCACTCCAGCTGTTTGAGCAAGCCTATGGGCAACAACGGGAAATCAGTGCGGTCACCCTTCCTGTATCCACTGTTGCTGCATCTATCGTCATTACCCCCGCGCAAGTCAAAGCTTATTATCATCATCATGCGGCGGATTTTGCTTTACCCCCTCGAGCACAGTATCAGTACGTTGTGCTGTCACTTGATAATTTTGCACGTAGCATACCGGTTGATCCTGCGGCGATTCAGCAGTATTACACTCAAAATAAAGCGCAGTATCTTCAACCGGAACAGCGTCAGGTCAGTCATATTCTCATTGCTGTAACCCCTGCGGATAATGCACAAAAACAGGCGCAGGCGAAAGCATTGGCTGATAAGTTGTACCAACAAGTTATTCAGCACCCAGACCATTTTTCAGCATTGGCCAAACAATATTCCAGTGATACGGGTTCTGCAGCACAAGGCGGCGATTTGGGCTGGTTTGGACATGAGGCAATGGTTAAACCATTTTCTGATGCCGCGTTTTCACTCAAGTTAGGACAAATTTCTCCTCCTGTACTTACAAATTATGGTTATCACATTATTCAGTTGAAAGGGATACGTCCGGCAAAAGAACGCAGTTTGGCTGAGGTAAGCCCGGAAATTACGCAGTTATTACAAAAACAGCAGGCGAGTAGTCGTTTTGCCGATGCGGTAGATCGCTTCACTAACCAGGTGTTTGAACAGCCCAATAACCTCAGTGCTATTGCGCAGCGTTTAAATTTGCCCCTGCAAACTTCCGCCTGGATGACGCGTACTGGTGGTGATACGGCAGTATTGAACTCACCCAAGCTATTGCGGGATTTGTTTTCTGATGATGTCCTGAAGAATCATCACAATACCGAAGTGGTTGAAGTGTCACCGAATACGATGGTTGCTGCCCGACTGTTGTCTTATCAGCCTGCCTCGCAACAAAACTTGTCTGATGTGAGTGCGCAAATCGTTAATCTGTTGCGAACGCAGCAAGCACGTTTGCAGGTGACGCAGCACGGTGAAGCGATGTTGACCCAATTGCGGGCAGGTAAGGAACCGGCCGGTTTGCGCTGGGGTGATTTTACCCTGATCTCGCGCACCAACCCGGGTGTAGTCACCTCAACTCATTTGCTCACGCAAGTGTTCTCCGTGGATGATCATGCCTTGCCAGCTTATGTGGGCGGGCCGGATTCCCAAGGTAATTTTCAGTTGGTGCGTGTCACACGCGTAGTGCCAGTGGCTGCCGCAGATGCGGCCAGGTTCCAGGCGTTGGGTGGGCAGGTGGCGCGTATGCAGGCTGATCAGGCATTCAAGGACTATATTAATACGCTGGTCGCAAAAGCTAAAATTCAGGTGAATCAGTCGGCGCTGTCCAAAGCTGTGCAGTGAGACAACGGGTCTGAATGAGCCTGAAAACGGACGTTAGTGGTTCAGGCTCGCGTTTCGGATATCGACCTGTGATCGATAAATAGCAAACCGGCTGGTCTGTGTAAGAATTGTGTTATGGACACAATCACCGAATCGATCATCGGTATTCATCCAAATCACCCATTAGGCCCAGAAAACCGACTGATGGGTGACTTTGATTTAACCAATATCCACGCCCATGGTAGTGCTGAATCCTGCGTCGACATAAGTGATTTCACTTGTGATGCCGCTGGATAAATCAGACAGCAGGAATGCGGCGACATTACCCACTTCTTCTATGGTCACGTTGCGCCTCAGCGGAGAATTTTTTTCCACATGGCTTAATATTCTGTGAATACCACCGATGCCGCTGGCAGCCAGGGTTCGTATCGGGCCGGCTGAAATGGCGTTTACCCGGATGCCCTTTGGGCCCAAGCTCTGTGCCATGTAATTCACATTCGCCTCCAAACTGGCTTTAGCCAACCCCATGACATTATAGTTGGGTACGGAACGCACAGCACCAAGGTAAGACAGGGTGAGTAACGCGCCACGGCTGTCTTGCATCAGAGGCAAAGCGGCTTTCGCCATGGCTGCGAAGCTGTATGAGCTGATGTCATGCGCGATCCTGAAATTTTCACGGTTAACCAACTCCAGATAGTCGCCTGCTAGTGCAGTTTTTGGTACGAAGGCAATCGCATGAACCAGGCCATCCAAACTGTCCCATTCTTTACCCAAAGATACGAACAGTTGTTCAATTTCTTCATCGCTGCCCACATCGCAGGGCAGCACGATGCTACTGTTGAACTCGGCAGCCATCGCTTTGACGCGTTCAGCGATTTTTTCGCCTTGGTAAGTAAAAGCCAGTGTAGCGCCTTCCCGGTGACATGCAAGCGCGATGCCATAAGCAATCGAGCGATCACTGATCATGCCGGTAATGAGGATGCGTTTGTCGCGTAAAAATCCCATTTGATTGTCCTAAATGTGTCGATAGCCTGCGTATTATACCGATTGTTAGCCAAGTGCGTTAAACTTACACCATGAAACTTTTTTTAATTGTCCTATTCATGATGTTGTTGACAGGGTGTACGCAACGCGTTTGGAATGATCCTTATCCGAACAGTGAGCGTGTGAGCAACATCTTGTACCTTTCTTTTTTGGAACGTCCAAAACACCTTGACCCTGCGCAAGCTTACAGCGCGGATGCTTACGCATTAACAGCTCAAATTCTTGAGCCACCCTTGCAATACCATTATCTCAAAAGACCTTATACGCTCATCCCGCAAACACTGACCGCGATGCCCACGCTGACTTATCTGGATGCGGCAGGCAAATCCTTGCCGGTAACAGTCAATCCCGATCTGGTGGCAGAAAGTGTGTATGAATTGCATGTTCGACCGGGCATCTACTATCAACCTCATCCTGCTTTTGCGCGTGATGAGACCGGACAGCCTTATTATCTGCCATGGCGCACAACAGACCGTTCACAGATACATCGATGGCAAGATTTTAAACATTTTGGTACGCGCGAGTTGACGGCAGATGATTATGTTTATGAAATCAAGCGGCTGGCTTCCCCACAGGTGAACTCTCCCATTTTTGGACTGATGTCCGGGTATATTGTAGGCTTTAAAGCTTATGAGGCAATGTTGGCCCATGTGGCCAATAAAGCGGGGCCGAATGATTATTTGGACCTGAGGCGATATGATTTGCCGGGCGCGCAAGTGTTAGACCGTTATACGTATCGCATTCGCTTGCACGGGAAGTACCCGCAGTTTCTGTATTGGTTGGCGATGCCATTTTTCGCCCCAGTGCCGCCTGAAGTGGATGCTTTTTATCATCAGACAGGGATGGCAAAACGTAACTTCTCACTGGATTGGCATCCCGTGGGTACAGGCCCTTATCAATTGACGCTCATGGATCCCAATTGGCGCATGGTGCTGGAGCGCAACCCCAACTTCCATGGCGAGCGCTATCCTTCTGAAGGTGAACCGGGCGATGCCGCAGCGGGTTTGTTGCATGATGCAGGAAAGCCTTTGCCTTTTGTGGACAAGGTGGTGTTTAGCCTGGAAAAAGAGGTGATCCCGAACTGGAATAAATTTTTGCAGGGTTATTATGATTTTTCTGCGATCAGTTCGGATACATTTGCACAGGCGATCACGCCGGATGCACAGGGTCAGCCACATCCCAGCCCAGCACTGCAAGCGCATGGCATCACACTGGAAACGCCGACCATGCCCGCTGTCGGTTATGTCGGTTTCAATATGCTGGACAGTGTGGTCGGCGGTTATTCCGCACGCGCCCGCGCTTTACGGCAAGCGATTTCCATTGCGGTTAATTATGAAGAATTTATCTCTATTTTCATGAATGGTCGAGGTATTGCGGCACAAGGACCGATACCACCGGGTATTGAAGGTTATCGGGCAGGTGTGTTGGGTATGAATCCTGTGATTTACCATCAAGTTAACGGTCACATTGAGCGCCGCTCACTTGCCGATGCTCAACACCTGTTGGCTGTGGCCGGTTACCCAGACGGTCGCGATGCCAGAACCGGCGCGCCTTTGGTGCTGTATTATGACAACACCTATACCGGGCCCGAAGCCAAAGCATACGTGGACTGGATGGCCAAGCAACTGGCAAAACTGAAGATACAAATGATTTCGCGTAGCAGTGATTTTAACCGTTTTCAGGACAAAATACGTCGCGGCAATACCCAGCTCTTTGTGGCGGGATGGGATGCGGATTACCCCGATCCAGAAAATTTCCTGTTTTTATTTTACGGTCCCAACAGCAAAGTTTCCAGCGGTGGTGAAAATGATGCCAATTATCGTAACCCTCAATACGATGTGCTGTTTAATCAGATGAAATATTTGGACAATGGCCCGGAACGAGAAAAATTGATTGCTCAAATGTTGGCTATTTTGCAACAGGACGCACCATGGTTATTTGGCTATTTCCCCCGTCAGTACGTGTTGAGTCAGGCTTGGGTGAGTCCATGGAAACCGAATATGATTGCCAATAATACCTTGAAGTACGTGCAGATTGATCCTGGACTGCGCGCACGTCGTCGTGTCGCCTGGAACCAGCCTGTGTGGTGGCCTTTGGGTATTTTGGGTGGAGGTGTCCTTGCCTTGGTGGCTTCGGTCGGTTATACCCGGCGCAAGCGTGAGCGGAGTCTTGCCCGATGATGACTTATCTGATTCGGCGCTTGGCCTATGCCGTGCCGATTTTATTGGGTGTGAACCTGTTGACCTTCAGTCTGTTTTTTATGGTTAATACCCCCGATGACATGGCGCGTATGCATTTGGGTATCAAGCACGTTACCCAGCCGGCGATTGAGGCGTGGAAGGTGCAGCATGACTATGCCCAACCCCTGTTCTACAATGCGCGTGAACCTGGTTGGCGTGCATTACGCGACACTTTATTCTTTAACCAGTCTGTTCGCATGTTTGCGCTGGATTTTGGTGAATCCGACGATGGCCGCAATATTGGCGAAGCTTTGCGTTCTCGTGCCGGGCCCAGTTTGTCGATTGCTTTACCCACCTTTGTGCTGGGCCTGTGGGTGAATATCGGGTTGGCGCTGATGCTGGTATGGGCGCGTGCCAGTTGGCTGGATCGGTTTGGGATAATAGCAACGGTGGTGCTGATGTCGGTGTCCAGCCTGTTTTACATTATTGCGGGTCAATATTGGGTGGCGCACCTGTGGCGACTGGTTCCGATTTCCGGTTTCGTGCCGGGTGCAGACAGCTGGCATTTTGTGTTGTTGCCTATTGTGGTGTCGGTGATGGCGGGCGTAGGGAATGGCACGCGCTGGTACCGCAGTATTTTTCTGGAAGAGATCGGCAAAGATTATGTGCGCACGGCGCGTGCCAAAGGTTTAAATGAATCGCGCGTGCTGTTTCGGCATGTGTTGCAAAATGGACTGATTCCCATTTTAACCGGTGCTGTGGCGGTGTTGCCGCTGTTGTTCATGGGCAGTTTGCTGACAGAATCTTTTTTTGGCATACCAGGTCTGGGTTCGTACGTGATCGATGCGATACAGGCGCAGGATTTTGCTGTGGTGCGTGCCATGGTGTTTATTGGATCGGTTTTGTATCTGATTGGCCTGTGGCTGACAGATTTGGCTTACACTTGGGCTGATCCCAGAGTGAGGTTTTCCTGATGGGATGGCAGCCAGTTGTCTTATGGGCGGATGGCCTGATCTGGTTGACTGTTGGTGCGGTGGGGCTGCTGTTTTGGCGCGGTGCTGATAATATTCGTGCGGGTTGGCAGTCTTTGTGGCGACAACCTGTCGCCATGGCGGCTGGTCTGATTTTGCTGTGTTATGTCGGTATTGGTTTACTCGATTCCTTACACTTTCGTTTGCGTTTGCCTGCTCAGGCAGGTATGTCAGTGCAATACAGTGTTGAAGTCAATAGCGTGCTCGATGTGCTGATTGCCCGTTTGAGTGCCTACCAGGAACAAAGTTATTCGGCACCCCTGGCGAAACACCTGTTTGTCAAAATGCCCACGACCCTGCCAGACGGACATCTGGTACTGGGCTATCCCGAACTCACGCTTTATCAAGCGCAGAGGTTAGGGCGCGATGAGCAGGGCGCGTGGAGACATTGGCCAGAAAAAGTGCGACTTGGCTTGCGCGGAGTACTCATGGGTGTGTTACTTGCGGCGGCCATGACGCTCCTGTTCGCTGGCTGGCAGGCGCACCGTGGAGGGGTGTCTTTGCGTGATTTGCTGCGCACGGCCTGGCAAGGCAAGCACCAGTTGCCTTGGCGCACAGGGTGGGCAACGTTGACTGTCTTGTGTGTATTGGGCGCCATGATGGCCGAATGGTCTACGGTGTATCACGTTCTGGGCACCGACAAAATTGGTCAGGATGTGCTGTATCAAAGTATTAAAGGCGTGCGCACAGGTTTAATGATGGGTACCCTGACCACCTTGGTGACTTTACCCCTGGCGGTGGGTTTAGGCATCGCAGCAGGATATTTCGGCGGCTGGGTGGATGATGCAATTCAGTACATTTATACCACCCTCAATTCGATTCCGGGTGTGTTGTTGATTGTGGCTGCGGTGCTGTTGATGCAAGGGTTTATTGAAACGCACCCAGCGTTGTTCGATTCGGCGGCGTCACGAGCAGATTTTCGTTTATTGTTTCTGTGTCTGATACTCGGTGTGACCAGTTGGACCGGCTTGTGCCGTGTATTGCGAGGCGAAACGCTCAAATTGCGTGAGCAGGATTATGTATCTGCGGCACGCACATTGGGTGTGTCCGACTGGCGCATCATGGGACGCCACGTGTTGCCCAATTTGCTGCATTTGATTTTGATCAGCATGGTGATGGATTTCTCGGGTTTTGTGCTGGCTGAAGCCGTGTTGTCTTATCTGGGTGTGGGGGTAGATCCGGCCATGGCCAGTTGGGGCAACATGATCAATGCCGCACGCCTGGAACTGTCGCGTGAACCTGTGGTATGGTGGCCATTGGCTTCGGCGTTCGGCTGGATGTTTGTACTGGTGTTGTCGGCCAATCTGTTTGCGGACAGTGTGCGTGAAGCGTTTGACCCCCTGGGGCAGCGGCGATGAGCGAAAGTTTATTGCAGGTCAGTAACTTGCGCATCACAATTGGCAAGGCTCGTGTGGTAGATGGGATCAGCTTTGCGATTGCGCCCCGTCAGACGTTCGTTTTGCTGGGTGAGTCGGGTTCCGGTAAATCAATGACTGCCCTGTCCATCATGCGTTTGTTGCCCGAATCGGCACACTATCAGGCCGGGGATATCCGTTTGCACGGGCAAGATTTATTGGGGTTACCCGAATCAGCCATGCGCCCGGTGCGTGGCGGGATGGTCGGCATGATTTTTCAGGAACCCATGACCAGCCTGAATCCGGTATTGACGCTGGGGGAGCAGATTAAAGAAAGCCTGTCTTTGCACCAAAGGTTACATGGACGAGCCTTGCACGAAGCGGCGGCTGATTTATTGCAGTCAGTCGGCATTGCCGATGCAGCACAACGCCTGCATGATTATCCATTTCAAATTTCTGGGGGCATGAAACAACGGGTGATGATTGCTATCAGCCTTGCCGGAAACCCGGCTTTATTGATTGCGGACGAGCCGACCACGGCGCTGGATGTGACCGTGCAAGCACAAGTGCTCGAATTGTTGCGCAAGGTGCAACGCGAGCGCGGAATGGGGATGCTGTTGATTACCCATGATTTGGCGGTGGCGGCGTATATGGCCGATCAGGTGGGCGTGATGTATGCAGGTGAATTGGTGGAGATGGCGCCACGCGAGGTATTTTTTAAACAGGCGCAACATCCCTATAGCCAGAAACTGTTTGCTGCTTTACCCTCTCAGCCTGATCAGGTTTTGCAAGCGATTGCAGGCAGTGTTCCGGCCCTGGACAAGGTGTTTGAAGGATGTCGATTTGCTGACCGTTGTGATGAGACACAGGCGATATGCCGCAACGCGATACCTGCGTGGCAGGATCTGGGCAATGGGCATCAGGTGCGTTGTCATGGGGTGTCATCCCCCTTTCAAATAAAACCAGGACCTGCGTTGGTTTCGTCTCGCAGCGCTCAACCGATCCTGCGTGTGCATGACAGGCAGGCATTGCTGAAGGTGCGCGATGCGCAGGTGTATTTCGACCTGAGGCCGAGCACTTTTTTTGGCAAACGACGGCAATTGAAAGCCGTGGACGGCGTAAGTCTGGATTTGTTTCCAGGAGAAACTTTAGCACTGGTCGGTGAATCCGGTTGTGGCAAAACGACCTTGGGTAAATCTCTTGTGCAACTACAACCCTTGACGGCTGGGTACATCGAACTGGATGGTGTGGCCTTGGGCGGCCATTCGCGTCGTCTGTTACAGGTGCAGCGCGCAGCCATACAAATGGTATTTCAGGATCCGTTTGCTTCGCTCAATCCGCGTATGCGAATTCATGCCCTGCTGGAAGAAGGTATGGTAGCACTTGGTGTAGAGCCTGATGCGACGCGCCGTCAAATATTACTTGAACAGCTCATGACGCAAGTGGGCATGTCAAAGCAGGCTTTAAATCGTTATCCCCATGAGTTTTCCGGTGGTCAACGCCAGCGTATTGCCATTGCACGGGCTTTGGCAGTACAACCCCGTTTGCTGGTGTGTGATGAACCCACCAGTGCGCTGGATGTGTCGGTGCAAGCGCAGATTGTCAATTTGTTGCGTGAGTTACAAACCAGTATGGGGCTGAGTTTGTTATTTATCACTCACAACCTGCCGCTGGCGCGTCATTTGGCACAGCGTATGGCGGTGATGTATCTGGGGCGTATTGTGGAGCAGGGTGATAGCGCAGCCATTGCAGACACCCCAGCGCATCCATACAGCCAGGCTTTGCTACAAGCCGTGCCCACACTCACCACCCATACGCTCGTTAGCTTGCGCGGCGAACCGGCCTCAGCCAGTCATCCGCCAATAGGCTGTCATTTTCATCCGCGCTGTCCGCGTGCCGAAGCTATATGTCAGGTGACTTATCCCGCGCTACGCACTTTGCAGGATGGCAGACAAGTCGCATGTTATTTCCCGATTGATCCGGTGGCGACCTGAATCCGTTTCTATTGGGGACTTCATTAAAACAGTACCGGAAACGGTGGTTGGATACGTCGTGTGAGGCGTGGAATTTTGAAAACAGTGGTCAACTGTCATTTTCAGGATAATCCACGCGCTCCGCCAGCACTACATGCGGTAAGTGACGAATACGCGCGAGGGCGCGATCTACCGTTGATTGTGCATGCACTTGAAAGTGCATGATCGCCATATCTGCCCGCGATTCAATATTGACGTTGAGTACAGATACCTTTTCTTTGGTCAGTAACGCGGACACATCACGTAACAGGCCTTGCCGATCAAATGCCTCTACACGGAGTTTGACCAGGTTTTTCTGCGCGCTGTCGCTCCAGGATGCCGCCAACAATCGATCTTGTCGTGAAACATCAAGCCGCAAGATGCTCGGGCAGTTGCGCCGATGCACCGTCACCCCACGCGCTTGCGTGATATAGGCCACAATGTTGGACGGAGGAGCGGGATGACAACATTTTGCGAATGTGACTGGTAAACCACTGACACCTTCTATCCATACTGATTGTGCATCCAGCAATGTTGCCGCACGTGTACGCATTGGCGGAGGATTGACAGGAAGCGCTTGCGCGGACAATGACTCGATGGCTGTCGCCAGTGCATGGATGCCAATGTCGTTACGCCCCAGTGCAGCAAAAAATTCCTCCCCGCGCGCATGCCCCAATTTCCCAGCCAGTTTGTCGATATTGATGTCATGGGCGCGCAAACGCCTCAATTCGCGTTCCAGCACTTCACGTCCCACGTCAACATGTTCAGCAAAGTGTTCGGTACGAAACCAATGTCGCACTTTGGCACGCGCACGCGCTGTCACCAGATAACCCAGCGCCGGATTGAGCCAATCGCGACTCGGTGCGCCCTGTTTGACGGTGAGAATTTCCACCCGCTGACCGTTTTTCAGTGGCGTATTGAGTGGTACGATGACACCATCGACCCGAGCACCGCGGCAACGGTGTCCCAGATCCGTGTGTACATGATAAGCAAAGTCGACTGGACTGGCACCGGATTCGAGATCAATGACGTGTCCCTGGGGCGTCAACACATAAATGCGATCCTGAAACAATTCGTTTCTGAACAGGTCTGCCAGAGCCTGATTGTCGACGTTTTTCTCTTTCCAGCGCAAAATTTGCCGCAACCATGCCATCTGGTCGATCATGGTGTCAGTTTTGCCACCACCTTCCTTATAGCGCCAGTGTGCTGCCACACCGAGCTCAGCATGTTGATGCATGGCAAAAGTACGAATTTGTACTTCCAGTGCTTTGTTTTCCGGGCCGATCACGCCTGTATGCAGTGAACGGTAATCGTTAGGCTTGGGATGAGCGATGTAATCATCAAACTCACCCACAATCGGTTGCCATAAATGATGCACCAAACCCAGCGCTGTGTAGCAATCTTTCAATTCGGGGACCAGAATCCGTACCGCCCGAATATCATACAGTTCCTCGAAGCTCAAATGCTTGCGGTTCATTTTATTGATAATGCTGACGATGTGTTTGGGGCGTCCTGTCACTTCCGCCGCAATGCCTTCTCGTGATAACTCGGACCGTAAGCGCGTCACTACCTCATTGATATAACTTTCGCGATCCAAACGTTTTTCGTCCAGAAGGCGGGCAATACGCCGATAATTCTCCGGTTCCAGAATGCGATAGGCCAAATCCTCCATTTCCCATTTGATTTGCCACACACCCAAACGATTGGCCAGTGGTGCAAACAAATCTTGCACCTCATAGGCCAAGCGCTGCTGCGCCGCCTGATCATTCCTTTGCATGACGGTACGCAAACTTTGTAAACGCTCGGCCAACTTGATTAATACCACCCGAATGTCAGTGACCATGGCTAACAGCATCTGGCGCAGATTTTCTACCTGGTCATGTCCATCGCGTCGCAATTTGTCTGCGTTGCCCAGCAATTGACCAATGTTTTCAAGTTGGCTAACACCCAGAATCAAAGGCCGTACTGCCTCATCTACCGGCGCACTCATGATATCAGCACCTGATAACAGGGCTGCCGCCACACTGTAAGCATCCATCTGCAAGTGGGCCACTAATAGTGCTGTGCCCAAAGCATCTGTCCAAGCCGTTTCACTGGAATGGGCATAGCGCCATTGCGCTACACGGGCAATCAGCTCCGATCCTGCCGCATCTGTGTTTGCCGTTAAAAGCGGTATTTGTTGTATTAAATTTTTGGCATCTGTTTGTCGCGTGACCATATGGGCACCTGTTGTGGCTTATTTGACCATCACGTTATCACCCCCTGATTTTACGGGGCGTAATTCGGGTAGTTTCAATGCAACGATACCCAGTAGTGGCAAGTATGAGCAAAGCTGATACAGCGTTACGATACCATAGGTATCGGCGACTTTTCCGAGTAATGCCGCGCCGATACCAGCAAGCCCAAATGCCAAACCGAAAAACAAACCTGAGATAGCGCCTACTCGGCCTGGAAACAGCTCTTGTGCATAGACCACCATGGCGGGAAACGCTGAAGCAAGCATGAAACCAATGATCATACTTAAAAATAACGAACCTTGCAGGCTGGCATAGGGTAATGCCAGGGTGAAAGGTGCAATGCCCAAGATCGATATCCAGATGACGCGGCGGCGGCCAATGCGATCACCGATTGCGCCACCCAATAAAGTTCCCGTTGCGACGGCAGCCAAAAATGCGAACAAGTGGTACTGTGCTACCAGTGTGGTGATATGAAATTGATGTTGCAGGAAAAACATCAAATAGCTATTGAGGCTGGATAAATAAAAAAATTTGGAAAACATCAGTGTGAGCAGCAACCCCAAGGTCATGAGTTGGCGACGTGAAATACTTTCAGGCAGCTTTAGCGATTGATTGGCGCGTGCTTTTCGGTGTTGATGGCGCATCCAGCGACCGACATATGACACGATCACCAAGCCGACAAGTGCGGCCAGAGCAACCCAGGCAATGCTGTGTTGCCCATGGGGTAGCACGAACCAGGCAGCCAGTAACGGGCCGGCAGCCGCACCGGCATTGCCGCCCACCTGAAAAATAGATTGTGCCCAACCGTGCTGACCACCGGAAGCCATGCGGGCTACGCGGGAAGATTCAGGATGGAAAATGGAGGAACCCAAACCCACCAGTGCTGCCGCCAATAAGACATGGTGGAAGCTGCTGGCCTGGGACAGCACCATTAAGCCGGTAAAGGTGCAGACCATGCCTGCTGCCAATGACCACGGCATGGCGCGGCGGTCAGTAATAAGGCCGACGACAGGTTGCAATATGGAGGCGGTGAGTTGAAAGCACAGGGTGATTAGTCCGACTTGTACAAAACTTAACGCGAATTCTCCTTTAAACAAAGGATAAAGGGCGAGCAGCAACGACTGCATGATGTCGTTCAGAAAGTGGGAAATGCTGATGGCGCCCAAAATGGCGTAAACAGGTTGCTTGACCGGGGAAGCAGAGAGAGGCGGAGGCGTCATGGATGTTATCTTTTTACCAGAAAATTAAGTACGTGCTCCATCGAATTCCAATTCTGTAAAGAAGGAACGTGGGCAGGTTTAAAGGAAACGATTCTAACAGAACAGCTTGCGCTGTACATGACAAACATATTGGCGGAGTGGACGGGACTCGAACCCGCGACCCCCGGCGTGACAGGCCGGTATTCTAACCAACTGAACTACCACTCCTGATAGGGCGTATTAAAACGCGTTGGACTGATGACTCAGTTTTTGGCGTCCCCAACGAGATTCGAACTCGTGTTATCGCCGTGAAAGGGCGGTGTCCTAGGCCTCTAGACGATGGGGACTTTGAAATTACAGGCTGTTTGATGAGTAAGAATGATGAATTCTCTCTGCATCAGTTTTGGCAGTGCAATCACATAAGCTGCGCATTATAGCAGGGAATTATGGCTTTGAAAATAGGGTAAGCACAACTCCCGAGAGTAATCCCAAAAAACTGGCAGGTACAGCTGTCCACCAATCGTTGGTTTCGTGATACACAACCAGATGCCATAGGCCCAATATAATGCCGAGGGTACATACGATAATGCTGATCCAGGTAGTGATCACGCCGATTGTGTGTAAAGTTTTCATGGGCTTGTGGATGAAATGACTCATCGTGAGTGGATGTTGATGTAAGGGAACACATTTTAAAAATGTAGCATAATAACTGTCCTGAATTGTATCAGCCTTGTATCGGCTGTCAAATAGTCAACATGTCTGTTGTTTGGCACATTTTCTCATCAGCCGGACATATCGATGCCAAAAAGCGTATCCACTGAGTAGAAAAGTACCCATACCAAGAGACAAATAAAGCGGGGTACCGGACAGTAATGGAGAAATGACACCCGCAACGATCGCATTTAGCAGAGTTTGAACGAAGCCTTGCATGGAAGATACCAAGCCGCGATGCTGCGGAAATAAATCCAGTGCCAACAAAGTAATGCTGGGCATCGCTAAAGACATGCCTGTGCTGTAAAGGGTCAGTGGTAATACTGCCCAAGGCCAGATGGGAACAAACAAGCTGTTGTAGAGGAGGTTGACGCTCACTGCAGTAAATAATAAAAAATAGGCGATGCGTACAGTTCCATCAGCTGAAATGCGCCCGGCCAGGCGACCAGAAAGAAAGGCACCTAACATCACACCGGAAATTGCAGGCATGAATAAATATGCGAATTGATTTGAACGCAGGTGTAGCGTGTCGATGACGAAGTGCGGGGCAGAAGCAATATACAGAAAAAATCCGGCAAAATGACAGGCTACAGTTGCGGCCAGCAATAAAAAATGCGGGTGACTGGCGACTTCATGGTAATTGCGCGTCAGCGGTCGCAGTGAAAAATGATTGCGTCGGTGTCTGGCATGGGTTTCCGGCAAATAGCGGTAACACAGGATAAATAACAATATAGCCAGCGCGGTCATAAATAGAAATACTGAATGCCAACCAAAAAGATCATGCAGCCAGCCGCCGATAATGGGGGCAATGGCAGGTGAAAGCGCAAACATCATGGTGATGCGCGACATCAGCAATTGCGCGTCGGCGCCCTGGTAGACATCACGGACAATGGCGCGGCCGACGATCATGCCTGCACCAGCAGAAAGGCCTTGTATTCCTCTCAGCAGGATGAGCGTTTGAATGTCATTTACCCAGATTGCACCCAGCGAGGTCAGTGCAAAGGCAATAAGCGAGATTAAAATCACCGGACGGCGGCCATAAGCATCCGACAAAGAACCATGAAACAGCATCATGATGGCAAACCCGAGCAAATAGACACTCAAAGTTTGCTGCAGTTGCCATGCGCTGGCATGCAGGCTGGTTTCAATACTGGGAAAAGAGGGGAGGTAGGTGTCGATGGAAAATGGCCCCAGCGTGGCCAAACCCGCCAAAAGCAGCGTGAGGGTGAGTCGGTGTACCGGTTTCGATATGGTCAATGTGCGCGTTCTTGTACGAGTATCCACGGTGCGACTACGACCGTCCAGATTGGTGGGTTGCGTGCCTGCCAATCCTGTGCGGTGGCATCATCAAGTTTGCTGAGTCGTCCTGTCGTCAGCCATGTTTGTACGCTGGGCGCATGGTCTGCGGCAATATGTGCAGCCACGTCAATCAAGTCCAGAGCGCTGTCCACGTGCAGCAATTGCCCTTTGGCAAAAAATGGCAGCAGTTCACTCCAATCGGCTTTGGCTGTTTCGCTGTTTAATTGAACGCGTAGCGCGTCTATATTTTGGCTCATAGTCACTTATCCGTAAAACAGTTATTGTCGGCAGATTACATTGATTAACGAACACTTAATCGCCATTTGCAGGTTCATCAGGCAGCAGTGGTTGCGCTTCACGCAGGGTATCCAAATCCACCGCTTCAATTTGGCTGAAACGTCGGCTGATTTTCTGGCTGGTGGTGTGGACATCCGCAGCGTCTTCATGCGCCTGACGAATATGGTCGGCCAGTTTTTTCATGCGGGTGTCAAAACGGTTAAATTCCTTGCCCAATCGGGACAATTCGTCTTTAATGATGTGGACTTGGCGGCGAGTTTCAACATCCTTGATGACAGCGCGCGCAGTATTCAGCACCGCCATCAGTGTGGTGGGCGAGACGATCCATACCCGATGCAGTTGGGCGTATTCATTCAGCTCGGCATGATTGCCGTGGATTTCTGCGAACACCGCTTCGGCAGGCACAAACATCACTGCACCGTCCGATGTTTCGCCTTCGATGAGGTATTTGCTGGCGATGTCGTCAATGTGCTTGCGGATATCGGCTTTAAATGCACGGGTATGCAGGATACGTTCGGATTCCGGTAGCGCTGCAACCATCATGCGATGGTAGTTTTCCAGCGGAAATTTCGCATCGATGGCTACATTGCCAGTGGGTTCAGGCAATTGGAGCAGGCAATCCACCCGGTTGCCATTGGAAAGCGTCACCTGGAACGCGTAGGCATCCGGTGGCAGGATGTTGCGTACCAGACTTTCCAGTTGCACTTCGCCAAACGCACCGCGTGAGCGTTTGTCACCCAACAGCGATTGCAGGGTCACGACATTGCTGGTGAGGCTGTCGATTTTCTTTTGTGCTTCGTCGATGGTGGCCAAACGGGTCATCACATTGACAAAGGTTTCATTGGTTTTTTTGAAACCTTCATCCAGTCGTTCAGTGACTTTACCCGAAATTTCACCCAGCCGGGTATTGACCGTGGCATTCAGGCCCTCAATCACCGTGGTCAGTTGGGCAGAAATATGCTGCATGGTGTTTTGCATGACGACTTGTTGGGCGCGACCCTGTTCGGCCAGCGTTTGCAAGGTTTGGCCGAGAAATTCAGTTTGTGCCTGTTTGAGTCCAGCCGAAGATGCGTTCAGTTGGGTGGCAAGGGATTCCCGGTTTTGTGCCAGTTCCGCTGCCTGGGATACTCCCAGCGCATTCAATGCGGATTGGGTGGAAGCGCGAGTTCCGGCGAGTTCGCTGGATTGAGCCAGTTGCAACTGGTGAATCACCTCGCGCAGTTGGTTGAGTTCGCTACCCAGCCCATTACGCAAGCGTTCGGAATGATCGAGCAGAGCGATTTGATTGCGTTCTGCGAGGCTGCCCAAACCCTGTTGCAAGGCTTGCGAGAGCATATTTTGGTAGGTTTCGGTGCTGAGCGCGAATTGTGCAGCGAGTATTTCCATTCGGCTGCGTAACGCGTTTAGCCCGTATAGCAACCATGCTAAAAGGGCAAATATCACAACACCGAATATCAGTAAATCAATGGATGGCATCACATCAAAACCCAGGAGGGCAGCATCGTTTGTTTGTGAATGTCATCAACGATGCTGCCCTCCTGGTTTGTCCCTCCCTGGTTTATTTCGCCGCTGTGCGGCGCAGTCGCGACAACAGGCGCCGTGCCAGTTCGCCAAACAGCTCGGTTTGGGTAGGATGCGGATGGATGGCATGAGCCACTTGTTCCAAACTCAGCCCAGCGGAGACCATGAGCACGGCTTCACCAATCAGCGTGTCGGTGTGTTCAGTGAGGAAGTGCACCCCAATGATTTTGTGATTGGTTTTGTTGGCCACCAGTTTAATCATGCCGTTGGTTTCGCCGGTGATCATTGCCTTGGCATCAATGCTCATCGGCATTTTGGCTTCAACTGCATCGATGCCGCGTGCTTTGGCTTGCGCCAGGGACAGACCGACAAAACCTGCCTGCGGCCGGCTGAATGTCACGCCGCAGTCCACATCCTGATTGTATTGAGCGTCTTCGCCCAGCAGGTTGGTGGCGGCCACACGCCCTTGGGTGGCCGCAGTGTGCGCCAGCATGTAACCGCCGATGACATCGCCTACCGCGAAAATGTTGGGTTGCGATGTGCATCCACGGGCATCCACTTTGATGGCCGCGCCGTTCAGAACAACGCCTGCTGCAGCCAGATTGAGTTTGCTGGTGTCCGGGCGTTTCCCCGTGGACATCAAGACATAATCGCAGGCATATTCAGTAAGTTTGCCGTCTTGATCATTATAAGTGACATGCATGTCACCCGCAGTACCGCTGATTTGACTGATTTTTACCATGGTCTGTACAGACAACTCTTGTTGCAGAATGCCTGTCAGTTGTTTGGCAATTTCATCTTCGACTTCGGCCAAAATTCGTTCTTGTGCTTCAAGGATGAGAATTTCGGTGCCGAAATCATGGAAAATTTGCGCCATTTCGATACCAATCACGCCGCCACCGATGATGGCCATGCGTTTCGGTGGCGCAGACAGATTCCAGATGGTGTCAGAGGTAATGACCCCGCCGCTGGTCAAACCATCTTGTGCGCCGGGAATAGGGGGAATAAACGGTGGAGCACCCGTGGCAATGACCGCTGCACCAAATTTAAGCGTGTAACTTTCGCCTTGGGGCGGCACCACTTGCAGGGTGTGCTCATCAACAAAAGAAGCAAAGCCTTCGCGCATGTCAATTTTGACACCTTTGTCGGTTTTAAGCGCCATCTCACCGCGTGTTTGCAACACAGCTTTACGGTGCTGTTCTAACACACTCCAGTTTAATTTGGGTTTGTCAGTTTCCAATACACCCTTGTCGGCATCATGGGCACGGTCACGCAACAAGTCGGCAGTATGCCGCCACGCTTTGGACGGAATGCAGCCGCGCCACAAACATTCGCCACCGGGGAGTGGCGCATTGTTGATCAGCGTTACTTTTATGCCGTGTTCGACCAAATCACGGGCACAGTCTTCCCCACCAGGACCCCCACCAATGACCACGACTGGCACATCCCAGTTCCCATCAGGGATAGGGTTTGATTTTTCACCAGACATCCAGGTTTCAGGTTGCTCGATGATTTGTTTCAAGTGGGCCAGATAAGCGGCAACGTGGGCGCCGTTGACGACACGGTGGTCGGCGGTAATACAAATTGGCATGCCATTTACACCATTGGCGGCAATGGCCATGATGGCGCCAATACCGGGCGTCGGAATCGCAGTAAAATGGGTGACGCCAAGCATGCCCATATTGGAAATGGTGAAACTTGGATTGGTGTATTCCGCTGGCGCCAGTTTACGTACACGAGCGCGCGGCATTAAATCAGACCATTCCGTTTGCAACTGCTCCAGTGTTTTGTTGGCCACATCCGACAAAATCGGCACCACCAGGCCGCCACCATCTGCCGATACGGCAATACCAAAATCGTGTACTTTTCGTTCTACGATTTTATCTACTGGCTGGTAACAGCAATTGATCATGGGGTGCTCAAGCATGGCCAGTGAACAGGCTTTAGCGATGGCGACTGTAATGGATATTTTGCGCGCTTTGGCTGCGGCAATCAGTTTTTCCGGACGGATATTGAATGTGACATCGAAGGTGGGTAAAGTCAGCGATGCGGTCATGGAATGCGATACGGCTTTTTCCATGGAAGTCATTGCGCGACCTGTGCCTGGCACATCTACCTGCGGCAATGCGTGGGCGATTTCTTTCATGTTTGGGCGGGCATGCAGGACATCTTGCGCCACAATGACATGGTTTGGACCCGAACCGTGCAGTTTGCTCAAATCAACACCTTGCTGACCAGCCAGTTTGCGGGCATAAGGCGAGGCATAATGGCCTTGTGGACGCGCGGCAGGGGAAGCGTTGTTGGCTGGTGCTGCGACAGGGGCAACTATGGCCATGCTGGTATGGGCAGCAGCAGGTTGGGTGCTGGTGGAATGTACGGCAGCTTGGGTGTGGCTGGTGGAATGCGTGGTAATAACTTTGTGCGCGGCTGAAAGTGTCACTTCGGTATCGTTGACAGCGCCAGACTCGGCGACAATAAAGGCCATGGGGTGTGCCACCTGCACGGTGCTGCCAATGGCGGCCATCGGACCGGAAAGCCAGCCTTCCTGGAATACTTCGACATCCATGATGGCTTTGTCCGTTTCGACAGTGGCCACGATGTCACCACGTTTAATGGCATCGCCCAGCTGTTTTTCCCAGCTGACCACAATGCCTTCAGTCATGGTGTCGGACAATTGCGGCATGACAATGGCAATGCCGGAATGGTGCGGAATCATTTCGGTGGGTGCAATATCAGTCACCACTTCACTCGGCATAATATTGGCTTCACCCAAGGCATCGCTGATGTAACCCAGTGCGCCGGATACGGCGACGCTGGCACCGATTTCAGCCAGAGGACCCATCAGGTATCCGGCTTTAAATACCTCTACATCCATGATGGCCTTGTCGGTTTCCACGGTCGCAACAATGTCGCCCCGTTCAACCCGGTCGCCGATTTGTTTTTCCCAACTGACCAGAATGCCCTCGGTCATGGTGTCCGAGAGCTGGGGCATGGTGATAACGTAATGCTGTGAGGACATATTCGGGGATACCTTTACGCTTTGCCAAACAGCTTGAGCACGGCACGGATCACGTCGTCGTGGTCAGGGATGGCGGCAGCTTCCAGTGTGTGGTTGTAAGGTTGTGGGACAAATGCCGAGTGAACGCGCACTGGGGCGGCATCCAATTCAAAGAAACATTCTTCGTTGATGATGGCGATGATTTCAGACCCTACGCCGACAGGGGCTTCATCTTCTTCCGCAATGACTGCGCGATGGGTTTTGCTGACGGATTTGCGTATGCCGGCACGGTCTAAAGGCGACAAGCAATACAAATCAATCACCTCAGCGGAAATACCGTGTTGCGTTTGCAAAATTTCTGCCGCTTTCAAGCACCAATGCACGGAAATATTATAACCGAATAAGGTCACATCACTGCCGGTACGGGCGATTTCTGAGCCTTCCAGGGGATGCAGGTATTCGCTGTCGGGCACTTCACCTTTCATGTTGTACATCAGTTCGTGTTCATTAATGAATACCGGGTCATTGCTGCGAATGGCGGATTTCAGCAAACCGTAGGCCTGTTTGGGATTGGAGGGGGTCACCACGCGCAGCCCGGCGATGCCCATAAATACCTTTTCCATGCGGGCGGAATGCTGGGCACCCAACTGGTGCGCCGCACCACCGGCAGAACGAAACACGCAGGGCGCTGACAGTTGGCCGCCGGACATATAACGTACTTTGGCGGCGGAGTTGAACATTTGATCCATCGCCAGCCAGGCAAAATTGACCGACATGATTTCGATGACCGGGCGTACACCCAAAAATGAAGCGCCGATACCCAAGCCTGTGAAACCACCCTCGGAAATGGGGGTGTCCATAACGCGTTTTTCACCATATTTCTCAAATAAGCCTTTGGTGGCTTTATAAGTGCCACCGGCCACGCCGATGTCCTCACCCATACAAATCACCATGGGATCACGCGCCATTTCTTCGTCTTGCGCACGCAATAATGCTTCCCAGTACATAATTTCAGCCATACTTCAATTCCTTCGTGGTGTCAGTGCGCCCGCTTGATCGGGGCGAGCGAATGTTAAGCCCATTTTATTTATAACGAGCCCTAAGCCAGGACGTAATGCTCGAGTTCAGAGACATCGGGTTCAGGGGAGGATTCAGCAAACGCGATCACTTCCGTTTCAATGTAAGCATCGGTATTGCGTTCAAGCTGTTGGAATTCATCCATGGTTAATTTCCCCGCCGCGATGAGTTTGTCGCGCAAGATATTGATGGGGTCACGCAGTTTCCAGTGATCTTCCTCTTCACGGCTGCGATAGCCACGGGAATCCGACATGGAGTGACCGCGATAACGGTAGGTCATTAACTCAAGAAAATAGGGGCCTTTGCCACTGCGTACATGATCAACGGCCACTTTGGCGTGCTCGTAGACCACGTCAATGTCTTGCCCGTCGCATTGCGCCGCTTCAACGCCGTAAGCGCACACCCGTTTGTATTGGTCGACGACGGCCGTTGAACGGTCTAGTGATGTCCCAATGCCGTACAGGTTGTTTTCACACACAAACAACACAGGCAGGTTCCACAGCTTGGCCATGTTCATGGTTTCGTGGAATACACCCTGGTTGTTGGCGGCATCACCCAGAAAACAGATGGAGATTTCATCACCACCCTGCATCTGTATTGCTTTGGCCATGCCCGCCGCCAGAGGGAAAGGACCGCCGACCAAAGCATAACCACCCATAAAACGGTGCGCAGCATCAAAAATATGCATGGAACCGCCGCGCCCTTTGGAGCTGCCGGTGGCTTTGCCATACAGTTCCGCCATCACCACTTTGGGGTCGGACCCGCATTTAATTGCATGGATGTGGTCGCGGTAACCGGTAATCACATAATCGTGGCCGGGACGAGCGGCCTCCATCACCCCATTGCAACAGGCTTCCTGTCCTGGGTAAAGGTGCAAAAATCCACCGATCTTGCGTTCGATATAGGCTTGATAACAGCGTTCTTCAAAGCGGCGATGCAGCACCATCTCTTGCAAAACACGCTTTTTGTCGTCCAGAGTCATGAAAGTCTTCCTTGCCAGATGCAGAAATTAAGTCGCGTAAACTCTGTTATTATCTGACAAACTTGGCATTAGGTCAAAATTACTCGTGTCCGTCGCGTTGCGCGGTGGGTGCTATTACTGAAAGATAACCATGTTGGCAAAAATTAAAACCCACTCAAAACAGATCACTGAAGACGACCTGACGACCACATCACACCATTTGATTTTGCTGCAGGGCAGTGATTGTATTCCGGAGGCATTGGCATCCAGCGCGCGTTTAAAAGGCAGTTTGATGCGGCGTGATATGTTGATGAAGGTTTTCGTGAAAACACCCATATTGACGGAAAATCAGGCCGGCGGCTTGGTGGTGTGGTTGGTGCTTGATCTGCTTTCGAGCCGATTTGCCCAAATGGAGCAAGTGCGTAAAGCAGTCATGCTGTTGCTGGCAGAGTCGCCGGACACGTTGAGTTTGGCAGCGTTTGGCGAAGCTGATTTTTGTCATGCAGCATTGTGTTTGGCAGTCTATGTCAGCTGGATCAATGGTGAAAAATTACCCAATTACAAAACAGACAAGCCTTCGCGGTCTTTTAAAAAAATGCAGGTATTCGGGGTGAATTCGGCTGGTGCGTTTGCACATGAACATGCGCTGGCGGCTGCAAATGTCTTGAGTCGTACTTTAACGGCTACACCGGGTAATCAGCTGACACCGCGTGTTTACCGGAAAAAAATCGCGGAATTAGCGCAAATACATGGTTGGCAGACCAAGGAACACGATCAGAAAGCTTTACGGAAATTGGGTGCTGGGGCATTTCTGGCCGTTGCACAGGGCAGTCAAGATGATGAAGCAGCTATCGTATATCTGCGCAGGCATGTGGCTGGAGCAAAGAAAACCGTGGCATTGGTCGGCAAAGGCATTTGTTTCGATACGGGCGGGCACCAACTTAAACCAGCCAAATACATGCTGGGTATGCACGAAGACATGGCAGGGTCGGCAGTGGCTTTGTCCATCTTGCAGGCTGCCACCGAACTCAATCTGCCTGTGAATCTGGAGGTGTGGTTAGCGATCGCAGAAAATCATCTTGGCCCACTTGCTTATAAGCCGGGTGATGTGGTGACCGCATTGAATGGCACCACGATAGAAATGATGCACACGGATGCCGAAGGCCGTTTGGTGCTGGCGGATACGCTGAGTCTGGCTGCGCGCAATCAGCCGGATGTGATGGTTGATTTTGCGACACTCACTGGCAGCATGGTGACCGCCCTGGGTACGCGTTACAGTGGCGTGCTGGGCAATAATGAGACTGAACTGGCTCGTGCTTTGGCTGCAGGTGTAGCCAGTGGTGAACGCTTGTGTGCATTTCCTATGGACGATGACTATGCGCCAGCGCTGGATTCTGAAGTAGCCGACATCAAGCAATGTTTATTGGAGGGCGAGGCGGATCATATTCTGGCGGCGTGTTTCCTCAAACGCTTTGTGTCCGGCATTCCCTGGTTGCATGTGGATTTGTCGGCAGCAAACAGCCCGAAAGGCTTGGGTGGCGTAGACACTGAAGTAACGGGTTTTGGTGTGGCATGGGGGATTCATTGGCTGGAGAGTCAGTGCTGACGAATAGCTGTCGTCTGGTTTTCAGTAATGTCTTTGTGACATGGGTGAAAAACACCGACATCAAAATTACCTCGTCATGATTTTGCGTCCTGATGCATTGCTCGGGTTTAACTCCCATAACCTTGAGGATTGCCTTGTTGCCAGCGCCACGCATCGGCACAGATACTGTCTAAACCACGTTTGGCCTTCCATCCCAAAAGCTGTTCGGCTGCAGCAGTATCTGCCCAACATTCAGCGATGTCACCGGGTCTGCGATCTACAATTTCATGGGGCAAATTGCGCCCGATGACTTGCCCAAACGCTTGCAGCATTTGTAATACGGAATAACCCTGTCCCGTTCCCAAATTCACCGTCAACATATCCTCATGTTGAAGTAAATAACGCAAGGCCGCAACATGGCCGTCAGCCAAATCCATGACATGGATGTAATCGCGCACGCCGGTGCCGTCGATCGTCGGCCAATCCCCACCAAAAATACGCAGCTTGGGTAAACATCCCACCGCCACTTGAGAGATATAAGGCATTAAATTGTTGGGAATGCCGCATGGGTCTTCACCCATCAATCCGCTTTCATGAGCGCCCACAGGATTGAAATATCGCAACCGGGCAATACGCCATTCGGGCGCAGAGTGATGCAGATCACCTAAAATTTCCTCTGTCATCAGCTTGCTTCGCCCATAAGGGTTGGTCGCGCTTAAAGGAAAGTTTTCGCGAATCGGCACGGAATGTGGGTCGCCATACACGGTCGCTGACGATGAGAAAATAAATTGTTGCACGCCAGCCCGTTGCATGGACTGCAACAAAACAAGGGTGCCTCCCACATTGTTGTCATAATAGGGCAGAGGTTTTTCCACCGATTCACCCACCGCTTTCAAGCCGGCGAAATGGATGACCGCTTGTACAGAATGTTGTGCAAACGTTGCATCCAACGTTGCCGCATCTCGAACATCTGCTTGAATAAGGCGCGGACGTACACCAGTGATACGTTCCACCCGAGCCAAAGATTCAGCACTGCTGTGACACAGATTGTCATAAACAATTGGGTTAAAGCCTGCCTCAATAAGTGATACACAGGTATGTGAACCAATATAACCGGCACCTCCGGTCACAAGAATGTTCGTGGGCATACTATTCCTAACGGTTTGCATCGGGTTAATCAACGCGTTACAGTTTACCCGAAAAAGCCGCGTGTCAAATTTGACGTCATTGGCCGTGCAATTTCATGCGGTGCAATGAATTGCCGGGATAAAGATCATCGCAAGTTCACAGTAATAACGCTTTAACTGGTTGGGGTTGAGTTCGTGTCCAGAAATGACCATATCCGTGTGCTTGTTTAAAACCCGGAATGCTGGATTTGCGACCCGTTTAACGTAAAAATAAGAGACGCGTCATGATTGGCGCGTCTTGTTTGGTTGAAATATGAGTCACGCCAAATTAATGCGTGTTATTTCCACCCATTCCCATGCCGGCACCCGGTCCCATACCGCCACCAGACCCCATGCGACCACCGCTTGCCGGCGGCACGTCAGGCAGGGTCACGCCACGTTCTCTGGCGCGTTCTTTCATCTGTTCATGATGTTCCTTGCGGATTTGTGCGCGTTCCCTGTCCGTTTTTGCAGTACGCATCCTGGCGCGGTATTCAATGCGCTCTTGCCTCGTCATGATTTGGCTGCCGTAAACTTGACCCTGTGTTTGGGTCTGTTCCTGGGTTGGCGTTTGATCAACAGCCAACGCGATTCCAGTGGACAGAGACAGCACGGCGGACAGAGCAGACACCATTAATAGTCGTTTCATCATACACTCCTTAAATTTAATCATATGGGTTGTGTAATTTCTGTCGCAGTCACTGCAACCCGTTCAGTAACATGTATACCGGGGTAATTGAAAAACTTGGCATTTAGATAAATTTATATGTGATATGGGGTAAAAACACTGAAGAAGTGACTATTCACAGTATAAAATAAAGGAGTTTATAAATCATCAATACCCACAGTGAATATTATGCTACATGTTGGTTCAATGCAAACTTGATGTTACAACGAGCAACAGTGCTTCTTGCCAGAGCGGAGGTCTTGTGTTGCCAAATCGGTGTTGTCTGGGTCTGACAACGCAGGGCATAAACATGCAAACAGGGTTTTTGGAATCGGTAGCGGTTTTGAGTTTGTCACTGACGGTGTTTTTGTGGTGTAATAAGCGCAGAAAGCAAAGATTCAGGGGAAATTCTGTCCATACCAGGTTGGCAGGGACAAGGTGGATTGATTGATGAAAAACTGTTTTAATACGCTGATTTAAATTTAATTTCCGATTTTCCCTGTTTGTTTGGATGATTCTCTTTCGTGAATCAAAATTAACCCGGATTTTGCAGCAATGAGGTCACCGGCCTGAAGGCCGGGGTTTTAAACTAGCAAGGAAATAAGGATAAATTACATGCGCTCTCGCTTGCCTATTGTTTCATATAGAAATTTTATTCCATTGGGCGTATGAATCACTACGCCACGCTTCCATAAAATTCCTCTATAAAACAATATTCTGCGTGATCATCACGCGAATTTATGCAAAATCCGGATTAAATCCTTCATCAATAAATTTGAGTGACCTGATGCATGGCGGTGAATGATCGTTCATCCATCCACGCTCAATCAATGTGGGGTGTACCAGTGGGTATCTTAACAGGCGCTAATTGTGGCACCTTTCAGTGACGCAAGGGCGAGCAGGATGTTTAAGTTGAGTCGTGTACCACTTTTATTGCAAAGCCATCTTTTCCTCAAAAAAACAATTGTAGTATTGGGTTTTTTGGGCGGGTTAACCGCACCGGTGGCTTGGGCGCAGTCTTCCACGCTTAACGACACTATTGGTAATGCTTTGCTCTGTCTGGATGCGCTGGATCCGGGCTATTTTTATCGTTACCTGAGTGCGGAGTACGGCGCGCCTTACCAGCATCAAGGCGGAGCCTGGTGGTTTAAGACCCCCCAAACCTATTTGTGGCAAGTGCAAATCAACGCTATTCTGGTCGGCGACGAACAGGGCGGATTGTTATTCCTGGCAGCAGAAACTGACGTGACCCCTGATAAGTTGGCGCAGGCGATTACGAACTGGACAGGTGTTCGTTTTGATCAGGGCGATACTGGCGCACATCCGGTACTGGTTTCTGCTGTGGGCAGCAAGATCGCTTACAGTCAGGCGAAATCGAAAATATATTGTGCGCAATCCAGATATTTGTACCGGTTGCCTTAAACCCAAACCGTCCATTAAGGTGGCTCCCCGAGCGCTGGCGGTCAGTTTGCAGCCATTTTTGCGATATGTTCGGTGCCCATCATTTACCACAGGCTTCTCCTAACCCCCAAACCATCTTGCACTTGTCTTGCTATTATCTCGTATCCTGATGGCTTATTTGGGTCAAACCGGTCTCACTCATTCAAGAAAGTGAGCATGAAATCTGATTCGGGCGCATCGCTAAGGTGAAGTGTATTCTGACTTTCAGTGCAGGATTGAAACTTTCCGGCTTTAGCCAGTGGGTATTCGGTTGGGAGGGTTTCTATGTGATCATCTGATGAATTTATGCAAAATTTGGGTAAGTTTGTTAGAATGGTCGGGTTTTTAGATTTTTGTTTATACTTTTGGAGCTGCATATATGGAAAATATCGAACAACGCGTCAAAAAAATCGTTGCTGAACAATTGGGCGCGAATGAAGCGGATATCAAACTTGAGTCTTCTTTCGCTGGCGACCTGGGTGCGGATTCCCTCGATACAGTGGAGTTGGTGATGGCTTTGGAAGAAGAATTTGAATGTGAAATTCCAGATGAAGAAGCTGAAAAAATCACGACGGTGCAACAGGCTATTGATTATGTAAATGGCCATCAGGCTAAATAAGTTTTATTCTGAATCGAAGTTTTCTATGGTTGTTGTGCTTCATCTCGCCATGGAATAATTTTGAATTTTTCTCCTGAATCAATTCTTCAAGTGGAGCTGTTTTGTCCAAACGCAGAGTAGTGATTACCGGGCTTGGTGTTGTTTCTCCTGTCGGCATCGGCACAGAAACCACTTGGCGCAATATCGTGGCGGGTGTGTCCGGGATTACGCGGATTACCCGTTTTGATCCCAGTCCCTTTGCCTCGCAAATTGCCGGTGAAGTAAAAAATTTCGATGTGACGCAATTTTTGAATCCTAAAGATGCGCGACGCATGGATCTGTTCATCCAGTTTGGTATGGTGGCTGGTATGGAAGCCATGCAAGATTCAGGTTTGGAAGTCACTGAACAAAATGCAGAGCGTATCGGTGTCAGTATTGGTTCCGGAATTGGAGGTTTACCTCTGATTGAAGCCACGCACAGCACCTATCTGGAAGGTGGTGCCCGTAAAATCTCACCCTTTTTTATTCCGGCTTCCATCATCAACATGATCTCCGGCAATCTGTCGATACACTATGGTCTGAAAGGGCCGAATCTGGCGATGGTGACCGCATGTGCTACAGCCACCCATGCGATTGGTGATTCGGCGCGAATGATTGAATATGGTGATGTGGATGTGATGATTGCTGGTGGCGCTGAATCTGCACTCAGTCCTTTGGGAATGGGCGGTTTTTCGGCGGCACGTGCCTTGTCGGTGCGTAACGACGATCCTGCGACATCCAGTCGGCCTTGGGACAAAGACCGGGACGGTTTTGTGATGGGGGAAGGGGCCG
Organism: Pseudomonadota bacterium; assembly: GCA_021801025.1. Taxonomy (GTDB): domain Bacteria; phylum Pseudomonadota; class Gammaproteobacteria; order Burkholderiales; family Sulfuriferulaceae; genus Sulfuriferula. Next base: position 137,301 of record JAJYYK010000005.1, on the reverse strand, counting down.
GTGTGATGGTGCTTGAAGAGTACGAGCATGCCAAAGCGCGTGGCGCCCGGATTTATGCCGAGGTGGTTGGTTTTGGCATGAGTGGTGATGCGTATCATATGACGGCACCCATAGAAAATGGTGAAGGTGCGGCGCGTTGTATGCGCAATGCTTTACGTAACGCAGGCATGAATGCAGACCAGGTCGATTATGTCAATGCGCATGGTACTTCTACACCGTTGGGTGATATGGCTGAAACTGCTGCGTTGAAAACAGCGCTGGGTGACCACGCTCGCCGGGTGGCAATCAGTTCTACCAAGTCCATGACGGGACATTTGTTGGGTGCGGCGGGTGGTGTTGAAGCAGTTTTTTCTGCGTTGAGCATACACCACCAGATTGCTCCTCCCACGATTAACCTGATGCAAGCTGATGACGCCTGTGACCTGGATTATGTCCCCAATGTCGCCCGTGACATGAAAATTGATGTGGCTATATCGAATTCATTTGGTTTTGGCGGCACCAATGGCACTTTAGTGTTTCGACGGATTTGATGTCTTAGTCAGTACGTTTCTTGTCCCGGTAGATTCTTTATGCCTGTTGTTGCACTGACCGTACGGCCGGATTTGTTTGCATTACATGCCAGCAATCCGGCACGCTACCCAGTGTTACTGGAAAGCACGGGTGCTGAAGGTTGGGATATTTTGCTGGCATGTCCGATGGAGGCCGAATACTTCAGTTGGGCGCAGGCTGATCAATTTTTTGCGTGCCTAAACTCACAATGGCAAGCTACTCATCGCCCAACACCTGCCGAAGCGGCGCACCTGCCCTTTCGCGGCGGGTGGTTTATGTACCTTGCTTATGAGCTTCTACAGGTATTTGAACCCTCTGTTCAGGCGCAACCTGCGGAGAACAACAACTTCCCGTTGGCTGTTTTGATGCGTATTCCCGCTGCGGTTTTGCATGATCGAACGCAAGGCGTGACATGGTTGTTTGCTGAGCAGGCGGAAGATGTGCTGACCATGCAGCAAGATCTGTCCAAAATTCAGTTCCCATGCTATCCCACAGCGAAACTCGATAGCTTGATTGAAGAAACTGATGCGCTGTATTTGGCTGCTGTGAAGGCTGCCAAGACCTATATTCGTGCGGGAGATGCGTTTCAGGTCAATTTGTCGCGTCGCTGGCATGGGCACCTGGCCGAACAGGTTAGCCCTCAATCGGTGTACCATGCTTTGCGTACGCATAATCCCGCACCTTTTTCCGGTATCGCGCAATTTGGACTGGATCATGCCATCGTCAGCTCTTCGCCTGAGTATTTGTTTCGGCGAACGGGCGACCATATCAGTACACGGCCCATTGCGGGCACTTTTGCCCGGATTGCTGATCAGCAACAAGATAAACTGCAACGTGAAGCCTTGCGTACTCACCCCAAGGAAAGGGCTGAGCACGTCATGCTTGTTGATTTGGAGCGGAATGATTTGGGCCGGGTGTGTCAACCCGGGAGTGTGCAAGTTGATGAATTAATGGGGGTGAGTACCTATGCTCATGTCCACCATATTGAATCGACCGTCAGTGGACAGCTGCGTCCGGATATCAGCCCGTATGCGTTATTGCGGGCTTTGTTCCCGGGTGGCACAATTACAGGGTGCCCCAAAGTTAGAACCATGCAAATTATTCGTGAACTGGAATCCGGTCCACGTGGCGCTTATACGGGTAGTATGGGTTATTTAAATTTGGACGGCGATATGTTGCTGAATATCCTTATTCGTTCCATGACGATTTCTGGTTCGTCGTTAACTTTTTCTGCAGGTGCCGGTATCGTTGCAGATTCGGAACCGGAACGTGAATTGGCGGAAACACGTGCGAAAGCCAAAGGGTTGTTGCGTGCGTTGGGTATTGAAACATGGTCATAACGAACAGCCAGCCTGAGCAGTGCGTATCAGTCCTGGACCGTGGCCTGGCCTATGGCGATGGCGTATTTCGTACGATGCGCCTGTACAATCAAAAAGTGCAGCAATGGCCGTTACACTACGCAAAGCTGGTTGCAGACTGTGCGCGTTTAGGGATAGTCTGTCCTGCTGAGACATTGCTGATGCAAGACATTTTGCGCAGTATGCAGAGCAAATCAGAAGGTATTATCAAGCTAATTGTGACGCGTGGAGTGGGACGGCGGGGCTATGCGCCCCAACCCGGGGCGGTACCCACCCGGATTGTCACGTACACCCCTTTGCCTGATTATCCGACTCAGCATATCCAGCATGGGGTGAAAATCACAGTATGCGCGTTGCGTCTGGCACATCAACCCCGTTTGGCAGGAATTAAACATCTTAACCGATTGGAGCAGGTGTTGGCCAGAGCGGAATGGCAGGATGCTTCCATTGCAGAGGGTTTGATGCTGGATCAGCACGGTTTGCCGGTGTGTGGCACCATGACCAATGTATTTGCCCTCAGCGGACGGAAATTGATGACGCCCAACCTTGATTATTGTGGCGTGGCAGGTGTGACGCGTTCGCGTATTTTGGCATTGGCACCGGCTTTGGGTTTGGAAATGGAAATTTGCCCCATGACATTAGAAACCTTGTTGGCTGCAGATGAAGTCATGTTATGTAACAGTGTAATCGGCATCTGGTCGGTGAGTGAATTGGCGAGCACGCGATGGCGTGTCGGACCGCTGGCGAATACATTGCGTGAGAAACTGGAGCAAGAAAATGATTAAATTCAGTTTGGCAGCTGTCATGTTATTGTTTATGCTACTGGGTATTGATTTGTACCATTATGGGCATAAACCGCTGGCTTTACCTGCGGAACCGGTTGCTTTTGATTTGAAAGCGGGAAGTGGTTTATTGGCATTGAGTGAACAAATGCAAGCCGCACATGCTTTACCCCGTGGCAGATTGTCGCTTTTGCAGTTTCGGCTGTTAGCCAAAATGACTGGGCAAGCAGGCCGGATTAAGGCCGGATTTTATGTGGTGGATTCACCATTGACGCCATTACAGTTATTGGGCAAATTGGTCAATGGTGACGTGACACCGCGTCAAATTCGATTTGTCGAAGGTTGGACATTCGTACAGATGCGGACTGCGCTGGATGCTTATCCATGGATAGATCACGCTTCACGCGATATGAGTGAGGCCGAAATTTTGAAAGCATTGAATATTCCACATGCGCATGCGGAAGGGTGGTTTTTTCCTGCGACCTATGACATTAGTACGGGGAGTACGGATTTATCCATACTTAAACGGGCTTATCGTGTTATGCAACAGCGTTTAGCGCTGGCGTGGCGTACGCGCGCAGCAGGATTGCCTTATCTGACACCTGAGCAGGCATTGACGATGGCTTCCATCATTGAAAAGGAAACCGGTGACCCAATCGAGCGCCCCTTGATTGCTGCTGTATTTTTGAATCGCTTGCGCTTGGGAATGCGCCTGCAAACTGATCCCTGTGTCATTTATGGTTTGGGTTCGACATTTGATGGAAATTTGCGTAAACGTGATTTGCAGGCGGATACGCCTTACAATACCTACACGCGCGCGGGGTTGCCGCCGACGCCAATCGCCATGCCTGGCATGGCGGCTATTGAGGCTGCTTTGCATCCAGCGAACACCAGGGATTTGTACTTTGTGGCCAAAGGGAATGGTACCCACTGTTTTACCCAACGGCTTGTTGACCACAATCGCGCCGTGGCCCGTTATCAAAAACGGCTCGTGGCGTCACCAAAATGAACCTGTTCATTGATTCATTGATGAGAATTTAAATGCCCTTTATCAGTTTCGAAGGAATAGATGGTGCGGGAAAATCCACCCATGTGCAATGGTTGGCAGCGGTTTTACGCGCGCACCAGCAAACTGTCATCACGACCCGCGAACCTGGCGGTACTCCGCTGGGCGAAACATTGCGTCAGTTATTGTTGAATGACGCCATGAGTGCTGACACCGAATTGTTATTGATGTTTGCCGCACGTGCAGAACATCTGGCGCAAGTCATTCGTCCTGCGCTGCAACGTGGTGAGTGGGTGCTGACGGATCGATTTACCGATGCAAGTTATGCATACCAATGTGGTGGGCGTGGAATACAACCCCACCGTCTTGCTGTTTTGGAGCAGTGGGTGCAGCAGGGCTTACAGCCTGATTTGACTTTTCTGTTCGATGTAGAAGTTGATGTCGCACAACAGCGGTTGACGGCGCATCATCGGCCAGACCGTTTTGAGCGTGAGCAGGGTGATTTTTTTGAGCGGGTGCGCACTGTGTATTTGCAACGTGCTGCCGCTGAACCGCAGCGTATTCGTGTGGTACGTACCGATCGCAGTATTGACGCCATTCGCTGTGAATTAAGTGAATTATTACGCCCTTTGTTGCCGGCTAAGGCTTGTGAATGAACGAGCACCCAGTCGATATGCACGCTTATCCCTGGCAAGCTGATTTGGCTGAAACCTTGCATGGATTGCGGTCCCATTTACCGCATGCATTGTTGTTGTACGGGCCGAAAGGTTTGGGCAAGCGTGCGCTGGCCAAGGCATTTATACAGACGTTATTGTGCGAACGCAAGGGGGGTATGGCTTGTGGTGTGTGCGCAGCCTGTCATTGGATGGGGGCTGGGAATCATCCCGATTTTCTGGCAGTTGAATCAGAGCAGACGACAAACGAAAGTGATGAAAATGTCAGCGACAGCCGTAGCCAAACGGGTATCAGTATTGCGCAAGTTCGTGATGCATGTGATTTTTTGCATATTGGCGCGCATCGGGCAGGCTTGCGTATTGTGATGATTAATCCGGCTGAAGGCATGAATTTGCCCGCCGCGAATGCATTGCTTAAAACATTGGAAGAGCCACCGCCCGGTGCATTATTGGTGTTACTTAGTCACCAGCCTGCAAAATTACCCGCGACAATACGTAGTCGTTGTCAGGCGTTGCGCCTCCCTTTGCCGGATACCGCAGTGGCCAGGCAATGGTTACAAGCGCAAGGCGTGGTTGATGCCGACTTGTGTTTGAATTTGGCGGGTGGCGCACCTTTATTGGCTTTGGAAATGGCTGACAGCCGTTTGCTGGAGAACCGTCGCGAATTACTTGCCGATTTGAGTCAACCGGGTGATGCGGCTGTGGCGATGGCTGCGCGTTATGCGCGATGGGACAACGCGGCTTATTTACGTTGGCTTGTTTACTTGCAGCAATGGGTGCATGATCTGCTCAATGTGCAGTTAACGGGTGGAATCAGTTATCATACCGATTATGCGGAAGTACTTAAGGGTTTGAGTCTTAGAACCAGCACGCACAGGTTGATGCAATTTCAGCAGAAACTGTTGGGCGCGCGTCGGGCAGTTGGGCATCCTTTGAACTTGCAGTTGGTGTTGGAAGATATTTTAATTGATTATCACCATCTGTTTTAATATGGGTAAATTGAATGATGTCTACGGTTCAAAATAAAGTTCGTGCAGGCGTGTTGTCACTGACAATTAAGGATAAATCGACATTGGCTTCAGGTTATATGCATTTCATCACCGGTGGAGGCTTGTTTTTACCTACCACCAAGCCTTATTATCTGGGTGATGAGGTATTCATGATTTTGAGTTTACTTGATGATCCGAACAAGATGCCCGTGTCAGGGAAAGTGGTCTGGATTACGTCTGTCGGTTGTCACGGGGGCAAGACGCCTGGAATAGGTGTGCAATTTGACGACAATGATAACGGTATCGCCGCACGGATTAAAATTGAGGAATTGTTACGTGGAACTTCCAAAACCGCGCAAGTCAGTCAGACAGTCTGATTCCCATGTTTATTGATTCACATTGCCATTTGGATTTCCCGGACTTGGCTGCGCGGGAGGCGGAAATTCTGGCTGCCATGCACGCTGCTCAGGTCACGCACGCCTTGTGCATCAGCGTAAATTTACAGGATTTCCCTCGCGTATTGTCTCTGGCCGAGCGCCATCCGCATCTTTTTGCCTCCGTTGGCGTGCATCCTGATTATGAGTTGGTACCCGAAGTCCATGAGGCGGATTTATTAAGTATGGGGCAACATCCGCGTGTGGTGGCGATCGGTGAGACGGGGTTGGATTATTACCGGTTGCAGGGTAATCTGGCATGGCAACGTGAACGATTTCGAACCCATATTCGTGCAGCCATTCAATTAAACAAACCATTAATTGTACACACCCGTGCTGCTGCTGAGGACACGTTGCGTATTTTAAGGGAAGAGGGTGCCGAACGGGTAGGTGGTGTCATGCACTGTTTTACTGAGCACCAGTCCGTGGCCGATGCCGCTCTGGCATTGAATTTTTATATTTCTTTTTCCGGTATTGTTACCTTTAAAAGTGCAGCGGCAATCAAAGAGGTAGCGCGAAATGTGCCGCTGGACAGGTTGTTGATTGAAACAGATTCGCCTTATTTGGCACCGGTACCACATCGTGGCCAGATGAACCAACCGGCTTGGGTCACTCATGTTGCGCAAGAAATCGCGAATTTACGTGGTTTGACAGTTGCTGAAGTGGGGCAAGCCAGCACTGAAAATTTCTTTCGATTGTTTCGTGTGGCGGCTTCGTCCGGCGATGTGGGTTAATCCCGTCACAGGAATATGAAAATGATTTTTTGGATGCGTTGGTTCAGAATAGTTGTGGGAATGATATTGCTGGCAGCGTGCTCTGCGATTCTGCTGCCGTCAAGTTATACCTTTACTGCGGGAGAGATGCAAGCACAGCTGGCCAAAAAATTTCCTGTCGAAAAAAATTATTTTCAAATTGTACATTTGACGTTGACCCATCCGCAAGTCAGCCTGCAACCCGATCAAAAACGGATTGTTTTACAATTTGATGCTGATGCGGTTATTCTTGGTGACCAGCAACGATTACGGGGGCGCACACTCGTGTCGAGCGGGTTGGCATATAATCCGGCAGATAAGACGATTGTTCTGAAAAATCCCAAGCTCGAAAGTCAACGCATCGACGGCGTATCCAAAAATTTGGCGCAGTTAGTCGAGCAAATGACAGCCGTCACTATTCATGATCGGCTGGATGGTGTCGTTGTGTATACCTTTACGCCAAACCAATTGCAACTTTTGGGTACGCACATCGAGCCGGAAAACATCGATATTACAGCGCAAGGGGTAGTGCTGCGCTGGACAAAAAAATGAGACGCGCCAAAAGCGGGATCAACCCAATACGCAGAGTGCGTGAGTTGATGCGCGAGTTGGATGATTTAGGCGCCGGGAAACATAAGTTGAGTATTCTGACTGTGCTGGCGGGCGAACGCGGTGTCTTGCATCGCATCCCGCCAGTATACTGATTGTCTGTTTATTTTTTCCCGGCGCCTTAGTTAAAAAATGCTTTGACTTTTTCCATGAACGATTTGGCTTTTGGGCTGTGGAGGGCATGATCCGATTGGGTGCTGCTTTCCAATTCCCGCAATAATTCTTTTTGCCGCTCAGTCAAGTGCACCGGTGTCTCCAGCACAAGGTGGCACATTAAATCACCAGGGGCTGATGCACGAATGCCACGTATCCCTTTGCCGCGCAATCGGAACACTTTACCTGTTTGGGTTTCTGCCGGAATTTTGATGTTGGCATGTCCATCCAGAGTGGGAATTGCGATTTCTCCGCCCAAGGCCGCCGTAGCGAAACTGATCGGCATTTCACAGTGCAAATCATTGTGATCGCGTTGAAACATCGCGTGCGGTTTCAGGTGTACGACCACATATAAATCGCCATTGGGTCCGTGATTAAGTCCGGGCTCCCCTTCCCCTGACAAGCGGATGCGGTCTCCGGTATCTACGCCAGCGGGGATGCGCACAGACAGGGTTTTTTGGCGCTTAATGCGACCAGTCCCGTGACAAGTGGTGCAGGGCGTGGGGATGATTTTCCCTGTGCCGTGGCACTTCGGACAGGTTTGTTGCATCGAAAAAAAGCCTTGCTGCATACGCACCTGACCATGACCGGCGCAGGTGGTACAGGTGATGGGGTCTGTGCCGGGGCGTGCGCCTGTACCATGACAGGTGCCACATTCTTCCTGGGCCGGGATACGGATCTGGGTGTCTGTGCCCCGGGCGGCTTCTTCCAGCGTGATTTCCAGATTGTACTGTAAATCGTTGCCGCGTTGATGGGCTGAATGCCCACGCCCACCCGCAGCTGCACCAAAAATATCACCAAACATGCTGCCGAAATCTGCGAATGGATTTCCTGCGCCACCGCCACCGAAGCCTCCTGCACCCTGTTCAACCCCCGCATGACCATATTGATCATAGGCAGCGCGTTTCTGGCTGTCAGTCAAGGTCTCATAGGCTTGTTTGGCATCCTTAAATAATTCCTCCGCCTTGGGGTTGTCGGGGTTGCGGTCAGGATGGTGTTTCATTGCCAGGCGGCGGTAAGCTTTTTTTAACTCATCTTCACTGGCGTCACGATTAACGCCCAAAATTTCATAATAATCACGTTTGGACATGGTATGTTCAGGTTCCTGCCTAAAAATTCAGGGTCCGTTAATGAATAATCATGTAACTGTATACTTCGCACTTTGGATCGTGTCCCAAAGCAACGCCAGTACAAGTCCATTTATCCATTCACGAACCCTCAGGGCAGCCAAATAATAGCTGCCCAATGCGTTTACAATGAATTGATTATTTATTGTCTTTTACTTCTTCAAACTCAGCATCCACTACATCGTCATCCTTGGCGGAGCTTTGTCCGGCCCCCCCCGCGGCCTGTTCGGAAGCACTGGCAGCTTGCATGTGCTCACCCATCTTCATGGCAGCTTCGCTCAGCGCTTGCGCTTTCGATTCAATGGTGGCTTTGTCGTTACCTTTTAAGGCTGTTTCGGCCTCCTGAATCGCGGCCTCAATGCGCGCTTTGTCTTCACCCGGCACCTTGTCACCATATTCCGTCAATGATTTTTTGGTGCTGTGAATCAAGTTATCGCACTGGTTTCTGATATCGACCAGTTCATGCGCAATACGGTCTTCTTCGGCGTGAAGTTCAGCGTCCTTGACCATGTTCTGAATCTCGGTTTCCGACAAACCGGAACTGGCCTGGATGCGAATTTTGTTTTCCTTGCCCGTAGCTTTGTCACGCGCGGACACGTGCAAAATACCATTAGCATCGATGTCGAAGGTAACTTCGATTTGCGGCATGCCACGCGGTGAGGGTGGAATGTCTGACAAATTGAACTGCCCCAAACTCTTGTTGCCGGCAGCCATTTCACGTTCACCCTGTAATACTTGAATGGTCACTGCATTCTGGTTGTCTTCAGCGGTTGAAAACACCTGGCTGGCCTTGGTCGGTATTGTGGTGTTTTTCTGGATGAGCTTGGTCATCACGCCACCCATGGTTTCGATACCCAATGACAGGGGCGTCACGTCCAGCAACAACACGTCTTTGACTTCGCCTTGCAACACGCCGCCCTGAATGGCAGCACCTACGGCTACCGCTTCATCAGGATTCACATCGCGACGTGGTTCTTTACCAAAAAATTCTTTTACTTTCTCTTGTACTTTAGGCATGCGAGTCATGCCACCGACCAGAATCACGTCGCCGATATCACTAATGCTAACGCCAGCATCTTTCATGGCCAGTTTGCATGGTGCAATGGTACGTTCAATCAATTCTTCAACCAAGCTTTCAAATTTGGCACGGGTGATTTTAACGGCCAAATGTTTTGGGCCAGAGGCGTCTGCGGTAATGTAAGGCAAATTCACTTCGGTTTGTTGCGCCGAAGACAACTCGATTTTGGCTTTTTCTGCGGCTTCTTTCAGTCGTTGCAAGGCCAGCATGTCATTACGCAGGTCAATGCCTTGTTCTTTCTTGAACTCGTCGGCCAAATAGTCAATCACACGCTGGTCGAAGTCTTCACCACCCAGAAAAGTGTCACCATTGGTGGATAACACTTCAAATTGGTGTTCGCCTTCGATTTCGGCGATGTCGATGATGGAAATATCAAATGTACCGCCACCCAGGTCATATACGGCAATCTTGCGGTCACCTTCTTTTTTGTCCATGCCGAATGCCAGGGCAGCGGCTGTGGGCTCGTTGATGATGCGCTTGACTTCCAGGCCAGCGATACGACCAGCATCCTTGGTCGCCTGACGCTGACTGTCATTGAAATAGGCCGGTACTGTGATCACGGCTTCGGTGACGGGTTCGCCCAAGTAATCCTCGGCTGTTTTTTTCATTTTAATCAATACTTGCGCTGACACTTCTGGCGCGGACATTTTTTTGCCGCGCACCTCTACCCAAGCGTCGCCGTTGTCCGCTTTGACAATGGCATAAGGCATTAAATTGATGTCTTTTTGTACTTCTTTCTCTTCAAAACGGCGTCCAATCAAACGCTTCACCGCAAAAAGAGTGTTTTTTGGATTGGTCACCGCTTGACGCTTGGCGGCTGCGCCTACCAAAATTTCGCCATCTTCGGTGTAAGCAATGATAGAAGGCGTGGTGCGGGCACCCTCTGCATTTTCAATGACTTTGGCCACGCCATTTTCCATAATGGAAACGCAAGAGTTAGTGGTGCCCAAATCAATACCAATAATTTTTCCCATGTTAATTCCTTCAAGTATGCGTTGTTAAGTTATGAGCTATATGATGACAGTGTCGCCAAATTCAAGTTTGGCATATCAAAATAATATTTGTATTTCAATTTATCCTGCTTTGGCAACGGTAACCAGGGCAGGACGAATAACACGTTCTTGCAATGAATAGCCTTTTTGCAACACGGTAATGACCGTGTTGGGCTCGGCTTCGCTGACCAGCATGCTGATGGCCTGGTGCTTGTGCGGATCGAATTTGTCGCCAACAGGATTGATTTCGAGTAGCTTGGCTTTTTCAAAGGCGATTGAAAGTTGTTTTAATGTCAGGGCGACACCCTCTTGCAGGGTGTTGCGATCAGAGCTGCTGTCATTCAGGGCAGCTTCCAGACTGTCTTTGACGGCCAGCAGTTCGGTGGCAAAATTTTCAATGGCGTACTTGTGTGCGTTGGCAATATCCTGTTGCGCACGTTTGCGGATGTTGTCGCTTTCTGCGCGAGCACGTAACCATGCGTCATGATGCTCTTGTGCCAGCAACTCGGCCTGGCGTAAAGACTCCTCCAAACTGGGGATGGTTTCTGCAGAGGAGGCATTGTCATCGGCTGGTGAGGCCTCAGGGTTGAGGGGGTTGGATTGATCATGAGGTGTAGACATTACCGACTCCTGTGTTATGGTTGTTCCGAAAATGGGGGTAAGCGCGCAGATTTCAAGTCTTAAAAATTAAAAAACCGACAGAATTTCCATTTGCCTTGCGGATATTGAGATATCGGCTTTTGGGTTGGCAAGGGCGCTGAGTCTGGCACTGAAGGATTCAGTGTAAAGGTTGAAGCGGCGGTGAAATGATGGCGTGGGTGACGCAATATGCCGTTGCGAGTCACATTCTGCATCGATTCCCGGTTGGTGGCAATATGTTTTTCAGTGGTTTTTGAATGATACTTTCGCCGGTTGCTTACATTGTGAACAGGGCGCTTTATTTCTCTATGAAAATACGCTAGACTGAAAAAATAAAATTTAGGATTTGGTCGTTTCAAATGGATGCCGAACGGATTCACACCTCTGCTGATAAAATTTCCATGCTGGATTTGGCTCGTTTCGAAACGGCTGAGTTCCATCATGATCCGTATGATTATTTTGTATTGCCCGATTTTATCCGGGAGGCGGCGCAGTCATCAGTGTTGTCGGATTTTCCCGTGATCAATGAGGCCGGGAGTTTCCCTGTTAGCACACTGCAATGTGGTCCGGCTTTTCTTGAATTGATCCGGCAGTTGGAAGGGCCGGAATTTCGACAGGCGGTAGAACGCAAGTTCGGAATGGATCTTAACGGGCGTCCCACTATGGTGACGGTGCGTGGACGTACCGATGAAACGGATGGACGTATTCACACAGACAGCACAACTAAACTTATCACCATGTTGATTTATTTCAATACGGGCTGGCAAAACATGGGGGGGCGATTACGTATTTTGCGTTCAGGTGATGATTTAGAGCACTATGCTGATGAGGTATCCCCCGCTTTTGGAACCTTGTTGGCCTTTCGGCGTAGCGATCTTTCCTGGCATGGACATAAACCTTTTGTCGGGGAGCGCCGGGCGTTGCAACTCAACTGGGTGATCAGCGAACAAGTCAAACAGCGGGAACAGCAACGACATGGGGTGTCAGCTTTTTTTAAGCGTATTTTGCACAAACTTGGTTTGCGGACTCATTGAGCGTGGCGGGTAACGCGCAACGTACCGCTTGGGTGTTGTCCAATGGTTTGGTAGGGATGGACAATCAATCAACAGGTTTGGCCGAAGCACTGGAACTGGATTACACCGTGAAGCATCTGGTGCCAGTTGCACCATGGAAATACTTACCCCCCAATCTGTGGTATTCGCCTTTGACTCAATTGGGCTTGGGTAGCGACGCTTTGGTTGCGCCGTGGCCGGATGTGGTCATTGGAACGGGACGGCTCAACGTGGCCGCATCGATTGCTATTCGCCGTGCCAGTGGTGGGCACACCGTCAACATTCGCATTCAGCACCCACGGGTAAATCTCTCTCACTTTGATGTGGTTGTTGCGCCCGAGCACGACCATTGCAAAGGGCGGCACGTGATAGAGACCCTGGGCGCGGTTAACCGTATGACCCACGCGCATTTAAATGATGCCGTGCAGCGTTTATCCAACCGCTATGCACATTTGCCGCGTCCCTATATTACCTTGTTGATGGGCGGCAACAACTCTCAATACATTCTGGACCAGGCTTTCGCCGGACGGCTGGCCAGGAAACTGGGCCATGCACTGCGAGACAGTGGGGGCAGTCTTTTGATGACGCCTTCGCGGCGCACTGATCCAGCAGCAGTGCAGGTGTTGCGCGAAAATTTGAGCGATTATCCGGTAGAAATTTGGGATGGCACGGGGGAAAACCCCTACTTTTCCTATTTGGGGTTGGCAGACTATGTGGTGGTGACAGCGGACTCGGTGAATATGGTCTCTGAAGCTTGTTACACTGGCAAACCGGTGTTTGTTGAGGGGTTAACCGGACAAAACACCAAATTTGAACGTTTCCATCGCAGTCTGCAACAACAGGGTTATACCAGGTCGTTTACCGGAGCTTTGTCATCCTGGCAATACACACCGCTCGATGAAACGAGCCGGGCAGCACAACAAATCAAGCATGTATTAGGATGGTGACGATGGCTCTCAAAGTAGAAACCTTTAGCAATGCGAAGGGCAAGAGCGGTTTTTTTAAGGCGCTTGGACATCCCTTAACCGTGCCGCGTGCCACAGATTTGTATGCAAAGCTGCATGCTTCAGGGAAAGTTGCAATTTATGATCCGCAGGGTTTGGCCGAAGGTCTCAACGAATTTTATCCGCTGAACAATTTGAATGTGTGCGGTGTTTATGTGCAGGCGGTTGAGGATTTTGGGAAGACAGTGCTGGGGAAAGCCGTTGAGCCCGTGACAACTTTACCCCATACGACGGCCAGGGCAGTGCTGGTCGTCGCATTCGATGCCGAACGGTTGATGGATCATATTCGTCACCTTCTGCCGGCGGGAACCGGGCTGTTCAGTCTGGACGCGCTGCGTTTGCCAGACGCTATGCTGACCAATCCGGGACGGTATCTGGATCCCCTGAATTTCGCTACCAATTTTGGTTTTTTGCGTGACACAAGGGGCAGCCACACACGCATCACGACCTGCGATTATTGGTCTGGTTTGGGTGCCAAAACCGTTCCCCGGGTATGGTGCTGCTTGTTTGATCAGGCGGGCACTGTGCTCGCGCAGTGGGAAGAGACGATTCCTGCAGCAGGCGCAAGCCTGATTCTGGACAGCAAAGAGATTCGTCAACGCTTTGATTTGGATGATTTCATTGCTTCATTATTTGTTCACGTACTGGGTGTGGTCCGGCACGATGTGGTGAAATATGCATTGGATGTGTATGGCGATGATGACAGCGTGCTGTCTTGCACCCATGATGCCAATGCCTGGCCCTCCGATTTGTATGCGGGGTTGCCAGCGCCTCATGAAAATGAAACCGTCATTATGTGGATACAGAACAGCCATCCGGTTGCGATTCCTGCCCACAGCGTGGGCATCAATTTAATGGGGTCGGATGACCTTCGTTTGGTGCCAGTAGAGATCGGGCCATTTTCCTGTTACCCACTGAATGTGGCCGATTTTTTTCCTGGCGCGCGCTGGCCGCAGCAGTTTGAAGTGCAAGCGGGCCGGTATTTTGTTCGTCCCCGCTATGAAGTGCATGTGCGGGGTGGGCGCAGTCGGATTGCTCATGTGAATGTAGAACGTAACGATTTGAAGGCCGATCCTTATCTTCCAGCGTTGGCACAGTACTTGGGTAAATCATATATTTTACCGGCTCCAATCTTGCCCATTGCCCAATGGCACAGTGTGATGCAGCCCAATCCCATGTCCACAGCACAACATGATTTACCTGTTGCAGCGCTGTTTTATGATGCCAGTGGTATCGAGGTGGGGCGTTACAGCTTTGGTTGTTTGCCGCGCAATACCAGTGTGGCGGTAGAAATAGATGCCGTGCTGGCCGGGCAGGCAGCCAGTTTGCCCAGTGGCAGCGGACACATCGAATTGATTTATGATTTTTCGCATGGCGGGAGTGCAGATGGTTGGTTGCATGGTCTGTTTCGTTACACGCAACGCGCCAGTGGACATATTGCCGAAACCAGTTTTGGCGCACACATTTACAACACGGTGTTGACTTACCGGGATGAACCACAGTCTTATGCCTCAGCGCCACCGGGGCTCAGTACACGTTTGTTTTTGCGGTTGGGCGATGCGCCGTTAGACACATTTTGTCATTTAATTTATCCTGCCTCGACGACTTGGCACGCTCACTCGGATACTCATCTCAGCCTGTTCGATGGGTTAGGGGATGAGATTGCGGAGGCATCGCTTCACGTACCACTCAGCGGCTCAATTCATTGGCGTTACAGTGAAGTGTTTGATGCGTCCGCCCGTCAGCGCGCGGGTAAGGGTGCCTACATTATTATTCGTGACGTGACCTGCCGCTTGTTTGGTTATCATGGTTTGGTGAATGGGGATCACGCATTTTGTATGGATCACATGTTTGGTTTTTAATGCTCGTTAAATAAAGGTATGACATGGAAGAGCAGTTTTGTGATTTCAGTTTCACGCCAGCCAGCCAGTTACAGACAGCAGCGTTTGTCGTGCTGCAGGATTTGCCGCGAGGCACCCGTGCGCGCCTGTGGTTTACGGATGAACCCACGATGGTGTTGAACAGCCTTAATTTACGTTTGCGCAACAATTTATCCTGGACTTTGACGCGCGATGATGCAGGCATTTGGCAAGCGATTGTTCAGCGAGTAGAAGATGTGCCTCCCCATGATGTACTGGATGCGTTAAAGCGCGATCACAAACGTATTGACGGTTTGTTTTCCCGCGTGATCCATTTAACTGATCGTGGCGCCCTGGCAGAAGCAGCTCAGGTTATGCGTGAGTTCGTTGCTTCCCTGGAGCGGCATTTAGAGGTGGAACATGGTATGCTTGCACAAGCAATCCGTACACCACCGGATGGGATGGGCGTTGATCCCAGTGCCGCCATGATATCTGAGCATCAAGAAATTTTGAGTCAATCTGCGATGATCGTGCTTGGGTTTGAGGAGCATGATGCCACGACGGCTTCCGTTTCACCCTTGCTGGCAATACTCGCTGGTTATTTGTCCAAACATGAGCAACGTGAAGAGTTAAGCCTGTTTCCTATTTGGACGCGCGCCTTGGCAAATGTGCCACAACCGGTGCAGGATGCCTTGTTTACACGTGTGAAGACACAGCTGGGGGGATATGCTGGGTTCAATGGGTGAGTGCCTATTGCAACCGGTCGATTATTTGTAATTTACAAGGTATTGGGTACTGCGTTATCTTGTATGAACCCCTTAATTTTCGTTTGTCAGGATATTCCTGGGAGACTGTGGTGATTGCAGTGTGATGTATTATTGGGGCAGGTTATTATTGCTGATGGTCTTTTCTATGGGTGTTGCCGACTCGGCGCATGCTTGGGGCCCGGAAGGTCACGCGTTCATCGCTGACATGGCTGAGGCCCATTTGACACCGACAGCTCATGCAAAAATTGCCGCATTGCTGGCATTGGAGGGCGACCAACATCTTGACCAGATTGCCTCTTGGTCAGATGCGATTCGTGTGAGTGAGCCGGAGACTGGTCCCTGGCATTTCGTGGATATTCCGCTCTACGCCGCCACGTATCATCAGGCTCGCGATTGTCATGTGGATGAATCATTTGCCACCAGCGGTTCCAGTTGTGTGGTGGTAAAATTACCGGAATATGCGTATAGAATGGCCAACGTATCTTTGGCACCTCGCCAGCGTCTGGAAGCGCTGAAATGGGTAGTGCATCTGGTGGGGGATGTTCACCAGCCTTTGCATACTGAGGATGACCATGATCATGGTGGTAATTCGTTGCATTTGATCTATTACGGTAAAAACACCAATTTGCATGCGGTATGGGATCTGGGGGTAATCGAGCATCAATTTTCGTGGCAGCTCGGCCCGAATTACAGTATTAACCGTAAGACAGTGTACGACATGGCGATGAAAGAAGATCAGGCCATTACAGTGCAACAGCGCGTGAAATGGACATCTTCCGCCAGTTTGGCGAATGTGTCTTATGAAACCGTGTCGTGGGTAAATGGCACACATGAATTAGCGTGGGCGGCCTATCGTCATTTGCCTGTCGATGTGCAAACTTCGGGATGGGAAGATCGTTATCAGTCCTACGCCTGGCCCGTAATACGCGAGCAACTTGACATGGCGAGTGTGCGCCTGGCAGCGTTGCTCAATGATGCTTTCAGGTAAAGTAAATGGCGTGCGTTAAATCTTGAGTTTTTTTATCGTTCATTTTCCCAATCTTTCTCCATAAAGCCCCGATAATGTCCCGTCAAATATTCCTCGACACCGAAACCACTGGCCTGGAGCCACGATTAGGGCACCGTATTATCGAAATTGCCGGGGTGGAAATGCTCAATCGGCGGTTGACGGGGCGGCATTTTCACCGCTATTTGAATCCAGACCGCGATATTGATGCGGGTGCGGAAGCCGTACATGGCCTGAGTCGCGCTTTTCTTCAAGACAAGCCACGGTTTGGTGATGTGGCACAGGCGTTTCTGGATTATCTGGGTGACGCCGAGCTGGTGATTCACAATGCCCCGTTTGATATGGGGTTTCTTAATGCTGAATTGTCATTGCTCAATCAGGCACCACTTACTGGGCGCAATGTGGTGTTGGACACGCTCAAAATGGCCAGGGATTTGCATCCGGGACAAAAAAACAACCTTGATGCGTTATGTCGTCGCTATGAAATTGATAACACCCAGCGTACCTTGCATGGTGCTTTGCTGGATGCGGAATTGTTGGCGTCAGTTTATCTGGCGATGACTCGCGGACAAGACAGTTTAATGACGGGCATGGATTTACCTCAACAACAGGCTGCAGACAAGCCTGCCCCGCCTGTTTTTGGCGATATTAAGGTGCTTTATGCCAGCGAACATGAGTTGAACATGCACAACACCGCATTGACTGCGATACAAAAGGACAGCAAGGGTGCCTGCGTGTGGTTGACGCAGGACGGAACAGTGGATATGCCCTGAATTTTCTTCATGCCGAAAACCTGTCATCTACCCGGATTGTCATAAAAAAACTCTTGCAACAGGAAGTTTTCCAGTTCGGCATTGTCTTCGGGTCTGACAGAAATCGTGACAACCTGGTGTAAGCGGTGAGACTCCCAATCAATTGTGGTTTTGTGTTTCAGGCGAATAATGGCGATCATTTTACGTACGATGGCATGCTCAATATCGGTGTGGTCATCGGCTTTGACTTCAAATGACTGGCGAGTTGGATTGCTCCATGTGGCATTGTCCCAGCCACGAAAAATAAATGTCGCCGAATTATCATCCAGACTTGTAATTCTAAAGATTCCGCCTCCGCCATTGTCTTGCAAGTTACGGGCAATATTGGCTGAGCGGGCATCTTCCGTGCCAGCAGAAGGGGCGCTGGTTTCCTGCGGCGTGTGATTGAGTGCGCGCTTCATATTGATGTAGCTGCTCATGTCTGTGGCATTGTTCACTGCGGGTGGTGCAGGCCGGGAGGTCTGGTGCACAGCAGGCTGGCGCGTGGGCACAGACAAGACCGGCACAGACTGTCGATGGACATTCCTTGGCGGAGGCGGAGTTTTCGGCTGATTGACAGGTTGTGGTGGCGTAGTTGTTTTGGGTTCTGGCGTGATGAGAGGCACAGAGGGATTGAGCCGTACATCCAGCGGAGCCTGGCTGCCTTCGTTTGCCTGGGGAGCAAGTGGTTGAATGGGGTTGTGCAGCCACAGCAGCAAAAAAAGGTGTACCAGTAAAGAAATGAGGACAGCCCACACCAAACTCTGGCGCATGCGAAATTCTACATAGCGCGGCGAATGAGGCAGTGCTGCACGCAGTTCGGGGAAGTTATCCTCAAACAAGGCAAAAGCATGGGCGCGTTTCCATCGCAACATGAACGAGCCCTCAGTAAATCTCTCTGGTTTCAAGAAATTCCAGGTCTGGAAAGCGCTCGCGTGTCATGTCCAGGTTGACACGGTTAGGCGCTAAATAGACTTGCATTCCACTGCCATCTATCGCCACGTTGAAACCTTGTTTGTCGGCAATCAACTTGAGTGCCGCATCGCTGCCGCGTAACCAGCGTGCAGTGACGAATTCGCATGCTTCAAATTGGACATCTACCCCGTATTCGTGTTCCAGCCGGTGTGCGACAACCTCAAATTGTAAGGTACCCACCGCGCCCAAAATCAGGTCATTTGACATGACGGGACGGAAAAGTTGGGTAGCACCTTCCTCAGCTAATTGTTGAAGACCTTTTTGCAACTGTTTTATTTTCAATGGATTTTTTATCCGCGCCTTGCGAAAAAATTCAGGGGCAAAGGATGGGATGCCGGTAAATTTTAATGATTCGCCTTCAGTAAATGTGTCGCCCAGCCGGATGGTGCCATGGTTGGGTATGCCAATGATATCGCCAGCATATGCTTCGTCGGTGGTGGAGCGATCTTGTGCCATAAATGTAATGGCATTGTTGACCGTCATGAATTTTGAATTGGACACTTGACGTATTTTCATACCACGGTCAAACCGGCCCGAACACACCCTCAAAAAAGCAATGCGGTCACGGTGCTTGGGGTCCATGTTGGCCTGAATTTTAAATACAAAACCTGAAAATTTTTCTTCATTAGGCATGACCGTACGGGTTTCTGTTTGCCTGGGTAATGGCGCCGGAGCTAAATCTACCAGGGCATCCAGCATCATTTGCACACCAAAATTATTGACTGCGGAACCAAATAGTACTGGCGTTTGCTTGCCCGTTTGATAGGATTTCGCTGAGAACGTGTGCGATGCGCCACGAATCAATTCAATTTCGCTACGTAATTCATTGGCCTGGTCACCCAGCAAATCATTCAGCTGCGGGTTATCCAGCCCCTTTACAATCGCACTGGTGCCTTTTTCTGCCTGAGGATCGAATACCAGTACTTGGTCATCATAAAGGTGATAAATACCACGAAATCGTTTACCCATACCAATCGGCCATGTCATGGGCGCGCACTGCATGCCGAGCACAGATTCGATTTCATCGAGTAAATCAACCGGCGACTGGCCTTCACGGTCGAGTTTGTTGATAAAGGTGATAATGGGGGTGTCGCGCATACGGCATACGTTGAGCAATTTGATGGTTTGCGCTTCCACACCATTGACAGAATCAATCACCATCACGGCGGAATCTACAGCGGTCAGTGTGCGGTAGGTATCCTCAGAAAAATCCTCATGTCCCGGGGTGTCAAGCAAATTGATGACATGCTCCCGATAGGGAAATTGCATTACCGATGAAGTCACCGAAATGCCGCGTTGTTTTTCCAGTTCCATCCAGTCTGAAGTGGCATGGCGGCTGGCTTTGCGTGCGCGAACTTCTCCAGCAACCTGAATTGCACCACCGTACCACAGCAGTTTTTCCGTTAGCGTTGTTTTTCCGGCGTCAGGGTGAGAAATAATAGCAAAAGTGCGGCGACGGGTAATTTCTTGATCAAGAGACATTATTGATGCGGGTGAAAGACAATCTCACATTATAGCCGGGAATTGACGCGACAACAGTCGATTCACTGGATATCTTGTTTGGCAAAGGTTGCGATAGGGTCTGATATGGCAGGTGAGTGATTCAATGATGTGTTGCTGGCAGTGAGTACGCGGCGTGCGCCTTCATAATGCTTTGACCAGTAGACATTATCCAAACTGGAAATCATTACTTTACCTGTTTCGCTGCTGGAGGCATGCACAAACTCATTGCCACCGAGATAAATGCCTACATGTGAAAAGACTCGTCGCGTAGTTTTAAAAAACACCAGGTCGCCAGGTTTGAGATCGGCTTTGCTGATGACCTCATTAATTTTACTCAGTGCAAGCGCGCTGTGCGGTAATTTGAGTCCGGCAACTTCATGAAATACGTAATGTACAAAACCGCTGCAATCCATACCCAGTTCCGGGTTGTCGCCGCCAGGTTTGTACACTGCACCAATTAATCCCATGGCAAATAGGGCCAATTCCGTTCGGGAAGGACGTTCTGAAGGGGTTGCGGGCGATGTGGCAGGAAGCTGCGCGGTGATTGCTGGCACAACGGTTGTCGCAGATCCGTCATCGGCCCAGCCCGGTACACTGGTCAGTAGAACGGCCACAAGATAGATGCATAAAAAATTCCCCATGACGCGAATGTAAACGAATTTTTACAATTCGTCAAAGCATCTGTTCGCAAATTTGCCCGGCAAATTTTCCCGTTGGGCGCGAATCCGGTAGAATGGGACTTAATTGGGTGTCCTGGGTACAAATTGCGATGTTGTGGGAAACTTTCAGTGTGGTACGTGATTTGCCGCGTTTGCATGAAATTGCCAGTGTGATGATACGCTATGGCTGGGGCGATTTCGTGCGTGTGTTGGGGATGGGCAGTGTGCTCGAACGCGCGGGACGAATCCTGCACTGGAAAACGCGTTCCTCAGAGATCGATCAGCTGGAACCTGCGGTTCGGTTCAGAATGGCGCTGGAAGAGTTGGGGCCAACATTTATTAAATTGGGACAGTTATTGTCTACACGCATGGATTTGCTGGCGCCAGCGTGGATTACCGAGCTGGAAAAGTTGCAGTCCCATGTACCTGCTGTGCCATTTGAAGACATTGAGGCCGATGTGCTGCTTCTGTTGGGTAAGCCGCTGGATGAAGTATTTGCCGTTTTTGTGCGCGAACCTTTTGCTGCGGCTTCGATTGCTCAGGTTCATCGCGCACAATTGCTGGATGGTACGCGGGTGGTGGTTAAAATTCGCCGTCCGGGTCTGGAACGAAAAGTAGAAGCGGATTTGCGTATCCTGCAGCATTTGGCGCGGTTGTTTGAACATGAATATGCCGAGGCGCGGCGGTTTCAGTTAGTCGGTATGGTGAGCTATTTTCGCCGCGCCTTGTTACAAGAACTGGATTTACTGACCGAAGCGCATCATATGGCGCGGTTCCAAAAAAATTTCGCGGATGACCCTACCGTACATATCCCAAAAATATTCTGGGACTACACCAGTTCGGGCATGAATGTGCAGGAGGAGTTGCAAGGTATCCTTGGATCGCGATTGGATGAAGTCCGTGCGGCGGGTTTAGACCCGGTTATTTTGGCCGAGCGCGGTGCGAATATTGTGCTGAAAATGATCCTGGTGGACGGTTATTTTCATGCCGATCCGCATCCGGGTAATGTGATGTATTTGCCTGGCAATTGTATCGGATTGATTGATTTCGGTATGGTGGGACGCTTAACCGAATACCGGCGGCAACAGTTAATTAGTTTGCTGGATGCTCTGGTGCGTAACGAAGAAGCCGATCTTATCCAGATACTGATGGACTGGACAGGTGAAGAGGAAGTCAATGAGGTGAAATTGGCGCATGATGTGGCAGATTTAATGGCCAATTATGATCACTTGCAGCTTAAGGATGTGCGTGTAGCCGCTTTATTGAATGACATTGCCAGCTTGATTCGTGATAATTCTTTGTTGCTGCCTGCTGATTTGACCCTGTTATTCAAGGCATTGATTACGCTGGAGGGGTTGGGGCAACAGCTCAATCCGGATTTCCAGCTGTCAGACTTGATGGCACCTTTTGTGCGCGATGTGATGATGCAGCGTTATACGGCGGAGGCTTTAATCAGGCGTGGTCGGCGAAGCTTTAAAGAAGCTTTTGAAGTGGTATCGGGTTTGCCGCGAGATGTCGCAAAGTTGATGCGCGAGGTACGACGCGGACGCTTGCGTATCGATTTGGATTTGAAACGTCTGGACAGTTTCGGGCAGCAGATTGACCGCGCCAGTAACCGCGTTACGATGGGGATACTGACTGCTTCGCTGGTGATTGGCTCTTCTATTGTCATGACTGTGGATGGTTGGCGTTTTATGGGTTTCATCGGTTTTATGCTCGCTTTTTTAAACAGTTTATGGGTTATTTTTTCAATATGGCGATCGGGAAGTTAACCCGGATTTTGCATAAATTGACAGATATCCTCGCTTTCCTCTTGATTGATATGAAAGATTTTGTTCAGTCGGGCGTATGAATCACTACGCCGCTTCTTCTCAAAACCTTCCTGTTAATCAATATACTGCGTAATCGTCATGTGAATTTATGCAAAATCTGGGTTAAAGACGCCAATTTAAGGTGTGTGTTGTGAATGCTTTTGAACTTTTTATTGGTTTGCGTTATACCCGTGCCAAACGGCGTAATCATTTCATCTCTTTTATTTCATTAACATCCATGTTGGGTATTGCACTTGGTGTGGCCGCCTTGATTGCGGTGCTGTCGGTGATGAACGGCTTTCAGGATGAATTGCGCAGTCGAATTTTGGGCGTGGCATCACACATTGAAATTAGCCAGTTTGATGGTAGTTTGCGCAACTGGCAGGCGCTGTCAGCGAATGTCGCACGCAATCCTGAAGTACTTGCCAGTGCGCCGTATGTGTCGGGACAGGGTTTGCTGGCTTATGATCAGGCGGTGCAAGGTGTTGAAGTGCGGGGTGTTGTGCCTCAGTTAGAGAATGGCGTGGCAGATATCGGTCGTCACATGAAGGCTGGCAGTTTGTCGGTATTGAGCCCCGGTGAGTGGAACATCGTGATGGGAGATGATCTGGCACATGCTTTGGGTGTGCAGTTGGGTGACAAAGTCACCCTGATCACACCACAAGGGCAGGTGACCCCAGCAGGCATGGTGCCGCGTCTTAAACAGTTTCATGTGGCCGGGTTGTTTCATGTCGGCATGTATGAATACGATTCCGGACTGGCTTTGATTGCCATGAATGATGCGCAGAAATTGTTTCGGACTGGCGATGCGGTGTCTGGCTTGCGGCTCAAGCTGGATGATCTTTACCGGGCGCCTTTGGTGGCGAAACAGTTAGCGCTCAGTTTAAATGGCGATTACTATATTCGCGACTGGAGTCAATCGCACAGTAATTTCTTTCGTGCCGTACAAATGGAAAAGCAGGTAATGTTTATCATCTTGTCGCTGATTGTCGCCGTGGCGGCGTTTAACCTTGTTTCCACCCTGGTCATGGTGGTGACCGATAAACAGGCGGACATCGCTATCTTGCGTACTTTAGGTGCTTCTCCCGGCAGTATTATGGCAATTTTTATGATACAAGGCGCAGTGATCGGTGTGGCGGGTACAGTGATGGGTTTAATCGGCGGTGTGTTGTTGGCGTTGAATATCGGTGTGGTGGTGCCTGCTATTGAGCACACTTTTGGTATTCAGTTTTTATCTTCTGATGTCTATCAAATCAGTGAACTGCCTTCAAAATTGATGCCGCATGATGTCTGGGTGATTGGTGTGGTCTCTTTGGTTTTGTCCTGGCTGGCAACGCTCTACCCCAGCTATCAGGCTTCTCGCACCCAACCGGCTGAGGCATTACGCTATGAATAAACCTGTGATCAAATGCCAGAATGTGCATAAAACCTTTCAGCAAGGGCATCTTAAAGTTATGGTGTTAAAGGGTGTCGATTTGACGATTCAAGTTGGCGAAATGGTGGCGATTATGGGGGCGTCCGGCTCGGGCAAATCGACTTTGCTGCATGTGCTGGGAGGTCTGGACACTGCGAGCAGTGGACAGATACAGATTATGGGCTCAGAGATCCGTGCGCTGAACGAGCGCGCACGCAGCGAAATGCGCAATCGCTCATTGGGATTCGTCTATCAGTTCCATCACTTGCTGCCTGAATTTAGTGCTTTGGACAATGTAGCCATGCCATTGATGATACGGCGTATGCCGCGACATGAAGCCAGGCAACACGCGGCTGCCATGCTGAAGGAAGTGGGGCTCTCACACCGTCTGGCGCATACCCCCGGTGAGCTGTCCGGGGGGGAGCGCCAACGCGCAGCGATTGCTCGCGCTTTGGTCACGCACCCTGCTTGCGTGCTGGCAGACGAGCCAACAGGGAATCTGGATCGTCGAACGGCAGAAAATATTCATGATTTAATGCGCAGCCTCAATCAGACTTATGGCACCAGTTTTCTTGTGGCGACCCATGACAGCGAACTGGCTGGACGTATGGGGCGAATGCTAAAAATGGAAGATGGGTTATTGTCACCATCATCCTGAAAACAGTAGTTGGCCGTTGTTGAGGCAACGACATGCAACCAGGAAATAGTTACACTGTTTCACCTTTCACCTAATGGGTGAGTACGCGACGAGTTGAAGTGATTCAAGCAGGGATGGCACGTACTCGTCATTGCATGCCTCTCGTGACGCAGGGCTGCGTTGTTCTGCCATTGAATGGAATGTCCATTCAATGTTCATCCTGTTGCGCACCGCGATGAACGCATACATCAACTCATCCAGCTGTCGTTCCAGAAAAATGAAAATGTGTTGATCACAGCATGTGTACTGACGTAAATAACTTTTGACGGTATAATCCCTGAAAACCGTACCGCCATCAAATTACTATGCTGAATTTACTTGTACTTGATACCCAATCCCCAAAATTTTGGACTGATCTTGATCACCGTCTTGCGGTGGAAGCTAATCAGGATGCGACCATAGAGAGTGTGGTGGGAGAGATTTTGCATCGCGTGCGCGCGGAAGGCGATGCGGCGGTGCTGGATTATACACACCGTTTTGATCGTTTGCAGGCGACCAGCGTGGCAAGTTTGGAGCTGCCGCAAGAGCGACTTACCCAAGCTTTATTGGCATTGCCTGCAGAGCAACGTGCGGCGTTAGAAACGGCCAGCGCGCGCATACGTGCCTATCATGAGCATCAGGTGATGACTTCCTGGCAGTATGAAGAACCTGATGGCACCATGCTTGGACAACAAGTGACTGCTCTGGACAGGGTGGGTCTGTACGTGCCCGGAGGCAAAGCGGCCTATCCCTCCTCGGTATTAATGAATGCAATTCCTGCCAAAGTGGCGGGTGTGGCTGAACTGATTATGGTGGTGCCTACGCCCGATGGCGTGCAAAATGAACTGGTATTGGCCGCTGCGGCGGTGGCGGGTGTGAACAGGGTGTTCACCATCGGCGGTGCCCAGGCAGTGGCGGCTTTGGCCTATGGCACCAGGACGATTCCGCAAGTAGATAAGATTGTTGGCCCCGGTAATGCTTATGTGGCGGCAGCCAAGCGCCGCGTGTTTGGCACAGTCGGTATTGACATGGTGGCTGGCCCATCTGAAATCTTGGTGATTTGTGACGGGCACACGCCACCGGACTGGATCGCCATGGATTTGTTTTCGCAAGCCGAGCATGATGAACTGGCGCAATCAATTTTATTGTGTCCTGATGCGGCATACATTGAGCAGGTGCTGGCCAGCATACATCGTTTGTTACCCGAAATGCCACGTCGCGCAGTGATAGAAACCGCTTTGCGTGATCGTGGTTTGCTGGTCACTGTGCGTGATTTGGACGAAGCCATGGATATAGCTAACCATATTGCGCCAGAGCATCTGGAGTTGTCGCTGGTTGATGCAGAGGCTTGGGTGGGCAAGATTCGTCATGCGGGCGCTATTTTTATCGGGCGCAATACCTGTGAGGCGTTAGGGGATTATTGTGCCGGTCCCAACCATGTGTTGCCCACTTCACGCACGGCGCGCTTTTCCAGCCCTTTGGGTGTGTATGATTTTCAAAAGCGCACCAGCCTGATACGCGTGTCTAAACAGGGTGTTCAGACATTGGGACAATTGGCTGTTACCCTGGCTTATGGTGAGGGTTTGCAAGCCCATGCCCGTTCTGCAGAGTTCCGCATGGCGAGTGCGCAAGATGAGTGAGTGTCTCCAATATGCATTGCGAGGCAGAGAATGAGTCGGTTCTGGAGTGCCGTAGCGCGTGAACTGACACCTTATACGCCCGGTGAACAACCCAAGCTGCCGGGTTTGATCAAACTGAATACCAATGAAAATCCTTATCCGCCCAGCCCGCGTGTTTTGGAAACCTTGCGTGTCGCGTCGAATGATACCTTGCGTTTGTATCCTGATCCGGGCAGTGACGCGTTGCGTGATGAAATCGCAGCCTTGCATGGTGTAACCCGCGATCAGGTGTTTGTGGGGAATGGCTCGGATGAGGTGCTGGCACATGTTTTTCATGCTTTGCTGAAACATGATGCCCCTATTCTGTTTCCTGATGTGACATACAGTTTTTATCCGGTTTATTGTGGTTTGTATCATATTGATTATGAAATCATACCTCTGGATGCTAATTTCAATTTAAATATTAAAGATTATTTTCGGCCTAACGGGGGGGTTATTTTCCCGAACCCCAATGCGCCGACAGGCATGGCATTGCCTTTGGAGAAAATTGACCTGTTGTTGCAACGCAATCGGGACAGTGTGGTGGTTCTGGATGAGGCCTACGTGGACTTTGGCGCGGAATCCGCTGTGTCATTGGTGAATGATTATGACAATGTACTGATCATCCGCACCCTGTCAAAATCCTATGCACTGGCTGGTTTGCGCGTCGGCTATGCAGTGGGAAACGCAGATTTAATTGATGGTTTGCAGCGGGTGAAAGACAGCTTTAACTCTTATCCACTGGGACGTTTGGCACAGGTCGGGGCTTTGGCTGCAGTGCAGGATCAAGCGTATTTGAGTGAGTTGTGCGCACGTATTGTGCAGACACGCAATATCCTGGTCAGTGATTTGGAACATTTGGGATTTGAGGTGTTACCTTCAACAGCCAATTTTGTGTTTGCCTGTCATCCCCTGTATTCTGGTGAACAATGGGGAGCCTTGTTGCGTGAACGCAACATCATTGTGCGCCATTTTAAGCAACCGGCGCGAATTATGCCCTTTATTCGGATTACAATAGGTACCGCGACGCAGTGCCAGACGTTGATTGAGGCATTGTCCGTGTTAATCGCATCTTCCTCTATAACATGATGGTTAGTTAATCACTATGCGTATCGCTCAAGTCACTCGTAATACATTGGAAACACAAGTTAATGTCGAATTAAATCTTGATGGAGAAGGTCGTGGCAAATATGCCACGGGCGTGCCATATCTTGATCACATGCTGGATCAGATTTCCAGACATGGCGCGATGGACATCAGTATTGAAGCGCATGGCGATTTACACATTGACGCGCACCACACGGTCGAAGACATCGGGATCACCCTTGGGCAGGCTTTTGCCCGTGCGATAGGTAATAAAGCGGGTGTGCGCCGCTATGGTCATGCTTATGTGCCTTTGGATGAGGCGCTTTCGCGTGTGGTGGTGGATTTGTCTGGACGCCCCGGGCTGGTGTTTGACGTGAATTTTACGCGCGATAAAATTGGCGAATTTGATGTGGAGCTGGTTCGCGAGTTTTTTCAGGGGTTTGTGAACCATGCGGCCCTGACGCTGCATGTGGACAATTTGCGTGGTAGCAACAGCCATCATCAGGCAGAGACCCTGTTTAAAGCTTTGGGCCGCGCTTTACGGATGGCCTGCGAACTTGATCCACGTTTGTCTGCGAACACCATGCCTTCTACCAAAGGCAGTTTGTAAGGTGGCGTCGGGCGTGGACATCGCAGTCGTGGATTATGGCATGGGCAATTTACGTTCAGTGTCCAAGGCCCTGGAACATGTCGCACCGCTGGCACAGGTGGTTGTGACCTCTGACCCCGAAATGATCCATGCGGCGAAACGAGTGGTGTTTCCTGGTGTGGGGGCAATGGGTGACTGTATGCGCGAGCTCGCTGACCGGGGCCTGGTGCATGCGGTGAAGCAGGCAGCGGCCACAAAACCTTTTTTAGGGATTTGTCTCGGTATGCAAATGTTGTTTGAACACAGCGAAGAGGGCGATGTAGCAGGATTGGGGATATTGCCCGGTCGCGTGCGTCGCTTTTTCGGCGATATGGGTCAAGAGGCAGAAGGATTAAAAGTACCTCATATGGGTTGGAATGAGGTACATCAACAGCGCGCCCACCCTCTTTGGGCGGGGATAGATGATTTTGCGCGATTTTATTTTGTGCACAGTTATTATGTTGAACCGGCTGACGCGGAGATGGTGAGTGCGAGCTGTGCATATCCGTTTCCTTTTGCCTGTGCAGTGGCGAAAAACAATTTGTTTGCTGTACAGTTTCATCCCGAAAAAAGCCAACATGCCGGACTGGTTTTGTTGGGTAATTTTGTCCGTTGGGAAGGTCATTCTTCACAACAATCCGTTGCTTAATATTTTTATTATTCATTTGTTTATTTATTCTTCATCATGTTAATTATCCCTGCGATTGACCTGAAAGATGGACATTGTGTTCGTCTTAAACAAGGCTTGATGGACCAAGCCACCATATTTTCTGAAAGCCCGGCAGATATGGCCAAACATTGGCTCGAACAAGGCATGCGGCGTATGCATTTGGTGGATTTGAATGGCGCATTTGCCGGGAAACCGGTGAATGAGCAGGCCGTGCGCGATATTGTCGATGCGCTGGGTGGCGAAGTGCCTGTACAATTGGGCGGTGGCATTCGTGATTTGGAGACCATTTCACGTTATCTGGACAACGGTGTGAATTACATCATCATTGGCACTGCGGCAGTGAAAATCCCCGGTTTTTTGCACGATGCCTGCAATGCTTTTCCAGGGCAAATTATTGTTGGTCTGGATGCCAAAGATGGTAAAGTGGCCGTGAATGGCTGGTCAAAGCTTACTCAGCATGATGTGATTGATTTGGCTAAAAAATTTGAGGATTATGGGGTGGAGGCCGTGATTTACACCGACATTGGGCGAGATGGGATGTTATCTGGCGTGAACATTGAGGCCACGGTAAAGTTGGCGCAAGCAATCAATATTCCTGTGATTGCCAGTGGTGGCGTGACCAATCTGGATGATGTACACAAGCTGTGTGCAGTAGAGCATGAAGGCATTCAAGGCGTCATTACCGGGCGCGCAATTTATGAGGGTACGCTGGATTTTGCTGCTGCACAAACTCTGGCGGATGAGTTAGCGTAATGGGTTTGGCGAAACGCATCATTCCGTGTCTGGATGTTCGCGATGGTCGGGTGGTCAAAGGCGTGAGCTTCGTAGGGTTGCGCGATGCGGGCGACCCGGTAGAAATTGCTCGCCGTTATGACAGTGAAGGCGCGGATGAATTGGCTTTTTTGGATATCACTGCGAGTGTTGAAGCGCGTGATCTGATTTTGTCCGTCATTGAAGCCGTCGCGGCTGAAGTGTTTATCCCTTTGACCGTGGGTGGTGGTGTGCGGGAAGTGGCTGATGTGCGCAGGTTGTTGAATGCCGGTGCAGACAAAGTCAGCATTAACACCACGGCGGTACTGAATCCGCGGCTTGTTTCGGAGGCCGCTTCGCGTTTCGGTTCTCAGTGTATTGTGGTGGCGATTGATGCCAAAGCGAATGAGCAGGGTGGCTGGGAGGTGTATACCCATGGTGGGCGGCAAGCCACGGGTTTGGATGCAGTCCTTTGGGCACAGCGTATGCAGAAATTGGGGGCAGGTGAAATTTTGTTGACCAGTATAGACCGTGATGGCACGAAAAGTGGTTTTAATTTGCCCCTCACGCGTGCTATTTCGGATGCGGTGGGTATACCGGTGATTGCGAGCGGTGGTGTAGGTAATTTGCAGCATTTGGTGGAGGGTGTGACCGAGGGGCACGCGGATGCAGTGCTGGCGGCCAGTATTTTTCACTTTGGTGAATACAGTGTGCAGCAGGCCAAAGCGTACATGCAACAGCAAGGCATTGAGGTCAGATTAAATTGAGCAGTTTAGATCAGCAGTGGTTAAATAAAGTAAACTGGAACGAGACTGGTTTGGTGGCCGTCATTGTTCAAGACATGCACAGTTCGGTGGTGTTGATGATGGCCTGGATGAATCGCGAGGCATTATTACGCACGGTGGAAACCGGCGAAGCAGTTTATTGGTCGCGCTCACGCAAAAAATTGTGGCACAAGGGCGAACAGTCTGGACATATGCAAACCATTCATGAAATTCGCCTGGATTGTGATGGCGATGCCTTGTTGATCAAAGTCGAGCAGCAAGGGGGTATTGCCTGCCATACAGGTCGGCGGGATTGTTTTTATTCGCGTCTGGAAAATCGGCAATGGGTGGTCAGTGAACCCGTATTGAAGGACCCGGCAGAGATATATCATGAGTGAAATTTTGCAAAGACTGGCAGACAGTCTTGAAGCACGTCGTCAAGCCAGTCCGGAGACGTCGTACGTGGCCAGCTTGTATCATAAAGGCCTGGACAGTATTTTAAAAAAAATTGCTGAAGAAGCGGCTGAAACCATTATGGCGGCCAAAGACGGTGACAAACAGAAAATTGTTTATGAAACTGCGGATTTGTGGTTTCATACACTGGTGTTATTGGCGGATCAGGGGATACGGCCTGAAGCGGTGTTACAAGAACTCGCGCGCAGGGAAGGTACCAGCGGTCATGCCGAAAAATTGTCGCGCAAGGAGTAGGGCTTGAGTGAATGTCTGTTTTGTCGCATTGCAGCAGGAGAGATACCCAGTCGTAACGTATATGAAGATAATGAAATATTGGCTTTTCATGATATTCATCCTGTTGCGCCGGTACACTTGCTGATTGTTCCAAAAACGCATGTGGAATCGTTGGCGCATTGCGAGGCAGCGCAGGCAGAATTGCTGGGACGTATGTTGTTGCTGGCGCCAAAGTTGGCAAAGGAGCACGGTTTGAATGATGGGTTTCGCACACAAATTCACACCGGTCGTGCGGGTGGGCAGGTTATTTTTCATCTACATATGCATGTGATCGGCGGATAAGTCTTACCTGCGATTCAGTTTTTTACTGGGTTGGGAGAAAGATTTATCCCCTTATTAAGGAGAATCATGATGGGCAGTTTGAGTATCTGGCACTGGTTAATCGTTTTAGTCATCGTGTTGGCCGTATTTGGCACCAAAAAATTGCGCAACATCGGTAGTGATTTGGGTGGCGCCGTGAAAAGCTTTAAAGAAGCTGTACGCGAGGGCGACAGTGAAAAAGATCACGAGCAGGACAAGTTGACGAACAGCAATACCCAATCGTCTCACGTTATCGACGCCGAAATAAAGAATAAAACCTCGAGCTGATTACTCGAGCGGATCGAAGCTTACTAATTTGCCATTTGTTTTGTTTGATGAATGTTTTTTGGCGTGCGGGTAGAAGCCCGGTGTTTTGCATGTTATTCCGGTATGGGTTTCTCTATGGTTGTGTATAAATGAACTACATTGGGGTCTGAACGATGTTCGATATTGGCTTTTCCGAAATCGTGCTGATTGCTGTGGTGGCATTGGTGGTAATTGGCCCGGAACGTTTACCTAAAGTGGCGCGTACAGCCGGGCTGCTGTTTGGTCGCTTCCAGCGCTACGTAGGAAGTGTGCGTGGTGATGTTGAGCGTGAATTGCAATTAGAAGAGTTCAAACGTGCTGCGCAGGCGGCGAATGAAGGTTTTCAGGATGCTATTCAGGCCACGCGTGATACCCTGGTCATTGTTGAGGAGTCGGTGAACACTGTTGTACACCAAACGGCAATTTCTGACACTTCACCAACCGTTACCCCGTCTGCGCCCACAGAGTCAGTGGTGCCAGTCGTGGCAGCCGGGTTACCGGTGGAAACAGCAACAGATGAACCTTCTCTCCAGCCGTCATCATCACAGGCTGCTGTACAAGCTGAATTGGCCTTAGAGCCCAAAGAACCGGTTTCCTGATTATGCTTGATCCGCAAGCCTCATTTTTTTCTCACTTGATTGAACTGCGCACGCGTTTGCTGCGCGCAATTTCGGCTGTGGTGATTATTTTTATTGGACTATTTCATTGGTCCAATCAAATTTACAGCCTGTTGGCGCGTCCTTTGTTACGTACTCTGCCCAAGGGCGGTCAGCTTATTGCCACGGAAGTGACTGCGCCTTTTCTGGTGCCGATGAAAGTCACGTTGATGGCGGCATTTCTGCTGGCCTTGCCGTACATTCTTTATCAAATTTGGTCGTTTATTGCGCCTGGTTTGTATGCACATGAAAAGCGACTGGCATTGCCACTGGTATTTGCCAGCGTGTTGTTGTTTTTTTGCGGGATGTCTTTTGCTTATTTCATTGTTTTTCCGGTTATATTTGGATTTATTAGTGGGGTGACACCTGCCGGCGTGGCCATGATGACCGATATTTCAAAGTACCTTGATTTCGTCATGACCCTGTTCCTTGCCTTTGGCGTCACATTTGAGGTGCCGGTGCTGGTGGTGTTGCTGGTGAATGTGGGGGTAATCAGCGTAGCGAAATTGCGCGAAATTCGCCCTTATGTGATTGTGGGTTCGTTTATCGTGGGTGCCATATTTACACCGCCAGACGTGTTGTCACAAACCATGCTTGCGCTGCCGTTGTGGTTGTTATACGAACTGGGTGTGCTGGTAGCCAGTTTTAGCCAAAAATCTCGTGCTATGCCTGTAGAGCCTGAGGAAACAGAAGATTAAGTTCATCGTTCGTCATGTTGACGCAGGCAGGTGATCCCCTCGTTTTTAAAAAAACAATAAAAATTGTTGCATACTTAAATGATAATGAGTATCATTTAAGTAATTAGGGGTGCGCCAATTTAAATCAGATTATGTAAAGCAATCGGGTCAGAATGGCTATTTCATCAGGCTGTCATAAAATAGTCATAAAATTGGAAAATAAGTAAAGCGTAACCGATTTTAGAATCCCCGGTATTTTTTATA
The DNA here is from genome assembly GCA_021801025.1 of Pseudomonadota bacterium. Lineage (GTDB taxonomy): Bacteria > Pseudomonadota > Gammaproteobacteria > Burkholderiales > Sulfuriferulaceae > Sulfuriferula. The sequence continues at coordinate 104,136 of JAJYYK010000005.1, read as the reverse complement.
TTAAACCCAGATAATCCATTAGGACGCGAGATGATGGCGAAGCAAGTTGCGAGACGGTTTTTTGGATTGAGAGAAGTTCATCGTGAAGGATGGGTGCCGAACAAACCGGAAAAAATGGTTGCTTGTGACCGCCAGCACCCACGCAGGCTCGAAGAGCCGCCTAAAGGTTTGTTTGGGTTAAAAGCACTCAAAAAAATTAAATCCTGGCAGTGTTCGTGCTTTAAGTTATCAAACAGGCTTACAGTGGTGGGTTTTTTGGTTGGCTATATGGGGTGTGCCACGTCATGGGCTGACAGTATTTCCAGTGTGAATAATGTCGGGGCTATGTCGAACCAAAACGGCAGCACACCGGTTGTCTCAGCTCCATGGGCCATTTATGGTCAATATACCAATACTTACCAATGGCATCCTGCGTTTGCTTCGCCTTATTCGGGTACCAATAGCTTGTATGCGGGAAATAATGGCGATCAAACCAATGACGCCACTTTGTATCTCGGATACCGTTGGTCACCTGACACTGAAATCTGGATCAATCCGGAATACGACCAGGGTTATGGTTTAAGCGGTACGGTCGGTGTGGCCGGTTTTCCCAGTGGCGAAGCTTATAAAGTAGGGGCGAATAATCCATATTATCGCACGCCGCGCCTGTTTGTTCGTCGTGTGTTCGATTTGGGGGGGGCAACACAACAGGTGGATGCCGGGGTGAACCAGTTGGCGGAATCGCGCACAGCCAACAATGTGATCATTACCGTTGGGAAGTTTGCTGTGACCGATGTGTTTGACACAAATAGTTACGCCCATGATCCCAGAGCGGATTTTATGAACTGGTCACTTGTTGATGCGGGCGCATTCGACTACGCCGCCGATGCATGGGGCTATACTTACGGCGCCAGTGCCGAGTGGACGCAATCCTGGTGGACTTTGCGAGGAGGGGTGTTTGATTTATCTACTGTGCCGAACAGCGAAAAATTAAACCAGAATTTCAGTCAATATGAACTGGTTACCGAGCTGGAAGAACGTCATCAATGGCGAAATTATCCGGGAAAGTTAAAGTTTCTGGCATTTGTCAATCGTGCGCCGATGGGAAGTTATAACCAGGCATTGCAACTAGCTGCCCAAACGGGTGGGGTGCCCAATACGGCATTGGTGCGGCAATCTAACTGGCGTCCTGGCGCTGAATTGAATTTTGAACAGGGTTTGGGTGATGATTTGGGTCTGTTTGCCCGTGCCAGTGTGAATGATGGATCACAGGAAACCTATGAATTTACAGATATTAACCAGTCGTTTTCTACCGGGTTGTCATTACATGGACAGCGTTGGGGACGTGAGGGGGATACGGTGGGTGCCGCTGTGGTGGTCAATGGCATATCCAAATCAGCTCAGCGGTATTTTGCTGCAGGGGGCCTGGGTGTGCTGGTGGGTGACGGACAATTGCCCCAATATGGCAATGAAACCATCACCGAATTATATTATGCGTGGCAAATACAAATCCATGTGGCCATGACCTTTGATTATCAGCACATTGCTAACCCAGCTTATAATCCACAACGCGGCCCGGTTGATGTTTTCGGCATCCGGACACATCTTGATTTTTAGAACGAGTGATAGACTTGGGCTTGATCATTCCGGTATCATGAGTACAAATTTGACGTCATAATTGTCTTTGACGTACAATACCCGACTGATTTGATCAGCTATATTTTGGAGAAAAAAATGAGTGTGCAAGATACAATTAAAGAACAGGTTACCGGGCATTCTGTGGTGTTGTACATGAAAGGCACGCCACAGTTCCCCCAATGTGGTTTTTCCGCCAATGCCATACAATTGCTCAAATCTTCCGGTGTGAAAGATTTGTTTACTGTGAATGTGCTGGCAGAGCCTGAAATTCGTCAGGGCATCAAGTCCTATGCCAATTGGCCGACCATTCCGCAGTTGTACGTCAAGGGTGAGTTTGTGGGTGGTTCGGATATTATGAAAGAAATGTTTGAAGCCGGTGAATTGCAAAGCCTGATCGCCAGTATCGCGGCATAAACTTCAGCATGCTGGTACCAAGTAGCGTGTAATCAGAAAATCAACCCGAATTTTGGCATCGTTTGGGTTGGTTACTCCAATTCGGGCAGTTTGCGGCCATAATCATTTTCTTTATTGATGGTCCATGCCTTGTCTGCCATTGCCAGCATTTCCAGGTCACCCCGACTGTCACCATACGCATACAGTTTCGCATTGCCGGGTAGCAATGCACGCAATCGAACGGCCTTTTCTGCGCCAAAACAATTCTTTCCTTGCAGCGCCCCAGTGGCCAAACCATTTTCATCATAAGCCAGTTCTGAACCGATGACCTGTGTCAATCCGGCAGCGAGTCCCCAATTTTGAGTATAAAGTGTCAATGACGCCGTCACCAGCACACAGGTATGCCCCAGTGCCTGATGCTGGCGCAGGCGCTGCATCATCGCCGGACGCAGTAACTGGGGCAAGGTGTTTGTGGCATAGCTTCTACCGTGTTCTTGCAAGACGCTGCGGTGCATCCCTCCAAGAGTGTGTCGCAATAAACGCGCTTTGGCACGGTCATTGGCCAGCAACCCTGCCATATACGCGACCAGCCAGGGCGCCTGCATGGCCAGCGTGGTCGCCAAACGAGCAGTGCCCAGCACCTGCCGCAAAAATGGCAACAGGCTGTCGCGTTGGGTTAAGGTGCCGTCAAAATCGAATGCAGCCCACACAGGTGGATTGTTTTTCATCACAGTTTCATGCGTTTGAAGATGCGTTCAGGCATGTGACGTATTATCAGCATAATCCAATACCAGAACCATGGTAAATAGACCACATCGCGGCGCGAGCGCATCGCCTTGATGATGCCATGCGCAATGCGCTCGGGTGTGGCCCACAAGGGGCCTTTCTTTTTAAATTCTGCCGTCATGGGGGTGTCGACGAAACCGGGTTTGATAGTGAGTACCTGTACGCCATGTGGCGCAAGCCGATTGCGCAGGCCCTGCAAAAAGAGCGCCAACATGCCTTTTGCCGCACCATAAACATAGTTGCTTTGTCGCCCTCTGTCGCCTGCGACAGAGCCAATGGCCACGATCAGGCCGTGCCCTTGGGTTTGAAGCCGGTTAGCGGCCTCACCGGCCAGCGCGATGACACTGAGTGCATTGGTGTGGATGAGTGCGAGGGTCAGTGGCACAGAAGCTTCGCAGGCGGCTTGATCGGGCAGGGCGCCGTGAGCGATGAATACCGTATCTATCCCATCCAGATTTTTTTCCGCCACGTCAAAAAGATGGGCGTGTCCGTCAATGATATCCAAATCGGCATTCATGCTTTCTATGCGCTGCCCGGGCGCAGCACGCACACGGAGGTCATCCACCAGGGCCTGTAATTTCATTGCATTGCGTCCGACAAGAAACAGGCTGCATCCCTGTTGCACCAACAAACGTGCCGTAGCCTGTGCAATGGCGGAGGTGGCACCAAACAGCACGACTCTTTGAGTTGTATTCATAAAAAGCGTTATCCTTTTATTTTTCTGGTTGTGTAACACGTTTCCAGAAGTCGGAAGAAAAAGCAGGGTCTGCCCATCGGCGAAACTGTTCCCATTGGGGAAATGCCTGTTGAAACATCGTTGCTGACATACGGGCGTCTTTGGCCGGATAAATTGCTCCTTGGGCATGTTGCACCACGGCATCCAGTTCGCGGAATAATTTCAAACTGCTGGCACCCCGATTCGGAAAATCCAGCGCCAGGGTTGCGCCAGGTCTGGGAAACGACAAGAGTCCCGCGCTGGGTCGCTGACCAAAGGTTTTCAGTACGGCTAAAAACGAGCCTTCCCCGCTGCGCGCAATACGGGTAAGCAGTTCTGCCATTCCGGCTTGCATGGCTTCCGGCGGCAATACGCACTGATATTGATAAAATCCTGCCCGGCCATAGATACGGTTCCAGTGTGAAATGCCGTCTAAAGGATAAAAATAGGGTACGTAATGGGACAAGCTGACGCCCTCATGCGCCCGATGCCAATACAGGGTATTGAACGCACGCAAACTTAAATTATTCACCAGTGAAATCCGTGGCGTCACGGGTATGGTTTTAATCTGTTCTTTCCACACAGGTAATTCATCCTGTGCCGCCGCATGTCGTCCGGCCATCAAAATACCGCGGCCCTGGTGTGCGCCTTTTGCCAGGCAATCAATCCAGGCCACGGTATAAGGCCAAAGCCTTTCAGCTTGTGTGTTGAGTAGCCAGAATTCGTCCAGGTTGGCAAAGCGGGTGGTTTCGACTGTCATGAATGCATTATGAACAGGCACCAATTGTACTTCTGCCCAGACAATCAGACCCGTCAAACCCAGACCGCCCACTGTGGCAGCAAATAATTCCGGCTGTTGCTGTGGGCTCAGCAGCAGCCGTTCATCTGTACTCCGCAGCAGCTCCATTTGCAAGACATGGTGACCGAAACTACCCGCCGAATGATGGTTTTTACCGTGTACGTCGTTGGCGATAGCACCGCCCACAGTGACATCGCGCGTGCCAGGTGTAACCGCCAGAAACCAGCCTTGCGGCACGGTGAGTGCCAGAATTTCGCGCAGCGTTATCCCGGCTTCGCAGCGCAAAATTCCGGTACTTCGATTAAAAGCGATAAAGCGATTTAAACCGGCCGTATGTAACAGGGTGCCGCCAGTGTTCAGGCACACATCGCCGTAACTGCGCCCCTGTCCGTAAGGCAGCAAGCCGCCGATTTCAGGATGAGGTAGCAATGAAGAGCGCTCATCGGGTCGCCACACCGGTCCGGAATGGGCAGGAAACAAGCGTCCCCATGATTGTAAAGCGTTCATGCCAGAACAGACAAAGTGACCACCAGCCATAACAAACCCGTCAGCATCAGATGGGTATCCGTTAACAGGTCTTTCGCGGTGTCACTGCCGCGCGCATGGTGGTGTAACAGAAAAAGATAGCGAAATACGCCATAAATGATGAATGGCAAGGTATAAAATAAAGCGTAAGTGCCGTGCGCTTTGACCGTGTCAGGACTGACCGTATAAAGCCCGTAGCTCAGTACGGTACAGGCGGCAGTGATGCTGGTGAGTTGATCCAGTACTACGGGGCTGTAATCGTTGAGCACACGGCGTACGCTGACTGGATCGGTTTGATGCGAATTTTCCAGCATCAGCAATTCGGCGCGGCGTTTGGCAAAGCCCAAAAACAAAGTCACCATCAACCCTGTCAGCAATAACCATTGCGATGGCGGGATGCCGGTCCCAACCGTACCGGCCAGGATACGCAACATAAAGCCCGCCGAAATGATGAACACATCTAAAATCACCACTTCTTTTAAACGCAGCGAATACGCCATATTGATAATTAAATAAAGCCCGATCAGGATGATCGCCTGATCGCTGACCACAGCAGCCAAACCCAAACCCAACAGCGCCAGAATGGCCGACAAAACCCATGCGCTACGGATGGAAACCGAGCCGTTGGCAATCGGTCGATGGCGTTTAATCGGATGAAGCCGATCAGAAGCTGCGTCAAAAATGTCGTTGAACACATACACGCAACTGGCCGCAGCACAAAATGCCAGAAACACCGTACCCACCTGGGTAACCTTTTCCCAGGCGAAGGGGTGGAAATAAATTAGCCCAACCCAGACAAAGGTATTTTTGAGATACTGGTGTGGGCGGAGGAGGCGGAAGTAATTGACGGGATTCACAGTGAAATTTGGGTGTTTAAATAAAAAATGAGCATATTGTTGGGTAAGTATAACGAAATATGAGCAAGCCCGGTTGTTGAGCAAAGGCCTTTCATAAAAGTTGTGTTGTGTGTGATGTGAATGAAATCTTTTTCATAACATCTCAGGCCGGAATTGTGACCTGCGGTTAATGACCTTGCCTGAAACCATGAACACCCCGTCGCCGGTGTAGTGTAAAGTCTTGGGATATGCCGGTATGGCGGCGACATGTGCCTTCACCACCTCGAAGATAAAGAAGTTATATTTCTCCACCAGGATGTCATCGTGCAGGCGGCATTCGAAGCTGGCATGACATTCGCGGATCAAAGGCGCCTCGACATCCGAGGCTTTGTCTGCAGTCAGGTCAAATTTTGCGAATTTGTCAATCTCCGCGCCGGACGTGTTACCTATCCCGACCACGGCGTCGATGAGTGCCGTCGTCGGCAGGTTGATGACACACTCGCCGCTATTACGGATCATAGGGTGGCTATGATTGCTACCTGAGATCATGCAACCGACAAGCGAAGGCGAAAACTCCAGAATGGTGTGCCAGCCCAGCGTCATGATGTTCGTCCTGCCCGCCCACTTCGACGATACCAGCACGATCGGGCCGGGCTCCAGATAGCGCCGCACCTGACTCACAGGAAAATCATTTTTCTCAAGATGTCCCGTCATTCACTTCCCATTTCTGGTGGTTTATTGAACCCAAATAATCCATTAGGCGGCTCTACGAGCCTACGTGAGTGCTGGCGGTCACAAACAACCATTTTTCCGGCTTGTTCGGCGCCCATAATTCACTATGCGCTTCTCCCAAGTCAAAAAACTGACTCGCAACTTGTCTCGCCATTATCTCGTGTCTTAATGGATTGTTTGGGTTGAACACTTTGCGACATTATTGCTTGATCAAGTTGTTTCATTCACCCGTTTGGCAATATGCGCCAGCGCTTCTTCGACCTGATCAATTAATATCAGGCACAAATCCCCTGGTGCGAGTTGGGACAGGGCGAAATCAATCGCCGCAAATTCACCATCGATTTCGGTGATGGTTTTTGTGCGGCTGGCTTGCACCAACCCTTCACGCAACAACGCCAACACTTCGCCTGAGTTACGTCCGCGTTGGCATTGATCCTGATACAGCACCACAGTATCAAAGGCTTCACCGAGGATTTGGGTTTGCTGGCGCAGATCTTCATCCCTGCGGTCACCGGCGCCGCTGATGACGACAAAACGTTGCTGGGACGGCAATGCGTCAACGGCGGCCACCAGGGCCAGCATGGCATCCGGATTATGGCCGTAATCGGCAATGAGCGTAGCGCCACGGTAATTGAACAGGTTGAAGCGACCGGGAGCGGTGATGGGATTGTTAATGAAACTGCTCAGGCCGCGACGCACGGTTTCCCAATCCACGCCCAGCGCCCAGACTGCGCCCAGGGCAGCCATGACGTTGTCAAGTTGGAAACCGATTTTCCCATTGAAGGTGAGGGGAATGTCGGACATGGCAAAGCGGTGTTTAATCTTGCCTTCTTGTGCAATGATGTGTTCCCCCTCGCAATAGATCACGCGCTGACCACGTGCGTGGTGAGTGGCGAGCACCGTGTTGTGCTGGTTGTGAGCAAAATAAATGATCTTGCCAGGGCAAACACTGGCCATTTTGGCTACCGCCGGATCAGCGGCATTGAGCACCGCAGTGCCATGTGTCGCAACATTTTCGACAATGATGCGTTTGACCACCGCCAATTCGTCCAGCGTGTTGATGTAATTGAGGCCGAGGTGATCGCCGATACCAATGTTGGTGACGATGGCGACATCACATTTGTCAAAGGCCAATCCTTCACGTAACAAGCCTCCCCGGGCCGTTTCCAGCACTGCGGCATCCACCAGTGGGTGTGCCAGCACATTGCGCGCACTTTTTGGTCCGCTGCAATCTCCATTGTCAATTTGTTGCGTATCGATGTACACCCCATCCGAGTTGGTCATGCCTACGCACCAACCCTGTTGACGCAGCAGGTGAGCGGTCAAACGCACGGTGGTGGTTTTTCCATTCGTGCCAGCGACCGCAACCACCGGTATGCGGCCTTGTTTGCCGGGCGCAAACATCATGTCGATGATGGCGCTGCCCACATCTCGCGCCTTGCCAAATGAAGGAGATAAATGCATCCGTAAACCGGGTGCAGCGTTGACTTCAACCACGCCACCCCCCTGATTTTCCAGCGGCAAGTGGATGCTGTCACACAGAATGTCCACACCGCAAATGTCCAGACCGATCATCCTGGCCGCATCCACAGCGCAGGCCGCAATATCCGGGTGCAAGTCATCGGTGACATCCGTAGCACTGCCGCCCGTACTGAGGTTGGCATTATTACGCAACACGACGCGGGCACCTAATTTTGGGATGCTGTTCGGGGTGTAACCCTGTTTCGTTAATGTGGCGAGCGCGATGTCGTCCAGGCGGATTTTGCTGAGTGAGGTGGCATGACCCTCGCTGCGGCGAGGGTCACTGTTGATGATCCCAACCAGATGCTGGATGCTGTGTTGACCATCACCAAACACATGCGGCGGGTCGCGTCTTGCCGCAGCGACCAGTCTATTGCCAATCACCAACAGACGATAATCATGACCTGTGATGTAGCGCTCGACCAGCACCGGGGTGCTGATATTGGCCGCTGCATGCCAGGCAGCAACCACCTGTTCTTGTGTTTCAAGGTTGACTGCAACCCCGCGCCCCTGGTTGCCAAATTGGGGTTTGACCGCCACAGCACAGCCGATTTCTTGCGCTGCCCGCCATGCATCCTCAACATCGACAACGGGACGGCCTTGCGGAATCGGCACGCCGATGGTGTGCAACAGCGATTTGGTGAGGTCTTTGTCTTGCGCGATGGCTTCTGCCACCGCACTGGTGCGGTCGGATTCGGCTGCCAGAATCCGCCGTTGCTGTTTTCCCCAACCTAATTGCACCATGCTACCTTCCGTTAATCGCCGCCATGGAATCCCCCGGCGAACAGCTGCCGCCACGATCGAGCCAGTACTGGGTCCAAGTCTCAAGTCTTCATCCAGCGCCCGCAATTCCGCCAATGCGGTTTGTGCATCAAACGGGGCATCCGTGGCGGCAGCATGACACAGTGACAGCGCTTGTTGCAAAGCCAGTCGCCCGACATCTTCTTCACTGTATTCAATCACCACTTGATAGGTACCCGCTTCCAAAGTTGGCGTGGTGCGGCTAAATGTCACCGGGCAACCTGCCATGGCTTGCAACGACAGCGCGGCGATTTCCAGGGCATGCGCCATAGGCAAATGTTGACTGGCACCTAAAGCCTGCAAAACATCTATTTCAGGGAAGCGCGCGCGCAAGGCTGGCTCAAATTCCGGTAATAAGGTTAAATCTGCTTCGCTGCGTGTGCATTGCACAATCGCTTCAAGCGCGCAATGCCGACTCCATAAATTGGGGCCGCGCAGTGCCCGTATGCGAGAAACTTGCATAAGTATTAACCTTTATCTTTGGTGTAGGCCATCAGGCCAGTACGGATAAGTTCTGCGGATACCCCAAGTGCTAAAACTGCAGCCATGGCGGCAAGTGCTTGCGGCACACTGATGAGGTCGTGCGGCAATTCTTTCACCCGCATTAATGGTAAGGTGGTGTCGCCGTGAGTGAACAGGATTGCATCTTGATCAAGCGTTACGGCACGCCCACCCTGAGAAAAATGTGTGCCCAACGTGGGCAGATGGTGGTTTTCGGTATAAAAAATGACTTCGCCATCACACAGGGCGGCCAATTCGTGTGCCACAGCTTGATCGGCAGGCAGTACCGCTGCACCACCGGGCAGCACCACATCAATGGGAGTACGGTAAATCATGAACCGTTTGGCTGGATCGTTCATGGCATAGGCACTGAAATCTTTTTCAGCATCAATGTCAGTGATCACAGCAAGTTGGCAGCGATCAAAAGCCAAACCGTGTTCAAGCAGATTCTCATCGTCAATTTCCATCACTGCCGTACCCTCCGCCGGGTTACGCAGCAAGCGATCAGCACCGCGAAACGTGGCTTGATTACCCGTATCAATTTGTCGCTGATCGAGAAAAAGTCCGTCACGTGAGGCCAGTGCGACCTGTTTGCGGTCAAGTTGTAACAAATAGGCAATCAAGTGCGCCACCGCTGTGCGGTCTGTATTGCCTGTCACAGCGATGATGGGAATACGCCCATCGGATGACCTGGGAAACAGATGTTCGACAATGGCCTGACCCACTGGGCGCGCTTTGCCCTGAGCGGGTTTGAGATGCATCAAGAGGCCGGGGCCCGCATTGACTTCTACGATAGCCCCCTGTTGCAGTGCCAGAGGTTGCGAAATGTCTTGTGCCACCAAATCAATGCCGGCAATGTCCAAACCGACAATTCTGGCAGCCAGCGCGACCAGTACGGCAGTGTCTGGATGCACCTGTGCGGTCACATCTGCCGCCACATTGCCCATGCGCTGGATGACCACTTCCTGGCCTGTGGTCGGGATGTCTGCATCCGATTGAAAACCCTGTTGGCGCAATTCCAGCAGACATGCCGAATCAACACGAACGCAGTTCAGCGGATGCAGTTCGCTATCACCGCGGCGTGGATCACTGTTAATCTGGCGATCAATCAATTGACCTATCGTGGACGCACCATCGCCAGTCACCATGGCGATTTCCCCGCGTGCGGCGGCGACCAGTTTGTTCCCCACCACTAAAAGCCGGTGTTCATGTCCCACAATATGTCGCTCGATCAGTACATCTTCGTCTTCCTGCTCTGCAATGGTGTAGGCGGTTTCGATTTCTGTTTGTTGGGTCAGGTGCGTGAACACAGCTCGCCCATGATTGCCGCTTAAAGGTTTAACTACCACCGGCAAGCCAATATCCTGGGCAACTTCCCAAGCTTCTTGTGCGCTGTGTACCACATGGCCTTGTGGAATCGGAATGCCTGCCTGCTGCAATAAAGTTTTAGTGAGCGCTTTGTCGCGGGAAATGGTTTCGGCAATAGCGCTGGTCTGGTCTGTTTCAGCGGTCCAGATGCGGCGTTGTGCACTGCCATAACCCAATTGCACCAGGTTGCCCTCGTTCATGCGCAGGGCAGGGATGTCATGGTCGTCTGCAGCTTCGACGATACTGTGTGTGCTGGGGCCCAGTAAATGGGTTTCAGCGAGATCGCGTAGCGCATCAATGGCTGTCGGCACATCAAATTCACGGTCATCCATGGCCGCCAGGATGAGTGCTCGCGCCAGTTCGAGTGCTCGCAGGGTCACGATTTCATGAAATGCACGCACCACCACTTTGTACACCCCGCGGCGATCCATTTCGCGCGCTCGGCCAAATCCGGCAGGCATACCGGCCAAGGCTTGTAATTCCAGTGTGACATGTTCCAAAATATGCCCAGCCCAGGTTCCCTCATACAGTCGGCTGACAAACCCCCCCCGGTGACCGGGGCTGCAATGGTGTTCGATGAGACTGGGCAGCCAACGAGTCAGGCGTTCTGCAAAACCGGGAATCAGGTTGGAGGGCTCGTCTTCCAGATTACCGATGTCCACCCACACTTCCAGTACCGGGCGATAGGTCCAGATGTTGGGGCCTTTTAGCGATAAAATACGCAAGAAGTGAAGGTTGCGGGTTGAGCGAACTTCATCGGGTGGGATGTGAAGATGGTGCTTGGAAAGTAAGTCAGGGGTCATATTCAGATAAATATCAGGGTGTGCTATTTCCTTAACGCACCACAGAGGTTTGGGTTTACATGCTGGTTTAATGATTTAATGTCCAAGTTGACCGATGGATGCCAATGCGTCCGGGGTACGTCGCGGGACCGGACTAAAATGCATGAGGTTACACTAATAATATTCATTATTATCTTGAATTTTATCGTATTGACCACTGTTAATTCTCAGAGTAGTATAAACCCGTATCTTAATGCATTCTCAAACTATAAAATTAAAGGGATCTCTCAGTTCTGAGTTTATCTGTGGAGGGGAAAATGCAAAAAAAGATGGAAGGTTTCACATTAATTGAGTTGCTCATCACTGTGGCGATTATTGCCATTCTGAGTGCTATTGCAATACCGAATTATTCTGACTATGTGAAGCGGGGCCAGTTAACGGATGCGACCATGTTGGCCAATTATCGTGTCATGATGGAACAGTATTATCAGGATAATAACAGTTACGCGAGTGGCGGTGCCTGCGGTATTGCTGTTCCTAATGCTATTCCTCCTACACAATATTTCATTTATTCGTGTCAATTGAACACAACACCAGGTGCCGGTGCAGGACAGTCTTTCACCTTAAAGGCAACAGGAAGTACGCCCGCTACCAACGGTTTTACCTATACCATTAACGAACAAGACGTCAAAACCTCAATAGGGCCAACGGGTTGGGCAGGCAATCCCGCGTGCTGGTCGGTGAAGAGGGATGGGTCATGTTAAGGATTGATGCCGGTTTTTCGTTGATCGAACTTTTGATTGCCATGTCTCTTTTTGCGATTTTGAGTGCGCTCGCCATGCCTTCTTTTTTGGAATGGATACAAAATCAGCAAATCAGGTCAACGGCTGAAGGGATTTATAATTCATTGCAAAGAGCAGAATCTGAAGCCGCAAAACGCAATCAGCCCGTTGATTTTTCTTTAATTTCAAATACACCCTCCAACGGTGCCACACCTTCACCATCGTCTACCGGACCTAACTGGGAAGTTGCCGTGGATCAAGGTGGTGTACCCAGCACGAGTGGATTTATTCAAGGCGGCCTGGCCGCTGAAAGCGGCAAGAATGCCAGCATCAATTCGACACAAAGTACGGTAACCTTTTCCGGAACAGCCATTTCAACAGGTGTGACAATCAATGTTTCCAATCCGACAGGGGGCGCTTGCGTCAGTGCCGGCGGGCCGATGCAGTGCTTGCAAATCAATGTCACGCCATACGGCTCAATTCGCATGTGTAATCCTGCACTTCCTGCCGGAAGTCCACAGGGATGCTGACAATGAGACATGAAGCGGGCGCTATTTTATTGGAGGCTTTATTGGGTCTCCTTATCTTTTCAGTTGGCATCCTGGGATTGGTCGCTTTACAAGTGGCAGGGGTGAAAGCCACTGCTGACGCCAAATATCGGGCAAATGCATCGATGTTGGCTAACCAGATTATCGGGCAAATGTGGGGGGACAAGCAAAATTTAATGGCATACAGCCAAACGTCGGGAGGGGGGGCGGCCTGTAACGCAACAGGAACACCATCCAATTACGCACCGGTACTCGCCTGGCTCACCGATGTCGGCAACGATCTTCCAGACGCAATACCTGCCATGCAAACCATCGGGATAAGCGGCATTGCAAACAATGTCGTGACTGTTACCGTGTGTTGGAAAGGGCCCCATGACCCCATGCCCCATAATTATATTGCCGTCGCACAGATTGATTAAGATGCCAAAAATGAAATTTCAGGGAATCCCTGCGAAACAGGCTGGTTTTTCGTTGATTGATCTCATGGTTGGCGCCATTATTGGTCTGTTGACGACCCTGGTGATCATGTATTCATTCAAGGCGTTTGAGGGACAAAAGCGAACCACAGACAGTCTGGCAGGCGCGCAGTCGGATGGTTTGTTAGCAATGATTACGCTGGATAACGCTATCCGGCCTGCCGGGCTTGGTCTGTTTACGAATGGTTCACTTATTTGTTCGTCAGTGAATGTCTACTATAACGGATCGGTTGTCGCGAACGGCGCGAGCATGATGCCGGTTAATATTACGGATGGGGGTGCAAGCGGAGGGCCTGACAGCATTCAAACCATGAGCAGCCAATCTATATATGGATCCGCATCGACGTCTATTGCTCAACCCATGCCTACGCCATCCTCGGTTTTGACCGTGACAACGAGTAATGGGTTCACCTTGGGTAGTTTGGTCATGGTCGGTGACCCTTCCTCTCCCACAACCCCCTGTACCGTCATGAGCGTGACTGCTTTGCAACCCACAGCCAATGGCGTCAATTTGATCCACAACTCTGGGCTGTCACCATGGAATCCACCTAATCTGGCAAGTGCTTTCAGTAGCGTAGGGCCTTATACCATTAATGCGGTCGTGGTTCCATTGGGATCATTTTCCCGGACGCAATTTCAGGTACTTTGCAATTCGCTTGCCTCTACTGATTTGAACAGCGGATCAACTTCTCCTCCTTCGTGTGCGGGAAGTACATTTACCAATGCCGCCCCCGTGGCGGCCAATATCGTGAATATTCAGGCACAGTACGGTATTGTCCCTCCCTCACTGGTTGGAGGCATCACCTGCTGGGTGAATGCGACCGGTGTAGGGACGAATGCCTGTGATGGAAATAATTGGATCAATCCAACGCCTGCAAACATTCAGCGAATCGAAGCGATTCATGTGGCGGTGACCGTGATGAGCCCACAAAAGGAAAAACCGAATTCCAGCGGCGTATGCACGGCGACCGCATCCACCACAGCGACGAATTACCCTGTTTCCTGGGCGGGCGGGCCAGTCATTAACGTGACCACAATACCAAACTGGCAGTGTTACCGGTATAAGGTATTTCAAACCATCATCCCTATCAGGAATGCAATATGGGCCAATTAAAGCAAAAACAGACAGGCGTGGTGCTGTTTATCGCCCTGATCGCGCTGGTTGTGCTTACCCTTGCGGGCATTGCCATGGTTCATTCGACCACCACAGCGAATTTGATCGCTGAAAACCGGGCTTATGATTTGGCTGCTGTGCAGGTCAGTGATATAGGGGTGGAGTCCGCCATTGTTAAATTGACCAATACCATTTTGGCCCAGCCTGATACGGCGATAGCGAATGTCTATTTCCCCTTGTCCCAGGCGCTTCAACCGGATGGCACGCCTGTTGCCAATTGGGCGGCGATCCCCACTGCCACAATTCAAGGGTATGGGGTACAGTTTGTGATAGAACGCATGTGTACAGGTACACTTCCTGTCACAAGCCTCACCACGAGTTGTATGGTCTCAAATGCTGCTGTGCTGAATAACGGGAGCAAGCAGGCAGGGCGTCCGGCGCTGACACCTCCAGCCAGTGTATATTACCGTATCAGCGTACGGGCCACGGGCCCAAAAAATACAACAAGCCTTATTCGCGCAATGGTGACTTATTAAGGGACGATCATGAGAAAATTAAAATTGAATATGATATTTTCAGGGTTGTTATTTCTTTGTGCATCAGCACACGCAGCAGAAAAACCATCGCCTTTGCTGTTACCTTTCAACAAGACTCCTCTGGAGGTCAGGATTGATCCATCATCCGTTCCGCAGATGGTGAAAGAAGGGAAGATTAAACCGTTGCCTGATGCCGCCAATCGATTGCATGGCAGTAACCATCAATCCGGCATCAATAAGGAAAGGGTGAAAAAATGAATACGCTTTTCTGGCGGTATGCCATAATTGGGATGGCAGGATGGATGCTTTCTGGTGTGGGTGCAGCCTCGACAGCTGTAGACATTTCGAATGTGCCGATGGCAGTGGAAACCAGTGCGCCGCCCAATATTCAGTATACCCTGGATAATTCGGGCAGCATGGGGTGGACCTATTTGCCTGATGCCGAGTATATTAATTCACCTGCTTATGCACTGGCCTATACTGGAACGGAGGCAAGCTGTTTTGAAAACAGTGCCTACAACCCCATGTATTATGATCCAACCAAGACCTATTCCCCCCCGGTAAACAGCGATGGCAGCCTCAAGCCCAATGCATCTTTTACGGCTGCATTGTATGATGGGTTTCTGCCCTATGATGGAAATGCTAATGACTATCTTTATAATCCACTGCTTAATTTGAGCAACTCCTTTCAATCGGATTTATACCTTCCCTACGCTGCAAATAACTGGTACTACGGTGGTTATGATACCCCGCAAGCTGCTTATTATTATGCGTACAAATCAGGGACGCCAACGCCTGGCACTTGTTATGCCAATAATCATTACACGTTCACTACAGTGAACAGCCCAGCGCAGCAACAAAATTTTGCCAACTGGTTTTCCTATTACCGTACGCGTATGCAAACCATGCGTACGGCGATAGGGCGCGCCTTCCAGCCCATGCCCAACCAATTTAGAATTGGGTTTAGTGTGATCAATGATAACAATGGATACCCCAATGTAGCGGGTACCGCGAGTAACCCCGGCTATGGATTCATTGCGATGAGCGCTTGGACCGGTACACAAAAAACAAACTGGTTCAATAACCTCTACAGCATGGAGCCGAATGGAGGAACACCCACTCCCGCTGCATTGGTCGCAGATGGTGAATATTTCAGCGGAAACGGGATGACTGGCGTGTCCTCAGGGACGGATCCTGTCCTGTATACATGCCAACAAAATTTTACCATTGTTTCTACGGATGGCTATTGGAATCAGACCAGTTTATATGGACAACCGTCGGCGGGTGACCAGGACAACAGCGCACCCAACGCCAGTTGGTTTACGGGGGTGCCAAATCTGGGTTTTTCGCCAGGCAGTCAGTGGCCTAACCCGTTTTATGAGGGCACGGGGATCACTAACAGCAATACCCTGGCTGATATTGCCATGAAATATTGGGTCACGGATTTGCGGTCCGCGATGACCAATAATGTTACCGTGAATTCAGCAGATCCTGCCACCTGGCAGCATATGGTCACTTACGGCATTGGCCTGGAAGCAGGGACGTTGTCTTTTCCTTCTGCCTTAACATCGATCACAGCCGGCACACAAACGTGGCCTGACCCAACCGGTGCGAATTTGGGCGGCCCGGCAGCCATTGATGATCTCTGGCACGCGGCTGTGAATGGACACGGTCAATTTTTTCTTGCCTCGCAAGGTGCCGGGACCATCACAACAGCACTTCAGGCTGTCTTGTCAAACATCACGGGGCGTACTGGTGGGGCGGCCGCAATCGGGGTGTTGAATCCGAATATCACGCCAGGTAACAACAGCGCCTATTCAACGTCATACAATTCAGGTGATTGGTCAGGGAATTTGAATGCCTATGCCATTGACACGTCAACAGGTGTTGTCTCAACAACATCCAGCTGGGCATCTTCTGCCCAAAGTCAACTGGATACCTTAACCTCAGCGCTCACATCCGGCACTTCGCGCAACATTGGTACATTCAATGGAACAACTGGTGTTGGCTTTGATTCCGGTGGCATTTCAACCACAATGCAGTCACAATTAGATACGCCAATTACCCCGCCAGGCACCTCTGACTGGTTGGGGGTACTGAATTTTCTCAGGGGCGTCAATGCCAGCGCATACCGCAGCCGTACCCACGCGCTTGGAGATATTATCGATGCGGAACCTGTACCGGTGGCTGGGCCACCGTTTCAATATGCAGATGCCGGATACAGCACATTTCAATCCACGAACGCTTCGCGTCAGGGGGTGGTCTATCAAGGGGCAAATGACGGCATGTTGCACGCCTTTAATGCTGCCAGCGGTGCAGAACTGTGGGCTTATGTGCCCGGGGTATTGTTTAACACTCCACTTTCCACCACTTATCCCAATACAAGCACTTTAGTGAATTTGTCGCTGCAAACAGGTTTTCAGCACCTATATTATGTGGATGGTACGCCTGTGTACGGCGATGTGGATTTTTCCAATACCATCGCCGGGGGCTCGAACGGTCCGCCCCCCAGCACGTATACACCTGATTGGCATTCGTTGCTGGTCGGCGGTTTGGGTGCGGGCGGCGAAGGTTATTATGCCCTGGACATCACCAGTCCGTCTGCCACGAGTGATGCGGCTGTCGCCGGTAAAGTGTTGTGGGAATTTCCGCAGGCATCAAACAGCGCAACCTATGCTTCGGAGACAGGGCTTTCCTACGGGAAACCGGTTCTGGTAAAAACGGTTGCTTCGGGTTGGGTGGCGATGGTTACTTCGGGTTATAACAATACGGACGGTAAAGATCACTTATTTGTTTTGAATCCGCAAACCGGGGCAATGATTAAAGACATCGTCACCCCAACTGGTCACGGTTTGGCACAGATTGCGGCTTATGCTCAAAACACCACTGTTAACGATACCACTTCAACCGTATATGGCGGTGATCTGGATGGGAATGTGTGGAAGTTTGATTTTAGCGGCGCGACAGTTTCAACCTGGAATGTCAGCCTGTTAGCCAGCCTTGTGGATGGTAATGGGGTGACGCAGCCTGTCACAACAACCCCGGAGCTGGCAGAGATTAATGGTGTGCCTGTGGTCTATGTGGGCACAGGCGAATATTTGGGAAATAGCGATGTCCCGAATATGTCCGGTGTCACGCCCAATATCCACGCAACTCAAATGCAAACCATGTATGCGATGTCAGATACAGGTACGACGATAGCCAATGTACGCGGAGCTACCATGGTGCAGCAGTCCTTATCCAGTCCCCAACCCGTTGATTTTTCGACTGAGCGCGGCTGGTACCTGGATTTGAATGCGCATGGGGTCGCTTCTGGAGATCGGGTAAATACCGATCCTTATATTGTAGAAGGGACTTTAGTCTTTACTGATAATCAGCCAAGTGGTTCAAATCCCTGCGTGCCAGGCGGCTCCAGTTGGCGTTATAGCGTGGATATTAACAATGGTGGAGCTGTATTTGTGAATGGCACCGCAGCCACTGCCATTCAGTTCATTGGAAATTTCCTGTCCAGTCGTCCTTCTGTTGTGGTCTTGTCTAACGGGAGTGTTGTGACAATTACTACAGGAACGAATGGTTCACAAACGGTGAGCCCGGTACCCATTGGTAATGGTGGAAGCTCGGTCAAGCATCGGGTCAGTTGGCAAGAGTTGCTCTAATTTGAATATACCATTTTTTAACAAATGCTTGGATTGAATAGAGTGCCCAAATTTATTTGGCGCACGACCAAACAATCACCGGGTTAGCTGGTGATTGTTTGGTTTTTCGATGGACAGGCTACCCATCAGCGCTTGAGATTATGGTAAAAATGCTCGTGTGTTCCGCCCAGCAGCAAAACAAGGGTTGTCGGGCCGTGTTCGTAAGCCAGCAGGAAGAGTTGGTGGATACAATCGAACCTGTGAACGTAAACGCCAGAGAGATCGTCTTTCTTCGCTTCACCAATCACTGGATTGCGAACAATATCTGCAACGGCCTGATCAACGACATGCTTCTGGTGGTTGTGAAACTTTTTATCAGATTGGCGCGCTAAATTCCATCTCTTCAGAGCGAAAATTTAAGCCTGAACGCCGCAACAGTGAACCCGGAAATCCCCAGAGGGTAGTGAAATCGGGACGGGACTTAATATCCAAAATAATCCATTCCTCAATCATTTTTGTGCGAGTGAAAATGGCTGGGTTTCATACTCATGGACATTTTAAGATAATTCAGGATAATGTAAGGGTTGATAAAACTTTTACACTGTACTGCGCAGTGATTGCATCAGTAGATTAATTTTTCAGGCAAACCACTTTAATATCCGTGCACACCAATCCCTATCAAATCCAAATCCTGCCAGAGCCCTGGCGTTCACCGGTGTTAGCCCAACTTGCTGCCAATGAGCAGGTGTTGGCATTTTTGCCGCTGGATTTAGACGCACAACGGCTATTTTGTCATGGCATCCTGGTGCTGACTTCCTTGCGCTTACTGGCTAAAACCGATCCCCATTCAGCGTGGTCTGTATGGCCTCTGGATGCTTCCATGCGTTTAATCAGACGGGATTATGCGGGCGTAGGTACGCTGGATTTGTATCAGGCTGCTCAACGCCGTGTCAGCTGGCATTACACCCTTACGCATCATGCCAGC
This sequence comes from Pseudomonadota bacterium, assembly GCA_021801025.1. Taxonomy (GTDB): domain Bacteria; phylum Pseudomonadota; class Gammaproteobacteria; order Burkholderiales; family Sulfuriferulaceae; genus Sulfuriferula. Next base: position 84,684 of record JAJYYK010000005.1, on the reverse strand, counting down.
GCGCGGACATTGCTTGAGCAATTTGAGTCCCTGTTATCGGGCAATTTGCAGGAGGCTGCATCGAATCAATCACTCTGCCCGCGTTGTCAAACTGTCTTGCCGAATAACGAGACGCTGTGTGCTTTGTGTGAACCTGCCGCTCAGCAAGTCAATTCGGCCTGGGCTTTATTGCGTCTGTGGCGGTTTGCCAAGCCATATCAATCTGGGTTGTTCATGGGCTTTTTACTGGCGCTGGGTTCGACTGCCGCCGCGCTGGTGCCGCCTTATTTGACCATGCCGCTGATGGATAAGATCCTGATTCCATATCAAAACGGGCACGCGATCGATCCTATGCTGGTGGCGCGCTATCTGTCCATGTTATTGGTGGCGGCGGTGGTGGCTTGGGCATTGGGTTGGGGACGGTCATGGTGGTTGGCGCGGGTAAGCGAACGGATTTGCATGGATTTGCGCCTCGCCAGTTACGCCCATTTGCATGAGTTGTCGTTGTCCTTTTTCGGCGGTAAGCGCACGGGCGATTTGGTGTCGCGCATCGGCAGTGAAACAGACCGCATCTCTGTGTTCCTCTCGCTGCATCTGCTGGATTTTGTGATTGACGTGTTGGTGATGGGCATGACGGCGGCGATCTTGTTGTCCATCAATGTGCCGCTGGCTCTGGTCACTTTGCTGCCTATCCCATTGATTGCATGGATGATACATCGCGTGCGGGACCGCCTGCGGCTGGGGTTTGAGAAAACCGACCGGGTGTGGGGTGAAATCAGCAATGTCTTGACCGACACCATACCCGGTATCCGGGTGGTGAAAGCCTTTGCACAGGAGCAGCGCGAAATCGCCCGTTTTCGTGAAGCCAATGTGCGCAATTTGCAGATCAATGACAGCGTAAATGCGATATGGTCGCTGTTTGCTCCCAGTGTAACCCTGCTGACCGAGCTGGGCTTGTTGGTGGTGTGGGCATTCGGTATTTGGCAGGTGGCGCATGCGCGCATTACCGTAGGTGTGCTGGCCGCATTTTTAACCTACATCAGCCGGTTTTATGGCCGTCTGGATTCGATGAGCCGCATCGTTTCGGTGACGCAAAAAGCTGCTGCAGGTGCCAAGCGTATTTTTGATATTCTGGACCATGTGTCCAGCGTGCCCGAACCCGTCAATCCAATAAAAATGGGACGCGTTCAGGGTGATATTATCCTGCGCAATATCGGCTTTCGTTACAATAACCGCAGTGTGATACACGGCATGGACCTGCACATCGCACCTGGTGAAATGATCGGACTGGTAGGACACAGCGGCTCGGGAAAAAGTACGCTAGTGAATCTGATTTGCCGTTTTTATGATGTGACCGAAGGGGCGATTTTAGTCGATGGCGTGGACATTCGCGCCATTTCAGTGCACGATTACCGACGTAATATCGGCTTGGTACTGCAAGAGCCTTTTTTATTTTTTGGCACCATTGCGGAAAATATCGCTTACGGGAAGCCGGACGCCACGCAAGCCAACATTGTGGCAGCGGCGAGAGCTGCGCATGCCCACGAGTTTATTTTGCGTTTGCCGCAAGGCTATGACTCGCTGGTGGGCGAACGCGGCCAGGCATTATCCGGCGGCGAGCGGCAACGTATTTCGATTGCCCGTGCCTTGCTCATCGACCCGCGCATTTTGATTTTGGACGAAGCCACCGCTTCTGTGGATACCGAAACCGAGCGCGAAATTCAGGCTGCACTGGATAATCTGGTCCGCGGGCGCACCACGATAGCTGTGGCACACCGCTTGAGTACCTTGCGTCACGCAAACAGGCTGGTGGTGCTGGACAAAGGACATATTGTCGAAGTGGGGCGTCATGAGACCTTGCTGGCAAGCAATGGGGTGTATGCGCAGCTGTATGCTGCGCAGGCACGTCAGGTGGACAGCGACATGGGAGAGGGTGAGTATGCAGATTAGCGTGAATAATGCAGGAGCATTGTGCGCCAGCGATGCATCAGGCGTTCGGCACGAAAATTTGATTCCCGTTCGGGCTTTCCCGATGAGCGCACCGGGTTTGGGTGTGAGTTTGGTCGATGCGCAGGGGCATGAGTGGGTATGGATTGAGGATTTGGCTGCACTGCCTGAAAACCTGCGCAGTGTTCTGGACGCACAGTTGGCTGAGCGGGAATTTCAACCTGAAATTTTAAGTATATTGGATGTGTCGAGTTACTCTACCCCCAGCCGCTGGCATGTGGTGACAAATAGGGGTGAGACAGAATTGGTGCTGAAAGGGGAAGAAGACATACGCCGTTTGTCTGCGCATCGGTTATTAATTGCAGCAGAAAATGGCTTGCATTTTCTCATCGCTGATATGCAACAATTAGACAGCGCGAGCAGGCGGCGTTTGGAGCGGTTTCTTTGAGTGACAAACTGAAGAGGCTCGCTGTTGACCACTGTAGGTCGGGTTTCAACCCGACAAGCTGATGCCTTATCCGTATTCAGTATTTGCGTCGATTAATGTGCTAACTTGGCCAATGCGACTAATAACAACAACAGCATCCAAATGGTCAACGAGCGCCAAATAAGGCTGGTGGCGCTGCCTAAATCCCGATAATTGGCATGTTCTCCAAGGCCAAATGTGGATGAGCTTGCTGAATCAGTCGCTGACTCAATCGGTGTTTCCAAAGTAATCCCCAAGGCGCCTGCACCGCTTGCCAGTACAATGTCTTGCGCGGCATCGCTGGCTTGACCACGCCAGCAATACATCGCATCTTCAAAATTTCCGGCAATGGCAAACGTAAGTGCCAGTGTGCGAGCGGGCAGCCATTCTACCCAGGCAAGTACGGCATGGGCGAACCGGGAAAACTCTCCATGGGAGTCGAATTGCCAACGCTCGGCCATGAGCTGACTTAAACCATAGAAGATGGCGCCCACAGGACCCAGGATGGAGAACAGCGCGAAATACATCAAGACCCCGAACAAATGCCGCTGGCTGTCGAGCAACAAATGCCCTATAGATATTGCGGGCAGTTCTTTGCCTGAGACGAGGCAGAATGTGTCCTGCCAATCGGCATAATGCTGCTTCGCACGTACGACATCCTGTTGAGATAAGGCCCGGTAAACCTGATTGGCGGCTTGCATGGTGCGACGAAATTGCAGAAAGGGATAAAGCACCACAATATCCCATAACAAACCCAGTGCGGGGCTAAGGCGATCAAGTACAACATAAATGGCGCCAGTTACAAGCAATGCCGGGAGCATGGCAGCCATCCAGGCCAGTTGACCATGTTGTCGTTTTCCGCCATTGAGGTAATGTGACAGCACTTGCAGGGGGTGCGTGAAGCGGTCTAACCGATTCGGTGGGAGTGGGTAATACCAATCCAGCAACAGTGCGATGAGCAAAGCAAGTAGTGTCATGGGCGTATTAATCCGGCATGTCTACAGTCAGCGTGCCCATTTGGTTGATGGATGTGCCAGGCGTATAGCGCTCCACGGTGGGAAGTCGTATGTCTTTTCCTTGCGGTTTAAGGTAATTGTATAGCGCTTGATATGCCATCCCTGGTGCCAACCCCATGCTGGCTCGTACACTGGCTTGCAATACATTGTGTGCGGGTAAAACGGCGCTCTTTAATGGGCGAATAACCAGTGCGTTGGGGGCAATCACATAGCCAATTTGTGCCTGTTGTTCATTTGTTTTGGTCACGCGCGGATCTGTGAACAGTACCACGACAGGGTCGCCGGGTTCGATATGTTGAGCAATGATTGCGGCGCGAAGTTTATCTTGCGCAGCAGAGACGTCTGCCAGGTTTCCATAAAAATCAACGTAGGCGTAACGAATTGGTACACTGCGCGTTTCACGGACATCCGTGTGGTTAAAGGCGCCCCACCATGCAAAAATGAGCACAATGGGCAGCAAAAAAGCAAACAGGAATCCCAACCAGGATTTTTTAATTAACATAAGCGTCAAATACACTGCAATTACGAAGCGATTAGCATAGCACAAGCCATTACATCAGTCTCTGTCTTGCCACGGATATTGCCGGTGGCGTATGTATGTCATTTATAATATGACTGCGCTGGCGGTCCCCTGCTTGTATTCCTGTTGGGGTACTCAATGGCTGGCGTTTGTTTGGCACCCATGCTACATTTGACATACACTTTTTTGATGAGGAACCCAAATGGATAAGCAAAACTATGGAATGGCAGCCGTTTTAATGCATTGGCTGGCGGTGTTATTCATTGTGGCTGTATTTCCGCTGGCACTGTGGATGGGCGATTTGGAGAAAGGGCCAGAGAAAGCGCAGGTGCTTGTCTGGCATCAGTCAGTGGGGTTGATGATTTTGGCTCTGGTCGTGCTGCGTCTGGTTTGGCGAGGCGTGTATGGCGCGCCTCAGCATGCAATTTCCGGTTTGTTGGATAAATTGGCCGCAGTCGTGCAAATTGCACTTTATGGTTTTATGGTGCTGGTCCCGATTGTGGGTTGGATGACACTGTCAGCGGGCGGACATCCAGTGACTTTTTTCGGCTGGTTTTCATTGCCGGATTTATTAAATCATAATCACACCCTGCACGAAACTTTGGGCGATGTGCACCAGTTTCTGGCTTATACCTTCCTGGCACTGATCGCTGTGCACATTGCTGGTGCCCTGAAGCATCATTTTATCATGCACGACGATGTGATGGCGCGGATGATGCCATGGTTAAAGACCAGGAAATAGGGGAATTGCGTACACCCGCCAAAAACGGGATGATTTGCGTAATATGTTGCTGTTTTTATCGGGTTCATGTTTATGCCTCATTACACCACAGTCGAACAGCTGATTGGCAATACGCCATTAGTTAAATTAAATCATATGCCTGGTTCCACCAGTAACGTGGTATTGCTTAAACTTGAGGGCAATAATCTTGCCGGGTCGGTAAAAGATCGCCCGGCACTGAATATGATCCGGTCTGCAGAGGCCCGGGGCACAATTCGTCCGGGAGATACCTTAATTGAAGCCACCAGCGGTAATACCGGCATCGCGCTCGCAATGGTGGCTACTTTACGTGGTTATCGTATGGTGCTGGTGATGCCTGAGCACATGAGTATTGAGCGCAGGCAGATGATGCGGGCTTACGGTGCGGAAATTGTGCTGACGCCCAAAGACGGGGGTATGGAAGCTGCGATTATGCGTGCACGGGAAATGCAGGCTGCAGGCGATGGCTTTATCCTGGATCAGTTTGCGAATCCCGATAATCCACAGGCGCATTTTGATGGGACAGGGCCGGAAATCTGGCGTGATACGGCGGGAGAAATCACGCATTTTGTGAGCAGCATGGGTACCACAGGCACAATTACGGGCACCGCTCGCTATCTCAAATCACGCAATCCCGCGATTCGGATTGTTGGCGTGCAACCCGCACCAGGTGCCGACATACCGGGGATACGTACCTGGTCGCAGGAATTTTTACCACCCATTTACGATCCGGGTGTGGTGGATGAAATCATCTATGTGCAACAAGCTGATGCGGAACACACCACCCGGCAATTGGCGCGACAGGAGGGCATCCTGGCAGGAATTTCTTCCGGCGGTGCATTGTGGGCTGCTTTGGCATGTTCGCGCCAACTTCAGCAAGCGACGATTGTGTCCATTGTTTGTGATCGGGGCGAGCGTTATCTTTCCACAGGAGTGTTTCCTGCAACATGAGCACGGCTGACACGGATTTTATGCGCGCAGCCCTTGCTTTGGCACAAGCTGCCGGCGACCGTGGCGAGGTGCCTGTCGGGGCAGTGGTGGTGCTGGATGGAAAAGTAGTTGGTCAAGGTGCGAATGCGCCGATTGCCAGCCATGATCCAAGTGCGCATGCGGAAATGTTGGCACTGCGTGATGCGGCACAGCGATTGGGTAACTATCGCTTGCCGGGTGCGACGCTGTATGTCACGCTGGAGCCCTGTGCCATGTGCGCGGGGGCCATTTTTCATTCCCGTATCGCACGCGTGGTGTTTGGTACGCACGACAATAAAACAGGGGCGGCAGGCAGTGTGATCAACTTGTTTGCTGAACCGCGACTGAATCATCATGCGCAGGTAGAAAGTGGCGTCTTGGCGGAAGACTGCGGCAAGCTGTTGTCCGCTTTTTTTGCTGAACGCCGCCGCACCAAAAGTCTTGGGACGCAGGGGGTATGAGTCTTCGACTGGTGATCCGCCTGGCTGAACAGCGTTTGTATGGGTATGACAGCACACCTCAGGGTGTTGAACGTGTCGTGTGCGATTACCCGGTTTCCAGCGCGGCGTTGGGTGCCGGGCAGTTAATGAAAAGCTTTAAGACGCCATTGGGAAAGCATGAAATTAAAGAAAAAATTGGACATGATTGTCCTGTCAATACGGTCTTTCGGACACGACAAACGACGGGGATGATTTGGTCGCCTGAATGGTCCGCTATGTACCCGGAAACGGACTGGATACTCACCCGTATTTTATGGCTTTCTGGTTGTGAACCGGGAAAAAATCAGGGAGGCGATGTGGATACACATGGGCGTTATATTTACATCCACGGCACTTCTGAAGAAGACTTGTTGGGTATGCCGGTTTCGCATGGCTGCATACGCATGGGTAACCAGGCGATCATTGAATTGTTTAATCGGGTGGAAGTGGGTACGCCGGTTGATATTTTAGAGTGATGAGCACAGCAGCCCGATTATGCCGCAGGTCGGCTTCAATTTGATCATTCACACTGCGTCAGGCTGAAACCTACCAAAGCCGATCGTCCTGTAGGTCAGGTTTTAACCCGCAAACCGACTATGTTAACCACCCACATCAACAGTCACTTCAATGTCCTGGTCGGTTTCGACGGGTTTACCATTCTGCGTTGCCGGCATAAATCGCCAATTATTCAAGGTATTCAATATCACCTGGTTTAACCGAGGGTCCGGCGCTGCATGGAGCAGTTTGACGCGCACCGTGCCATCTGCGGCGATGTGAAAACGTGCCGAGACCACGACATGGGTGGCGACATCTTGCAGGTCTTCGGGTATCACTGGTTTGGGCTGGTAAACGGCGTAAGCCCCCATTTGTTCTGTTCCGCTTTGATTAGTTGACGGCGTCACGGCAGTTTTAACTGGCGCGGAGATTGGTGCAGGTGCCAATTTGGTTGGTGTCGAATACGGGCTGGAGAGCAAGGGTGGCGCGACAGGGGTTGGCAGTCTCTGCTGTATGACAGGTTTGCTGGTGGTGAGTGGATGTTGAATCGCAACAGCTTTGGCTGGTGGGGTTGTCGTGACAGATGGCGGCGGTGAGGGTAACTCAACCAGTTGCGCATCCATGGTGGGCTCACTTGGCGAGGTTGGGTTGGGCAAAAGTGCTTGCCCAAGACCAAGTAGCAGCACCAGCCACAACAGCAGGGCAATGACCAGGAAGCGGAGAAACCCTTGCGGTTCATTCATGCGCTACGGCAATCAAAAAATGTTGTACGCCCGCTGCGCTGGCTGCCAGCATGGCATGTACCACCACGCCATGCGGCGCTTTTTCATCGGCAGACACAATAATACTTTTTTCCTGATTCAATAGTGGCTTGATACGTGCTGGTAAATCGGCCAAACTCACCGGGGTGCGGTTGAGCAGTATTTGACTGTCGGCGGTGATGCCGAGCGTCAGTATTTGCTCGTTATGCAAGCTGACTGCTTGCCCTTGCGGTAAATTGACTTTGATTGAGTCAAGACGCTGCAAGGACAATGAGGCCAGCATGAATGTGGCCAACAAGAAAAACATGACGTCGATCATGGGGATAATTTCAATTCTGCCTTTGCGTTGTGCGCGGGTCTTACGCAGTTTCATGGCATTATCCTTGTTGGTCAAGGCGAATATGATCAATCAGCCGGGTGCCCAGCCGTTCCATTTTATCAAGCGTTTGTGCTTGTAGTCGTGAAAAATAATTGAATCCGAACAAACTTGCTAATGCGATCGCCAAGCCGAGTGCTGTGGCAATCAAGGCTTGCGCCACGCCGCCGGTTACACCGGTTGGGTTTACCAGACCATTGGTGCCGATGAGCTGAAACGCGTGCATCATGCCCGCTATGGTGCCCATTAAACCTAATAAAGGGGCTGCGGTCACTGTGGTTTCAAGCAACCATAAACGCTTGGACAGCTGGTTTTCAATGAGTTGCGCTTCATCGGCTGCGCGTGATTCCACCCACCAGAACGGGTGTGTTTTATTGTCGGCAATGACATGAAAAAATTTGTAAAAATAATTGTTTTTATTTGATTTTGATAGCTCTGAAATTAATGTTGACCATGGTGTATCGTAACTTTCCAATAGCTCGGCCAAGGCGTCGTCGAGTGAGGTGTAACGCCAATACAGCACTGCTTTTTCCAGCATGATGGCGAGCGCCAGTACCGCGAGCAAGGACAGTGGCCACATCATCACGCCGCCAAGTTTGAATGCCATCCAGCTGTTTTGTATCGTTTGCATGGTATTTCCTTAAAGAATCATTGAAAACAAACATTAAAACTTTTTGGTCAAAGCGACCAGAGCTGTGCGGGGTGGTCCATATTGTGGCGCACCCACGCCAATACCCGTACCGTTACGAATTTCATAAGTGGCGCCAAACAGATTTAGCACGATCAGTCGCACATCAATTTTACCCCATTCAGGGATGAGGATCGGACGCATGATTGAGGCATTGATTTGTACATAACCCGGTAGGTGAGCGGTGTTGGCAAACCCGCTACGTAAACCGCTGCCATAAATTAAATCCGAACTGTAAGTAAACTGGTGCTGTTGCCATGACACGCCTGAAGAAGCCGTCCATGTCTGGTCATGATCGAGATGGACGTAGTTGTTTGCAATGTAGGCTAATTCAGCCGGAGAAAAATTGTATTGTGCAGATTCAATACCCTTACCAAACGCTGCGGAACGTGACAGGTTGAAATAAGACGAAAGGGCATCTTTATGGTAAGCAAGCGTGAATTCAGCCCCATAAATTTTACCTTGCGCATAATTGAATGGGGTATACAGCAGTGCCGAGCCAAATTGTCCTTCATCCAGCAGGTTGGTCACGTGTTTGTAGTAAGTGTCCAAGCCTGCAGTTGTCGTGGGGCTCAAGGTTTTATTGATGCCAATGTCATAGTAGTCATCGGATTCCGATTGCACAGGGCTATTCTGCGTCCCGCCAGGGGGTTGGTTAGTGGTGTTGATCGCGCCCGCAATCTGTTGATTGCTTACCAACTCATTAGGTGGTGGGGTGAAATAATGCGCATAGCCTGCATGAACTGCGGTGGTAGGGGTGAGTTGATAAATTGCACTGAGACGGGGACTGATTTGGTGCTGGTCGACATAGGCATTGACTTGATCAAAACGCAAACCATAATCGATGGTAAGAAGGCGAGTTGCTTGCCATTCATCTTCTGCATACAGGCCAAACAGCTGTACCAACTGATCATTTGCGTAGTATTGATCGGGAAGCGGGGTGGTGGAGGTTTGCGTGATGTTTCCAGTACTGGGGTCCATCGTACCGCTGAACATCGATAATGCGCTGTTGGTCTGGACTTGTTCCGCGCTCGCGAACATACCCGTGCGGAAGGTGTGTGTGGGTGAAAAGCGCCAGGAACCGTCGGCTTGCACACCATTGTTCTGCGTGTCACGTAAAGTTTGTGATGCCACGCCGGTGTAAATCAGATCGCCAGCGATATCGGGGCTGTATGCGATGCGCTGGTAGCGGCTAAATACCGAGACTTGATAGTCCATGTTGGCGCCCACTGTGCCTTGCAGTGCGAGCACGCCAAAATTGGTGGCTTCCTGCTGTTGTTCGTTCAGGGTTTGCGAAGGGTCATTGATCACACCATTAAGGTTATATTGGGGTGTTTGTCCCGCGATGTTTGGTATTTGGAAACGATTGTCCGAGATACCGAATATTGCACTGGCACGCAGGGCATCGCTGATTTTATAAGAAAAATAAGCAAAGCCATTGTTCTGCGTCGAGGCATCGTGAATGGCAGTACGCGTGGGCATGGGGTTTTCGATACCCAAATTATTTTGCAGACCGGACACATCCATAAAATAACTGAAATCGCCCTTGTGTCCCTTGATTTCTCCCGAGGCCTGGCTGGTGTTCTGGTCGCCACCCATCACCTCAACCTGGCCGCCCTGATCGAATGCACCCGTTTGGGTGTGAATATCGACAATGCCAGCGGTGTGAAAACCATATTCAGCGCTTAAGGTACCGGTCAGTAAATTGACATTGCTGATCAGTTGGCTATTCAGGGTTTGTCCGAAGCCTGAGACAGAGTCAGGTAATAAAATGCCGTTGATACGGTATTGTAAATTCGCATGGTCTCCACGCACATGCAATTGCCCGAAAGAATCCTGTACCACGCCGGGCGCTTGTAACAGTACTTGATTCAGCGGCGTGTCGTCACCTTCAGGCATTTGTGCAATGTCTTGACTGGTGATGTGGTAACTGCTGACGCCGCCGTTCGCGATAGAAACCTTGTTGGGGCCAGGGTGGGTTTGTTTTGCTTGTACATGCAAGCTTAAGGCTTGCTCGCTGGCGAGGGTAATGCGTCGGGATTGCCCCTGCAGTGCAGTGAGTACGACAATGTCTGTGCCGGTTTGGTAATGTGGTTTGTTGGCGATGAGGGCATAAATACCCGCTGACAGGTGACGGAAGTAAAAATAACCGTGGACATCGCTTTGTGTGGTCTCCAGGATTTTGCCATTTTGAGATTGGGCGGTAATGCGAACATTTTGTATGGGTACGCCTATCGCGTTAGAGATTTGGCCCGCAATTTCTCCTGGTGGCAGATCAGCCGCGTAAACAGTGGTGAGGCTTGCAACACCCAATGCGCAAGCCAAAGCGATACGAGTGCGGGTCAAAAACAGCATCCAAATTCTCCAGTATTTCCAAAATCATAGACGTCCCCAAGCAAAAATCTGTTTGAGAGGTGGTCTGAAGTGTCGTGTCATGCCGCGTACAACAACGATCCGCAACATTTTGTGGCCACTCAGGATTGTGGGGGAGCTTGGGATGCAGGGTATAAATAGGCGCACTTGGTATGTAGCGTTGTCACAGAGGGTAAACGGAGTGTCAACCAGATTAAAACCAGACTCAGCAAGGTCAACGATGGCGATGGTGACTTGCTGCCTGTTGAAAAATGATGTCCCAAGTCGCAAGCAGCGCAGTGGTCGGAATCGATACCGGGATTGTGATGATGTTGGGTGAGCGCAAAGAGCTGTATGCTCACCAGCAGTGCCAGCAAAAGACAGATCAAACTTAACTGGCGTTTAAAGAAGATGTTTGGCTTATAGCAGCGCATGGATGACCAGAACAACAGGTTGATGTGAAGAAGCGTGTTGACACTCAACACTTATTCGTCATCACCCAACTCTACATTCACTTGACGTGACGGTGACAGGGTGGAAATGGCGTGCTTAAAAATAGCCTGACTGATGTTATCGTGGCCTTTTAACATGACCATATATTGATCGAAAGACTCAATTTTTCCAACCAGTTTGATACCATTGACCAAAAACACCGACACCAGTATGTGTTCCTTGCGCAACGCATTCAAAAACTGATCTTGAAGATTTTTCATTATTTTTTAACCAAAAAAGGGTTGAAGCCCGGATAGTGACGAAGCAATCTGGTGCGACACTTCGAAAGTACCCGGGGCAACAATAGTCACAACATTTATTCTACTTTTGCTGCAGCACGCAAATCCGCAATTTCTTTTTTGACTTCCTGTTGCTCAAGTCCGGCGCGCACTTGCTCTTTCACCTGCTCGTAAGGTGGGAATTTTAATTCACGAATATCCACCAAACGAATCACATGCCAACCAAATTGGGTTTTCACAGGTTCTTTGGTGTATTCGCCCTTTTTCAGTTGTACCATCGCATCTGAAAATGGTTTGACCAATCCGGCAGGTGTTACCCAGCCTAAATTGCCACCATTTTGAGCGGTACTGTCTTTGGAGTCTTTTTTAGCCAATGTTTCAAATTTCGCTTTTTGATTTAACTGCGCGATAATTTTGCGTGCGTCGCCTTCAGAGGCCACTAAAATGTGTTCTACTTCATATTCCTTATCACCTGCAGCCGCTTTGGCCCGGTCGTATTCAGCTTTCATGGCCGCTTCAGTAATTGGGTGGGATTTGACATAATTGGCCAGGAATGCCTGTGCCAACATTTGGGTCTTGGCCAGTTTTAAACGCATTTGCAGATTGCTGTCTTGATCCAAACCCTGTTTTACGGCTTGTTGGGCCAAAATTTCACCATCAATCAGGCTCTCGCGCAATGCGGCGGCAACTTGATCGTTGACAGGTTGGCCTTGTGCCGTGCGGTCTTGCTCAAGTGCATTCAGTTCGGCTTGAGGAATGGGGCTGCCATTGACCACAGCCATCACCTTACCTGCTGCGGGCGCAGAAGCTGTTTGGCCAGCTGCTGCCTGGGAAGCCGCACCATTATCGGCTGCGTGGCAGCCTGTCAGTGCGGTTAAACCCAAAGCCCATGTGGTCGCAATGACGATTTTTTTTAGTTGCATTATTTGATCCTCTATGAAAGTTAAATTTACCAAATTTTCCAACATCAATCTACCGAATTATGAGGCGAGGCATCAATGACTAACGCATGAATGTGTGTTTTCATCAAATCACCCAGCGTCGCATAAATTAAACGATGTCTGGCCAGCGTCCCCATACCCAGAAAAACAGATGCAACGATACGCAGACGGAAATGCCCACCGCCTTCCCTTGCCCCAGCATGACCTGCGTGCAAAGCACTGTCATCTACAATTTCCAAGACTTCTGGAGAAAGTAGAGTTAATCTCTCGCGAATTAGTTCCTCAGTACGCATTATGGCATGACTTTCCTGAAAGGTTTCACCATTATATGCGAATAAACACCTGCTAGCAGGTAAGGGTCTTGATCTGCCCAGTCCCGAGCCGCAGTGAGCGTGTCAAATTCAGCTACAATCAAGCTGCCGCTGTAACCAGCCACGCCAGGTTCGACGTTGTCTATCGCAGGAAATGGCCCTGCAATGGTTAAACGACCTTCCGCTTGCAGCGTCAGTAAACGTTCGAGATGGGCGCTACGATGTGCTTGTCGCAAACCGCCGCTGTTGGGCGCGTCTTCACCAACGATCACATAAAGATTATTCATTGGTATTGGTTTCTGTATATTTATTCAACACCAAACTTTGAACCACGATGAACACAACCATTAAAGCGAGGCTGCCAAACAGTTTAAAATTAACCCAAATGTCTGTGCTAAAGGTGTAAGCCACATAGAGATTAAGCCCACCCATGAAAACGAAGAAAGAAACCCAGCTCAGGTTCAGTTTGCGCCAAATGGCATCCGGCAGACTGATCTGTGTTCCCAGCATGGCGCGAATCAGATTTTTTTTATAGAACCAGTCACTGCCCAGCAGAATTGATGCGTACAACCAGTACAGGACAGTGAGTTTCCATTTGATGAAGGTGATGTTGTGAGAAATCAGCGTCGCACCACCCAATACCACGATAATTCCAAAACTTAACCACATCATGCCATCGACTTTTCTGCCACGTAACTTAAGCCATGCAATTTGCGCTACGCTGCTGGCCACAGCGACCCAAGTGGCGACAAAAATACCAAAAAATTTATAAGCGACAAAAAACAGTAAGACAGGAAATAAATCAAACAGGAATTTCATGGGTATATTTTCGCTGGGACAGCGCTAAAAGTAACAACATTGCGTGATTTTAGCTTAGTTTTGAATTGTTGGCGCAGGTGGCGGTACAATATTTTGTGACTGAGGTGGGGGTGTCGTCCAACTTATTTTCGGGGACCTTCGTCCGATGACTATATGTGTTTATCCTTTTTCCTTGCTGGTTTAAAACCCCAGCCTGAAGGCCGGCAGGAGCGCCGAACCCCGCCATGAAGGGCGGGGTTTTAAAGGCGCGGTCAGGGAGGGGATGCACACCCCTCCCTGACTAAATATCCACCGACCTGAAGGCCGGTGACCTCATTGCTTCTGCCGAAAAATGGTTCGAAATCTTCATGTGGTCTGCATACACCCCGCTTTTGGTTCAGGCTGTCTTACGCATTTAATCTGCTTGCGCGGGTTAGAAAGCACCGAGACCGTTTTTCACCGTATGCCGTCTTGTCTGGGCCACGCTTGCCATATCGTGTAAAAGATTCTTCTCAACCATTTTCAAGTCAAATGTTGAGAATTTTGCTATGATGACGGCTCTTTCCTCATGCTGTCCAACATGTCGTCACTCAATATTGATTTGCATTGCCATTCCAACATTTCCGACGGGGTGCTTTCGCCTGTACAGTTGCTTGCCAGAGCTGCGGAACGAAGTGTCAACGTGTTGGCGCTGACTGACCATGATGATACCAGCGGTTTGACCGAAGCACATGCGGCTGCGAAACATTGGGAGATTCAGCTGATTAATGGCGTTGAAATTTCGGTTTCGTGGGAATCTAATACTTTGCATATTGTTGGATTGGGAATCAATCCCGATGCACTGCCTTTATTAACGGGTTTGGCGTCAATCAGGGCAGGGCGCAAGGAGCGCGCAGCCAAAATTGCAGTTCAGTTAGAGAAGGCCGGTGTTCATGATGCGTTGGCGGGTGCCTGGCGTCATGCGATGAATCCTGAGTTGATCGGACGTATGCATTTCGCGCGATATATGGTTGAGCAGGGAATTTGTGCCGATGTACAATCGGTATTCAAGCGTTTTATGACGCGAGGTAAACCCGGCTATGTGTCACATCAATGGGCTGCGCTTGCCGACGCTGTCGACTGGATACGTGTAAGTGGTGGACAAGCGGTGCTGGCGCACCCAGGAAGATACCCATTGGGAACGGGTAAGATGCGCGCACTGCTCAGAGATTTTTCAGCTGCAGGTGGCGAAGGCATCGAAGTGGTGACCAGCAACCATACGCCAGAGCAACGCGCACGGTTTACCGAATTGGCAAAACAATTCGGCCTGCTGGCTTCACGTGGCTCTGATTTTCATTCGCCCGGTGAAACGTGGCGGGATTTGGGACGTTTACCCGCATTGCCGGCCACCTGTCGGCCTATTTGGCAAAACTGGGATTTAAACTGATGGCTCAGCTGTTTACTGTACACCCTGAAAATCCTCAAGCCAGATTGATTAAACAAGCTGTTCAGATTATCAAGTCCGGCGGGCTCATCGCTTTGCCGACTGATTCCAGTTATGCGATTGCCTGCCAGTTGGGTGAAAAACAGGCGCAAGACAGAATTCGTGCCTTGCGTGGGGTAGATGATAACCATCACTTTACGTTGCTGTGTCGGGATTTGTCAGAGATCGGTGTGTACGCGCAAATTGATAACCAGCAATTTCGCTTGCTCAAAGCCAATACCCCTGGCAGTTATACCTTCATCCTGCCTGCGACACGTGAAGTACCACGTCGCCTGCAACACCCGAAACGCAGTACAATAGGATTGCGTATCCCTGAACATCCGGTAACATTGGCGCTGCTTGAGGAATTAAATGAACCGCTGTTGGGGATGACGCTCATCTTGCCCGGTGAAACCTTGCCGATGCATGATGCAAATACCATACGTGAGCGATTGGAACGGCAAGTGGATGTGATTATTGATGCAGGTGCCTGTGGTATTGAGCCGACGACCGTGTTGGACTTGAGCCAGGGCGGGATCGAATTGTTGCGCCGTGGACGTGGCGTATTGGCGCCTTTTGGACTGGAATAAATGGAACTGAATCTTATACAAAAAATTGCAATCTGGGTAATCCCGGTTATTTTTGCCATTACCTTGCACGAAGCTGCGCACGGTTATGTCGCACGGTATTTCGGTGACAAAAGTGCCTGGATGCTGGGTCGGGTAACGCTTAATCCACTCAAACACATTGATCCAGTTGGCACGATATTGGTGCCACTGTCTATTTTGATCATGAGTAAATTATTGGGCGGGGGGTTTATTCTGTTTGGCTGGGCCAAGCCCGTCCCAGTCAATTTTTCTGCTTTGCGCCGTCCCAAGCAAGATATGTTGTGGGTCGCTTTAGCGGGCCCGGCTGCCAATTTGTTTATGGCCATGATTTGGGCATTGGTCATCCATTTGGGTGTAGTACTGGGGGACAGTTACAGCCAACCTCTCGTGCTGATGGGTGCAGCAGGGATATTCATCAATGCTATCCTTATGGCGCTGAATTTGTTGCCTTTACCCCCACTGGATGGTGGGCGCATCCTGGTCAGCTTGCTGCCCAACCAATACGCATGGCGGGTTGCCAACATCGAACCTTATGGTTTTTATATCTTGATCTTTCTGATGGCGTTAGGGTGGTTAAATGTCCTGCTTAGCCCGATTATGGGAATAGTGATTATGTTGGCCAGCTTGCTGGCAGGCGTCGGTAGCGGTGATATTGCTTATCTTATCCAAACCATTACGAGCTAAATTCAATTATGTATGCAAATCGTGTGTTATCGGGCATGCGCCCAACGGGCAAGCTGCACCTTGGCCATTATCATGGCGTATTAAAAAACTGGATTAAACTTCAGCATGAACATGAATGTTTGTTTTTTGTAGCGGATTGGCACGCGCTGACAACGCATTACGACACCCCGGAAGTCATTCAGAACAATATTTGGGAGATGGTCGTCGATTGGTTGGCTGCGGGCATTGATCCTGCTTTGGCAACATTGTTCATTCAGTCGCAGGTTCCGGAACATGCCGAACTGCATTTGCTGTTGTCAATGTTTACCCCCTTGGCCTGGTTGGAGCGTGTCCCCACTTATAAAGACCAGCAAGAGAAATTAGCCGAAAAAGAACTCTCCACGTATGGATTTTTGGGTTATCCCCTGTTACAAAGTGCGGACATCCTGATCTATCGTGCCAATTTGGTGCCGGTGGGCGAAGACCAGGTGCCTCATATTGAATTTACCCGGGAAATTGCAAGACGGTTCAATCACCTGTATGGACGCGAACCCGGCTTTGAACAAAAGGCAGAAGCGGCAATAAAAAAAATGGGCGGGAAAAAAGCGCGTCTGTATGAGGAATTGCGTACCCGGTATCAGCAAGAGGGTGATACGGAAGCACTGGAAGCAGGCCATGCATTGCTGAACGAGCAGCAAAATTTGTCATTGGGCGACCGTGAACGCTTGTTCGGCTATCTTGAGGGAGGCGGAAAAGTGATCCTCACCGAACCGCAAGCTTTGCTCACCAGCGCTTCACGCATGCCGGGTCTGGACGGGCAAAAAATGTCCAAGTCATATCACAACACCATTTCCTTGCGGGATACCCCGGATGAGGTGACGAAACAAATCCGTATCATGCCGACCGATCCGGCTCGTGTACGACGCACCGATCCTGGCACACCGGAAAAATGCCCGGTATGGGCCTTGCATCAGGTGTATTCGGAAGATGGCGTGCGCGATTGGGTCAGCGTGGGCTGTCGTAGTGCAGGCATCGGTTGCCTGGAATGCAAGCAACCGGTGATTGATCAAGTATTGAAAGAACTTGTTCCGATACAGGAACGTGCCGCCCATTACAATGAAAACCCCACCCTGGTACGTAATTTGATTGCGGATGGCAATGAAAAAGCACGTGAATTGGCGCGCGACACCATGCGCGATGTGCGACAAGTGATGGGATTAAACCACGATTAGGTGCCTAAAAACGGTGAAATATGCACCGGACAGGCCACCGGACAGGCCAATTTGCAGCCGATTTTTTTAAGTCCGACAGGCTCTCAGTGTCTGGTTAATAGCCGGTTTTTTCGTGTGGGGAGGGCATTGCTTCTTTTTCACCGAAAAATGCCCACACCAAATTTGCGATGATCTCCGGCGCAATGACGGTGTGTTGATTTCCCCCATTGCGCAAGGCATCACGCAATTGTTGGCGAAATGCAGCGCTACCACTCAAATCAAAAATAATGTCTACCTGGTCGCCTAACTTGGCAATTTCCAGCCCATCCTTAAACACTGAGACGCCACTGTGGGCAAACCCCATCATCACTGGGGAATCCTGCTTGTGGTCCGCCACAGCAACAATTTTTGCGGCGATTTGCTGCGTTTGGATACGTTCAAGTAAATTGATGGCAAAGGTTTCGCCTACTTGGCCCAAGCCAATTAATGCAATGCGGATTTGATGTGCCATAGCCGTTGTTCTCCATTAAGTTTTATTACACAGCATTCACCGTGATGTGCCAGAATACACCTGCCCGGCTGTTCAGGCAAATGGGCATCAGGTTGAGATATCACCCGCTTAAAATTGACAGAGAGCCATTGATTCATGAGTAAAACAAAATCCCAATATTGTTGCAGTGAATGCGGTGGATTGTCCGCTAAATGGCAAGGTCAGTGCCCCCATTGTCAGGCGTGGAATACGCTGTTAGAAACCGCCATTGAAACGGTGCATCAAGCCAACCGGCACCGTGCGCTGGCTGCTTCCAGTCCGAGTCAGGCTTTGAGTCAGGTGACGCTGGATGAAGATACCCGTTTTGCGACCGGCATGGATGAACTGGATCGCGTGTTGGGCGGCGGATTAGTTCAAGGTGGTGTGATACTGATCGGCGGCGATCCGGGCATAGGTAAATCAACTTTATTGTTACAGATGCTGGGCGCGGTAGGTACTCGTTTGTCCACACTGTATGTCAGTGCAGAAGAATCGGCCCGGCAAATTGCCTTGCGTGCACAACGATTGCAATTGATCGGTAGCCCTGTGCAAGTGTTGGCAGAAATACAATTGGGACAAATTCTGGTCGAATTGGAACGGCAACGTCCTGCCGTGGCGGTCATCGATTCCATTCAAACCGTATATTGGGATGCCTTGCAATCGGCACCGGGCTCGGTGTCGCAGGTGAGGGAGTGCGCCGCACAACTGACCCGTTACGCGAAACAAAGCGGCACGACTTTATTTTTGGTCGGTCATGTCACCAAAGAGGGCGCGCTGGCTGGCCCACGGGTGTTGGAACACATCGTTGATACCGTGTTGTATTTTGAAGGTGACAGCAGCTCCAGCTTTCGTCTCGTGCGCGCCTTTAAAAACCGTTTTGGTGCGGTCAACGAATTAGGTGTGTTCGCCATGACCGACGTGGGGCTGAAAGGGGTAAGCAATCCATCGGCGATTTTCCTGTCAGGTCATCACGCCGGCGTGCCTGGGTCTTGCATCATGGTGACGCAAGAGGGTACGCGACCATTATTGGTGGAAATTCAAGCCTTGGTGGAAACTGCCGCCACCCCGAATCCACGTCGTTTGTCGGTAGGTCTGGAACAAAACCGGCTCGCCATGCTGCTTGCCGTCTTGCACCGACATGGCGGGATCGCCTGTCATGATCAGGATGTGTTCATCAACGCAGTGGGTGGTGTGCGCATCAACGAACCTGCAGCCGATTTGGCTTTGCTTTCTGCTATTATTTCGTCATTCAAAAACAAGGCAATAGGATCAAAACTTGTTATTTTCGGCGAAGTGGGTTTAACTGGGGAAATCCGGCCTGTACAACGAGGACAAGAACGACTGAAAGAAGCCGCCAAGTTGGGTTTTACCCATGCTTTGCTTCCTTATGCCAATTTACCCAAACAGACTATTGATGGCATGAGCGTAACAGGTATCAAGCATTTACAGGAAGCGGTACAATATCTGCGGGACAGCTGATCTGACTGCTTGCAGTCAGATTTTTACCAGTCCATATATGAACTGAGGTAAAAAGTGAATCGTCATGAATAGACAGCGCTTTCTTCCGCGAGAACGGTTTCAGAGCCTCATTGACCAGTTAAAGGCTGCAGGCTATGACGTGGTCGGGCCGCAAGTTCGTGATCATGCCATCGTTTTCGACGCTTTGACGAAAGTGGAACAGTTGCCCATCGGGATCACGGATGAACAGGCACCTGGTCGTTATCGACTCGAAAAATCCGAATCCCGGCGCTGTTTCGACTGGGCCACCGGCGCACAAGCCATCAAACCAATGACTTTCGTTGCGCGCGAAACTCTGTGGCAAAGCGAACGCCTTCCCGGTGGAGGCATTTCTTTCCATGATACGTTGACCGAAACGCGGCCCGTCGCCATCATCGGGGTGCGAGCCTGTGATCTGGCCGCACTGTCCATCCATGACCATCATTTCATGCGCGGCGCACATCCCGACCCGCAATACAGCCAGCGGCGGCAAAGTTTGTTTCTGATTGCGGTGCACTGTATGCGTTCGGCGGCCACCTGTTTTTGCACAGCCACCGGCGATGGTCCGCAGGCGCGATCCGGTTACGATCTTGTCCTGTCCGAACTCGATACGGGATTTATTCTGGAAGCCCATACCGGGCGCGGTCTGGACATCGTTTTGCAGATGGAGACTGAAGCAGTAACGGCAGAGCAAACTGAACAGGCCGATGCGGGAATCCTGCGGGCAGCCAGACAGCAGCACCGCACCCTGCCGGCCGGCCCGCTACAGGAGAAGCTGGTTTCGGCGGTGGAACATCCACATTGGCAAACGCTGAATGACCGCTGCCTGAGTTGCGGCAACTGCACGGCGGTCTGCCCCACCTGTTTCTGCCAGACACATGTCGACGAAATTTCTCTGGACGGGCAACAAGCCAGCCACGTTCGGCAATGGGAGAGCTGTTTCAACCCCGATCACAGTCATATCCACGGTATTGTTATTCGATCCGAACGATCACATCGCTATCGTCAGTGGTTGACCCACAAATTCGGGACCTGGGAAGAGCAGTTCGGACGCAGTGGCTGTGTGGGCTGTGGCCGTTGCATCACATGGTGTCCGGTCGGTATCGATGTCACCGGAGAATTGGCTGTTCTGTGCAAGAGAAACGAGCCATGAATAATCCGTTTATGCCCCATGAAGCTGAGGTGATTGCACGGCACGAGGAGACTGCCGACCTGTTCAGTATCCAGTTGCGCTTGACCGATCCAGTGATTCAGTCGCAGTACCGTTTTGCGCCAGGCCAGTTCAATATGCTTTACCTGCCGGGCATGGGCGAGGTGCCTGTTTCCATTGTCTCCGATCCCGACGACATTCATATTATCGATCACACGATTCGCAAGGTTGGTTCGGTGACCAACAACCTGGGCCGACTTCAGGTGGGTGATCGGCTTGGTTTGCGCGGTCCCTATGGCCGGGGTTGGCCTGTCGTTGAAGCAGAAGGTACCGATCTGGTCATTGTGACTGGCGGGTTGGGCTGTGCGCCGTCTGTCTCCCTGATCGACTATGTGTTGCGCTGCCAGGCCCGCTATGGACATGTTCACATTATTCAGGGCGTTAAACATTCCAATGATTTCATCTGGCATGCACGTTATGACCTCTGGCGCCAGTATCCCAATGTCGAGGTCTGGTTGACCGCAGATGCGGGTGATGCACTCTGGCCGTGGCACATCGGGCCGGTCACGCAGTTTTTCGACCAGCTCGACATCGATCCGCAACGGACTTCCGTCATGATGTGCGGCCCGGAAGGGATGATGAAGGCGGTGGTACAGGACATGCGCCAACGCGCCGTGCCCGACAAGCGAATCTGGTTCAGTATGGAGCGTAATGTGCAGTGTGCGGTGGGCTCCTGTGGGCGTTGTCAGCTTGGTGCGAAGTTCGTCTGCAAAGACGGTCCCGTGTTCAATTACGATGAACTGGCGCCTTATTGGGGACACAAGGGTGCCTAACCCGGATATTTCATATGGATATTTCAGTAATGAGGTCACCGGCCTTCAGGCCGGAGTTTTAAACCAGCAGGGAAAAAGGATAAAATGAACAATGCCTTATCCAAACCCAGGGTTGCCGTGCACAAATTCAGCTCCTGCGACGGCTGTCAACTCGCTTTTCTGAATCTGGGCGAACGATTGCTGGTCCTTGCTGAAACTGTGGATATCCTGCATTTTGCTGAAGCGGGGCCGATTGATGAGGATGCCATGGTGGATATCGCCTTCATTGAGGGCAGTGTGTCCACCTCCAGGGATGCCGAACGACTCAAACGCATACGCGAAAACAGCCGGTACGTCATTACGATCGGCGCTTGCGCGACCTCCGGAGGTATCCAGGCACTGCGCAACATGCACGACAGCGGCGAATGGCTGGCAGGCATCTATGCGCAACCGGGGTACCTCGATCTGTTGCCTGAATCCAGCCCCATTGCCCGAATTATCAAGGTCGATCTGGAATTGTGGGGTTGCCCGGTCAATGGAGAGCAAGTCTTGGCTGTGACCAGAGCACTGCTGGTGGGTCACATGCCTCATGTGGACCAAAATGCCGTATGTATGGAGTGCAAGCGGCAAAATGTCGTCTGTGTCATGGTGACACAAGGCAAACCCTGCATGGGGCCGGTCACCCAAACTGGTTGCGGGGCAATTTGCCCAAAAATGCAGCGCGACTGTTATGCCTGTTTTGGTCCGGCGATCCAGGCCAATGTGTCCGCGTTGGGTGCCCATTTTGCGGCCAGCGGCATGTCTGCCCGCGAAATTGCCCAGCGATTGCTGTTCATCAATAACCAGGCCGAGCCATTCCTCAATTCTGGAATGCAATGGCAGTCACAGGCCGCGCCAGACTCGACCACCAGTCCAGGAATCAAACGATGAGTAAATTGAGAACAGGTGAAATTCACGTTCCTGTCCTGGCGCGCGTCGAAGGCGAAGGCGCGCTTGATATCCGGATTCGTGACGGACAAATTGACAGGCTTCATTTAAGAATCTTTGAACCGCCCCGTCTGTTCGAGAAGTTGCTCGAAGGCCGATCAGATCAAGACGTTATCGACAGTGTGGCGCGCATTTGCGGTATCTGTCCGGTGGCTTACCAGATTACTGCTGTGGCTGCGATCGAATTGATTTTCAATTTCACCCCGACCCCCTGGGTACAGGCCATGCGCCGGGTGATGTACTGCGGGGAATGGATACAAAGCCACAGCCTGCATATCCATCTGCTAGCGGCCCCGGATTTCCTCGGTTTTAACAGTGCGCCAGCCATGGCACAAAAATTCCCGCTGGAAGTACGGCGCGGTCTTCGGCTCCAAAGCATCGGCAATGACATCATTCGCACCTTCGGTGGTCGGTCTATTCACCCGGTCGGCGTGCGAGCCGGCGGATTTTTTCATGCCCCGAATTCCGCTGCCATCGCGACACTCAGGCAGAAAATTCATGACAGCCTCGACGAAGCCCGCGATCTGATCGCTTGGGTGGCGACTTTGCCGATTCCCGAAGACGATCAGAATTTTATCTCAGTATCCTTGCGACAGGATGGTCAATATCCGATCGAAGGTGGGCGGATAGTTTCCGATGCTGGACTGGATATTGCGGCTGAAGATTATGAACAACATTTCCGCGAATTACAGGTGCCTTATTCCACCGCTCTGCATGCCCTACTGGACGAACAACCCTACCTCGTCGGTCCACTGGCGCGTATCAACAACAATTACGATTGTCTGCCGGCGGAACTGAGGGGATTGATTGCTGCAACGGGGATTCAATTTCCCAGCCGAAATATGTTCCACAGCATGGCGGCCCGTGCGATTGAGATTTATTTCGCCATGAGCGAAGCCCTGCGTCTGACGGAAAATTACGAAATATCCCCTGAGCCTTATGTTGAACCAACCCTGCGGGCAGGTATCGGCTATGGCTGCACGGAAGCGCCACGCGGTATCCTGTGGCATCGCTATGCTCTGGACGAACAGGGCCATGCCCTTGAGGCCCGTATCGTACCGCCCACTAGCCAGAATCAGGCCCGAATGGAGGAAGACCTCAAGGCGTCGCTGACGCGTTTCGGCCTGGATCAGCCGGACGATGCATTGCGCTTGCGCGGGGAAATGGTCATCCGCAATTATGACCCCTGCATTTCCTGTGCAACGCATTTTCTGGACTTTCGTGCCGAACGGCAATGAGTTGTCTTTATATTTTTGGTTTGGGATCGCCCTACGGGTGGGATCAAGCTGGCTGGCTGGCTGCTGGTGAGTTGGGCACTACTTTTGCCCAACAACCCGGCATTCGGGTCGATACACTCAGTCACCCGACCAGCCTGTTCGTGCATCCTGTAACATCTGGAGACTGGCTGGTTTTCATCGACTGCATGGTGGGGAAAGCAACGCCTGGTACGGTTCAACGATTTACTCCCCAAACACTGCCTTCATCCCAATCCCAGCTTTCTTCTCACGGCTTTGACCTGAAATCCACTGTGGATCTTCTGACGGAAATGGGTTTTTCAGCCGAACACATTCAAATCTTTGCTGTCGAGGCACCTGCTCAAAGTGTACACATGGAAGCGCAACCACTGCAACTGTTTTTGGATCAAGCCACCCGCGTACTGCACGGCACTGTCAAAACGTGGGTAGATGAATGGTGGGTCACCCGTTTGGACGACCTGACTGCTTGACATGGCAATTTATCAACTCAAACTGTGAGCGCCCAACACCAATATATTGTTCAGCCGGAATCATTCCGTACCAACACTGCGTGTCTCATTTGTATTGCGCAGCGAAGTGATGAGCGGACAAGAAAGTTTCCCCGCCTGTGTATGACAGTCGGATACCAGATTCGCCAATACCGTCTCCATGCAAATCAAATCGGCCAGTTTTTGGCGCACATCGTGAAGTTTACGCTCGGCAAGCGCACTGGCTTCCTCACAATGGGTGCCGTCCTCCAATCGCAATAACTCCGCAATTTCATCCAGACTAAAACCCAAACGCTGCGCCGATTTCACGAATTGCAATCGCTTCACATCCGCCTCGCCATAGCGGCGAATGCTGCCGTAGGGTTTGTTCGGCTCCGGTAACAGTCCTTTGCGCTGGTAGAACCGTATGGTCTCCACATTGACCCCGACCACCCTGGCAAAAGTGCCGATGGTCAGATTGCCAAAATTATTTTCCATGTCACTTGACTCCGTACCTGACTACGGTAATAAGCTTACGCTACTTATTCTCAATTCGAAAGGTGAAACCGTGGCACAAGAAAAATCTGGGCGTTTGCCGCTTATCGGTGGCGTCATCGCTGCGATTGCCGCTTCTCTGTGTTGTGTCGGACCACTGGTGCTGGTTATGCTTGGTATTGGT
Organism: Pseudomonadota bacterium; assembly: GCA_021801025.1. Taxonomy (GTDB): domain Bacteria; phylum Pseudomonadota; class Gammaproteobacteria; order Burkholderiales; family Sulfuriferulaceae; genus Sulfuriferula. The sequence continues at coordinate 59,774 of JAJYYK010000005.1, read as the reverse complement.
GGTGCCTGGGTGTCCAATCTCGCCAGGCTGGAACCGTATAGGCCTTATTTCCTCGGGGCAGCCATCATTGCCCTGTTCTTCGCATGGGAAAAGATATACCGCACGCCAGTTGCGGCTACTTGCGCACCCGGTTCCCTGTGTGCCATGTCGCAGACAAATCGTGTTTACAAATTTTTATTCTGGGTTGTGGTCCTGCTGGTTGTGCTTGCCATCGCCTTCCCCTATATCGCACCGTTGTTCTACTAAAGGAGATACGTCATGACAACACTGGTTTGGGCACAACTCAAAAAAATGATTCTCGCTGTTGTCCTCGCTTTTTTATTCAGTGATACGGCATTCGCTGCCGAGCGTACCGTCACGCTCTCTGCCCCCGGCATGCACTGTGCGGTCTGTCCGATCACGGTGCGCAATGCCCTGAAAAAAGTACCAGGCGTATCAAAGGTCAATGTCTCTCTCGAAAAGAAAGAGGCAGTTGTCACCTTCGACGATACCAGGACCAATATCCAAACACTGGAACATGCCACGCTTGAGGCCGGCTATGCTTCTACCATCGAGACACCAAACAAACAAGGAGTAACCCAATGAGTAAATATATTCTGAATGTGAGCGGTATGACCTGTGAGCACTGCGTCGTTTCGGTAAAAAAAGCCATTTTGGCTGTGGCGAATGTGAGTGTTGCCGAGGTTTCACTTTCTGCAGGGACCGCCTTGGTGGAGACCACAGCGGATATTTCCGTCACTGCTTTACTAAATGCCGTGCGTGCAAAGGGTTACGGGGCAGAAGTGGGTGAAGATACGCTTGGCACGGCTACGCCCAAGACTGTCGCCAAACTGAGTATCGCCATCATCGGCACCGGTTCGGCCGCATTTGCCGCCGCCATCCGTGCGGTGGAAGAAGGTGCTGAGGTGACCGTCATTGAAACTTCGACTATTGGCGGCACCTGCGTCAATGTCGGTTGTGTGCCTTCAAAAATTTTGATTCGTGCGGCCCATGTGGCGCATCTGCAAGCCCGGCACCCTTTTGCGGGTCTTGCCCGACATAAACCAGTGCTGGATCGTAAGGCGTTGGTCGCGCAACAGCAGGCCCGGGTGGAAGAATTGCGCCATGCCAAGTACGAAAGCATTCTGGAAAGCAACCCTGGCATCACCTTGTTGCGGGGGTATGCCCGTTTCGAGGATGGCAGGACATTGCTTGTCAAGCAGGCGGACGGTGCTGAAATTTATGTCACACCGGACCGTATTTTGATTGCCACTGGCCGTTCGCCGCAGATCCCGGATGTGTCCGGGCTCGCTGACACACCTTTCTGGACATCAACTGAAGCCTTAATTACGGAAGAAACCCCTGCTCACCTGATTGTATATGGTGGCTCGGTGGTGGCACTGGAACTGGCTCAAGCTTATTTGCGTTTGGGCAGTCGCGTGACACTCATCGCTCGCGGCACGCTGCTGTCAAAAGAAGACCCGGCGATCAGCAGTGAACTCAAGGCCATACTGAAAGAAGAAGGGATGAGCATCCTGACAGACATCAAAGTAATGGGTGTGCGTTTCGATGCCAAGCTAAACCAGTTTAAACTGGAAACCAGTGCTGGCACCATCATTGGCGACCGCTTGCTTATCGCCACGGGGCGTCAACCCAATACCAGCGGGCTTAATCTGATGCGTGCCGGTGTGGACATGGATGCCGGCGGTGCGATTGTCATTGATGATCACTTACGCACCACAGCGCCCAACATTTACGCTGCGGGAGACTGTACCAACGCGCCCCAGTTCGTTTATGTGGCGGCAGCGGCAGGCACCCGTGCCGCCATCAACATGACCGGCGGTGATGCGGTGCTTGATCTGTCCACGGTGCCCGCAGTGGTGTTCACCGATCCACAGGTCGCTACAGTCGGTCTCACCGAAATTCAGGCAGAAAAGCAGGGTATTGATTGCGATAGCCGCACGCTTACGCTCGATAATGTACCTCGCGCACTGGCAAATTTTGACACGCATGGCTTCATCAAACTGGTGGCAGACAAGCAATCTGGACGGCTGCTGGGCGCACAGATTCTGGCCGGAGAGGGTGGAGAAATCATTCAAACCGCAGCAATCGCCATCAGAAACCACATGACGGTGACGGATTTGGCGGGCCAGCTTTTCCCGTATCTCACCATGGTGGAGGGGTTAAAACTCTGTGCACAGACCTTCACCAGGGACGTGAAGCAGTTGTCCTGTTGTGCGGGTTAGACGCCGCCATTGCCGCACTTGTTTACACTAAAGCCAGATCGACGGATGCAGTGCAGTGGGTTGCAATCCGAATGTGCTGTTCAGGCAATTGGGGACATTCGGCGGCAGGATGTTGTCCGTCCGCATTGAGCGCAGGTTATCGCGCGAGAGCAGGGTGGGGCCGGGGATATGCTCCATGATCATGGCTTGCAGCCAGGCCAGTGGCCCTGGCAGCGGCAGAATCGGACGTTGCTGATGGTGCAGACGGCCAGCAAATTCAACCAGTTGTTTCAGGGTGTAAATGTTCGGGCCAGCCAAATCACAAACTTGAGCTATGGTCGTTGACAATGACAGGCTACGCAGAATGGCTTCGCTGACATCACCAACAAATACAGGCTGAAACCGGACATTAGCGCCTGCTAATGGCACCATGGGCAAAAATTTTTGCATTTTGGCAAACAGATTGATGAAATGATCGTGCCGACCAAATACCACCGACGGGCGGAACACCGTCCAGTCCAAGCCACTTTGCTTCACCATTTGCTCACCATCACCTTTGCTGCGCTGGTACATCGAGGCACCATCAGGCGCAGCACCCAGTGCGCTGATATGCAACAACCGCCGCAGGCCATGTTGGTGCATGGCAGAAATGAGCTTGCGCGGCAAGTCCACATGGATCTGCCGAAACTCTGAGCCATAAGGCTGGCCTTCATGTCCATGCAGAATGCCGGTCAGATTGACCACGGCATCGTGTGGCTGAAGACGCGCGCACAATGCAGTCAACTGCTGTTCGTCATTCACGTTGGCTTGAATCAGCTTGGCATTGGGCAAGACCCGCAGTGCTGACAAGGCGGGTCTGCGACACGGAATCAGGACCTGCATATTGGTGTATGCTAATCGAGTAGCCAGAGCGGACCCGATAAAACCTGAGCCACCGATGAGAAGAACTGTTTCGGGGAGTTGACCAGTCAAAAAATTCATGCAAGATTGATCCATGCGGTTTTCATTCGCCGAATATAACTGAAATTGAGCGGCTTGTCTGGATGGTGTGAAATAGGGATCGTGAATGAATAACTTAGGAGCCTGCCGGACTTAAAGGAAATCGGCTGCAAATTAACCTGACCGGTGTATATTTCACCGCTTTTTTGGGTAATAGAACAACTATTACCCTGCAAAAGCGGTAAAATCTGCCCTCGCCCAGCTTAATTTTCGCCACGATTCTTCAAGTCCGACAGGCTCCTAGACTAACGGTGTCATGCCAGGAAATGCGCTTTAAAAGCGCGTAAGATAAGTAATCGCTTTGCGGTCTGGAGAAAAAATGAGTACGCTTGAAATCGGTATTGAAGGCATGACCTGCGCATCCTGTGTGGCGCACGTAGAAAAGGCACTGCGTGAATTACCCGGCGTGCTGGATGCAACAGTCAATCTCGCCACCGAACGGGCTCAGGTTGATTATGATCCTGCCGCAACGGTTCCACAACGTATGGCCGACGCGATCAGCGAAGCAGGGTATACCCCCGTGGTGAGCGAGATGGAGTTTGGCGTGGAGGGGATGACCTGCGCTTCCTGTGTCGCACATGTGGAAAAGGCTGTACGGGATTTGCCCGGTGTGACGGAGGCAACTGTCAACCTCGCCACCGAACGTGTCCATGCACATTATTTTCCCGCCAGTGTGGGTTTTGCAGATTTTGCTGCTGCCGTGGCAGACGCAGGTTATGAAGCGCATGCGCTTGGGGAACAGGGTGAAGATGAATCGGCGGCAAAGCAACGCGCACTCACCGCGCAACGTCGTGGCGTCTGGTTGGCGGCAGCATTGACGCTGCCCGTTGTCGTTTTGTCGATGGGAATGTTCATATTCCCGACATGGGATGCACTGCTTGCCGTAGCGAGTCCTTTTCCCCACTTTTGGGATTGGGTACAGGCCATATTGACCACTATGGTACTGTTTGGCCCGGGCTTGCGTTTCTTTCGCCCCGGATTTATCGCCTACCGCCGCCTCACACCCGACATGAATTCTCTGGTGGCAACCGGTACCGGTGCAGCCTGGCTGTACAGTATGCTGGTACTGCTGCTGCCGAACCTGTTCCCCATCACGGCACGCCACATCTATTTTGATTCCGCAGCGGTGGTCATCACTGCCGTTTTGCTCGGCAAATACATGGAATCACTTGCCAAGGGCAGGGGGTCAGCGGCAATCCGGAAATTGATGAATTTGCAGGCCAAGGAAGCGCGAGTGCAACGCAGCGAGGGTGTGGAGGAATCCGTTCCGCTGGTATCGGTGCGTCGTGGCGATCTGGTGGTGATTCGTCCCGGCGAACAGTTGTCTGTGGATGGGATTATTCGGGAAGGGGCATCGCATGTGAACCAGTCGATGCTGACTGGCGAGCCAATTGCTGTGAACAAACAAGTCGGGGACACCGTGGTCGGCGGCACCATGAACCAGGAGGGACGGCTGTTGGTAGAAGCGACATCAGTGGGTAAAGACGCCGTGCTGGGGAAAATCATCCAGCTCGTCGAGCGCGCACAAACGGGAAAACTGCCCATTCAGCGACTGGCCGACCAGGCAGTTCAAGTATTTACCCCCATCGTGCTCGCCATCGCGGCGCTGAGCTTTTTGCTCTGGCTCCTTTTTGGACCTGCGCCAGCAATCACCACCGCATTGATTTCCGCCGTGGCGGTACTGGTGGTCGCCTGCCCCTGCGCCATGGGATTAGCGACACCGGCCGCGATTATGGTCGGCACCGGTCGGGCAGCGGAGATGGGTGTCTTGTTCCGAAAAGGTGAGGCGCTGGAAACACTGTCTCATGTGGACACGGTGCTGTTTGATAAAACCGGCACCTTGACCGAAGGACGGCCCGCCCTGGTGGATTTGCTGGCCGATTCACCGCAGGAAGCACTGCGCCTGGCAGCGAGCCTGGAAAGCAGTTCCGAACATCCGCTCGCCATCGCCGTGCTTGCAGCAGCCAGGGCGCAAGGCATTGAAGTGGGTGCGGCGACAGACTTTCGCGCCGTGTCCGGTTTCGGTGTTCAGGGTGTCGTCAACGGTCGTCATGTGCTGTTGGGCGCACGCCGCTTTGTGGAGCGCGAAGGTATCGACGTTGGACATTGGGCCATCAAGGCGCAAAGTTTGGAAGAGGAAGGCAAGACCGTGGTGTTCCTGGCGGCGGATCAATTGTCGCTGGCGCTGCTCGCCATTGCCGATCCCATCAAACCCGATGCTGCCGCAATGGTTGCAGCCATGAAAAGTTTTGGCTTGAAGGTGGCCATGGTCACCGGCGATGGACAACGCACTGCCGGGTCGGTAGCCCGAGCACTGGGCATCGATGAGGTGCACGCTGAAGTCCTGCCTGCTGACAAAGCGGGGGTAGTAACGGCGCTGCAGCAACTTGGTCAGCGCGTCGCTTTTGTCGGTGACGGCATCAATGACGCACCGGCACTTGCCCAGGCCGATGTCGGCATCGCTTTGGCGTCCGGCACCGACATTGCTATTGAGGCAGCGGATGTGACATTGACGCGCGGTGAACTCAGTGGTGTGCCCACCGCATTGGTCACGGCACGCAAAACCATGTCGAATATTCGCGGCAACCTGTTTTGGGCTTTTTTTTACAACATCTTGCTGATCCCGGTGGCTGCCGGCGTGCTGATTCCGTTTTACGGCATCCATCTTAACCCCATGCTGGCGGGTGTTGCGATGGGCACATCATCTATTTTTGTATTGGGTAACAGTATGCGACTCAAAAGGCTGCGGCCCTGGAAGACACCAGATTAAGGCAAAATACAGATTTTCTTTATGCGTCCACAGGTTCTGATTTAACATACTTGTTTTTAGACCGGAACAGGCGCCAAACCTGGTCTGAAGGGCGAAGTTTCAAAGACGGATTTGAAAGGCGGCAGACCTTTCCCAATACCCGCCGATTTGAAGGTCGGTGACTTTAAATTTCTGAAGGGAGATTGATATGCACGAAACCGTATTACAAATAACCGGTATGACTTGTGGCCACTGCGTGATGAGCGTGACCAAAACCTTGCAAAAAATACCGCAGGTCGAGAGCGCCCAAGTGGATTTGGCTAAGGGTGAGGCAGTCATTCGCGGCAATGCCCCTACCGAGGCAATGGTTGCAGCAGTCAAGGCCGCAGGATATGGCGCTGAAGTAAAAGCTTGACTCGTCTGGCCCTAATTCGCTTAAGGTTAATTAATCGACCCTAATTCATTTTTTTTACAATATTCTGCCTATTCCGGTGGCTACCGGTGTACCGATTCCGTTTTACGGCATCTATCTCAATCCGGTGCTACCGAGCGTTGCAATGGGTACGTCATCCATTTTTGTGCTGGGTAACAACATGCGGTTCAAATGGCTGCGGCCCTGGACGGTAGCATATCGGCACAATGTGTAGCCGTGGTAACATGATTCCAAAAACCATTAGGAGCAACGCATGCAGCAACCCATCATTGTTTATACCGCGCCGGGTTGCCCCGATTGCGCAGCGGTCAAACAACTCATGCAACAACAAGGATTGTCTTTTGAAGAACGCGACGTCACCCGCCCCGAAGTGGCGCAACAGGCAAAAACCCGTTATGGGGTTCGGGTTGCGCCCATCACGGTAGTAGGGGATGCCTTCTTTTATGGTACTTTTCAGGATCAGCGGCCTAAACTGGAAGCTGCGTTGCGTGCATTGAAAGCGGACGGCTAAAACCTGGTTCAATGCTTTATCAATAACTATATGTATATGCAATCAATTTATTCCGTGGAGAATGTCTGATGAATATCACTTTAGCTGATAAACCTGTCGAAATTCGCTTGAGTCGAGCGGCTAAGACCGCTCTGGCACAACGGACTACGCCATTGTTGGCGGAGATGGAATTGTTATTTTCCTGCCTGATTCGCAAGAAGGTGCGCTTCTACGAACAGGGTGCAGAAGCAGGTACGCCTGCCAGCAAGGAATTGTCTGTGCGGTTCCGTCCGGTGATGACCAGCAGTTGCACAATTTCGACATTGGACGGGCCGCCGCCATGCGATGACTTCCCGATTAAAAACGTGCGTCCTTACATACCACACTGGCTAAGCATTGATTTTCGCAAGGGCCAATGGTTGGGTGAGTTTGGTTATTAACCAGCCGTTCCGGCGCACTATGCCGATACATTAAAAAACCGGCACTAACTATGTCATCCTCACGTTTATTCCTGCTCACATCGCTTGCCATGCTGCTTTTTGCCGGGAATTCAGTGCTCTGCCGGCTGGCCTTCGAACATGATTCAATTGATGCAGCGAGTTTTACCGGCATACGTTTGTTATCCGGTGCGCTGACGCTGGTATTGCTGAATTATTTACGGCAACCTGCCGCAACAAGCGTTCCTGGCGAACAGAATGCTCATCACGGCATTGGTGGTAATTGGTTGTCGGCCATCGCACTGTTTGTCTATGCAGCCAGTTTCTCGTTTGCCTATGTGAGTCTGCCAACGGGTACGGGTGCCTTGTTACTGTTTGGCGCGGTGCAGGCGACCATGATCCTTGCAGGATTACGGTCAGGGGAGAAACTCAGTGTGCTTCAGATAAGTGGTTTATTAACAGCCATGGCAGGGCTGGTCACGATAATGCTGCCGGGTTTATCGGCACCCTCAACAGTGGGTGCGCTGCTGATGTTGACAGCAGGTATCGCTTGGGGAATATATTCATTGCTCGGCCGTCAACTAACCGATCCCACAAGTGAAACAGCCGGAAATTTCTTGCGCGCCGCGAAATTGTCTGTATTACTGCTTCTCGTGCGATGGGCGCATCTTCATCTTGATGGGTGGGGAACAGGCATTGCAGTACTGTCCGGGGCGATTGCATCCGGAATCGGTTATGCGATTTGGTATGCCGTCTTGCCCGGATTGACTGCAATACGCGCCGCATCCGTGCAATTAAGTGTGCCGGTTATTGCTGCGCTGGGTGGTATGCTGTTTTTACATGAGAGAATTACCCCGCAGTTACTCATGGCCTCGGTGGCAATTCTGGGCGGCATTACCCTGGTCATACTCGACAAGCGATCTGCCACCGTAAGGCCCGGGGAAGAGTAGAGAACAGAACAGAACAGAACAGAACAGACCTTCGATTACCTTCCTGCCTGATGCTTCTGTTGCGTTGCGCGAAAAGTTTGAGATTTACGCGATAGGTATTGGAAGTAAAGTAAAGATGCCGTGCAAGGACTATGACTTCCAGCCGGTTGGCCCGGCCACCGCGGCCCGCGTATTACTTGCCGCCGGGAACGTGGAAGTCAACAGACCTGCCGTAGAAGCTGGCCTGTTGGTACTCGAAGCAGGCGGGGATTTCGCCGGTGGTGTGATTGCCTGCGAAGGGAACAGCCCCAGCGGAGAAACTTTCGTTTCCTTCGACAAAAAGGCAGTTGCGCAGCTCACGGTACAAGGGCAAGCCGCGCGTCTTTTGTGCGCCTATACTGGAACGTGAAACGGAATATTCATGCTCTGATCAGCGGCCCAATCCGGAACCTTCTTCAGATCGGTGGCAATTGCTGTGCAACATGGGCCAACTGCCTGGCGATATGGCTGCTGTCGAGGTTGACAGAAGCCAACGGGTTACCTGTTTTTGAGTCGTATCGCACAGTATTTAATTCGTTCACGATCTGGTTTAATTCAGGCATAACGTGAGGTTCTGCGCGCTCGCGCAAGGCTTCAGCCTCAAGCATTTGTTGATCATACAAAAATAAAACATGGTGTTGCGCACGGCGCAGCGTGTCAAGTGCCGTTAGGGCATGACCTTCATCTTTTTGTAGCCGTGCCAGCATGATGATGCTGTCAGTGCTGTAAGGGTCGGCTTTCAAGTTCTCACGTAAAATCCGCAGCGCTTTTTTTCGCGCGAGGTGGTCGGGTAAAAGGCGTTGGTAATTTAACAGCAGGCCTGCTTCCCCCGCACCCACATTGGCATTGTTTGCGTTTTGCGAACGAACATAATTAAATGCATCCAGGGTCTCAATCAGCACACGACGCTGGTATGCGGTGGAATAGTCCGGATTATCAAAAGCGGTTTTGAGTGCAGAGGTATCAAACTGCAAAATATATTCTTCCGCATAACTGTCTTGTGGAAACAGGGCATAGGCAATGTGGCCGATTTGCTGGGTACGCACTTTGGGCGCCACCGTGTTGATCAGGGCTAAAATGGGCTGTTTGCCAGTGAGACTTCCCATGAACAACAGGTGCATCGCATAGGGCGTACCCAGCAACACCACCGCAGCACCGAGCATAAAACGGCGGATGGATGGCCTGAGCCGATTCAAGCCAGACAGAGAAACAAGACGCGGCGTTTCAGTAAGTTGTGCCGCACGTGCCAGATACAAGCCGGCCAGGACATTCATGAAAGCATAATAAAAAATAAAATTCACGTTGGCGTGGAGAAACAATGCCAATACCCCCAGCAACAAACAAACGCTTTCAAATTGATTCAAGTTATGGGGGCTTGCCAGACTGCGGCGTAAACGCCATGCCACGCCGATGCCCAGTGCGGCCAGCAGCAGCATGGCTGGAAAACCACCTTCGCTGGCAAACTGCAAGTAATCGTTGTGCGCAAACCCCCCGACGGTTTGCACTTCCAAAGGAGAGCGGTACGCTGGGTAATAAGCAAAAAAGCTGCCCCAACCTGTACCGAACAACGGGTGGTCAAGGGCAATGTGCCATGCAGATTGCCACATGAGCAATCGTGCGCCGGTGGAGGAATCGGAGGCCAGTTGAAAAGTGCGGTCTGCCACGGTGCTGTGCAAAACCAAATCACTGAACAAATAGGCAAAGATGGCAATCAGAGGCAGTAAAAACACTGTTTTTTTAATTAAGGGATTGCGATAGCCTGCCCACATGACAATGGGCAACAACACGCTCCAGACGGCGATCCCGCCGCGTGAAGCGGTGGCAAACAGCGCGGCGTTCATGATCAATATCCCAAACCCGGACAATGCAGCCATCATGCGATGAGATGGATTAAGGTGAGTCAAAAATAAAAATACGGCGGGAAACCACAGCACATTCATCAACGCTGCGAAGGCATTGCGGTCCTTGAGCGGTCCCAGCGGCAGACCATAACCGACATGACAAAACACCTGCTCAAGCCCCCAGGCGGCCAAGCCGATGCCCATCAGCAACAGAATGATACGAAAGCTTGCCCATTGTTTTGCCAGTGAGCGCATCGGGCTGAAAGCCAGATACATCACCGGCAATCCTGCCAACACCGCTGCACTGAGCAGGCTGGCGTTGGGCATGGTGCTGGTGAAGGCGATCACGAATAACCAGGCCAGATACAGCAGCATGAATGGCGACAGTGAGTAAGATTGCCACGTTTGCTGCGACAGAACCTGGCGCAAGCCGATTGCGGCAGCAACGATCAGTAACAGGGCGGTCAATGCGCTGCCAAGGTACCAAAAACCTGACAGGGTAGTCGCAACGATCAAGAGGAGCATTGAAATGAATTTTTCTGTTGGGTGGTGTGTTGTCGTAATCATGTGTTTTTAACCAGTAACGCCTGTTCCGCCAATTCCTGAATACCTGTTAACTGCCGTTGAGCGATATTGTGCCCATGCGCGGCGGCTTTGCTTAACCACATCATGGCAAGGGCGTCATTCGCCTCCGTACCCGTACCGCTTTGGTGGCATTGATACAAAAAATGCATCGCATCCGGGTAATTCTGGTCTGCGGCCATGTTGAACAAAGAAAATGCGCTGGCTTGCATACCTGCTTGAAGCAAAACGGTGCCGAGGTCGTTTTGGGCTTCTGCATTGCCCTGGTCGGCAGCCGAGATGAGCTCACACATTTCATCATCGGCGGCTTTCAGCTCTCCGCATAGCGCCAGGATGGCATCAATATCAAACATTGTCCTGCCCTGTGCGTCCATGCAGGCAACGCTGAGAACGCCATCCGTACACCACCTGCGCAAGGTTCGTTCGTTTTTATCCAAAAGCGTGGCAGCCATTTGGCGGCCACAAAGAAGGTTGTTTGGCATTGCTGCGCCTTTCCAGAAGGTTGCCAGTCAGATTTTACGGTATCAAACCCGCTATTCAGGCAAACAGGTTGGACATTTTCGGTCAATATTTGGCGTGTCCAGCCTAAATCATGGACATTTTTCACTGATGAGTCAAACATCCAGGCAGATCGCATGGACATTTTCAATTTTGAGTAAAAAAAGTTAATCAGGCCATCGCTGTTCGATATTTTAAACTGCAATCAAATTTTAATGTGATTTATATTTTTTTCATTAAACCATGTGATATCAAAGTGATTACCTGGTTATGGCAGTGTGAAAATGTTGCAGGTGACTGGTTTAATTTTGCATGGCGCGAATTTTGCTGTACCTGACATGCAGGATATAAATCCTGTTTTATTTATCTTAGGAGTATCAACCATGAACATGCAGAAAATACAAAAAGGTTTTACCTTGATTGAATTGATGATCGTTGTGGCGATTATTGGTATTTTGGCGGCGATAGGGATTCCTGCTTATCAAAACTATATTATTCGTGCACAAGTCTCTGAAGGCCCAGCCCTTCTTGGCCCTGTCCAAACTGCTTTGTCAGAGTATTACGGTAACATTGGTGATGCGACAAAAGCCGACTTACCAACTATTGGCATTGCGAATCCGCCTACCGGTAAATATGTGAGTCTTATGTCAATGACGACTGGCCAGATTACTGTAACATATGGCAATAGTTCTAATGCCGCTATCACGGGAAAAACGGTTATTTGGACTCCTTATGCTGACGCAAGCGGTGCCATAACTTGGCTTTGTAACGCTGGTGCTACTACCACAGCCACCTTGGCCGCAAACACAAATCTCAAGCAACTTACCGGTGGGGCGGCTGTGGCATCTGGAACACTTCTTGCCGTCAATCCAAGCTATTTACCTTCTATCTGCCAATAAGAGAGATCTAAAGAACAGGAGGTAAGAAATTTGGAGCAGATCATTGTTTAAAGAATAATTGGCTGCTCATAATGTTCTTAAATTCAGCACCCTGACTCTCACAAAGAGTCGGGGCTTTTTTTGGTACAAAATCTACAAATTCGCGGGAAATCCGGGGGGCGCGTAAATCCGGGGTCTACCATTGATTTGTAGATCACGAAACGTAAAAATTATATGCCAAGCCTCTCGTCCTCAGCGGTCCTCTCTGGTATGCCACAGCCGTGGCACGTAGATAACCGAATCCCGAATCTCGTAGCGAACCTCGTACTCCCCGACCAGAATCTGCCGTACCTCGCGCGGTGTCAACGCCAACTTAAAACTGAAACAGTTGTTCGCCAATGCGCGGATTGGTCAACAGAACGGTTGGGGCTTTGGTCAATGTCTGAACGGCCTTTGCGGTGCCCGGCTTGTTCACCGGAGCCAGGGATTCATACAAGCGCGCCAAATCGGAAAGTGCCTTGCTGGTCCATTTCAGATCTGTCAGCACGGAAGCAGCTGCCCGGCGCCAAGGCAGTCAGCCCAAGCCTGCACGGAATCCGGGGTCAGTTCTAACATTCCAACATTTTTTCCTCAAGTTGCCGCACTATCTGTAGAAACAGGGGGCAGATCATTCGCAGTAACAGCAGTAAATTTGGGGGTTGGAGTCCTGTCTGGGAGTTATTCGTGAGAGGATTTCCGCGCAATCTGTTAAAGTATGAGGTCATCATTTCAATGGTAAACCCCATTTTTCTCCTTGAAACGCAGTCAAGTATTCTACACACCAATGTGTAGAATACTTGACTGGTGTGTATAAGTGTTTAAAATAACGCTAAACATCCGGGGAGACATTATGCAATCATCAAAAATAATCCGGATGCTGACAGATGATGGTTGGTATATTGAACGTATCAAGGGTAGTCATCATCATTTTAAACATCCAGCAAAGCCCGGCCTTATAACGGTTTTGCATCCAAAAAGGACTTGCCAATTGGTACAGTAAACAGCATCCTGAAATTAGCCGGACTCAAGTGAGTGCGGTTTTTTTCACAGAGCAGGGGATGTTTAACATACTTTACCGTATATTGTTTCAATACAGTCGACGTGGATACGCAGACATTAGAGAATGGAGAGAAAATCATGCAATTTCCCATCGCAATCCATAAAGATGAAGGAAGTGTTTATGGTGTGATCGTGCCTGATATTCCAGGGTGTCATTCATGGGGGGATACCATTGATGATGCGATCAGAAACGCCAAAGGCGCTATTTTTGACCATATTGAATTGTTGTTGGAATTAGGCGATAAAGTCGATATTCATCATTCCAGCATCGAAGATTTGAGAAAGCAGGAAGCGTACAAAGATGTAACATGGGGGTTGGTCGAAGTCGATTTATCCAGGCTCGACGTAAAACCAGAACGTGTCAATATCAGCATGCCGCGCTTTATTTTAAGCCGCATCGATGATTATGTTGCGGCGAAACACGAAACTCGTAGCGGATTTTTAGCCAGGGCAGCCATTAACGAAATGGCTCATGAGCAGTAAGTCCAACTCAAGTCAGGGGGCAATTTTCACATTCCAACATTTTTTCCTCAAGCTGCCGCACTATCGAAAAATGCGAAAAATGGGGTCAGTTCTAACATTACTACAAACCTTGCTGTTATCCACCCATGGACAGACCACTCAGACCAGAATTTGCAGGCGCGCTTTATCATGTCACTTCGCGCGGTGATCGCCGGAAAGATATCTTTCTGAGCGACGATGATTGCAACGATTGCTTGTCGCTGTTGGGCATTGTTTGCGCACGGTTCAACTGGGTGGGTAACCCCCCCTGAAAAAGATGTCCACTTAAGCGTTTTTTCTGACTGCCGTTCTGGGTGGTATTCACATGCGGTTTGATAGACTTGGTGGCGTTTTGCCAGCAAGGTCCTATCTTCATCCCCGTTGCGCAATATGGGTGCGCTAATAATCCAAATCCCCAAACCAATCCCGCATCAGCGCATTGATGCTTTCACCAAATGCATCGGGTGTGATGATGATGCCGTTGTTTTTAGGCACAAAAAACACGCCCATCATGATGTGCTCGTTTTTGAGCAGGGGCAGCAGTTCCTTCATGAGTTCGTGCAGGCTCATTTTTTTTGGTGTGTAGTCGTGTTGCCACAGTGATGGATGGTGGCTCAGCCATTCGTCGGCATATTCCCAGGCTGGCCATAACAAAAAGGCATTGCGTTCATCCAGGTGCCAGTTACGGCTGCGGCAAAGCCCCCATGCTTCGCGACGGTAAATAATTTCTTTGACGGCATGAGCAAATCGCTGCTTGGGCGCCAGATTTCTGACTGCTGCCAATTGTCCGGGGTCTGTGTGGAAGAGTGCTTGCCGGGAAGGTTCGTACATCAGCTCCATGTCGGGTTTCCTGTGAATTATTGGTAGGCGGGTGGAACACGTTCGTTGTTCAGTTGGCCGCCTTTATCAAAGCGGTGTTGTGCTTTGTGCAGGTCCGGGTTTTGCAATACGGTGTAGGCGTAGCCATAACCTTTTGATTTTTCCTGACCGTGAGCGTGTGCCAGCTCTTTGCCTGGCGGATTGCGTACCCGGTTCATGTTGGAATAGGTTTCTACAGGATAGAGATTGCGGTTTCTGTCCACGCGGTTGGTTTCCTGCTTGATCCATCCCCGATCCGCCGAGCTGACTTTCGGATCGTTGACCAGGCTGCGCAACCGCGCTTCCTTGTCTGACAGGGCATTGTAATTGGGGCTGTGCGCATACCTTGGGTGAGTCGGGTCGTTGATGACGGGAGGGCGGCGGTTGTTTTGCCGGCTGTCAGGTCGGCTATCGCGAATATCGGAGCCAAGCGGGAAAAATCCACTGGTGTGGGTGGGTTTGCTGGGGGTAATGGTGTTGTTGTGTTGGCCGGTGTTACCGTAAGCATAACCCTGGTTGTTGGCGCTATTGTTTGAATTTCTATTGTAACCACTGCCATAACTGTTCGATGTTTTGTTGCTGAAACTGCCATTCCCACTGCCGTATCCGTGATAGTCCGCGTTGCCGGCAAGCGATTGGCTGGTGAGGATACTTAAAATGAATATGATGAAAAATTTACTTATCCGGCTCATGGCATTCCCTTTATGTTGTCATTTACCCTGTTGTAGGTGTGGTCCTGATTTGTATTGCGTTTGCGTGTGAATTATTTCATGGCTATTAAAATAATTCAATTATTAATAATAAAAAAATATGGGCGCATATATTCGGATGCGCGCGGTTGAAATTGACACGACTTACCCCATATGATTGGCATGACAAATTGTTCTGGGGGAATAACATGCGCATGGATAAATTAACAACGCAGTTTCAGCAAGCCTTGTCGGATGCACAAAGCTTGGCGGTAGGGCAGGATAATCAGTACATTGAGCCGCTGCATGTGTTGGCTGCATTGCTGGACGAATCAGAAGGGGGAAGTTCATCGCTGGTTGCTCGCGCAGGTGGCAATGCCCGTGCTTTGCGCACCGCATTGCAAACGGCTATAGAAAAATTGCCCAAGGTTGAAGGGCACGGCGGCGAAGTGCAAATTTCACGCGACCTGACGAATTTACTGAACTTAACGGATAAAGCCGCGCAAAAAAGAGGCGACCAGTTTATTGCCAGCGAATTATTTTTGCTGGCCGCGTGCGAGGACAAAGGCGAAATGGGGCGCTTGCTGAAGCAGCACGGCGTAACATGCCTTGCTCTGGATGCTGCCATCACTCAGGTGCGTGGTGGGGAATCGGTTTCCAGCGCGGATGCGGAAGGTCAGCGTGAGGCGCTGAATAAATATACGCTGGATTTAACGGAGCGGGCACGTGCGGGCAAACTGGACCCGGTGATTGGGCGTGATGATGAAATTCGTCGCACCATACAGGTGTTACAACGCCGGTCAAAAAACAACCCTGTGCTGATCGGTGAGCCTGGTGTGGGGAAAACGGCGATTGTAGAAGGCTTGGCGCAACGTATTATCAATGGGGAAGTACCGGAAACACTGAAAAACAAGCGCGTGCTGGTGCTGGATATGGCGGGACTGCTGGCGGGTGCCAAATACCGGGGCGAGTTTGAGGAGCGATTGAAATCGGTATTGAAGGAAGTGGCGCAAGATGAGGGCCGCATCATTTTGTTCATTGACGAATTGCACACCATGGTGGGCGCAGGCAAAGCGGAAGGCGCGATGGATGCGGGCAATATGCTCAAGCCCGCGCTGGCACGCGGCGAGTTGCATTGTGTGGGTGCCACCACGCTGGATGAGTATCGTAAATATATTGAAAAAGATGCGGCTTTGGAGCGTCGCTTTCAAAAAGTGTTGGTGGATGAGCCCAGCGTAGAAGACACGGTGGCTATTTTACGTGGTTTGCAGGAAAAATACGAATTGCATCATGGGGTTGAGATTACTGATCCCGCGATTGTGGCGGCAGCCGAGTTGAGCCATCGTTATATTACGGATCGATTTTTACCTGATAAAGCCATTGATTTAATTGATGAAGCGGCTTCTCGCGTGCGCATGGAAATCGACTCCAAACCGGAGGTGATGGACAAGCTGGAGCGCCGTTTAATCCAGCTTAAAATCGAACGCGAAGCGGTGAAAAAGGAAAAAGACGAGGCTTCGCAGAAACGGCTGGCTTTGCTGGAAGAAGAGATTCTGCGCCTGGAACGTGAATATGCTGATCTGGAGGAAATCTGGAAAGCCGAAAAAGCCATGGTGGTCGGCACCCAGCACATTAAAGAACAGCTGGATCAGGCGCGTATCGACATGGAAGAAGCCCGCAGGCAGGGCAACTGGCAGGGTATGTCAGAAATCCAGTATGGGCGCATCCCGGAACTGGAAGCGCAATTGCATCAGGCACAGGCTGCCGAATCTACGGAACAAAATACACCGAAGCGTTTGCTGCGCACCCAGGTGGGGGCAGATGAAATTGCCGAGGTGGTTTCTCGCGCCACGGGGATTCCTGTCGCAAAAATGATGCAGGGTGAACGCGATAAACTCTTGCACATGGAGTCTGTATTGCATCAGCGCCTGATTGGACAGGATGAGGCAGTCACGCTGGTGTCCGATGCCATACGTCGTTCGCGTTCAGGCTTGTCCGACCCTAACCGGCCTTACGGTTCGTTCCTGTTTTTGGGACCAACCGGTGTGGGAAAAACCGAGCTGTGTAAAACCCTGGCCGGTTTCCTGTTCGACAGCGAAGATCATTTGGTGCGCATCGACATGAGTGAATTTATGGAGAAGCACACCGTTTCACGTTTGATTGGTGCGCCTCCAGGTTATGTGGGTTATGAAGAAGGGGGCACCCTGACGGAGGCCGTGCGTCGCAAACCATATAGTGTGATTTTGCTGGATGAAGTGGAAAAGGCGCATCCGGATGTGTTTAATGTACTGCTGCAAGTGCTGGATGACGGACGTTTGACCGATGGGCAAGGACGTACTGTGGATTTCAAAAACACGGTGATTGTGATGACATCCAATCTGGGTTCTCACATTATCCAGCAGATGGGTCATGAGCCTTACGATGCCATTAAAGGGGCCGTTATGGAGGAAGTGAAACAGCATTTCCGTCCGGAGTTCATTAACCGTATTGATGAGGTGGTGGTGTTCCACGCGCTGAGCAGTTCGCATATTCATGCCATTGCCGGCGTGCAGCTGCAGTCCCTGACAGCACGCTTGAAAGCCATGGGTATGGAATTAAAAGTCAGTGATGCTGCAATTGATGAACTGGCACGTGCCGGTTTTGATCCGGTGTTCGGTGCCCGCCCACTGAAGCGCGCCATTCAGTCGCAGCTGGAAAATCCATTGGCCAAGGCGATATTGAGCGGAAAATTTGCCGAGAAAGATGTGATTCATGTGGACTACCGGCAAGGAAATATGGTTTTTGAGCAGGGGATTTCGGATACAATCTGACCTTTACGCTGGTTGGGGATAAGATGTTTGCAGGATTTTTGGCGTATCTCCTGGGTTCCCTGTCGTTTGCGGTGTTGGTGAGTCGGGCATTCGGCTTGCCTGATCCGCGAACACATGGTTCGGGTAATCCGGGGGCGACGAATATATTGCGTACTGGGCGCAAGAGTGCTGCGGCTTTGACTTTGCTGGGCGATTTGTTCAAAGGTTGGGCGGCTGTGGCCCTGGCGAATTTTCTGTATGTCAAAGGGCTATCTCCAGTATGGGGGGAATATGCGGCCGCAGTCGCCGTACTCGTCGGGCACATGTATCCTTTATTTTTTGGGTTCAAGGGGGGCAAAGGTGTGGCGACCGCATTAGGCGTATTGCTGGCACTTTCCCCCTGGCTCGGTTTGGCATGCGCGGCAGTGTGGTTGCTGGTGTTCTGGATGACGCGCATTTCTTCGTTATCGGCTTTATTCGCCGCATTGGCTGCGCCCGTATTGGCTTATGTGTTGATCGGGCATGTTGAAGCGGTGATGGCTTTGTCGTTATTAACAATTCTCATTTTCTGGCGGCACCGCAGCAATATTGCGCGATTGCTTTCAGGTGCGGAGGGTGGTTTTGTCAAACCCAAATAGCGCAGTTTGACAATGCGCTTCATATGAGGTGGGCATGGCTTGGTTTGAAAAAGAAATGAGTTTTGCCGGCGAGAAACTGACTGAGGCGGCAAAAAATTCGATTGCCCTGGCAGGTGACCGGCTGGGTGAAGTGGTTCAGGACGGCGCTGCCCAGATTGGTGCCGAGCTGCGGGATGTGGTGCAAACAACCAGTCATGAAATTGATGCCAAGCTGGACAAAATTTCGGCTGAGCTGCACGATCAACGCCAGTTTACCAAAGACGATGTGCGCGAATTGGTGGATTATGCGGCCGACCGTTTTTCCGGTGCGCTGGATGAGCGTATGGCGGTTGCCCGTCGGCAAATATCTGATTTAGTTCAAGAAAAAGTTGAGTACTTCAAGGTTGAGGTGGATCAATTTTTTATTCAGCGTCAACGTGATCTGGCGCGTGAACGCCACCGTTTGTGGTGGAATGTGTTTTTCGCGGTGTTAACCTCGATCCTGGTCGGTGTGGTGTCGTGGTTTTATCAGCATGTGGAACGCGGCGAACTGGATCTGTTCGCTATTTTTCGTATTGTGATGGCTTCCCTGACCGGGGGCTATGCGGTTTATCTGCTGGTGAAGCTGGTGTTGCGCTGGCGCAGTATGTCTGAACACCGTAAGGATGTCATGTTTCTGACCATGCGTTACTGGGGTGTGTTGCGCCCGGAAAACATGTTCATGAATGTGTTGTTGTTGGTGCTAATGGTCGTGGGTTTGCAATTATTTTTGTTTCCGCAATGGTTACTGCATATTCCGGGTGGCAATGAATTGTTGCGGGTGCTGCGTGATATGTTCCCCCATTTACATTGGTAATCTATTGCCCGGAGATGTTTTTTGCAGGACAGATGCCTTAATTCAACACGTTGGGTGGTCACGGCGCAGCTTGTCGAGCGCGCACTCACTCATATTCAGTTTGCCGCACAAACCGCTTTAAAGGAGCGGGGCGTATTTCACCTTGTTTTAGCCGGGGGGAATACACCGCGTGAATTGTACCGGCGCATGCCGGAACTGGTCACCGACTGGTCGCGTTGGCATATCTGGTTTGGCGATGAACGCTGCGTACCATTGATGGATGCGGCACGTAATAGCCGGATGGCTGGAGAAGTCTGGCTGGATCACTCGCCAATTCCTTGTGAGCAAATTCATGAAATTCCTGCCGAATTGGGTGCCCAGGCTGCAGCGCAAGCCTATCATCTCGCGTTGCAGGGCGTGGGGGAATTTGATGTGGTGCTACTGGGCATGGGTGAGGATGGACATACTGCCAGCCTGTTTCCAGGTCAGTTTGATGCCAACACGCGTCTGGATGTGGTGGCTGTGTACAATGCACCTAAACCTCCAGCCGAACGGGTGAGCCTGAGCACACAACGACTCAGTCGAAGTCGAAAGGTTCTGTTTCTGATTTCGGGCATGGACAAACGTCCTGCAATACAAGCCTGGCGGCATGGTGAGCAGATACCGGCGGCACTTATTTGTCCGCATAACGGCGTGGACGTGTTAGTGCTGGCCGACCCGGACTGACATACAACGAAATTTTATTCCTGTAATTTTCTGTAGAGGGTGCGTTCACTGATGCCCAGTTGATGGGCGAGGGTTTTGCGGTCCTGTTTGTCTTGCGTGAGTGCCCATTGCAAATAATGCCGTTCAAGGATTTCTAATGGAATGATGGTTTGACCAAAATAGTGGGTTTGGGTTGCTGTGGTCTGCTCGAACTCGCTGTTGAGGTGAGCAGGCAGGATAGTGCCGTCATCCGAAAGCAAACTGGCGCGTTCTAAAATATTACGTAACTCCCTGATGTTTCCGGGAAAATCATATCGTGTCAGCAGTGCAATGGTGTCCGGGTGCAAAGTCAGTTTGCGTTGCGGGTTGATGCGTTGAAGCAAAGTCTGTGCAAGCAAAGGAATGTCTTCCCGCCGCTCGGAGAGCGCTGGCAGATGAATGGGGAAGGTGCTGATACGGTAGTACAAATCCTTGCGGAACTGTTCCTTGTCGACCATGCTGCGAAGTGGGCGGTGGGTGGCTGAAATTAACCGGAAATTTGCATGCAGCGATTCGATGCCGCCCACCCGGCGATAGGTTCCGGTTTCCAGCAAGCGCAGCAATTTCACCTGTAAGCCAAGCGGAATATCACCAATTTCATCCAGAAAAAGAGTGCCTCCGCTGGCCGATTCGACCAAACCCTGTTTGCGATGGTTGGCACCGGTAAAGGCACCTTTTTCATAGCCAAATAACTCGCTTTCAAACAGGGTTTCGGTGACGCCGGAACAGTCCACCGGTACAAATGGATGTTGTTTGCGTGTGCTGGCATTATGGATGGCTTCTGCGACCAACTCCTTCCCCGTACCTGATTCTCCAAGCAATAGCACGGCGGCTTCCGATGGCGCAACGCGTTCAATCATCTCCAGCATTTTATTAAAACGGGGCGACCGCCCAACCAGCCCATGTGCATCAGGCAAGGTGCTGGCCTGTTTGATGATGCGCATGGTTTCAACAAACAGGGTGATCTCATTGTGCTGATCTTTTAACGGGATCAGTTCAATGTCCACATGTTCTTCTCCCCGTGGCGTATGATGAAGATGCAAGACGCGTTGCTTGTGTTTTGTGTTGACGCTGTCATTCAACGGGCAAGACTCACCCATTTGATCGCAGGGGCGGGTATAGTGGTGTGAAACCTCATAACAATGGCGACCGACAATGGGGCGGTGCTCACCGTAGCGTTCACGGTAGGCGGTGTTGGCAGCGATAATCGTGTAGTTTTTATCCAGCAGGATTTTGGGATCGGTCTGGTGATCCAGATAAGAGATCAGTTCATTTATTCCAGAATGAGACATACCCATGCTTTCTGCCAAAAATGGCAGTATAGGCTAAATCGGCAATATTCGGTATGTCATTTTTGGCGCTTGTTTGAATTTTTGATGTTGGGTTGCAAATTGTGGTAACGGCTGATTCGGGTATTCAAGTTAGGCGAAAATATATATTAATCAATATTAATCAATTTATTAAACCCTATGTATCGTTGATTTTTGAAGGAAAAAGGGTAAGGTACTAACAAGTTGGTATACGTCTTGCTCATCAAGACTGCGTCGTTATGACGCATTGGCACCGAATTGCAGCAGGCGTAGGCTCATTCAGGTTCCGTGTTGTTTTAAGGAGGTCGTATGGAGCAAATGTGGAATCATCCATTAGGACGTCATATTCTGGTCATGTTGCTATTTAAGCTTCTGATTATTTTTGCGATCTGGTGGTTTTTTTTCCGCCCTGTCGCGCAAGTCGCGCCTGGAAATTCTGATCAGGTCGCCATAGCACTGCTGGGTACCCATGTTAAATCAATAAAGGCGAATGCCGTACCAACACCCACCACCCTGAAGGAGTCTTTGAAATGATAAGTATGGAATTGGTCGATATATCGCGCCTGCAGTTCGCTGCTGTCGCACTGTTTCATTTTTTGTTTGTTCCATTAACCTTGGGCATGGTTTTCATACTGGTGATTATGGAATCGACCTATGTGCTCACCGGCAAACAAATTTACAAGGATATGACTCAGTTCTGGGGCAAGTTGTTCGGTATTAACTTTGCGCTGGGTGTGACCACCGGCATTACCATGGAATTTCAGTTCGGCACCAATTGGGCGTATTACTCGCATTATGTCGGGGATATCTTTGGCGCGCCGCTGGCGATTGAAGGATTGATGGCCTTTTTCCTGGAATCCACTTTTATTGGTTTGTTTTTCTTCGGTTGGGACAAGCTCAGCAAAGTCAAACACCTTATGGTGACCATGTTGGTGGCGATAGGCTCCAATTTATCAGCGCTCTGGATTTTGGTGGCGAATGGCTGGATGAATAACCCGGTGGGATCCGAATTTTCTTATGTCACGATGCGCATGGAAATGACAGATTTTTGGGATGTGATTTTTAATCCCCAAGCGCAGGCCAAATTTGTACACACCGTGAGTGCCGGTTATGTGACTGCTTCAGTGTTTGTGTTAGGTATTTCATCCTGGTATTTGTTAAAAGGGCGCGATATTGAATTTGCCAAACGCTCATTTCGCATTGCCGCCGCATTCGGCTTGGCATCGGCTTTGTCGGTCATCGTGCTGGGTGATGATTCCGGTTATGTGGTGGGCGAAAATCAACAAACCAAACTGGCAGCCATAGAAGCGATGTGGCACACCGAACCTGCACCGGCCTCATTCAATTTGATTGCGGGCATTAACGAAGCCGAACAAAAAAACGATTGGTCAGTTGAAATTCCTTATGTGATGGGAATTATCGGCACCCGTTCATTGACCAAACAAATCCCGGGCATCATTGACATTAAAGCGCGTAATAAACAACATATTATCAATGGTATTCATGCTGTGGTGGCATTGGCGGCGTTGCGCAGCAACCCTGCTGATGCGGCAGCGAAGGTGGAGTTCGATCAGTACAAAGCGGATCTTGGTTTTGGACTGTTACTTAAAAAATACACCGCAAATGTGGCGGATGCCACACCCTGGATGATTCAGCAGGCCACGGATGATACAGTGCCGCGTGTGACTCCTCTGTTCTGGTCTTTCCGTGTCATGGTGGCAGCCGGTTTCAGTTTGCTCGCGTTGTTGGCTGTGGCATTTTATGCCTCGGTAAAAAATAATTTTATGCGTAAACGCTGGTTGTTGCGCTGGGCGCTGTGGTTTATACCTGTGCCATGGATTGCCGTCGAATTGGGCTGGTTTGTGGCCGAATATGGTCGTCAACCCTGGACAATTTATGGCGTACTGCCGACCTATTTGTCAGCGTCTTCCTTGACGGCAGGCAGTGTTTACGGTTCTTTGGCCGGGTTTGTGCTGCTGTACACAGGTTTGTTTATTGTGGAAATGTATTTGATGGTCAAGTTCGCCCGTCAAGGCCCAAGCAGTTTGTATACGGGGCGTTATCAGGATGAATTGCGGCAGGGGGGTGGTGCGTTGTCCAACGCTACACCTGCAGAGAAAGCGTAAGCATTGGTTTGTTGCACAAATTGACCATTTAATTTGTGCAATTCCCGCTTGATTTAGGAGAAAATAATGTTGGATTATGAAACGCTCAAAGTGATATGGTGGCTATTTATCGGTGTGTTATTGGTGGGTTTTGCCATCATGGATGGGCACGATATGGGGGTGGGCACGTTGTTGCCTTTTGTGGGCAGGAATGATAACGAGCGACGTGTGCTACTGAATACGGTGGGCGCACATTGGGAAGGCAATCAAGTGTGGTTTATCACCGGTGGTGGCGCGATCTTTGCCGCATGGCCGCTGGTGTATGCCACCGCTTTCTCGGGTTTTTATTGGGCCATGGCGGCCGTCTTGTGGTCGTTGTTTTTCCGCCCGGTCGGCTTTGATTACCGCTCAAAAATTGACAACCCGACATGGCGCAGTACTTGGGATTGGGGCTTGTTCATTGGCGGTTTTGTCCCCCCACTTATTTTTGGCGTGGCTTTCGGTAATTTGCTTGAAGGCGTGCCATTTCATTTCGATAACGACTTGCGCTCTTTTTATACCGGAAGCTTTTGGGCGTTGTTGAATCCATTTGCCTTGTTAACCGGTTTGGTGTCTACAGCGATGATTACCATGCATGGTGCAAATTTTCTGATGATACGTACTGATGCAGAAGTTTATCGTCGTAGCCGTACTGCTTCCATGCTGTTCGGGGTGTTAACTGTGGTGTTATTTGCGGTGGCCGGTGTGTGGGTCGCTACAGGTATCCATGGATTCGCTGTGACAGGCGGAGATATTCCAGGTGCTTTGCCCAACCCGATGGATAAAACGGTGATTGTGCAAGCCGGCGCGTGGATGCGCAATTATGCAAATTATCCATTAACGATGCTTGTTCCCATTTTGGGTTTCCTCGGCGCCCTGTTGTCCATTTTGTTGGCCAAAGTTAACAAGCCCGGCATGGCTTTCATCAGTTCGTCGGTGAGTATGCTGGGAATTATTGGTACCGCTGGGGTAACGATGTTTCCGTTTATCATGCCTTCATCTACAGACCCTCAGTCCAGTTTGACTGTTTGGGACAGCGTGTCTTCGCATATGACGCTGGAATTGATGTTTTTTGCAACACTCATATTTTTGCCGCTGGTTATTTTTTATACCAGTTGGGCTTATAACGTGTTGTCCGGAAAAATTACCGTTGATTTTGTAAAAAGTAACGATCATTCAGCCTATTAAATCAGGAGTATTGAGCATGTGGTATTTTACTTGGGTATTGGGTGTGTCGATGGCGGTATTGCTGGCCATTGTGAATGCGGTGTATGGTGAGAATCACGAGTTGAGCGAATCAGCCAGTAAAAAAGTGGGGAAATAAATGTACAGCACCCCGGCGCGCATCTTCTCGTTCATTTTGGCCAGCGTTTTGGCCATGTTGGTGACGTTTTACCCTCCTGCTGTTTCAGCCATGCAACATGGGGTAATTACGCTGGTGATATGGGGCGTGTGTGCCGGTTTTGTTCATGGGGTGGGTTTTGATCCGGAAAACCGCTATTGGCGGGCCATTTTTTCCCCCATTGTGGCATGGTGTCTTATGGGATTCGGGTTGTTCAGAATTGGAGCGGGCTATGGTTTATTTTAGGCAGATGCTGGATCACAGCAGTTCTGCATATTCGTATTTGCTGGGTGAATACGCTTCACATCAAGCGGTATTGATTGATCCTGTGATGCAGCACCTGGATTTGTATTTATCCGTACTGAGAGAGAAAAATTTGGAGCTGGTTTTGGTGTTGGAAACCCATGTGCATGCCGATCATGTGACAGCTGCGGACCTCTTGCGGAAAATAACCGGCGCTCAGGTAGCGATTGGTCAGCATTGCAATGCGCCTTGCGCCGACATTCAATTGTGTGGTGGTGAAATACTGACGTTTGGTGAGGAATCAATAGATGTGTTGTCCACGCCGGGGCATACAACAGGCAGTTTGAGTTATCTGTGGCAAGACCGTTTGTTTACCGGAGACGCCTTGTTGATTGGTGGTTGTGGTCGCACTGATTTTCAGGGTGGAGATGCGGGGACTTTGTATGACAGCATCACACATAAAATTTGGCCGCTGGCCGATGAGACTTTAATTTATCCTGGTCATGATTATCACCAGCATTATGTTTCAAGTGTCGCACAGGAGCGACAGGGCAACCCACGTTTTTTAGGGAAATCACGTGATGAATTTATTGTTTTAATGAACAATCTTGATTTGCCTGCGCCACGCTTGATACATCAGGCCGTGCCAGCAAATCGCCAATGTGGAAAGGGATTACAGCATGCTGCGTGAAATATCAGTGGGAAATCATTATCAGCGAATTGGTGGAGAGGTGCATATACGTCAATTGGTGCACCGTTTTTATGAGATTATGGACGAATTGCCAGAAGCTTATGGTATCCGTAAAATGCATGGTGCAGATTTAGCCGAAATTGAGGAAAAATTTGTGAAATTTCTGTCAGGCTGGATGGGTGGCCCACAGTTGTACATTGAGCAATACGGCCATCCCATGTTGCGTTTTCGCCACTTACCCTTTTCCATTGGTATGGATGAAAGAGACCAATGGTTAATGTGTATGGATATGGCGTTGATGGAGGTTGTACAGGACAGTGCGTTACGTAGAGAGCTCTCGGATGCGTTCGTCAAAGTGGCGAATCACATGCAAAATCGCGCAGAAGATTCCAGTGTATACACTGAAGCCGTCAGCGCTTAAACTGAGCAAATAATTTTGGTTTATGCTTCAATCGATTTTAAAGGAATAAATGACAATGATGACACCGCATCAGTTGGTAGCCGAAGCCAAGGCGCAAATTCAGGAGGTTACGGTCACTGACGCATTGCAATTATTGATGGAAGGCGTCGTGGTGATTGATGTGCGTGAACCGTCTGAATTTGAAGCGGGGAATTTACCGGGCTCAGTCAATATCCCGCGTGGCATACTGGAATTCAAAACACCGGATCACCCTGCGCTGGCTAATCGGCAAGCTAAAATTTTACTTTACTGCCGTACTGGAGGCAGGTCGGCGATGGCGGCACACAGCTTGAAGCGTCTGGGTTATTTTCAGCCCGTTTCCATGGGCGGGGGATACGAGGCGTGGGTTGCGCATCATCAGCCGGTAGTTAAAGATAACATGGATTTTAGTTGAGCACTTTTTAAACATGGTCGTTCAGTCGTTTCTGCTGTCCTGAGTCTTCGGTGATAAATACGCAAGGTGAGTGAGATAGGCATAGCATGAAGCTTATTAGAATATATCAATATATTCTAATATTATTAATTGCGTGATGTTTTCGCTCGACCTGCCACAGGCAGCGATCGGGTTCATGCCCCATTTGCATTTTAAATTATAAAAGGAGTTATCTAATTATGGCTCATATTGTTGTACTCGGCGCTGGCACGGGCGGCACGCCTGCCGCATATGAATTGCGTGAAACGCTGGACAAGTCACACCAGGTGACATTAATTAATGCATCTGAAACTTTTCAGTTCGTGCCTTCTAACCCCTGGGTTGCTTTGGGTTGGCGCAAACGCGAAGAAACCACCATTCAAATTCGCCCCTATCTGGAAAAAAAGGGGATACATTTTATTGCACAACGCGCAGACAAAATTGAAGCTCATGCCAATAAAATTCATTTGGCTGATGGTACCGTTGTTGACTATGATTATCTGGTCATTACTACTGGGCCACGTTTGGCATTTGATTTGATTGAAGGCGCAGGCCCTGAAGTGGGCAATACCCATTCGGTATGCAGCGTGGACCATGCTGAAAAATTGTTCGATGATTATGAAGCGTTTGTGAAAGATCCCGGTCATGTGGTGGTGGGTGCATTCCAGGGGGCCTCGTGTTTTGGTCCTGCGTATGAATATGCCATGGCATTGGAAACCGATCTGCGCCGCCGCAAGATTCGTCCCCAAGTTCCCATTACTTTTGTCACTTCCGAACCTTATATCGGGCATTTGGGTTTGGGGGGTGTCGGTGATTCGAAAGGTTTGCTCGAAGGTGAATTGCGTCAACGCCATATTAAATGGATCACCAATGCGAAAACGGTGAAAGTTGAGCCGGGAAAATTGCATGTGGAAGAGTATAACGATTTGGGTGAAAAAATTCATGATCATGTGCTCGAGTTTAAAATGTCAATGATGTTGCCGCCATTCCGGGGCGTACCGGCTGTCGCGAATGTAGAGAATTTGTGTAATCCGGGGGGCTTCGTGATTGTGGATAAATATCAGCGCAGCCCAGCCTATAAAAATATTTTTTCTGCCGGGGTATGTATTGCTATTCCACCGGTGGAACAAACCCCGGTTCCGACCGGTACGCCAAAAACCGGGTATATGATTGAGTCGATGGTCACGGCCATTGTGCACAATATTAAAGATGAGCTTGAGGGTAAGCCTGCCGTGACAATGGGCACGTGGAACACCATTTGTCTGGCTGATATGGGGGATACTGGTGCAGCTTTTGTGGCTTTGCCACAAATTCCGCCACGTAATGTCACTTGGGCGAAAAAAGGTAAGTGGGTGCATTTGGCTAAAGTCGCATTTGAAAAATATTTTATGTATAAAATGAAAACGGGTCATTCCGAACCGATTTTTGAGAAATACACGCTGAAAGCGATGGGTATTGAGCGGTTGAAATAAACCATTTGTCCTTTCCACATCTTGATGCTTGAAATATAAAAAGGGCTGCTGCGGCAGCCCTTTTTATCCTTTTTCCTTGCTGGTTTAAAACCCCGGCCTGAAGGCCGGTGACCTCATTGCTGAGAAACGAGTGGGTTCCGAAATCACAGTGCGTCTGGTATGCTCACACATTAAGTTGAAAGGGTAACAATGAAGCAAACCGATGTATTGATCATTGGGAGCGGCCTGGCGGCACTGACAACTGCTTTGCATTTGGCTGATCACCTGCGCGTCACAGTCGTAACCAAAAAGACTTTACAGGACTCGGCCAGTGCGTGGGCGCAAGGTGGTATTGCAACCGTGTTGGCTGATAATGACAGCATGGAGGCGCATGTTCAGGACACGCTCATTGCGGGGGCAGGGTTATGCCACGAGGATGCCGTGCGCGAAGTGGTCAAAAATAGCCGGGCTGCTGTGGAATGGTTGTTTCGTTTGGGGGTACCATTTACCCCTGACCCAAGCAGCGATACAGGATTTCATCTGACTCGCGAAGGCGGACACAGCGCTCGCCGTATTTTGCACGCGGCGGATGCCACTGGGCGTGCGGTGCAACACACGCTGTGCGAGAGCCTGCGCCGACACAAGAATATTCAGTTACTGGAACATCATATCGCACTGGATTTAATTACGGGTGCCAAACTGGGGCTGGATGTTACCCGGTGTTTTGGTTGCTATGTGCTGGATACCCGTAACGATGTGGTTGAGACCTATGTCGCCAATCATACGGTGTTGGCAACGGGTGGGGCAGGAAAAGTTTATCTGTATACCACCAATCCGGATGTGGCGACTGGCGACGGTGTCGCCATGGCGTGGCGTGCGGGGTGTAGTGTAGCGAATATGGAGTTTGTGCAATTTCATCCGACCTGCCTGTATCATCCTCATGCAAAATCTTTTTTAATTTCCGAAGCCGTGCGCGGCGAAGGCGGCATACTGAAACTGCCTGATGGTTCAACGTTCATGGCCAAATATGATGCGCGTGCGGAACTGGCTCCCCGCGATATTGTGGCCCGAGCAATAGACAGTGAGATGAAAAAACGTGGTTTGGATTGCGTTTATCTGGATATTTCCCATCAGGATGCCACATTCATCACCAGTCATTTCCCCAATATTTATCAGCGCTGCTTAAGCTTTGGCATCGACATTACCCGTGAACCTATTCCCATTGTACCAGCCGCCCACTATACCTGTGGTGGTGTTGTGATTGATTTGCAAGGAAAAACGGAGTTAGAGGGCTTGTACGCAGTGGGTGAGGTTTCGCACAGCGGCTTACATGGCGCAAATCGTCTGGCAAGCAACTCTTTACTGGAATGTTTGGTGTTCGGTCGTGCGGCGGCTAAAGCAATACAAGCTTCTGAAGTGTCGCCATTACCCGTTATTCCTGAATGGGATGACAGCCGGGTGCGCGATTCCGAAGAAAAAGTCATGCTGGCACACAATTGGGACGAGTTGCGCCGCTTAATGTGGGATTATGTTGGCATCGTGCGTTCCAACCAGCGTTTGGCATCTGCAGCCAAGCGAATTGCCTTATTGTCAGAAGAGGTCGAAACCTATTATCGCAACTTTCGTGTCAGTAATGATTTGATTGAGTTACGGAATCTGGTGGCTACGGCACAACTTATTGTGCATTCAGCCCAGCTGCGACAGGAGAGTCGTGGTCTGCACACCAGTCTGGATTATCCTGCAACGTTGCCAGACGCTTTGGACACCATATTACGTGGCTGGAATAATCCTTGATCATTCATCCTCTTTCCTTGCTGGTTTAAAAATCCGCTTTTCAGGCCTGTCATTTTATTGATGGCGAAAAACATCTTTGTAAGAGATGTAGTAGTTAATAAAACCGATGGGGATTACAATTAAAAATCCGAGCATCGCCGGTATGGTGGCCAAAAGTAACAAGATAAACATAATCACCCCATACAGAAAAAATGCAGGGAAATTGGCTGCGCAGGCAGAAAAACTGAGCTTCATCGCATCAATTGCGCGTTGATTCCCCAATACCACCAGCGCCGGTGCAAACCAGTAAGCCATTAACATCACAATAAATAGCAACAGACTCAGTCCTAACACGAAACCTGCGCTCAGCGTTAAGGGCAGTTGTTGTAACTGCTGGAGCGCTTGTGGTGTATTTAACCCTGAATAGAGCAGGTGAATCACAGGATCGCTGCCCATCATGCTGGGTCCGGTAAAGACCAGTAACATACCCGTGAGGTAAATTCCGCCTACCGTCACCAACTGTGATCCATGGCTGGAAAAAGCGGAAAACAGGCGATTAAATTGTAAGGGTTGTAGTCGCCTTTCATCGTGGCAAGCCAGCATCATGCCGCCATTTAATACCGGTGCAATCAGTTGAAACACAAAAGCGCCCACAATGGGAATCAGGGTGAGTAACGCACCGATAATCACGATGGCCGTGGCATAGGCAATCCACATCAAAGGTTTGCGTCGGTACATACGAAAAGCCAGACGTATCCATAACCAACCGTGGCTAAAAGGGACGGTGCGATAAGCGATCGGTGTCATGTTATGGTCTCCATATGGTGCGTAATTCCGATTGCGCATCAATGTGTTGGCTCAGTAATTTGCGGAAATGTTCGGGATCTTTCGCGTGGGTGAGTTCACCCTCACGCGGGAAATGAAAGTCGTACAAGCGAGAGACCCAAAAACGCAAGGCACCTGCCCGCAGGAGCACAGGCCATGCACCGCGTTCCAGTGCGGTGAGGGGACGCCTCTGGTGGTAGGCAGAGAGCAAACTTTGCGTGCTTTCTTTATCCAGGGTGCCGTCTTCGGTAATGCACCAATCATTGACCGTAATGGCGAGGTCATACAGCCAGCTGTCCGTACAAGCGAAGTAAAAATCAATTACGCCTGTTAGCCGGTCACCGTCAAACAGCGCATTATCACGAAACAGGTCGGCATGAATGATCCCACGTGGCAAATCCTGGAAGCGGTGCAAAGCCTGATAACGAATTTCGGTTTGCAATAGCAGCGCGGCATCGGCATCAAGTTTGGGTAACAATTGAGGTGCTAATGATTTCCACCATGAGGCGCCACGCGGATTCGTCCGTTGCAGAAGAAAATCTTTACCTGCCAAATGGATGTTTGCCAAATTTTCGCCTACCTGCATACATTGTGCATGGTTGGGTGAAGTAATGGATTTTCCCGGCAGTCGGCTGACGATGCTGGCCGGTTTGTCACAAATATGCAAGAGCAACTCGCCGTTAAGGTTGGCGATGGGGTGGGGGCAAGGCACATTATGTTCGGCCAGGTGAGACATCAATTGCAGGAAAAACGGCAATTCTTCCGGCGCGAGCTGTTCAAACAAAGTCAGTACATATTTGTTGTGCGTGGTAGTCAGAAAATAATTGGTATTTTCTATACCTGAGGCAATACCTTCCAGCTCGGTTAATTGTCCAATATCGAACTGTTCCAGTAAGGATTGTGCGTCAGAAGTGCTGACGCAAGTGAATACAGACATTGCTATACCGCCACATGCACAGTGTTGATATGGATGATTACCACTGGTGCAACACCCACATCGGCGGACGTAAGCCTCCATTCATGATGTCTTGACGTACGAATTGACCGTCACCTTTTGGATCAAGCAGATAATAAGGTTTTCCTTCAGCGGGTATGATGCGAATCATATACAGACGCCCATTCATCCGGTATTCCTCGATTTTATTCGAACCCTTGTGTTTAATCGTAATTTTCGGCGGTGTATCGGATGGGTTATTCGCCACGGTGGGGGGGGGTGGAATATCTGCATCGGACGAGGCATTGGACGCATCCGTAGCGTTAGACGAACTGGATGCTTTTGCAGTGTTCCCTGGGGGTGGGGGTGGAATATCTGCGTCGGACGAAGCATTGGATGTTTTTGCCGCATTTTCATCTGCCGCATGGACATATAAAGGCAAGAGCAGCAGCAAAGTCAAAAAAGCTGAACGCATGATGGATTCCAGATGTTCGATAAGGCGTTATTCTAACCTGTATTGCAGTTTAATTCATCCACGTTTTGAAGTGCTATCACCTTTGAGGCGTGAGTGAAATGACCGGAAGCGAAAAAAATGCGTGTCTGACTACAAATACAACTGGATTTCTCTCTCATGTGCGGTGGGTTCAAAGCCTTGTTTCTCATAGTGATCGAAAATCGCACTCACCACTTCCTCAGGTTCGTCTATCACTGTAATCAGGTTCATGTCTTCGGGGTTAATCAGTTTTTCCGTGACCAGCACGGTTTGAAACCAGTCCAGCATGCCTTGCCAATAAGCACGTTTGACCAGGATGATGGGTATTTTGCGAGTTTTCCCGGTTTGTACCAAGGTGAGTGCTTCCATCAGTTCGTCCAGAGTGCCGAATCCGCCGGGCATCACCACATATGCTGAGGCAAATTTCACAAACATGACTTTACGTACGAAAAAATGTGAAAAAGTTTGTGAGATGTTTTGGTAGGGGTTGTCGTGTTGCTCGTGCGGCAATTGAATGTTGAGACCAACGCTCGGTGATGTGCCAAAATAGGCGCCTTTGTTTGCCGCTTCCATAATTCCGGGTCCGCCGCCTGAAATGACAGAGAAGCCCGCATCGGAAAGTTGGCGCGCAATGCGTTCTGTCAGTTGGTAATAAGGGTGTTCGGGTGGTGTACGGGCACTGCCGAAAATGCTCACTGCCGGACGGATGTTCGCCAAATGTTCGGTAGCGGAGACAAATTCTGACATAATCTCGAACATGCGCCATGATTCTCGGGCATTGTATCGGGCGTGGAGCGTTTCTTCTTCATCGATCAGTTGGGGTAGTTTTTCGATTGGCATCATTATTGAGGGTTTATGGGTGAGTAAAACTTTGCTGTTAGTGGATGGTTCGTCTTATTTATATCGCGCGTTTCATGCTTTACCTGATATGCGTAGCCCCGCTGGCGAGCCAGTGAACGCGATTTTTGGGGTGCTGAATATGCTGCGACGTCTGCAAATGGACATCTCTGCTGATTATAGCGCGTGTGTGTTTGATGCAAAAGGAAAAACATTTCGTGATGAATGGTATCCGGATTACAAAGCCAATCGCCCCGCCATGCCGCCCGATTTGGCTTGCCAGATTGCCCCCTTGCTGGAGGCAATACGTGCTTTAGGCTGGCCCCTGTTGAGTGTAGAAGGCGTGGAAGCCGATGATGTGATCGGCACTTTGGCCAAACAGGCCAGTGCGTCAGGTATTGCAACCGTCATTTCAACTGGCGACAAGGACATGGCGCAACTGGTGGATGCGCATGTAAGCCTGGTAAATACCATGACCGCAGAAAAACTGGATGAGGCAGGCGTGCTGGAGAAATTTGGTGTGCCACCGGCACGCATCGTTGATTATTTAAGCTTGGTGGGCGATGCGGTGGACAATGTGCCTGGGGTAGCCAAAGTAGGGCCTAAAACCGCTTCGAAATGGATTGCGCAATATGGCAGCCTGGATGCGATTATCGCTCATGCCGATGACATCGGCGGTGCAGTGGGCAATCATTTGCGTGAGGCACTGGATTGGCTACCCATGGCGCGCAAGTTAATTACCATACGTACCGATGTGTTGCTGGAAGTGTCTGTGGACAGTCTTGCCATGCGTCCCCGCGATGTGCCTGCCCTGGTGCAGCTATTTGAACAATTTCAATTTAAAACATGGCTGAGAGAGGTGCGAACTGCTGAACATGGGCTGGGGAACAGTTTGCACGCGGCGCATCCTGCATCGTCTGTGGCTATCCAAGTGGAAAAACACTATCGCGTACTGACCACGCTGAGTGATCTGGATGCCTGTTTGGAAGAAATTTCCCATGCCGATTTGGTGAGTCTGGACACTGAAACAACAGGTCTTGACCCCATGCACTCTGAATTGGTGGGGATGTCTTTTGCCGTAGTGCCTCATGAGGCCGCCTATTTGCCATTGGCGCATCGCGGGCCGGACAGGGGGCAGCAAGTGGACAGAAACGCTGCGCTGGTGCGTCTCAAACCATGGCTGGAGGATGCCGCACGCGCCAAAGTAGGGCAAAACTTAAAATTTGACATGCATATTCTGGCTAACCATGGTATTACATTGCGCGGGGTCATGCATGACACCCTGTTGCAAGCTTATTTGCTGGAATCTCATTTGCCGCGCAATATGGACAGTCTGGCCGCCCGTCATTTGGGTGTGCCGGTCATTTCATATGAAGACGTCACAGGAAAGGGCGCGGCGCAGATTGGTTTCGATCAGGTGGAAATTGCTCGTGCAGCAGAATATGCTGCGGAAGACGCCGATATCACCTTGCAGTTACACCAAAAACTTTGTCCGCAATTAATGCGGGATGAAGGTTTAACATTTATTTACCGCCAAATAGAAATACCCGTTCTGCCTGTATTGTGGCAAATGGAACGGACGGGTGTGTTGCTGGATTGCATGAAATTGCACGCACAAAGCCATGAATTGGCAATATCTTTGCACGATTTGGAGCAACAGGCGATGGCGTTGGCCGGACAGCCGTTTAATCTTAATTCACCCAAGCAAATTCAAGCTATTTTATTCGATCAGCTTAAATTGCCAGTCGTTAAAAAAACCGCAAGCGGTGTGCCGTCTACGGATGAAGAGGTATTGGCGACCCTGGCCGAAGATTATCCTTTACCCAAGGTGTTGCTTGAATACCGCAGTTTGGCGAAATTAAAATCCACCTACACTGACAAATTGCCGAAAATGGTTAATCCGCAGACTGGACGGGTACACACCAGTTATTCACAAGCCGTGGCGGTAACGGGGCGATTGTCCAGCGTCGAACCCAATCTGCAGAACATCCCGGTTAAAACGGCTCAAGGACGGCGGATTAGAGAGGCATTCATTGCTGCACCGGGTCATGTATTGGCTTCTCTGGATTATTCGCAGATTGAATTGCGCATCATGGCGCATCTGTCGGGCGATGAAAACTTGTTGCGGGCGTTTGCCGAGGATCAGGATGTGCACAGTGCCACCGCCGCTGAAATTTTCGGTATTGCTGCGAACGAGGTGATGTCTGATCAACGGCGGGTGGCTAAAACCATCAATTTTGGCTTGATCTACGGCATGTCGGCTTTTGGGTTGGCCAGGGCGCTTGGGTTGGAGCGGAATGCCGCTCAATCTTACATTGACCGTTATTTTTCCCGTTATCCCGGGGTAGCCGCTTATATGCAAAGTACCCGTGAGCTTGCGCGGCAGCAGGGGTATGTGAAGACGGTGTTTGGACGCCGTTTGTGGCTACCTGAAATTAACAGTCCGAACCGTCAGCGTCGTGATGCGGCAGAACGTGCCGCTATTAACGCGCCGATGCAAGGTACTGCGGCTGATTTGATTAAATTGGCCATGGTTGCTTGTGCGAACTGGCTGGTACAAGATAACTTGCGTAGCCGCCTGATTATGCAAGTGCATGATGAATTGGTGCTGGAAGTGCATGAGGCGGAGTTGGAGACGGTCAGAAATAGGCTGCCCGAATTGATGTGCCATGTTGCAAACTTGCGCGTCCCGCTTAAAGTGAGTTTTGGGGTAGGGGCGAATTGGGATGCTGCGCATTAGCGTGAAGCGCGCGCAGCGATATTTCGTTTGTCTGGCTTTTCCCTCAGGGGCCAGGAGCCTGACGGACTTAAAGGAAATCGGCTGCAAATCCGCCTGGCCGGTGCATATTTCACCGCTTTTTTGGTCAATAGAACAACTATTGACCGGCAAAACCGGCAAAATCCGTCCTCGCCCAGCCGAATTTTGCGAGCAGCCGCTTTGCGGCTTGCCTGCTTGAACCACTTCGCTTCGATTCTTCAAGTCCGACAGGCGCCTGGGAGGAAAAGAGTATTGCGCAACGCTGTGTCGTAATTTGAGGCGGTGATTTGCCCTATCCGTCAGTCAGGAAAATCGCGGCATCGCATTGGCCTGAAATTTGCATTAATATTCCTATATGAAACAATATAAACTTGGGGGGCGGAACGATTTGTCCAATATCCTGATTAAGTTGTGACGGATATTTTTTGACCTGAAGCAGGTTTAGCTTTATTATCCAAGGTTCTTCTGATTAAATGGGTTGGCGACGGGGATGGAAATGACAGGCGCAGAAATAATGGTACGCTGCCTGATGGATGAGGGGGTTGAACTGGTGTTCGGCTACCCTGGTGGCGCTGTATTGAATATCTATGATGCGATATTCAAACAGGATGGTTTTAAACATATTTTAGTGCGGCACGAGCAAGCAGCCGTGCACGCGGCGGATGGCTATGCGCGCTCTACGGGTAAGGTGGGTGTGGCGCTGGTCACTTCCGGACCAGGGTTAACCAATGCGGTCACCGGCATTGCAACGGCATATATGGATTCGATTCCCCTGGTGATTATCAGCGGGCAGGTTTCTACGCCGGCGATTGGGCAGGATGCTTTTCAGGAAGTGGATGCCGTAGGGATCACGCGTCCTTGCGTGAAGCACAATTTTTTGGTGAAAGATGTCAAAAATTTGGCACTGACCCTCAAAAAAGCGTTTTATATTGCATCGACCGGCAGACCGGGGCCGGTGCTGGTCGACATTCCCAAGGATGTGACCGCGCATCTGGCTGTTTACGCTTATCCTGAAACGGTGACCATGCGCTCTTACAGTGCAGTGAGCAAGGGACACAGCGGACAAATTAAAAAAGCAGCGCAAATGCTGCTGGACGCTGAACGTCCAATGATTTATAGCGGCGGCGGTGTGATACTGAGTAATGCCTCGCGCCAACTGGTTGAGCTGGTGCGTTTGTTGAACCATCCTTGCACCAACACCTTGATGGGTCTGGGCGCTTATCCGGCAACGGACCGCCAGTTTGTGGGCATGTTGGGCATGCACGGTACCTATGAAGCCAATATGGCCATGCAGCATTGCGATGTGCTGCTGGCTGTGGGTGCGCGTTTTGATGACCGTGTGATTGGTTCTATCGAGCATTTTGCCCGTGAGTCGCGGCGCATCATCCACATTGATATTGACCCTTCGTCAATTGCCAAGCGGGTCAAGGTGGACGTGCCCATCGTGGGTGACGTCGCGGCAGTACTGGACGAGATGATCAAGTTGATTAAAGCAGGTCAGGGCGGCAAAAACGCGGTTGCCCTCGCTGCCTGGTGGACGCAGATAGAAGCATGGCGTGCGCGGGATTGCCTGAAATTTGACCGCGAAAGCGCTGTGATCAAACCGCAGTACGTGGTAGAACAATTGTGGAACGTGACCCAGGGCGATGCCTACGTCACCACAGATGTCGGCCAGCACCAGATGTGGGCAGCACAATTTTACAAATTTGATCAGCCCCGCCGCTGGATTACTTCTGGCGGACTGGGCACCATGGGGTTTGGTTTGCCTGCCGCTTTGGGCGTGCAATTGGCGCATCCAGGCAAGCAAGTGGCTTGTGTGACGGGCGAGTCCAGCATACAAATGTGCATACAAGAGTTGTCCACCTGTCTTCAGTATCATGCGCCCATCAAGGTCATTAATCTGAACAACCGTTATATGGGCATGGTACGCCAATGGCAGGAATTTTTCTATGGCAACCGGTATGCTGAATCTTACATGGATTCCCTGCCGGATTTTGTCAAGCTTGCGGAGGCTTACGGTCATGTTGGCATGAAAATTGAACGTCCGGGCGATGTGGAAGGTGCATTACGCGAAGCTTTTGCATTGAAAGACCGTCTGGTATTTATGGACTTCATTACCGATCAGACGGAAAATGTGTTCCCGATGGTGCCGAATGGTGCAGGCATTTCTGAGATGATTCTGGCGGAGGAACTTTAAATGCGCCATATTATTTCTTTGTTAATGGAAAACGAATCGGGTGCCTTGTCACGTGTCGCGGGTTTGTTCTCTGCTCGCGGTTATAATATCGAATCATTGACCGTGGCACCTACCGAAGACGCGACATTGTCGCGGATGACGATTGTCACCAGCGGATCTGAAGAAGTGATTGAGCAGATTGTCAAGCAGCTGAATAAACTGATTGATGTGGTGAAAGTCCTGGATTTGTCCGAAGGTTCTCACATTGAGCGTGAATTGATGCTGGTTAAAGTACGCGCTTTCGGTAAAGACCGTGAAGAGATGAAACGTATGGCCGATATTTTTCGTGGCAACATCATCGATGTGACGGAAAGAACCTATACGATAGAAGTCACTGGCCCTGGCAGCAAACTCGATGCATTTATCGAGGCAATTGATCCAGTGGCGATTTTGGAAACAGTGCGTACAGGTGCCTCAGGTATAGGGCGTGGTGAACGGATTCTTAAACTCTAAGCAACCTTTATATCCTTGTTGCGATCATTATTATGATCGCGCAAAAATTTTTTTTAATACTTTTTTACTGGAATGAAGAATATGAACGTTTATTACGACAAAGACGCTGACCTCTCTTTAATTAAAGGCAAAACCGTGGCCATCATTGGTTATGGTTCGCAAGGTCACGCCCATGCCAATAACCTCAAGGACTCTGGTGTGAACGTGTTGGTAGGGTTGCGTCGTGACGGCGCATCATGGAGCAAGGCGGAGGCTGCTGGTTTGCAAGTGCGTGAAGTGGCTGCGGCTACCGCGCAAGCCGATTTTGTGATGTTGCTGGTACCCGATGAGCAGCAGGCTGATGTGTACGCACAAGAGATCGCGCCTAACATGAAAGCAGGCAGTACCCTGGCTTTTGCCCACGGTTTCAATATCCATTACGGTCAAATTGTACCGCGCAAAGATGTGGATGTGGTCATGGTCGCACCAAAAGGACCAGGTCATCTGGTTCGTTCGACTTACAAACAGGGTGGCGGCGTGCCCTCATTGATCGCCGTGTATCAGGATAACTCAGGCCGCGCACGCGATTTGGCTTTGTCCTATGCCGCAGCCAATGGGGGTACCCGTGGCGGCGTCATCGAAACCAGTTTCCGCGAGGAAACCGAAACTGATTTATTTGGTGAACAAGCCGTATTGTGCGGCGGTACAGTGGAGTTGGTGAAAGCCGGTTTTGAAACCCTGACCGAAGCCGGTTATGCCCCGGAAATGGCTTACTTTGAATGTCTGCATGAATTAAAACTGATTGTGGATTTGATGTATGAGGGCGGTATCGCCAACATGAACTATTCTATCTCCAACAATGCAGAATACGGCGAATACGTCACCGGACCAAAAGTAATCGGTGATGCAGCCCGTGCCGCAATGAAAGAAGCTTTGGCCAATATCCAAAATGGCGAATACGCAAAGAGCTTTATTCTTGAAAATCGTGCTGGCGTAGCAGGAATGCATGCAAAACGCCGTCAAAATGCCGAGCACCCGATTGAAATTGTGGGCGCCAAATTGCGTTCGATGATGCCCTGGATTGGGCAAAACAAACTGGTCGATCAAACGAAAAACTGATCAACCTGTTGCGACGGAGGATCAGGGGACAAAAGCCGCAGGACAGACAGGCAGAACGTGGCCACCGGGAGTATTGAGGTGTTTCCTGTTACAGGCGTGATTTGTCTGCGGTTTTTGACCCACAGTTTGGGATTTATTTTCATGCAATGGAGATTGAAGGCGGCGTCATTGGGCTGCAACCCAACCTGCTGCTGGCACAGATCACCGAATTAACGGGCATGACAAATTACCGCCCCGAATGATGAAGTTGCACTTTGCCTTGCCTGCTTCCCTTCATTCCTTGCATGCCTCCTCAAGGGAGAGCAGGACAAACGAAGTCTCGCTTCACGAGTTTCACACGAAGTGTGATGGTGTTTCGATATTTGTACTTTTGGCATCATTTTTGTAATTTTATCCGTTGTTTTTAGGTTTATCTATTCATGCCAGAACCTTTCCATCCTAAAATAGTTTCCTTGCGCGGCCCACAGCGCAGGGGTATTTATTTGCTTCCGAATCTGTTCACTTCAGCTGCGTTATTTGGTGGTTTTTTTGCTATTGTGCAAGCGATGAACGGTCGCTTTGAACTGGCGGCAGTGGCGATTTTTGTGGCGATCATTTTAGATGGTCTGGATGGTCGCGTCGCACGTTTGACCCACACGCAAAGCGCTTTTGGTGCGGAATACGATTCTTTGTCTGATATGGTGTCTTTTGGTGTGGCACCAGCCCTGGTCGCCTATGTCTGGGCACTTAAGGGTTTGGGCAAGCTGGGTTGGGTGGCCGCGTTTGTATATTGCGTGGGCGCAGCATTGCGTTTGGCGCGATTTAATACTCAACTTGAAGTGGCTGATAAACGTTATTTTCAAGGGTTACCCAGTCCGGCTGCCGCAGCGTTGATTGCGGGGTTAGTGTGGGTGCTGAACGAATACGGCATTACCGGCGATCATGTGCGTTGGTTGGTGTTCGTGGTGACCTTGTTCGCCGGATTGACCATGGTGAGCAATATCCGCTATTACAGCGGCAAAGACATCAACCTGCGACGCAGTGTGCCCTTTATGGTGGTGTTTTTGATTGCCATGAGTTTTGTACTGATTGCCTATAGTCCACCCGAAATGCTGTTTACAGTGGTTGTGGTATATGCTTTATCAGGTTATGTGATGGGGGCATGGCGCGTGTTACAACGTAAACGAAACCTGCAAGCGAATGAATCGAAATCTTGACCGACAAGGCTTGAAAATGACAGAGGCTCTCAATGAATCCTGAACATTTAATTATTTTTGACACCACCCTGCGTGATGGTGAACAAAGCCCGGGTGCTTCCATGACGCGCGAAGAAAAAGTGCGGATTGCCCGACAGCTGGAGAAAATGCGCGTGGATGTGATTGAGGCCGGTTTTCCTGCCGCATCTGAGGGCGACTTTGAAGCCGTACGCGCGGTGGCCAATGCGGTACGAAACAGCACGGTGTGCGGCTTGGCACGCGCATTGGAACGCGATATAGACCGTGCTGGAGAAGCCTTGCGCAGCGCAAGTTCCTCGCGTATTCATACTTTCATCGCCACCAGTGCTATTCACATGGAAAAAAAGCTGCGCATGAGCCCTGAACAGGTGATTGAGCAGGCCGTCAAGGCCGTTCAATGGGCGCGGCGTTATACCGATGATGTGGAGTTTTCACCCGAGGACGCGGGGCGTTCCGATCCGGATTTTTTATGCCGGGTACTGGAAGCAGTGATCAATGCCGGCGCACGTACACTGAATATTCCCGATACCGTGGGTTACAGCCTGCCCGATCAGTTTGGTGCGCTGATTCGCACCTTGCGCGAACGTATCCCGAATGCCGATAAAGCGATTTTTTCGGTGCATTGTCACAATGATCTGGGGCTGGCCGTCGCGAATTCGATTTCTGCGGTGCTCAATGGGGCGCGTCAAGTGGAATGTACGATCAACGGTTTGGGCGAACGCGCAGGCAATGCGGCTTTGGAAGAAGTGGTCATGGCAGTGCGCACGCGCGCAGACGTGTTCGGTTGTACGACGCGCATTGATGCCACCCAGATCGTACCCGCTTCACGTTTGGTGGCAAGTATCACCGGATTTGCCGTACAGCCCAATAAGGCGATTGTCGGTATCAATGCTTTTGCACATGAATCGGGTATTCATCAGGACGGCGTACTGAAACACCGTGAAACCTATGAAATTATGCGCGCAGAAGAGGTGGGCTGGAGTGCGAACAAAATGGTGCTTGGCAAACATTCGGGGCGCAATGCATTTCGTACCCGTTTGACCGAGTTGGGGATAGAGTTGGCTTCGGAAGAAGCGGTGAATGCCGCGTTTGTGCGTTTCAAGACTTTAGCTGACAAGAAGCATGAAATTTTCGATCAGGATTTGCATGCGCTGGTCAGCGATGAGAACTTTGATGGCGTACCGGAAGCATATAAACTGGTGTCGCTTAAAGTATGTTCTGAAACCGGCGAAATTCCACGGGCTTGTGTAGTGGTTACGGTGCATGGCGAAGAAAAATCTGCCTGTGCCGAAGGCAGCGGTCCTGTGGATGCGACCTTTAAAGCCATGGAACAATTGGCCGAGAGCCAAACAGAACTGGTATTGTATTCGGTGAATAGCATCACTACAGGTACCGATGCGCAAGGGGAAGTGACCGTACGATTAACCAAGGCAGGCCGCATCGTTAACGGACAGGGTGCGGACACGGATATTGTGGTCGCTTCAGCCATCGCCTATCTGGATGCGCTGAATGCGTTGCACCTGACTTTTGAACGCGCGCACCCACAAATTTGAGATAAGTTTGTGATGATAATTGAATGATTTAATATGTAAGAAGACGATTGCTGCACTCGCGATATCGTGTGCAGGGTTTCGTCGAAAAGGGGAGACAAGGGATGGCAGGAGAGAGAAAGCTGCAAATTTTGCAGGCGTTGGCCGAAATGTTACAAACTCCTACGGCTGAAAAAGTGACCACTGCAGCGTTAGCCGCCCACTTAAATCTCTCAGAAGCTGCACTTTACCGGCATTTTGCGAGCAAGGCACAAATGTACGAGGGCTTGATTGGATTTATTGAGCAATCTATTTTTGGTTTAATCAACCGGATTACCACTACCCAGGACAGTGGTTCGGCACAACTGGAAGCGATGATCAAAATGTTGCTGGGTTTTGCAGAAAAAAATCCCGGTATGGCACGCGTGCTGATTGGCGAAGCATTGGTGAATGAAAACGAGCGCTTGCAAGCACGTATCAACCAGCTGCTGGACCGCATTGAAGCCAGCCTGCGTCAATCGTTGCGCATTGCGTCGGCACAGCTTGAAACCCGTGCCGACGCGACATTGGCGGCAAATCTTTTGCTGTGCGTGGTGATAGGTCGTTGGCAACTGTTCGCCAAAAGTGGTTTCAAACGCATGCCCACAGCCGATTTCACTGGACAATGGGAAATGTTGCGGCTGGTTTTTGCTGTTTAACCCGAATTTTGAATGAGCCGTCAAATTCAACCCGGGTTAAAGTCATACAAGTCAAGATAATAAGCCGTTAGAGCTGGTTCTCTTCAAAATAAGCAAATGATTGGTACATGCGTACCCGATTTGGCCAGCGATATTCCATGGCGCGTAACTGAGGGTTGTAAATGGCAGTGTATAAAGTGCCGAAACCTTGCGCGTAGTTGGTGGTAAACAATGGGCTGTATTCAAAGGCGTTGATAAACGATTCTATGGTGTACAGGGGATCGTACAGCTTGCTCACCAAGTGTTGTTGACGTTCGTAAGATTTTGAAAATAAAGCAAAATTTGACATATCATGTTCGCCTTGATGATTCACGGCGTAGGGTTTATATGT
Source organism: Pseudomonadota bacterium (assembly GCA_021801025.1). GTDB lineage: Bacteria > Pseudomonadota > Gammaproteobacteria > Burkholderiales > Sulfuriferulaceae > Sulfuriferula. The sequence continues at coordinate 16,293 of JAJYYK010000005.1, read as the reverse complement.
GATTTTTGGCTCGGCATAGGGCGTTAACTCAACAGTGCGTACTTCGCCATAAGCGTCTAATAGTGTGACGTTGTAAGCCATGTGTGCTGGAACGCGTTGAAGCACTTTGACCGCCTCATCTACCGTTGTACAGAGCTCTAACACATAACGTAAAATAACGGGTAGTGCAAAACCTTCCGTGACGGTATCATCACCGCCAAAGGCCAGTGATGCAGCCAAGCCATGCTCGTTCATGCCATCCAGTGCACCCCAGAGGCAATCGGTCGAAGCAATTACCGGTGTGTGGTGCCAATTGGTTTTCATGATGCGCGCTTCACAATGCTCGGGCGCATAGTCGTAATTGCGCACCAGTACAGGGGTATAGCGCGTCCAAACTGCTTGCGAGCAACCGGACAAATAAGGCGCTGGGCAATAAAAGCTGAGTAACCGGGCATCATTGTCATCAGCATGGGCTAACTCAAGCAAGTGCTGCCACACCGGAAGCATCTCCGGCATATAGGCCTGCAAGGCAGCTTGGCATTCTGCGAGGCCGGGGCGTTTTAATTCACCTTCACTGGCGAACCAGCGACGGTATGCGGGCAAGGCCATTTTGTAATGTGCCAGCCATTTTTCTGCTGGGTAAAGTTCATCAACAGCTTGAAAACGCTTCGGTAAGTATTGCATTATTGGTCCCGTCCACTTTTGATGTGCGCCGGATTATTGACGGCTTCCACAGCTGAACGTTCGGCTTGGTTGAGCTGACGGAACTCAAACATTGATTTGAGTGCGCTGGTCCATGTGGCACCTGCCAAATTTAATGTGCCATCGGGTTGACGAATCACATTGTTTACGAACAGGATAGCCAAATCTGCACCTTGGTAAACATATTCATCCGCAGACATAATCCGCAACAAATAGGCTTCATTTTCTGCCAAAGCTTCCCGACGGGTATATCCCGTGTGCTGGAGGAGTAAATTGCCATCTGCCTCTAGAGTATAAACGCCGGAAACTGCGGCTTGAGTAATAATTTTCAACGGTTCATCAGTATATTTCAGGATAATCTGCGCCGCAGTGCCTGAGGCGCCTTCACGCAACACCGATTGATTAAAGCTTTCAACGTTGAGATTGAGTTCGATGTTGGAGGCGTATTCCAACAAATGGAACAGGAATAAAGGGATGTGGTCAGCGCTGAAATTTGACATATTAGTCATTGCGCTAATACCGGTGATGCGGGCATTCAGTTCACCCAAGTAGACGGCTTCGTTGTCTTGATCGATTAAAAAATCCAGTTCGAAATAACCGCGATAACCACGTTGATAAAGGGCATCACCCATGGCTTGGGTTTTTTGCAATACTTGTGCGCGAATAGTTTCCGAAAATGCATCTGCATACAGTTCATTGCCACACCAACCGCCCGGATAAGGGGTTAAATTACTGATACCGATGAGTTCAGTCAGCAGCGGGCCAACAAAGGTGCCCCAACGGGTAGCACAAGCTTCAATGGCGCTGCCAACACAATTCACTCGCCGCATTACCTTAACCATGTCCTCGGCTTCAATTTTGTTGGCATGCCGGCGGTAGTCGTCTTCGCTGGAAATAAAAAAAGTGGTTTTTCCTGAATCGCCATACGCGGTTTGTACCACCCATTGCTTGCCCAGGTTTTTGGCTGCATCCACTAAATCAGCGTAAGAAGAGATGTGGGCCAACACATTGGGCACGCTGGACACGCCTGCGAGATTACCTATTTCAGTGGTGATGATTTTGCTGTCAATCTCGCGTACCAATCGATATTGGGGCAAAATCAGGTCGAGATTGAGTGTGCGGCAAAGTGCCTCGATGCGTTCGTCAAAAAACAAAAACAGTGCGCACCCGGCAGAGGGTTGACTAGAAGTCTGTGCACTGATTAAATTTTGAACCGTGGGGTGTTTAAGTAAATACAGGTTGATGTCTTCAATATTTTCAAAAATTTGCTGGTGATCGTTTTCAATATTCAGTACTTGCGGGTGCTTGCCATCGTAGCAATCTACCATGGTGATATGTGTCCAGTGCTGAACCCATTCGTGCATCCCCATGAGGTTGAAATTGGTTGCGCTGATGAAGTAATAAGGAGTTTTGTTTTCGGCAAAATAATGCCGTATGTCATCCAGGTTGTTTAAAGTTACGGTGGGTGTCATGGTGGACTCCTGTTGATGTCATTCCAATTCCAAATAAAAAACGATAAAGTATCGGCTCGTCTTCTGCTCCTGACCATACTGTTTGTACCTGACCATACTGTTTGTATTGTCTGTGTCACTTTATCTCCGCCGCCTTGCTCTTGTTTCGATTTTGAATCGGAATAAGTATTTAATTGGCGTGCTCAGTCAAATGTTGTTGCAAATAACTGTCCTGGAATACTTTAAATCCTTCTTCTAAACTAAACCCGTGAATTTCTTTAATTTTAATATGTTGAAAAAAACTCAGCAATTCAGGGGTGATGATCTGACCGGGTACAATAACCGGGAACCCCGGGGGATACGGCGTCACGAAACTGGCAGATACCAATACAAGTCCGTCTTTTACCCGCTGCAGCGTTTCTGCCGAGAGGGGTACATAGTGGATATTCTGTTCATTACTTCCTTGAAAATAGGCAGTACGTAAATCGCAAATGGGGTATTTGTCTCCGGCAAGCGGCACGAATCGGGGATGAAACAAGCGGTGTTCCGGGAGAATAATTGTCGTTGGGGTGGGTGATATTTTGGCTTTGCGGGCCTGTGTCTGTTGCAGCTTGATCGTCACATCATGCAATACTTCTAACAGGTAATCGATCGTGGCTTGGGTAGCACCAATATTAACCAGAAACAACACTGTATTGCGCGATGTTTTGTTGATTTGTATGTCATAGCGTGACATGAGTATTTGGCGGAAGCTGCTGCCATCAATGCCGGTTTTGCTCACATCCAGAGTGATGCGCGTGGGGTCAATCACAAAATCGGAATGCCCCCAATCCGCACTTAAATGAGCCAATTTTGATTGGGAGTGTTTGGGGTGTGGCACACGGTAGCAGGCAGGAATCAGGTCAACATCTTCAAGTACCCTAAAATAGGGTTTGAGTGCCACTGCATCGTGCAGGCGTTGCCGCAATTGCAAAGAGAGGGCAATTGATTCTCGCACCTTATGCATACCTTCAAGCGCAACTTGCCGACGTCCCACATCCAGGGATGCAATGATTTGATAATTGGGTGAGGTGGAGGTGTGAATGCGGAATGCTTCGATAAAGTCAGCTTGATTAAAACGGTCATCGGTAATGTGTATCATTGAGCCTTGACGAAATGCGGTCAGGGTTTTGTGTGTGGATTGGGTCACGTATACGCGTAAGGTAACGGCCTTGGGGTCGGGGTACAACGTATTCAGCCATTTGTCGGGGCTATTATTGGCGGAAAATTCTGCCGCCCATTGGGCATAAAATTGAATGTACTCCGGATGGTTGAGCCGTGCGCGGATGCGGTTGACTGCGCTCATGGCGGTTCGGCCATAATACAGGGGATGAAAGTGTCCGAAGGCAAACCAGGCTTCATCCCAATGAAAAATGATATCGGGCTTGATGGCTAAAATCTCCATCATAAAGCGTTCACAGTGATAGATGAGCCCATCAAAAGTTGAATTGGTGAGGGTGATTTGTTTCAAACGACCAAGGTGCCCACGTTGTTTCAAGTCCAGCATTACCGCCTTGATTTGAGTCAGGTCTACGCCACCGTACAGGTCATAATCGACTAAAGGATAGGTTTCCAAAAAAATGGTATAAGCACCACTTAACATCACCGAATAGGGAATCGATTTATGACAATCGGCAGAAATGAGCACGATATCACCTGGCCTGAGATTGGCCTGCATGACAATTTTATTGGAAGTTGAGGTGCCATTGGTCACAAAGTAGCTGTGCTCTGCACCAAAGGTTTCCGCTGCTTTAACATGCGCTTGTTTGATGGCACCACTGGGGTCCAGCAACGAATCCAAACCGCCTTGTGTTGATGACGTCTCCGCCAAAAACAGGTTGTCGCCATAAAATTTTAGCAGGTCATTAATCCAGGGAGAATCTTTGATTGAAGCGCCGCGTGAGAGGGGCAACGCATGGAATAGCCCTTTGGGTTGGCGGCTGTATGCGCGCAGTGCATCAAAAAACGGGGTAGAAAAACGATCGCGTACCCCACTCATAATGGCTGAGTGTAAGTCGAGAAACGGGTTAATGTGGAACAGTATGCGGTCAAAATAGTTCAGTGCGTCGAGAGGGAGTTCGGAGGGCAACGTTTCACTGATCCAGTAATGGTTTAATGCGGGTTGTATACAGCGCAGGGTGCGGCATAAATTCAGTACCACGCTGTCCGCCGAGTGGATGGGCGGGGTATTCGCCAGCAATGTTGTGCTGTAACGGGCAAAAAGGTCAGCAGACACAGCGGTGGATGGCAGTATGTAATCCAGATACACACAGGCTTGAATATCGGTGTTGGACAGCACAGCAGTTAAAGCATCTTCTGCGCAATCCACTAACACAATGTCATAGATGAATTCATCGTGTTCGGTCTTGTGCGCTTGCATGTGTTGTCGGTATAGCATCTCGTATTCGTTGGGATACGGATGCACGATGAGCACTTCAAAATACGGTTTGGAACGTAAAATGGGATCGGCGTGCAGTTGTGCTGCGTCGCGCAAAATGGGACGATCCAGTTGTTCCAAATTGGTTTCCTGGGGATGCAGGCTGTGTTGGCGATAGCTGTTGTTGCGCAATGCGTCGCAGCAATTGTTGACCAATTGGGTGATGGCTGAATATTGCGTGCGCCCGAAATAATCGGCCAGCTGTAGCAGAACCCCTCGACCGGGATAAGTCCAAAAACGATCCACCGCGTACAGGGCTTGTAACACGGTGTTGAATGACTCGCTGGCAAATGGGGTTTGATTGGCTGCCGTAGCAAGTTGTTGCCATAGGGCTTCGCGTTTATGTTTTAAATCAAAGTATTCCATTTGCCATCCTGTTTACTTGTTTTTGCTGAGATAGGTTTTGGCTTCCAGATCACTTGGGTAACGCACCAATACGGCTGAATAGGCAGCAGCAGCCTGACTGCTGTTCCCCAACCAGGCTTGAGCGCGCGCCAGGTAAACATAAGCTGTGGCATCAGAAGGGTAAACGGTGGTCAAGGTGGTGGCAGATTTCTCCATGCCTTTCCAGTCGTGCTCCGCTTCTTGTGCAATGGTTAAGCGTAACAAGCCGATGTAGTTGTTGGGTGAAAAATCCAATGCAGTACGTGCGCTTTGCTCAGCCTCACGCCAACGTTTTTGCGCAAAATACGGCAGAATAATGCCCAGTCGTGCATCCAAAGACTGGCTGTTGCGCTCAATGGCCAGGCGGTACTCGCGTATGGATTCATTGTAACTGCCTTGCAGATAATACAGCCAGGCGCTACGCAAGGTTTTAAATTCCGCATCGGGACCATTGAGTGGTATTGAATCCAGGGCTGCCAATGCATCGGCATATTTGCCTGCGGCTTCCAATTGATAAGAGTTGGCCCAAGGGGATGCATCGGCCCGAGCAACAGTGGTTGACAGCATGAGTGCTACGGTCAATGCTGCGAGCAATGAGAGGTGTTTCATCAAATTTTCTCCAAAAAAATCCAAAGCGACCTAACCCGAATTTTGCATCAATCCGGATTAATTGCTGAGTAGAGACCCAAGGCGGATATAGTGAGTTCATGTAAGGTGAAAGCCGGCAATAAATCGGGATGTACAATGAATACATGAAGATTTTTAGCCGCATCAACAAAACGTCAGCAGGCGCAGTTATCGTGCCTTGGGCCTCGAGTCGGTTTACCAGGCGTAAGTCAGGCCTGCATAACCAAAGTTTAGTTGATAATCGTTGGCACCTGCTACATAACGGAAGCGGCTTTGCCCACCCAAGACGAATAACTTGGTACTTTTGCTCAGGTTCCAATTTAAACCAATGGTGTCAGCGCCCTGGCTTAAATCGGCCAGGTTAGCCACTTGTTGGGCATCCATATTCACGGCATAGTCCTGTTCGCCCAAGGTGATGCCAACGGTAACCGAAGAGGGTACCCAAGCGGATTGCGACACGAAAAAGTGCGTCCATTTGGTTTCTAACGCATTGGTGCTGGTTTTGCCGGCAGTGGAAGCCTGCAAGCCGCTGATCATATAGCCGCGCAATTGCAGCCAATCATAGGCTTGGTCAAACGCAAAACCGAACGTCGGGGTGTATTGCTGCACAGTGAAACCTTGATAGGGTGAATTGGCGTAGCCCAAATCCGCATACAGGGTTTTGTCATTGTTCAGCCAGCTGATTTGAGTGGCGACGACGTTGCTGCGGCTGGTGGGGTCGTAGTTCGGTTGCTGGATGGAGGTGTTTTGATAATTATTGTCGATGACGTAATCGTCAAGCCGTACGGTCACTTGTCCGGGCAGTGCATCCGGATGGAAATTCAGGTGACCGGAAACCATGTAATTGTTCTGATTGATGTTAGTCAATCCGGATGTTTCACCGATTAAGGTGTTGCTGTAGGAAACCTGAATTCCACCCTGGTCCAGGTAATCTGCTGAAATGCCAATGCCATAATCGGCAAAAGTGCTGCGTTGCTGTGAGCTGCTGTAAGTGCCCTGGGTGGTATTTGGTGTGGCGGTAAATGACCATGCATCGGCGTGTGCCAGTGTGGGCAGGGCGATAAAGCCCAGTCCAAAGAGTAAGGTCTTGATGCAGCTGCGAGAATGTTTCATCGTATGCTCCTGGGGGTGGTGGAAAGGTGCACGGGTACTTCCCATGCGGGTACGCCAATATCGGCGCGTTGAAAAGAACCGGTCACCTCAAAGTGGTAATCCAGATCATTTAAAGTGGCATTTAAGTGGGTGCAACCCAATTGGGGCGAGATTAAAGCTTCGGTGCAAACTTGATTTCCGAGTAAGCGTTGACGGTGGTACCCATTTTGGCGCCAGCCTTGCGCATTTTCATCCCAATGGCGTTGAAATTTGCTGTCCGCAAATGAGGCCAAAGGCCACAACAGCTTTGTCAGATATTTTGCGTTCCCGTGAAGTAATAAACGTGCAGGGCTTAAATCTTGCCAACGTTCTACTTGATATGACACGGGGGTGTAGCCACAGGCCAGCAGCCACATATCCAGAAAAAGGTCGGTATGCTCGTCGCGCTCGAAACATGAAAATACAGCCCAAGTCGATTCAACTCTGCATCGTCCACCAGTGCTGGACACCAAACTGAACTGTCCCAGCAAATCAATTTCGCAGTGCAAACTCCAGTTTACGGTGAGGTGATTGTCGTGAGTGACGGTGTAACGCATCCCCCTGTTGGCTAACAGATAAAAAGGGCGTACATCACCTTCAGTAGCGGATTTTAGAAAGGTAGAAGCCTGCGGCACGGAGGCCAGTTCAAATTGTGGTGGATCTGCCTCATGTTGAGCGATGAGTACACCGGCCAAATGAAAAGGGAAGGTTGGTGAGCCCATTAAGTCGGTTACTTGCAGATGGAGGTGGATGTGCGGTTGCGGTGAACGGCCTGAATTGCCACAGCGCCCCAGCAGATCGCCAGGTTTGACCCAAGCGCCAGGATAAACCGAAATGGAGCCCGGTTTGAGGTGGGCAACCAGTGCGAATTTACCATCATGTAGCCGTATCAGCACATAATTTCCCCAATTGGCGGCTATATTGACTTCTCCAGGTAAATTGTCAGGCACATCATTGACTGTGTGCCATATTTGTCCATAAGCAGGAGACAGCACCGGTAAATTGTAACAGTAAAAATCTTCTAAATCCCTACCTTGCTTAATGAAACTTTTCCCTTGTTTCATCACGATAAAATCAAGCGCATGTCGCCATATCCCTCTGTGGGTATGCTCGCCGGAGAACCCTTGTGAAACGGCCCACTCTCCCATAAAGGGTAAGGCCAGGGGAATGCTCTCAGGATTACCAATGCGGGCACGGGCAATACTTGTGCGTTCATGGGTACGTTCGGGATAGTCGGGCAACAGTAAATTAAAATGGTTGGACATGCGTGCGTTCCGCACTGCGGCATACAGTACTAACCATGCCGACATCACAAAAGGGATAGAAAAGGGTAGCAAGTGAGCAACGCCCAACATGCGACCAAATGCCAAAGACAGCCAGGCGGCGATCAACGCGGCCAGGATAGCGAGCATAAAGCTAATAACAGATGGTGTTGCAAACAGACCGCCCACTAAAATCGCTGCCAGTATCGCATTGCTGTCCCAAGCAGTGCCGGCGAGGTATTCGGGAGCAGCACCGAGTAAATTGAGCCACAGCATGGCAGCGGCGTAAGCAAACGCTGAAACAAGAATATAATAGCGTGAAAAAATAAACAGCAGCGCGAGAATAAGCAGGCCGATGTACGGATTCGGCATAAAAAACAAATTGCCGAACGCACTGAAGTACCGATCGATTTGGGTGCCGAACAAAGCGGGAGGCGCCACATACGCAACAGTATGCAAGGTGGACAGGCTTTCCCCTGCCGCTGCGGTAAGAATGGACACTTGAGCAAACGGAAGACTCAGTATCGGCAATCGCACCATGGCCCAAGCCAAACGACCAAACACCACGGGCAACCAGCCTGAAAATACACCACCCAACATCACCAATGCCATCACACTGACACCTATCGTCCAGGTGTGAGCCACGAATAGCCCCGTTAGCAAGCCATTAAATACGCACACGGGGCGTTCTCCGGTATCGGCACCAGCGATCATTCCAGCGTACCATGCGAACAATGCTCCGACCAACCCACTTATCCCCATCCTGGGTTCGAGAAAAGTCAGTAACATTAAAAAAACTCCTGCCTTCCATGAAGGTAACAAAGATACCCAAGCATAGCCGCGTGCGATTTCTTCGCTCAGTTGGATAAAATGTTGGCGCAAAAATCGTGACAAATATATAGCCTTAAAAGAGGTAGAGTACGGGTGCCATGGGTAAGGGTGACACCCAGCCGGGTGAAAATACAAGCATTTTAAAAGGGATTTATCGTTTGATTATAATAGAAAAACAAATTGCTATTGATATTAGCATAAACTCGCTATGGACGTTTATAAAAAATAAAAACATCGTTAAGGCAATGATAAGGTCATCACGTAAAAATCCCGTCGCGATTCAGCTATTGAGCAAGAAATGTCACGATGCGGGTTGACAACCACCGGACATGCCCCGGGAAATGCCCGGAAACAAACCCAACATGACCGCCTTGGGCAGGAAAATCCAGGGTAACGCTGGCTGAGACCTGGTTGGTCCTGGGTAAGGTGTGACCCGGTAAAAAAGGATCATTTCTGGCATTAATAAGTAATGTGGGAACAGCGATGTGTTGGAGTACAGGTAAGCTGGCGGCGCGGGTCCAATAATCATCGGCACTTTTGTAGCCGTGTAACGGGGCTGTGTAGTGCTGATCAAATTCCCACAGCGTATTGGCCTGACTGACGGCATGAACGTTAAACAAGTCAGGATGGCGCCTGGCTTTGTGGCGTGTTTTGTGTTTGAGGCTACGTAAAAAATGACGCACATACAGCAGATGGTTGATACCCTGATCAAGCGTGCGACCGGCAACCAGTAAATCCAGTGGTGCGGACACGGCCACTGCCGCGTCAAGGACAGCTGTTGCCTGCGTGCCTTGCTCCCCCAGCCAGCGCAACAACGCATTGCCGCCCAAGGAATACCCCGCCGCATATAAATGACTTGAATGTTGCGCACGCAATCTGTTTAATACCCAGTTAATCTCCGCGCTGTCGCCAGCAAAGTAGGCGCGCGCGAGCCGGTTCGGTGTGCCGGAGCAACCGCGAAAATGTACGACCACACCACTCCAGCCGAGTTTTTGTACCTGTTGCATCAGCGCAAGCGCATAGTGCCCTTGCGCGTTACCTTCCAATCCATGAAACAACACCAGCAGCGGTGCACTGGGACTGCCATCTATCCAGTCCGCATCCAAAAAATCCCCATCGGGCAATTCCCAGCGTTCACGACGGTAAGGGAGTGACGGTTTGGGTGAAAAAAAATAGGGATATAAGGTTTGCAGATGCCCGCCGGGTAACCATGCAGGAGCAAGATAAGAAGATTCTGCCATAGCGGTTTGGGGTGGTTAGGGGCATTCAGTATAGCAAAAGGACGCATGGCACAGCATAATTAGGCCACAGTTTTACCCCAATAAGTGTAAAATTCGCTCGTTAGCGCGGAATGCTGCGGTTTTGCTATGGGATGTTCATGCGCATATTGGGAATAGATCCAGGCTTGCGGGTCACCGGATTCGGGGTGATTGATTGGCGCGACCGGTCGGCGCACTATGTGGCGAGTGGTTGTGTTAAAACGGGAGAGGGGGAGCTGCCGCAGCGCCTGGCCATTATTTTGTCTGGTCTCAGCGAGGCCATCGAGATGTATCAACCTACGCAGGCAGCGGTAGAGAAAGTGTTCGTGAATGTTAATCCGCAATCCACGCTTTTGCTTGGGCAAGCACGGGGAGCGGCAATTTGTGCCGCCGTATTGCGAAATTTGCCCGTTGCGGAATATACCGCCTTGCAGGTGAAGCAGGCAGTAGTGGGCAATGGTCATGCGGATAAATTGCAAGTACAGGCAATGGTGATGCGTTTGTTAAATTTGCCGTCAGCGCCTTCGCCAGATGCCGCAGATGCCCTGGCATGTGCACTGTGCCATGTGCACAGTATACAGGGCAGTACAGCATGGTCAGGTCGGCGGGTTCGCCATGGACGGGTGTTGTAGAAAGGTGAATCGGCGTAATGATAGGTAGAATCAGCGGGCAACTATTGGAAAAACTGCCGCCACAAATTGTGGTAGAGGTAGCTGCAGGCGTAGGGTATGAGTTGGATGTGCCCATGAGCACGTTTTATCAATTGCCTGCTTTGGGTCAGACAATCAGTTTGTTCACGCATTTTGTGGTGCGTGAAGATGCCCAGTTGCTTTATGGTTTTGCCACGCTGGCAGAACGGGCAGTGTTTCGGCAGCTGATTAAAGTTACCGGTGTGGGGGCCAAAATGGCGCTGGCTTTGCTGTCAGGCATGGATGCGCCGGAACTCGCTCATGCGGTTGCTCATCAAGATTTTGCGCGATTGGTGCGTATTCCGGGCGTGGGACGTAAAACGGCTGAACGCCTGGTATTGGAATTGCGCGGAAAATTGACTGAAGTGGGCGGAAGCGCTGTTCCGGCTGCTGCAATACGCGGGGTGTCCGATGAGGTGTATGACGCATTGTTGGCTTTGGGTTACAGTGAACGCGAAGCGTCTGCAGCGATTCGTCAGCCAGATGTCAGTCTCAATGTGGAAAACGGCATCCGCGTCGCATTGAAATGGTTGTCGCGTTCATGATATTTTTTGATAAACAGCCGTCATGATAGAAATCGATCGCATCATTGCGCCGACTCAACAAGCGGCTGTAGAAGAACAGATAGAGCGAGCGTTGCGTCCCCGGGATCTGGCTGAATATGTGGGGCAAGAAAAAGCACGCGGACAACTGTCCATTTTTATTGAAGCGGCACGCAAACGTCGCGAGGCACTGGATCATGTCCTGTTGTTTGGGCCGCCGGGTTTGGGCAAAACTACTTTGGCGCACATCGTCGCGCGTGAAATGGGCGTGAATTTGCGTCAAACATCGGGGCCTGTGTTGGAGCGAGCGGGGGATTTGGCCGCCTTGCTGACTAATCTGGAACCGAATGACGTCCTGTTTATTGATGAAATTCATCGTTTGAGTCCTGTGGTGGAGGAAATGCTTTATCCCGCGCTAGAGGATTTTCAGCTCGATATTATGATAGGCGAAGGGCCTTCAGCGCGTTCGGTGAAACTCGATTTGCCCCCATTTACTTTGGTGGGCGCGACCACCAGAGCGGGCATGTTGACTAACCCGTTGCTGGATCGTTTCGGCATTGTGGCGCGTTTGGAGTTTTACTCGCCGCAGGAATTGACCCGTATCGTGTTGCGCTCGGCCCAGTTGTTGAACATGACCATGGTCGAAGAAGGCGCGACGGAAATTGCGCGCCGTTCGCGCGGTACCCCCCGTATTGCCAACCGTTTGCTGCGCCGTGTACGGGATTATGCAGAGGTGCGCGCAGATGGCAGAGTGACTTCAGCGGTGGCGGATGCTGCGTTATCCATGCTGGATGTTGATCATGCTGGGCTGGACATGATGGATCGCAAGTTACTGGGCGCAGTACTGGAAAAATTTCAGGGTGGTCCTGTCGGTCTGGATAATTTGGCCGCAGCCATCGGTGAAGCGCGTGACACCATTGAAGATGTGCTGGAACCCTATTTGATTCAGCAGGGGTATTTACAACGTACTCCGCGTGGACGGATGGCAACGGCAATGGCCTGGCGGCATTTTGGTTTGTCGAGTCCGGCAAATTTGTGGCCTGATGCGGACAGCGAACGTGAATGATTTTGTTTTTAAAATAAGAATTTATTATGAAGACACTGATTCGGCGGGTGTGGTGTATCACGCCAATTATGTCAAGTTTTTGGAACGTGCGCGCACAGAATGGTTGCGTGCTTTAGGGGTTGATCAAAAGACCTTGCTGGATGAAGCCGGTATACAATTTGTCGTACGGCAATTTTCACTTCGACTGCGACAACCTGCGCGTTACGATGATGAGTTGTCCGTGGTTTGTCGTATTGCACAATTACACTCATTTCGTATGCGTTTTGCGCAGCAAATTTGGTGTGGTACTTTACTGGTAGATGCTGAAGTAGAAGTCGTGTGTGTCAACAAAGTGACATTTAAACCGGTTATAATCCCAGAGTGGGTTCAACAATTGCTGAAAGATTAAACGTGGAAATTGGTGTGTTGCAAGATGCTTCTTTGTTGTCGCTGGTCACTGGCGCCAGTGTGGCGGTTAAAATGGTTCTCGGGATATTGTTAGGCGTATCCCTGCTTTCTTGGTGGCAGATTTTTATTAAATTTTTTGTTTTGCGCCAAGCCAAGCATCGCGCCGACAAGTTTGAACAGGTATTCTGGCAGGGTGGAGACATGAACCAGCTGGCCGAACGTATCGTCCATGAGGGTGAACAAAGCGGAGAAATGGGCAGGATATTTACGGCAGGGTTTCGTGAGTATGGAAAATTAAAAAATCAGGGGGGGGTCGAACCATCCGATGTAGCGGACAGTACGCGACGTGCAATGCGCGCCAGCTTTCAACGACAGCTGGATGCACTGGAAAGCAATATGTCTTATTTGGCGACAGTCGGCTCAGTCAGCCCTTATGTGGGGCTGTTTGGTACGGTGTGGGGCATCATGAATGCCTTCCGTAATTTGTCAAATGTGGGCCAGGCGACCCTGGCGAATGTGGCGCCCGGCATTGCAGAAGCATTGGTGGCGACAGCAATGGGTTTGTTTGCTGCCATTCCTGCCGTAGTGGCTTACAACCATTATGCACGCGAAATTGACCAACTGGCCAACCGGTTTGAAAGCTTTCTGGAAGAGTTCGCAAATATTCTGCAACGGCAGGCCATAAAACGATGAGCAGTGGTCGCCGTAGTCGCAGATTGATGGCGCAAATCAACGTTGTGCCTTATATCGACGTGATGATGGTATTGCTGGTGATTTTTATGGTCACTGCACCCATGATCACACCTGGACAAGTGGATTTGCCCAGTGTGGACAAAGCACGGAATGTGTCGGTGATGCCGGCACAAATTACAATTCTTGCTGATAAAAGCCTGAGTGTCACGGATCCATTGCAACACATGCAAAACCATTTCATGAGTGAAGAGCAATTGGCGACATGGGTGGAAAAAAAACAATCGGATAACCCGGATCAGCCGGTGGTAATTGCTGCTGACAAACAGGTTCGTTATGACGTGGTGATGAAAGTGATGAGCTTGATGCAGCGTAATCAGGTCAAGCATTTGGGCCTCCTGGCGGTGCCAGCGTCGCAGCAATAATGAACCCGGTCTTTAAATTGGATGCGCCCTGGTTATCTCATTCGAACACACCAAAATCGCTGCGCATTACTGCCGCTGCATTGGCATTCGGGGTGCATGCGCTATTTGTGGTGTTGATGTTGTTGAGCGTGAACTGGAAAACGCAGGATGCCGCGCCGGTAGCGGTGGAAATGTGGACGCCTGCAGAAATGGCGCCGGTACCGCAACCCGACATGCAGCCACCTGCACCCGTGCAGCAGGCCCCCACAACTGTGCCGCTGCCAGTGCCGCAAGCGGTTCTGCCGGCACAACCCGACATCGCATTGGCTCAGCAACGTGAACAACAAGATAAATTGAAACGAAAAGCGCAGGAAAAGTTGCTACAAGAAAAGTTGGTGCAGGAAAAGTTGGTGCAAGAGAGATTGGCTCAACAAGCACAAATCAGGCAAGCGCAATTGGCGCAGCAAAAAATAGCCGCCGGGAAACGCAAAGTGGCATTACAAAAATTGATGGCGCAACAGACAGCATCAGAATTGAGCAGTCAATCGGAACGAGCGCTGAACACTGCAAACCAGTTTTCGCGCCAACAAGCTGGCATGATGCAAGAATTTGAAGATAAAATAAAAGCCAAAATTCGTGGTCGCATTATTTTGCCGGAAGGTTTGCAAGGCAACCCCGAAGCGATTTTTATCGTCACTGTATTACCATCAGGCGAAGTCGTTCAAGTGAGTTTACAACATTCAAGTGGACAACCCGTTTACGATGACGCAGTACGTCGGGCGATATTGAAAGCATCACCATTGCCCATGCCACCCGATGCGGTATTGGCTGGGCAGTTTAGAGAATTGAATTTGCATTTTTCACCACAGGATCACTAAAAAGGCGTACAGATTGTGAAATGGCATATTGTTTTACTGTTGCTGGGCGTGTCTTTACAGGCACAAGCCGCGTTAACCATAGATATTAATGGTGGGGAAACCAGTAAAATTCCGGTCGCCATCTCGCCGTTTGGCGGTGCTGGAGACGCTTACCGTGTCATGACTGATGTGGTAGGTACTGATTTGGTGAGCAGTGGCGAGTTTAGTCTGGTGAATGTCAGTGATTTGAATCCGCCGATCGTTGAACCCACCGACCCACGATTTGGTGTGGCGCGTACGCGTGGTGCCGAAGCCCTTGTATTGGGACATGTTGATACACAAGCCGATGGACAGATTGATGTACGTTTCCGTTTAATGGATGCTGTGCAACAAACGCAGCTGGCTGGTTACAGTTATACGGCCAATACTAGCCAATTGCGTGCTATTGCACACAAAATTGCTGATGTGGTGTACCAAAAATTGATTGGTATACCGGGAAATTTTAGTTCTCATATTATGTACGTGATGAAAGTGGGGAAAACTTTCCGACTGGAAGTTGCGGATTCGGATGGGTATGATGCACAGACTGTATTAACGTCCGTAGAGCCAATTATGTCTCCTGCATGGAGCAAGGATGGCAGCAAAATCGCCTATGTTTCATTTGAAAGCGGACATGCTGTGGTGTATGAACAGTCGATGTCATCTGGCAAGCGCTTTGTATTGGCCAGATTTAAAGGCAGCAACAGTGCGCCGGCGTGGAGTCCGGATGGCAACCGTTTGGCATTGGTGCTCACGCGCGACAACGGCTCGCAGTTGTATGTGATGAATGCAGATGGTTCCGGTTTAAAGCGCTTGACCTTTGGCGGCAGGATTGATACGGAACCCAACTGGAGTCCGGATGGACAGAGTCTGTTGTTTACTTCTGACCGTGACGGCTCACCGCAAATTTATCAGATGCCCGTGAGCGGTGGAACTGCGACGCGCATGACTTTTGAAGGCAATTACAGCGTGTCGCCACGCTGGAGTCCAGATGGGAAAAGTTTTGTGTTTGTACAGCGTCAGCATGGGCAATTTCATATTTCGCTTATGGATATGGCCAGTGGGCAAGTACAGGTGCTGACCAGTGGTGACGATGATGAGTCACCCAGTTTCGCGCCTAACGGGAAAATGATACTCTATGCAACAGTAGTGAATGGTCGCGGCGAATTGGCAGTGGTTTCTGTGGATGGCAAGACGCATGAACGCCTGTTTAATACGGATGAGAATTTGGAAAGCCCCGTTTGGGGGCATTGAACGTTGTAATGCGTTGTTGTGAATGTGAATTAAAAAATCGCAAATTTGGTTTGTTAATGAAACATCATGTAATGATTAATTTTTTAATGAAAAAGGGAATGATGAAATGAAAAAGACTTTACTGAGTTTGGCTGTGATGGGCCTGTTGGCGGGTTGCGCGTCAACCCCTGCCAAGGTGGACACAGCGCAAGCCGATGCGGCACGTGCTGCGGCTGAAAAAGCGGCGGCTGATCAAGCTGCGGCGGCAGCTGCGGCTGAAGCAC
>JAJYYK010000004.1 GCA_021801025.1 Pseudomonadota bacterium | reverse complement strand
CGTGAAACGAGTCAGCGCCGATGATAGTGTGGTTCGCCCATGTGAAAGTAGGTCATCGTCAGACTCCCCATAGCAGAAAAGCCCCGTCGAAAGATGGGGCTTTTTTGTTATGGAGTTTAGATTATGATCTGCTTGAACCCGTGACAAGCCGCTGTGCGGCTTGCGGTGCAGGCTAACTTGTGGAGCAAGTTAAGCGCGTAGCGCGGCCGGAGCCAAAGTAGGTCATCGTCAGACTCCCGACAATTAAAAGCCCCCCATCTTGGTATGGGGGGCTTTTACGTTGGTGAGTTTCATGTGAAAGCATGCTGCACTGCATGCGGACTCGCCCATTACAAAAGCCCCGGTTGATGCCGGAGCTTTGTGCGTTTAATATTCTAGGGTAAAGTTCAATTAAACCCCCGCAGCCAGTGCTTGTTGATCCGCATGATAGCTGCTGCGCACCATAGGCCCACACGCGGCATGGCTGAACCCCATGTCTTGTGCTGCGGAGCTGAATACGCCGAATTGTTCCGGGGTCACGAAACGTTGTAAGGCCAAGTGGTGTGCGGAGGGTTGCAGGTATTGCCCGATAGTGAGCATGTCCACTTGATGGGCACGCAGGTCGCGCATGATAGTGAGTACTTCCTCATCGGTTTCTCCCAGGCCAACCATGATGCCCGATTTTGTCTGGATATGTGGATGACGGCGTTTGAACTCTGCGAGCAAATTCAGGGAGTGCTGGTAATCGGCACCTGGCCTCGCTGCTTTGTACAGGCGCTGGATAGTTTCCATGTTGTGGTTCAGTACATCAGGCAGGGCTAAAGCGAGAATGTCGAGCGCAGGCGTCAGGCGACCTCTAAAATCAGGAACCAATATTTCAATTTGTGTATTTGGCGCAGCTTCGCGCACGGCACGAATGCAATCGACATAGTGTTGTGCGCCACCATCGCGCAGGTCGTCGCGGTCCACGCTGGTGATCACCACGTAACGTAATTGCATGGCGGCAATCGTTGCAGCCAGGTTTTTAGGTTCTTGCCCGTCCGGTGGCAGGGGTGTGCCATGTCCAACGTCACAAAATGGGCAGCGGCGGGTACATAAATCCCCTAAAATCATAAATGTGGCCGTGCCATGGCTGAAGCATTCGCCCAGATTGGGACAAGCAGCTTCTTCACACACGGTGTGAAGCGAGCGATCACGCAGCACCTGTTTTAATTCGGCGACTTTTGCGGAATTAGCGGGTTTTGCCCGTATCCAGGGCGGCAAGCGCAAACGCGCCTGGGGAACAATGGGAATGGGAATGCGTGCGGTTTTAGCCGCACCTTTATGTTGTATTGGGTCAGCCACGGTTATCCTGTTGGAGAGGTGCTGCGCCGATACGCTGTATCAGTGTTTGCGCAAGCTGGTGTTCTAATTGGGGCATTGTAGCATCGACCGATAAATCGTGCAGTTGCGTGACGCGCAACCCCTCATAACCGCAAGGGTTGATGCGGGAGAATGGCGATAAATCCATCGCTACATTCAGTGCGAGGCCATGATAGCTGCAACCGTGACGGATGCGTAAGCCCAGTGCAGCAATTTTTTGTTCTGTCACATACACACCTGGTGCGTGTTGACGGCGTTCTCCCGGAACGTTAAGACCAGCCAGCACATCAATGACACTTTGTTCCATGCGCCATACCAACTCACGTACGCCATAGCTGCGGCGTTTCAGGTCGATCAATAAATAAGCCACAATTTGGCCAGGTCCATGATAGGTGACCTGGCCACCCCGATCAGTGCGCACCAGTGGAATGTCGCCTGCATCCAGCACGTGCTCCGGTAAGCCAGCCTGTCCCAGTGTAAAAACAGGTGCGTGCTCGGTCAGCCAAATTTCGTCGATACTGTTTGGCGTGCGCTGCGCGGTGTGTTGACGCATGGCCCCCCAACACGCAGTGTAATCGGTTTTCCCAAGTGTGCGGAGCACAATGTCATCCATTTACAGCACCATCTTTACCAGTGGATGATCGAATAATTCCTGATACAAAGCGTCTAATTGCGCGCGGGATGTGGCGCGGACCGTGCAAGTAATGCTTTGGTATTTGTCCGCCTGGCTTTGACGACATTCTATTTGTTCCCCATCAAAATCCTGCGCATGGCGTTGTACCACTGCCAACACCGCTGATTTAAATTCAGGGCTATTCAACCCGAAAATTTTGATGGGAAAATCACTGGGGTAGACGATTAAACTTTCAGTGGTCATGTTTGAGCGCTTAATATGAAAAATTTAATATAAATTCAGAAGTAAGGCACATTTGTTTTGCGGATTCAATGCGTATTGCCATTAAATTTAAGCCTCACATCGTCCCATATTTTACCTAACCAGCTGGCCGCTGCATCATTGCTGAGTGCTTGCAGTGGATATTGCACCAGCACATGCCCATCCAGACTAATCGTCACGGTGCCGATGGTTTGTCCTGCGAACAGGGGGGCAAGCAAAGGCTGTTTGGTGCTTAAAGTTGTCTGCAAATCTTTGCTACGACCATGTGGCACGCTTAATGTCAGACCATGCTGGATCCCAACCGGGATATAAGCTTGTTTGCCTTTCCAGACTTTCAGTGTTTTGATGGGCTGATTTGGCGCATAAAGCTGCACGCCATCAAAAAACTGGAAACCGTAGTTCAATAATGTTTGGCTTTGTGAAGCGCGCAGTGCGTCCGAAGTTGTACCTAATACAACAGAAATCAAACGGCGAGCACCGCGGTGCGCGGACGCAATGAGGCAATAGCCCGCTGCCTCGGTATGCCCGGTTTTCATACCATCCACACTGGGGTCATTCCACAGCAGGCGATTGCGGTTGGCTTGAGTGATGTGGTTATAAGTGTATTCTTTAATAGAATAAAGGTATGAAAATTGTGGAAAATCTCGCGAAATTGCCACAGCCAGTATCCCCAAGTCGCGTGCTGTGGTGTAATGTTGGGGATCTGGTAAACCGTTGACGGTAACAAAATGGCTATGCGTCATCCCCAGTTGCCGCGCCGCCGCATTCATCATGCTGACAAAACCTGCTTCTGATCCACCAACGCGTTCCGCCAAAGCGACGGTGGCATCGTTGCCTGATTGGATGATCATGCCGTGCAGTAATTCATCGACGGTGACTGGCTTGTTAGGTTCAATGAACATTCGTGATCCGCCCGTTCGCCATGCGTTGTCAGAGGGCAGGAAGGAATCGCTGAGTTTCAGTTCGCCATGTGTAATGGCATTGAATACCAGGTAGGCAGTCACTAATTTGGTCAGCGACGCAGGCTCAATTCTAAGATCGGCATTGTGTTCGGCCAAGACTTGATTGCTGTGCGCATCCATTAATATCCATGCATTTGCAGCCAGTTGAGGCGGCGGGGCTGCAGGTAATTCCATCGCAGAAACAGGGTGGATGATGAGTGCCATGAAACAGAACATCAGCGAGGAAAGCATTTTAATCATTTTCGGTACCTGGGTTAAACGAGCAATTGCCCGAAATTTAGCGTGTTGGCGACGTGTGCAAAATTGCGATTTGGCGCATTGTGGCCTGTGCAGTCATTGTGCACCATCTTCAAGGCAAGACCAATCGAAAGGGTGTTAAGTTCATCCGTTGTTCGATTTCTTTTTCGGCCTGTTCGGCGCTGTCTGTATCGGTGTAAGGTCCTAAGGCCACCCGATAATGTGCCTCATGGTTGAGGATCACCAAAGCAGTACTGCCCTTGTCAAGTCGCGTTGCGGCATCGGCCAGCATATGTTCAGCATTTTCATGGCGATCAAAGCTGCCCAATTGCAGGAAAATGCCGTGCGAACTGTCATTCAGGTCGCGCCCCTTGCTGATGTCTGCTGGTGTAATGGCGGAAACTTCAACCATACCGCTGCCACCTTGCACTAAACCCAACTTGTGCGCCGCCGTGTAAGAAAGATCAATAATACGCTGACTATGAAAAGGCCCACGGTCATTGATGCGGACAATGACCGATTTCCCTGTTGAGACTGCGGTGACACGGGCATAACTGGGAATCGGCAATGTACAGTGCGCGGCCGTCATGGCATACATGTCGTAAGTTTCGCCCGAGGAAGTGGAATGTCCATCGAAGCGTCGACCATACCAGGAAGCCAGGCCGGTTTCATGATAGGGCACCAGTTCGGTGCTCGGCGTATAGGCTTTACCTAATGCGACATAGGGTTGATTGGCCGCTTTGCGCAAAGGTTCTATTTTTGGCACCGCGTCGGGAATGGCATCAATATTTGCAGGCGGGTTGGCGCCGGGACCATCATCAAGGTAATAACCACCGCCGTGAGAACGATGCGCCGTTTCGTGACTTGGTGGTGTTGTGACCACAGCAGACGGGTTCGTGACCGCAACAGGTGACTGCACATGGTTTTCAGGCAGGCTGGCACAACCTCCCAGCACGGCAACCATCAACACAAAAAGTAGATTGATCTTCATGATTTATTCAACATTCTATGCGTATTGGCACTCATCATCATACCAAAACCAAGCAACACGATCAGTTGCGCTGTACCGCCATAACTGATCATCGGTAAAGGAACCCCCACCACGGGTAAAATGCCCGATACCATACCCATATTCACGAACACATAGGTAAAGAAGGATAAAGTAATGCTGGCAGAAAGCAAACGCGCAAACAGATTGGGCGCGCGGTCGGTCAGGATAAGCCCGCGTAAAATGATTGCCAGATATAAAAGCAATAACAGGATATTGCCCAGCAAACCAAATTCCTCACCGAAGACGGCGAACACGAAGTCAGTAGTATGTTCAGGTAAAAAATCCAGATGGGCTTGCGTACCTTGTAACCAACCCTCGCCCAAAATGCCTCCTGAGCCGATGGCTATGCTGGATTGAATAATGTGGTAACCCGCACCCAGCGGATCTTTGGTCGGGTCAAGCAGAGTCAAAAGACGCTGTTTTTGGTAGTCATGCAAAAAATGCCACACCAGAGGCAAACTGGCTCCTGCAAGCGCCACGCTGCCAAGAAAGAGTCGCCAGGGTAAGCCTGCAAAAAACAGTACATAAAATCCTGATGCCGCGATCAACAACGCCGTACCCAGATCGGGTTGCCGTGCCACAAGGAGCACAGGCAATGCCAACAGCGCGGCAGCAATGCCGTAATCTGCAAGTCGCAATGTGGCTTCACGGGTATGGAAGTACCAGGCCAGCATCAGCGGTGCAGCAATTTTGAGGATTTCCGATGGCTGGATGCGTAATACACCCAGATGTAGCCACCGCCGTGAACCATTGATGACATCACCAAAAGTCGCGACCCCCAACAGCAGCAGCACACCTCCAACGTAAAGTGGTACGGCCAGCGACAGCAGATGCCACGGCGAGATGTTGGCAACAAGCACAAGAACAATCAGAGCAATCAACAGGTTGCCGCCTTGCATCAGTAGGTGCGTTGTGTTTTCATTGCCCGCGCTGTACTGTACAAACAAGCTCAGTAACATCAGTATCAGCAACATAATGAGTAAGGGGTAATCGAGGTGGGAGGACAGTTTAAGCAAAATGCGTTTAATGCCCATGAACAGGCCCCCCTGTTTGCGGTGCGGGCGCAGGTAATTTTCCTAACAAATAGTAATCCATCACTGCCCTCGCAATCGGACCGGCAGCCGTGCCGCCATGTCCGCCATTTTCGACCAGCACCGCAACGGCAATTTTTGGCGCGTCGGCCGGTGCAAAAGCAATCAATACCGCGTGATCGCGATGTGTCATGTCCAGGTCGGCCGCATGGTATTTCTCATTTTGACGAATCCCCACCACTTGAGCCGTGCCCGTTTTCGCAGCCACCAGATAGGGCGCCCCCACAAAGGCACCTACTGCCGTACCGCCGGGGCGGGTGACATCAATCATGGCATCGACAATAACTTTCAGCTGGTCGGGAGGCAGGTTAACCTGGCCCACAACTTGTGTGGGCAGGTCGCGCGCGATGCCCGTGTGGCTGTCAACAATGCGCTTCACCAATTGGGGACGTAATACCATACCGCCATTCGCCAAACTGGCGGTCGCTACGGCCAGTTGCAATGGCGTGGCCAGATTATACCCTTGCCCAATGCCACAAATCACCGTTTCTCCGGGGTACCAGGGCTGGCGTGAAAATTTTGCTTTCCATGCAGGTGAAGGCAATACACCCGGTTTCTCGCCCTCGAGGTCGATACCCGTTTTGCGACCAAAACCGAATTGTGACAGAAAGTCGTGCATACGGACTATACCGAGATCATTCGCCAAGTGGTAATAATAAGTGTCGCAGGACACCACCAGTGATTTGTGCATGTCCACAGTACCGTGTCCATTGGGCGCCCAGTCCCGGTAATGGTGACTGCTGCCGGGAAAGGCGAAATAACCAGGATCATAAATGGTTTGCTCCGGAGTACGTACCCCGTAGTGCAAGCCAGCCAGTGCCATGAACGGTTTAAGGGTAGAACCTTCAGGATATGCGCTACGCAGAGCACGGTCAATCAAAGGGTGGTCAGAAGAGTTGTTCAGTGCATCCCAGTCGGTGCTGTCGATGCCGTCGATGAACAGGTTGGGATCAAATCCGGGTTGGCTCACCATGGCCAATATCCCACCAGTATGAACATCTATCGCAACCAGTGCCCCCCGGTGATCTCCAAATGCCTTTTCAGCAATGGCTTCCATACGAGAATCCAGCCACAGCGTTAGTTTGTCACCGGAAATGGGCGCATTGTGGGCGAGTAGCCGTACGGCATGTCCTCCCGCATCGGTTTCTACCTGTTCATAGCCCGTGTTGCCATGTAAAAGTGCTTCATAGCTTTGCTCAATCCCCGTTTTGCCAATATGGTCTGCACCCCGGTAATTATCATAACGTCCTGCAGACTGTAACTTTGTGATGTCCGCATCATTCAACCGGCTGACATAACCCAGTAAGTGGGCAGCCACTTTGCCTTGAGGATAGTGACGAAACAAGCGCGCATTAACTTCGACGCCTGGCAATCGAAACACATTGGCGGCAATCTTGGCTGCTTCTTCATCGGTCAAATGGGTACGCAAAGGCAGGCTGGCAAAATGATGATTGTCAGCCAGGGATTTAAAAAAATGTCGCCGATCGACTGGGGTAATGGGGATCAATTGGGCAATTGCATTAATGGTATCGTTGAGGTTGGCGATCTTGCTGGGAGTTAATTCTACGGTGTAGGCAGAATAATTGTTTGCCAATACCATGCCATTTCGATCAGTGATGATGCCCCGGTTGGGTGTAATCGGTATCAATGAAATACGGTTATTTTCAGCTTGAACAAGATAATCGTTGTGGTGAAGTATTTGAATGTCTACCCATCGTGCGATCAATAATACAAATGCAATCACCACACCCGCAGTGACAATCAAAAGACGCCGTCTAAAATCCGAAATATCGGTGTGATAATGCCGCAGTTCGACCCTTGATTTCATTGTTGGCGAGGCCGCGCAGGCCCGTGCTGGATACGCAACAGGTACCAAATGGGAATCCAGCACAAAGTGCCTGTGAGCACGGCAGAGAAATAAAGCAACACTTGACGCGAATCGCCGACAAAGGTGGCAATCACCACAGTCATCAATTGTTCGATCAATAGCGTCGCCATAATCGGTAAAATCTGTTGCCAAGGCGGAAAATTGTAAAGGCGGCGCTGAAAAAATGTTATTGCATACACCGCGACAGCGTAGGCCAGGGCATGCTGTCCCAAATGCGCGCCATCGGCCATGTCTTCCATGAGCCCTAACCACCACGCGCTACCAATCCCAATGTCGTTGGGTTGATAAATGGCCCAATACAGGGTCACTAACAGCAAGAAATCTGGCCGTAACCACAATAAATCTACTTGCCAGGGCAAGAGGTTACATGCCAGAGCGATCAGCAAACTGGTTGCAATCAACCAGCCATGTTGCCGGGTTGAAATGGCCACACCTTTGGGTGCAATCATGGGCATGGTATTGACATGGTATTAATGGGTGTGTCCTGAATTTTTTGCGGTATTCAAAATTAACACATGTCGATTTCGATCTACTGCGCCCAAAGTTTGGCAAACTACCAGGGCAAAAGCGCGGTTGCTCGCAAAATCTACATGGGTTACTGTTGCGACGGGTAACCCTGCTGGATAAAAACCGTCCAGCCCTGAGGTCACCAGCAGGTCGCCCACCCGGATGTCGGTATTGTTAGGCAAATAACGCAATGTGGCACCATGGTTCGATCCATCGCCAAACAGAATTGCCCGTTCGCCCGTTCGATTGATTTGAATTGGCACTGATTGGTCTTTGTCTGTCATCAAGGTGATTTCGCTGGTTAAAGGGTAAACCCGGGTGACTTGCCCGATTAAACCCGCCTCATCGATCACGGCAGATCCGGCCTGTATACCTTGTTGGCTGCCTTGGTCAACAGTAATTTTACGTTCGTAGGGGTCTCGTGGTACACCAATAATTTCAGCCGCGTGGCTTTGCAGAGTGTGTTGTTGTTGCAAAGCAAGCAGCGCGCGCAAACGCTGATTTTCTTGCTCGAGATGGTTGACACGCTGCTGGCTTAAGTGCCAGAGCACGCTCTGCTGATGCAGATTTTGGTTGTCATGTAACAATTGGCTTTGTCGGGTAAAAAAAGCGTCCATTTTCCGCCAGATCAACCAGGGTTTTTGCACGGTTTCCTGTAAAGAAAAAACGGCGATACTGGCCGCTGCACGCACTGGCTTAAGCACGCGAAAACGGGCATCAATGGTAATCAGTACAATGCTCAGCAACAAATAAACCAGCAGTTTTGCGCCCGCACTCAAACCATGCGGGAATAAATCTTGATGGGAGTGGGTTGCCATATTATGTCAATAACCTGCTCAGCGCGTGTTAATTCAGATCTGGATTCAGGAATCTTGCGCAAAAACGGAATGCAGGTGATCCATTTCTTCCAACGCACGTCCAGAGCCGCGGACGACGCAAGTGAGGGGGTCTTCAGCGATGAGCACGGGCAAGCCAGTCTCTTCCATCAACAAGCGATCCAGATCACGCAACAGCGCGCCTCCGCCTGTCAGCACCAAACCCTTCTCTGCAATGTCGGAACCCAGCTCCGGCGGTGTTTGCTCCAATGCGGATTTGACTGCGCTGATGATGTTGTTCAATGGATCGGTCAGTGCCTCCAAAATCTCATTGCTGGAGATAGTGAAACTGCGCGGCACGCCTTCAGCCAAATTACGTCCCTTGACTTCCATTTCTTTGACATTTGGGCCGGGAAAAGCAGTACCAATGCCTTTTTTGATTGCTTCAGCCGTCACTTCGCCAATCAGCATGCCGTAATTGCGGCGAATGTAATTGATGATTGCCTCATCGAATTTGTCACCGCCGACGCGAATCGAGTTGGCATAGACAATGCCGCCCAGCGAAACCACACCCACTTCCGTTGTGCCGCCACCAATATCGACCACCATTGAGCCTGTTGCCTCAGCCACGGGCAAGCCGGCGCCGATAGCAGCCGCCATGGGTTCCTCAATTAAATAGACCTGCCTTGCGCCTGCGCCGATGGCGGACTCGCGGATGGCGCGTCGTTCTACCTGGGTGGAACCGCAAGGTACGCAAATAATAATACGCGGGCTGGGATGAAACATATGCGTATTGGATATTTTTTTGATGAAATACTTGAGCATTTGCTCCGTAATGGTGAAATCGGCGATCACGCCGTCTTTCATTGGGCGAGTGGCGGTAATATTGCCTGGCGTACGTCCCAACATTCTTTTGGCTTCCAGTCCAACAGCCTGGATGGTTTTTTTTGCGCTGTTTGCGTCATGCCTTACTGCGACGACCGATGGCTCGTCCAGCACAATGCCTTTGCCGCGCACATAGATAAGAGTATTGGCCGTACCGAGGTCGATTGCCAGATCTGTAGAAAAATAGCTGCGAAATAGTCCAAGCATGTTTAATAAATTCAGTAGGGTTGAATGGTTAGCGCTTTAATATATGCGTCAAAAGGAATTGAATTTCTTCATATTCAATTCCGGGGACTTATCGATCACCAAATGAACATTTATTTGGTGGTAAGTCCTGACAAGCCGCTGGCGAGTCCAGACCTAATATGATAACCTAACTGGGGAATTTTCAGTGAAGATATTTAAACATTATGTCATTAAATTTACAAGATGTTCAGCGCGTCGCAAAACTTGCTCGCATTGCTGTCAGCGATGATGAAGCACAAGCCTACCAACAACAGATCAACGGTATTTTTGCCCTGGTCACCGCAATGCAAGCTGTCGACACCGAAGGTGTTGCGCCAATGGCGCATGCTCAAGATGTTCATCAGCGGTTGCGTGAAGACCTTGTGACAGAGTATAACCGGCGCACGGTTTTTCAGGCGCTTGCGCCACAGGCCGCAGAAGGTCTGTATTTTGTTCCGCAGGTCATCGACTGAAATGATTAATTACGGATTGAGTCGCTTATCAAGCATGCTGGCTTCCAGACAAATCTCCAGCGTGGAATTAACGCAGTTGTTTCTGGAACGTATCCAGCGTTACAACCCCAGCACCAATGCATTTATTACCCTGAACGAGGCCGCCAGTCTGGAGGCTGCGGCGCAGGCAGATATGCGCCTCGCAGATGGAAACGCAGCGCCATTAACCGGGATTCCCATTGCGCACAAAGATATTTTTTGCACTGAAGGATGGCGGACAACCTGCGGGTCAAAAATGCTGGAAAATTTTATTGCGCCGTATGACGCCCACATCATCACGCAATGCAAACAAGCCGGAATGGTCAATCTGGGCAAGACCAATATGGACGAATTTGCCATGGGGTCGTCCAACGAAACTTCTTATTTTGGCGCGGTGAGTAATCCCTGGGATCTGGCTGCTGTGCCAGGCGGATCTTCCGGTGGTTCGGCTGCCGCCGTGGCGGCACGGCTGGCACCGGTAGCAACCGGCAGCGATACGGGCGGCTCTATTCGTCAGCCTGCTGCACTGACTGGGATTACCGGACTAAAACCTACTTACGGTGTGGTGTCGCGTTATGGCATGATTGCCTTTGCCTCCAGCCTGGATCAGGCCGGCCCCATGGCCAAATCGGCTGAAGATTGTGCCTTGCTGATGAACGTATTGGCTGGCTTCGATGCACGCGACTCCACCAGTCTGGAACGTCAGACTGAGGATTACACCCGGCTTCTGGATCAACCTCTGGCCGGATTGAAAATCGGCTTGCCACGAGAATTTTTTGCTGCCGGATTGAGTGATGAAGTCGCCCGTTCGGTTGAGGCGGCTTTGGACGAATACCGCAAGTTGGGCGCACAGACTGTGGAGATCAGTTTGCCCAACAGCAGTCTGTCTATCCCGGTATATTATGTGCTTGCGCCGGCTGAAGCCTCCACCAACCTGTCGCGTTTTGATGGCGTGCGTTACGGTTATCGCGCACCTAATTACGACGATCTCGATGACATGTATGAAAAAACGCGCGCGCAAGGTTTCGGTGCAGAAGTCAAACGACGCATTATGATTGGCACCTATGTGCTATCACACGGCTATTACGATGCCTATTATCTGCAAGCTCAAAAAATACGTCGTTTAATCGCGCAGGATTTTACCCAGGCATTTACTCAGTGCGATGTCATCATGGGGCCAACCACACCCGATACGGCGTTTAACCGGGGTGAAAAAACGGATGACCCCGTGGCCATGTACTTATCCGACATTTACACTATCGCGGTGAATTTGGCCGGATTGCCGGGAATGTCGATTCCATGCGGTTTGGATCATCGCAACAGGCCAACAGGTTTGCAATTGATTGGCAATTACTTTAGCGAAGCGCACCTGCTGGGTATTGCGCATCAGTTTCAGCAGGCGACAGACTGGCATGAGCGCATGCCGGATGCATTTCGGGGATAAGGGGTGGGCATGACGCAGTGGGAAATTGTAGTGGGTTTGGAAGTGCACGCCCAATTGTCAACGCAAACCAAGATCTTTTCTGGTGCGAGCACCGCGTTTGGTGCGGATCCCAATACCCAGGCATGCGCGGTTGATTTGGCCTTGCCCGGTGTGTTGCCGGTGCTCAACCGCGGCGCGGTGGAGCGGGCGATCCGTTTGGGGCTGGCCATCGGTGCGCCCATTAATCGTCGTTCCGTGTTTGCGCGCAAGAATTATTTTTATCCGGATTTGCCCAAAGGCTACCAGATCAGCCAAATGGATGAGCCCATTGTGCAAGGCGGCAGTTTGCTCATCAGCACGGCGAGCGGAGAAAAATTGATTCGCATCACCCGTGCGCATCTGGAGGAAGACGCCGGCAAGTCTTTACACGGCGAAGCACCCGGTTTGACGGGTATCGATCTCAATCGTGCCGGGGTGCCTCTGCTGGAAATCGTCTCGGAACCCGACTTGCGCAGTGCGGCAGAAGCGGTGGCCTATGCGCGCACGCTACACAATTTGGTGATGTGGCTGGACATTTGCGACGGCAACATGCAGGAAGGAAGTTTCCGTTGCGACGCCAATGTTTCCGTACGCCCTGTGGGCAGCACGACGCTGGGCACCCGTTGCGAAATCAAAAACCTGAACTCTTTCCGCTTTCTGGAACGCGCCATCGATTATGAAGCGCGACGACAAATTGAATTGTTGGAAGAGGGAAACAGAATACGGCAAGAAACCCGCCTGTATGATGCGGACAAGGATGAAACCCGCACCATGCGCAGCAAGGAAGACGCATTCGATTACCGTTATTTCCCCGACCCCGACCTGTTGCCTGTTGTCATCAGCGATGCATGGATAGCCCGTACTGAAGCCGATATGCCGGAATTGCCGTGGCGCCTGCGTGCACGCTTGGTCGCACAGTATGGTTTGTCCGACTATGACGCAGGAATACTCACGTCGGTCCGTGTGATGGCGGAATACTTTGAACAGATGGTGCTCGCAAGCGGCGGTGCAGCCAAACAATGCGCCAACTGGATGACGGGCGAACTGTTGGCCGCACTCAACCGCAATGAACTGGCGTTTTCTGCCAACCCCATTTCAGCCGGGCAATTGGGGCTACTGATCCTGCGCGTGCAAGACGGTACCGTATCGGGAAAACTGGGGAAAACCGTATTTGAAGCCCTGTGGCAAGGCGAAGGCAGTGTGGATGAGATTATTGCTGCACGGGGATTGCGCCAAGTGTCTGACAGCGGAGCCATCTCCGCCATGATCGCAGAGGTGTTGGCGAAGTTCCCGGCGCAGGTGGCGGAATACCGCGCCGGCAAAGAAAAAATGCTGGGGTTCCTGGTAGGCCAAGTGATGAAGGCCAGTCAAGGGAAGGCCAACCCGCAACAACTGAATGAAATGCTGATTGAGCAACTGGGACGTCCATCACACCCGGACTAAGTGTTTTCGGTTGGAGAGAGAAGCAATCCCGGTGGCTTGATTGCGTTCGTGCCATGCGTGCGATGGCTGGGTGTGAGCCAAAACTGTTCGTCGGCAGGTGGTTAAGGTGGTGGCTGGAATTTGGGGCGCCAGGGCTTTGTGCCATGAACCGGTTATCAAGCATATGCGAGCGAATGATCGCCCTGTCTCAGAAGCTGATTTTAGAATGAGGCGTAATTCATATTGGCAACAAGATATGCTGTAGCGACAAAACAAATTTGACAGGAAAGAGTAGCTTCCCCTTGTGTTAAAACGGGGGTTGTGTTTTGAACTTAAATTGGTCGTTTTCCAATTTACAAACAGACTGGAGTTGAGGAATGAATCGATTAGTAGCGTTAGTGGTCATAAGTTGCGCCTTGTTAACGGGTTGTGCAACAGTAAATCCAATGGCCATTAACAATAAATCTGCCAAGGTTGATACAACATCTAAATCCCTTGTCCTGATGACTATTGACATTTCGCGGGCAGAAAAAAGCCGCTATGAACCAAAACCATTCGTCATTAAATTTTCAAAACTACATGCGCAAGGCAAAGACGATCAACAAAATTTTCGTATAAACGAGGATGATGATTCCGTCGATGAAGGCGATCATACAATCTATCTCGTGCGTATGGCCCTTGCTCCTGGACAATATACACTCGACGACATATGGGGCAATGCCAAAGCATTTCCCTTCGTCGGTATGTTTTCGGTTCCTCTGTTTTTGAATCTGACAGTAAAACCCAATTCCATTACATATGTAGGACGTGTTGTGGCAACATTGCGGCCCCGACAGGGTGATGAGTTTAGTGCAGGAGGGCTGTTTCCATTAATCGACCAATCGGTAACAGGTTTGTCTACAGGCACTTGGGATGTCGCCATTGACGATATGTCACAAAAAGACATTACGCTATTTCGTTCAAACTATCCTGTTTTGACTGGTGTGTCTATTGAAAATACGCTTTTGCCGCCATTTGACCGTGCGGCGGTACAGCGCTTGTTGGTCGGCACTGCAAATAAATAAAAAAGCCGATTTTGCCGCCGTTGCCCCTTTAACCTGGATTCGACTATCTTTAAAATACGATCACCGAGCAATGTAAACTTAATGACTATCTCCAACAGGTTGATGAAAAAAGGTGTGGCGATGTTATCTGTTTTTTTGTTGGCAGGTAATCTCGCCTTGGCGCAGGATCCTAATGCAGGGTCTTTGTCGCCGGAACAGCGCGAAGCTATGCAACAAGTGCAGTCAAGCGAGGCACTGGTTCAACAATATCAGATAGATCAGCAGTTGTTGCAACTGGATCGACAGAAGTTACAAGACCGAAAAGAACAGGGCGCGGGTGCGCAAGCTTTGAATTCTCTTCAACAGACGATGGATGCCGCGCAAGCGAGGCTGAATGCTGATTTTGATCGTTTGTATTTTCTGCATCAAAGTCCACATTTTATGCAACAGGAAATGATGGGATATCAATTGCTGGATGCGACGGATAAACGCAAGCGCTTACAACAGCAGCAAGCGCAGCGTTTGGCTC
Organism: Pseudomonadota bacterium; assembly: GCA_021801025.1. GTDB lineage: Bacteria > Pseudomonadota > Gammaproteobacteria > Burkholderiales > Sulfuriferulaceae > Sulfuriferula. The sequence goes on along the minus strand of JAJYYK010000004.1, from coordinate 214,262 downwards.
AGAAAAAACAGGACTTGCGTAAGCGTGAGGAGCAAAAATCGCAGCAGCAAGCTTTGTTGATGCAGCAACAACAGATGATTATTGCACAACAACAGAATTTATTATTGGCGGCTCAGCAGCAAACAGCAGCGCAGCAAAGCCAAAATCAGATTAACCAGAATAGTGGTTGGGATTGGGGTTGGGGTTGGGGCGGAGGGTTTCCGTGGTGGCCAGGTCATGGAAATACTGCCACATCTTCAAGTAAAAAATCGTTACCAAATCGGTCACAGATTCGACCACTTGCCAGATAGCGACTTTTTCGAGTTTTCAGGCCATTCCAACCAGAAAACTGGGCCAACAAATCAGACAATGATTTTAATAAAGTTAATTGCGCAATCGTTCGTTTGAGCAATTAACGTAACGTTGCATTAATCATTTTCTGAATCATTCCTATGACCAGTGACTGAAATTGAATGACTGTTTTATTTTTAATTTTATTAACGAACCCTAATGCGCAGGCATTTTCCCCGTTAATTCGATATACCGTGCTTTTTCCTGATCATATTTTTGACGCGTACTAACCAATGCCTGTTGATTTTGAGTTAGTTGAGCTTGCAGGCTTGCAATTTCAGCTTCATTACTCACGTAATTGGGATTTTTCGATACTTTGCCGCCCGCATTTTTAATCAGGTTGGCGCGCTTTGCCAGCAACGGCGTCATCCGGCTCTTAAGGCTTTCAATCACCAGTTGTGTCAGTGCCAGGTTATGGTCGCGCGCCGCATCAATTTCCTGCGGTGTCGTATAGGTGTTGATTAAAGCATTGTCACTGCGTTGTTGTGCCTGCTGTGCCTGAAGCCGTTTTTCTTCTTCGGCATTTTTGGCGGCCAACGCTTGACGTTGTTTATCCGTTAATGCTGCAGCAGTTTGGGTGACAACCTGTCCATGGTTGTCAAAAGTCGTCATCGCAGACCCGGCAGCCTGGGCGGGCAGTGTATTGCCATAATGCAGAACCCCCTCGGCATCGCGCCATTTATAAATGTCAGCATGACCTGCAGAACTGAAGACTGTTGCGAGCAAGCCGATGCAAATGATGGAAAAGGGGTGAGTTTTCACGATGTCTCCGTACCGTAAATCAAACGATAATTCAAAATGGCTGCAAGGTATTGTTTCACATCCGTCCCGGTTTGCAAATAGGTCAACAGGTCATCAAGCGTGGCAATGGCAAACACGGGTATCCCACAGGTTTGTACGACTTCCTGCACAGCGGACAATGTGCCTGTACCGCGTTCCATGCGATCCAGAGCGATGACGACGCCAGCAGGCGTGGCGCCGTGCTGATGGATAATGTCGATGGATTCGCGAACGGATGTGCCCGCAGAAATGACATCGTCAATAATCAATACGCGCCCGGTCAGCGGCGCACCCACCAGCTGCCCGCCTTCGCCATGGTTTTTCGCTTCTTTGCGGTTAAAGCTCCAGGCCACATTGTGGCCGGCCGCAGCCAATGCGATGGCTGTGGTGCTCGCCAATGGGATACCTTTGTAGGCAGGGCCAAACAGCACATCAAACTGAATTTTTGAGGTAAGGATCGCTTTAGCGTAAAATTCGCCCAGTTGTTTCAGACTCATTCCGTCAGAAAATAAACCTGCATTAAAAAAATAAGGGCTGACTCTCCCGGCTTTAGTGGTAAATTCGCCAAAGCGCAGCACACGCTGTTCGACGGCAAAGCGTAAAAATTGTTGTCTGAAGTCGGGCATGATCAATAAAATTCGAAAGAAACAAATGCGTATTATAACGGCTAATCTGAATGGTATCCGCTCTGCGGCAAACAAGGGGTTTTTTGAATGGATGCAGCAACAGCAGGCTGATTTTATCTGTGTGCAGGAACTGAAAGCACAGGCTACCGATATGAGTGACGCCATGCTTGCACCGAAAGGCTATTACGGCTGTTTTCACTATGCTGAAAAAAAAGGTTATTCTGGCGTGGGAATCTATTCACGTCGTCAACCAGACCGGATCACAACGGGAATAGGCCACCCTGGATTCGACAGCGAAGGACGGTATGTGCGCGCTGATTTTGATGACCTGTCCATTATTTCAGTCTATGTACCGTCAGGATCGAGTTCCGCAGAGCGTCAGGCGGCAAAATTTGAATTTATGGCGGAATTTTATCCCGTCCTGCGGGCGCTACAAGCCGAGGGGCGACACATTGTGCTGTGCGGTGACTGGAATATCGCTCACACCGCAGCAGACCTCAAAAACTGGAAATCAAATCAAAAAAACAGCGGCTTCTTACCAGAAGAGCGCGCCTGGTTGACCACGGTTTTCAATGAACTCCATTGGGTCGATGTGTATCGGCAGTTGTATCCGGAAGCGACAGGCGAAGCCTATACCTGGTGGTCGCATCGTGGACGGGCATGGGAAAACAACGTGGGGTGGCGCATTGATTACCAAATTGCCACGCCAGATATTTCTCTGACGGCTAAAGCAGCAAGTGTTTATAAAGATCAACGATTTTCCGATCATGCGCCGCTGATTGTCGATTACGACCATGCGTGAGCGTTGGACAAGGTTTTGTACCGTATTTCAGCTGTATGGGCAACCGCGTGTGCGAGGCATGCTGGTGCTGGGTTTTTCTTCCGGCTTGCCGTTATTGCTGGTCTTGGGCACCCTGTCATTCTGGCTGCGTGAGGCCGGGATCAATCGTGCTGCGATCGGACATGTGTCATGGGTGGCTTTGGCATACGGATTAAAGTGGTTGTGGGCACCGTTGCTTGATCGCTTGCGCCTGCCTGGTCTGACGCGCTGGTTGGGTCGTCGCCGAGCCTGGTTGTTGCTAACGCAAATTCTCATCGCGGCAGGTCTGTTGGGTATGTCTCACACCGATCCGGTGCTCGATCTGCCGCGCATGGTGCACTGGGCGATGTGGGTGGCGTTTTTTTCCGCGACGCAAGACATTGCTCTGGATGCCTGGCGTATTGAAGCGGTCGATCTGTCGCTGCAAGGCGTCATGGCAGCCGCTTATCAGGCCGGATACCGTTTGGGCATGATTGTGGCTGGTGCAGGCGCATTAGGGGTTGCGGCCTGGTGGACGGGATCACAATCCGGTTACGCCTTGTTGCCGTGGCAACATGCCTATCTGCTGATGGCTTGCCTGATGGGTATCGGTGTTCTCGCTACGTTTTGGGTCGGCGAACCTGCCCATACAAAGAAAATCGTCACAAACCTTCCCGGATATCCTGCCATCCGGCCCTGGCTTGTGAGCACATTTATTGCGCCATTTGCGGATTTTTTTCGTCGCTATGGCTGGCAAGCGCTGCTGATTTTGGGACTCATCGCGGTGTACCGCATTTCAGACGTGGTCATGGGGGTGATGAGTAATACTTTCTATGTCGATATGGGCTATACCAAAGCTGAAGTGGCCACTGTCTCCAAGGTATACGGCGTTTTAATGGGTTTATTGGGAGCGGGTTTGGGCGGCGTGCTGGTGGCTCGATGGGGAATGATGCGGGTGTTGTTGTTGGGCGCGGTGTTGTCGTTATTCGGCAATTTGCTGTTTGTCTGGTTAAGCGGACAAGGCCACAATGTGCCCGACCTGATTTGGACGGTGTCCGCAGACAACCTGGCTGGCGGCGTGGCGGCGAGTGCCTTTGTTACTTACCTCTCCAGCCTGACCAACGTGGCCTATTCTGCTTCGCAGTATGCGCTGCTCAGTTCCGTCATGTTGTTGTTGCCGAAATTTTTGGCGGGGTTTTCTGGTCAGTTTGTCGATGCATATGGATATGGCCTGTTTTTTTCTGCCACTGCCGCGATGAGCTTGCCGGTCATTGTGCTGGTGTTGTGGGTCATGCGTGCAAAAATCGGTGTGGCAGGCACACAAAAGATCGAACATCCCTGCGTGTCGGAGATTGGCAGCGATGATTGAGTACAGTTTGGCTTCTCTTTTTCTGATTGGCTGGTTGGGTGGTGTGCATTGCGTGGGCATGTGCGGCGGAATTGTCACCGCCCTGTCCTTTTCCGCGCCCACCGGACGGGCGCAATGGCCGATATTATTGGGTTACAACGCGGGACGGCTGATCAGTTATACTTTAGCCGGTGCGCTGGCGGGTTTGGTGGGCGCGAGCACCTTGTTGCTGAATGATTTTTTTCCTGCTTCGCGGTTGTTGTTCGGCTTGGCCAACTTGATGCTGGTGCTGTTGGGTTTGTACCTGGCGGGACTGTCGCAAGCCGTGCTGTGGCTGGAGCGCCTGGGCGGAAAACTATGGCGCACGTTACAACCCCGCCTCAAAGCCGTATTGCCGGTACGCCATCCTGGGCAAGCCATCCTGGCCGGCTTGCTGTGGGGCTGGCTACCTTGCGGTCTGGTGTATTCGGTATTGATCTCGGCGCTGGCAAGCGGCAGTGCTGGGCGCGGAGCAATGAGTATGCTGGCATTCGGTTTGGGAACCCTGCCTAATTTATTGGCCATGGGATGGTTTGCCAAGCATCTGCAAGCCTGGCGGCGGCAAAAAGCAGTGCGTTTGGGAGCGGGTTTGTTGGTGATGAGTTATGGTCTTTGGGGATTGGTGCATGTGTGGATGGGGTTGGCGGCGCGATGAGTAAATCCGGGGTGTTACAAGCGCCGTTGCGGCAATTGCTGGTTCGTGCCGCACGGGTCATGGAAGCGGTGATCGACGAGGGGCAGAATCTGAACCGCGTGTTGGCACAACAACCGGAATTCGGGCGTGCTGCCGTACAGGACATGAGCTACCGTTGTTTGCGGGAATATGGCAGCTTGTGCGCTTTGCGCGATACCCTGATTGATCGCCCCTTGCGGGACAGACAGATTGCTTTTCTATTACTGGTGGCATTGCAGCAATTGCGTTTGCGTCCCAGGCAGGCGCATGTCACCGTCAATGAGGCAACGGAAGCCGCAGCTAAATTGCACCTTTGGGCGCGGGGTTTAACCAATGCCATATTGCGCACAGCGCTGCGTCGCTATGCCAGCGAGGGTATCTGGACAGATAACCCGACACAAGATACGAAAGGTCCGGTGACCGGCGCACAAGCGCTGGTGGCGCAGTGGAATTACCCATTTTGGTGGATTGAGGCGATACGCCATGCATACCCGGAACAATGGCAGTCCATTTTAATTGCGGGAAATCAGCACCCGCCTTTTGTTTTGCGCGTCAACACGCGAAAAATAGCAGTAACGGATTATCTGTTACAACTGACGCAAGCCGGAATTGATGCGCACAGTAACGGTGATGAAGCAGTGAAGCTGGCCCACCCTATTGGCGTGCAGCAATTGCCGGGATTCGCAGAGGGTTTGGTGTCTGTCCAGGATGCAGGTGCGCAACGTGCCGCCCATTATCTGGATGTGCTGCCGGGACAGCGCGTGTTGGATGCCTGTTGCGCACCGGGTGGTAAAACCGCACATTTGCTTGAGTTGTTTGATATTCAATTGACTGCCGTGGACCGTGATCCGGTGCGTTTGGCACGGGTTGAAGAAAATTTGTCGCGTTTACAACTTCATGCGCAATGCGTGGCTGCCGATGTGGGACAAACAGCAACATGGTGGGATGGAAAATATTTTGACCGGATTTTGGCGGATGTGCCGTGCTCGGCTTCGGGCGTGGTGCGGCGGCACCCTGATATCAAATGGTTGCGGCGTGAAGAAGATATCAGCGGTTTTGTGCGTCAGCAGGCTGAGTTGCTGGCGGCACTGTGGGGATGTCTGGCGGCAGGCGGAAAATTATTGTATGTGACGTGCTCCATTTTTCCGGAAGAAAATCAATTGCAGATTGACAGCTTCTTAAAGCGCCATGACAATGCTCACCAGTTGCACTTAAATGAACGATATCGGGTACCAAACAAGCTCGCAGGGCAATTGTTGCCTTGTGAAGAACATGATGGATTTTTTTATGCTTTGCTGGAAAAAACTTAACAGCATATTCAATGTGGTGATGGGGTGCCTGATTTGCGTGCTGACCGTGCTGCCGCAGACTGCCACGGCTGAAGGCATACAAATTAAATCGGCAGAATTGCGTCAGGTGAATGAGCAATACGTGCTCAATGCGCAGTTTTCGGTGGTGCTGACGCCTATGCTAAAAGATGCGTTAAATCGTGGCATTTCCCTGTATTTCATCACAGATTTTGATTTTTCTGAACCGCGGTGGTACTGGTTTCAGGATTCTCTGGTTCATCTGAGCCGTGTCACCCGTTTGTCTTATAATACCTTGTTACGACAATATCTTGTCTCAGGGGTCAACACGCGCGCGCGTAGCGTGGACACACTGGATGAAGCTTTAAATATTCTGGGGACGATTGATGGGTGGCCAGTGATCGCTCGAGACAAGCTCAACAGTTCAACAAGTTATCGCGCTACATTAAGTATGCAACTCGATACTTCAGAGCTCCCAAAACCCATACAAATTAATGCGATTGCAACGGGGCGCTGGGGAATTGATTCCACGCCACTGGTGTGGACGATGACGCCATGAAATACCTTGTTCTGGCCGGGTTTATCGCCGTTGCCAGCCTGATTTATGTGTTATCCAGTGCAAGCGCCAACACCGATTTTTTTGCGCGTGATTTCCCCTGGCTCCTGGGCGCTACGGCTGCCTTATCTCTGGCCATGCTCAGTCTGCTGTCCTACCAGATATGGCAATTGCATCGCAGAATACGGGCCGGACAGTTCGGCGCCAAACTGACTGTCAAACTGTTACTGGTTTTTGGATTGATGGCGCTCTTGCCGGGCGCAGTGGTTTACACCGTTTCCGTACAATTTTTATCCCGCAGTATTGAATCGTGGTTCGATGTCAAGGTCGACAGGGCGTTAGAAAGCGGTCTTAATCTCGGGCAAACCACTTTGGATACGTTACAGCACGATTTGAATGACAAGGCCGATGCCATGGCTTTGCATCTGGCAGAACTTCCAGGAAACAAACAAGCCAGTGAACTTAATAGCTTGCGTGATTTATATGGGGTGCAAGAAGCCGCTTTATATGGTGAAGGAGGGCGTTTGCTCGCTATTTCGGGTGGGAGGCGTTTCTTGCCGCCGACGCCCGATCAGCGAATTTTAGCCCAAGTGCGGCAACAGCACCCTTATTCACGTGTCGAAACGATGGGGGATCAAGGTTTGGTGGTGCGCGTCATGGTGCCGGTTAATTTATTGTCATTAACCGAAACGATACCTGTGTTGCAATTGCTCCAGCCCGTACCGGCCAAATTGGCGGACGATGCACAGGCAGTACAATTGGCGTATCAGGATTATCAGTCCTTGTCGCTGTCGCGCCTTGGACTTAAACGATTGTATGGCATGACCTTAACTTTAACCATGGTGCTCACTTTGCTCACGACTGGCGCGCTCGCATTCCTGATTAGCGAGCAAATTGCAGCGCCTTTACGTGCCTTGGCCAAGGGCACGCGTGCTGTCGCTCAGGGCGACTTTAGCCAGATGCATCCCGTGAGCAGCCGGGATGAACTGGGAATGTTAACGCTGTCTTTTAACCGGATGACCCGACAACTGGCTGATGCGCGTAATGTGGCGGAAGACCGGCGCGCACAGATTGAAAAATCGTTCGCTTACCTGGAGGCTGTCCTGGCGCATTTAACCTCAGGTGTGATCACGTTTGACGAACACATGCGCGTGCGGAGCATCAATCCTTCCGCAGAGCAAATTTTGCAGGTTCAAGCCCATCACCTGCAAGGTAAAAAGATTTATCAGTGGGGGATTGCTGCGCCGCATTTGTCCGAGTTGGCGGAAGCGCTTATTTTTCAATTTAAACAAACACCTTCTGGTGAGTGGCAACAACAGCTCGGTTTTAATCATGCCGTACATGGGCGTGTGTTATTGGTTCATGGCACGAAACTGCCCAGCAGCATGGAAGGCGGATCGGTGTTGGTGTTCGACGACATCACGGATTTATTGCGCGTACAACGGGATGCGGCATGGGGCGAGGTGGCGCGCCGTTTGGCTCATGAAATCAAGAACCCTTTGACACCGATTCAATTGTCGGCAGAACGCATTGAGCATAAACTTGCTGGCAAATTGCTTCCGCAAGATGCAGAAGCTTTGCATCGCTCTACGCAGACCATTGTGCAACAGGTTTCAGCCATGAAAGCCATGGTGAATGCCTTTGCAGAGTACGCCCGACCACTGAATGCGCACTTGCTCCCGGTCGATTTAAATGGGTTGATTCGTGATGTGCTGGAATTGTACAACGGTGAAAAATCAATACGATTAGAGCTGGGAGAGCCTTTGCCCCAGATCATGGGGGATGAAAAATTATTGCGTCAGGTGATCCACAATTTATTACAAAATGCGCAAGATGCGGTAACAGATGTTGCTGAACCCCTTATTCACGTGAGCACGACATTTTCTCAATCGGAAGTGTTATTGACCATCAGTGATAATGGCACCGGTTTGTCGGAACAGGTGAGAGAACGGCTGTTTGAACCCTACGCTACAACAAAGTCCAAAGGTACAGGGCTGGGCTTGGCGATTGTTAAAAAAATTATCGAGGAGCATCACGGCACGATCAGTTTGGACAATGTACCGCAGGGTGGCGTGATGGTCTGTATACGCTTGCGGGTGGTGGACAGGGATGGGTTGGCAAGTTAATCAATAAGTAGGTGGCGTAATGGCTCAAGAAATTTTGATTGTTGACGATGAAATTGGTATCCGCGAGCTGTTGTCCGAGATTTTAATGGACGAAGGATATGAGGTTGTGTCGGCAGACGGTGCAATCCAGGCAAGGGCATTACAGCACCAGTTACGTCCGCGTTTGGTATTGCTCGACATCTGGATGCCGGACATGGATGGCATCAGCTTGCTCAAGGAATGGAAAGACAGCGGTCAATTAACCATGCCAGTGCTGATGATGTCTGGACATGGCACAATTGACACGGCGGTTGAGGCAGTCAAAATCGGTGCAGTGGGTTTTTTGGAAAAACCCATTGCTCTGAAAAAACTGCTTGAGAGCGTGAGTAAAAGCTTGCAACATGCTCAGGCGCATCCTGTTATATTGCATCAACCGGAACGCTTGGCCAGTGTACTTGACCCTGATCTTGCTCCTACCCTTTCGGAAACCACCATCATAGACGCATCGGGGATAACCTTGAGTGCAACCATCGATTTGCCTTTACGCGAGGCGCGAGATTTGTTTGAACGACAGTACTTTGCCCGGCTGATTGCACAAACCGGAGGGAACGTCCATCGAGCCGCTGAATTGGCAGGCCTCGAGCGTACCCATCTTTATCGAAAATTGAAGCAACTGGGTGTGCCGGTGCCAAAATTTCCCGGCGCGATAAAGCCTTAGGGACCTATCGGACTTGCGGCCGATTTCTTTTCAGTCCGACAGGCTCCCTGGTACTCAGATCAGAGTGTGTCAGATGTCACTTCGTAATTTCATCACAAAAAACTGGAACAGCAAGGAATGAGCATGACAAAAAATATTAACAATTCCATTGAAGAAGGTAATCTGCCCGATTACGACATGGAAACTTTGGCGGTGCGTGCGGGGATTTCTCGTAGCGGATTCAATGAACACAGTGAGGCACTGTTTTTGACATCCAGCTTTGTGTTTGCCAACGCGCAAGAAGCAGCCGATCGTTTTGCTGGCGCACCAGGCGGGTATATTTACTCGCGGGTCAATAATCCTACTGTTACCATGTTTGAAGAACGCCTGGCCGCGCTGGAAGGGGCGGAACGCTGTTTGGCCACTGCATCAGGTATGTCGGCCATTTTGGCAACGCTGATGGGTTTGTTGTCTGCGGGCGATCATTTGGTTGCTTCACGCTCATTATTTGGCTCGACGATGCAATTGCTGACCAACGTCATTGCCCGTTTTGGCGTCACAATCAGCTTTGTTTCGGCGGTGGATGTTGCCCAATGGCGCGCAGCAATACAGCCCAATACACGCCTGTTTTTTGTTGAGTCACCGTCCAACCCGTTGACCGAAATCAGTGACATTGCTGCCCTGTCTGCGTTGGCACACGGTGCGAATATCCGGCTGGTGGTAGACAACAGCTTCTGTTCTCCGGCCTTGCAGCGTCCACTCAAGTTGGGCGCAGACATCGTGGTGCACTCGGCCACCAAATATCTGGATGGGCAAGGTCGGGTGCTGGGCGGTGCGGTACTGGGCAATGCCAAATTGCTTGATGCCATACACAGCTTCTTGCGTACTGCCGGACCTACTTTAAGTCCATTCAACGCTTGGGTTTTGCTGAAAGGCATGGAAACGCTCGCTTTGCGCATGGCGGCTCATTCAACGAATGCATTGGCATTGGCACAATGGTTAGCCTCCCACCCACTGATTGAGCAAGTGTGGTATCCCGGCTTGACATCGCATCCACAGCATGAGCTGGCGGCCGCCCAGCAGTCTGCTGGGGGCGCTATCATTGCTTTTTCGGTACGCGGTGGACGAGAAGCCGCATGGCGAGTGATCGATGCCACCCGTCTTATTTCTATTACGGCCAATCTGGGTGACACCAAAACCACGATTACCCATCCCGCTACCACCACGCATGGACGCTTAAGTGCTGAACAGCGGGCCGAAGCCGGCGTGGGTGAAGGTTTGCTGCGTCTGGCGGTTGGCCTGGAATCTGTACGGGATATTCGTCAGGATTTGGAAAGAGGTCTGAATATGGGTTAGGGCATCTGCAATGCGATGAGTTGACAACCCTGCTCATCGCAACGCAAATAGCCGCCCTGATTGCCGTGCCAGTCATGCAAGACCCAACGCTCGCATGCATGCTCATCCACCGTAAGGCGGTGGTGGGCAGGTCGGTGCGTGTGACCGTGGATCAGACGCGAATAGCCATATTGCCTGAAGGTATTGATCACCGCATCCGGATTCACATCCATAATGCTGGCCGATTTGTTCAGTTTTGCCGCAGCGCTTTGTTCACGCGCCGTTTGCGCCAGGGCCACCCGTGCCGATAGCGTTTGCGCAAGGAATTGTTGCTGCCAGGCCGGTTGGTGCACCTGTTGACGAAAAGCTTGATAATCCACATCATCGGTGCACAGGGTGTCGCCATGCATCAGTAAACTGGCGGTGCCGTGAAGATTGACTAAACTGGGGTCGGGCAAAAAGCTGGCGCCACAGGTTTCAGCAAAACGCGCCCCAAGCAAAAAATCCCTGTTACCGTGCAGGAAGAACAACTTCACACCAGAATCGCTGAGTTGGCGCAAGGCACGACATACTTGCTGGTGCAAAGGCAAATCCAGCGTGTCATCTCCCAGCCAGTATTCAAACAAATCGCCCAGGATGTAAAGCGCTTCGGCATTCGGCGCAATATGGGTGAGAAAATGTTCGAATAATCGGGTTAATCCGGCTTCCTGATTATTTAAATGTAAATCTGAAATCAGCAAACTGTGTGACATGAGGGACTCATTCATAAGGCCACAGGTCAATCGGCCTGTGGGCAGACGGTTGGGAAGCGGATGCATGCCCCTTCTCAACCCCGTTATGTGAATTCCGGATTTCGCCGGAATGGGGCGCACCTTCAGCCACACAGTGCATGGTTTTATGTTGACAGGGGGTTTTGATCAATCACCTGTCCAGATGATGCATGAATAAGTGCTAATCAGCAATGACTTCAACACGCTCAATCACCACATCCTCAACAGGTACATCCTGGTGTCCGGCACGGTTTCCAGTTTTTACCCTGGAGATTTTATCAATCACTTCCTGACCTTCAGTCACCTTGCCAAACACGCAGTAGCCATATCCCTGAGCGCTGGGCGCAGTGAAGTTAAGGAAACTGTTGTCTTTCGTGTTGATAAAGAACTGTGCTGTTGCAGAGTGGGGATCTGAAGTGCGTGCCATCGCAATGGTATAGCAATCATTACGTAATCCATTCGCTGCTTCATTTTCTATTGCGGCCACAACGTCTTTTTGTTTCATCCCGGGTTCAAAACCGCCACCCTGAATCATAAAACCATCGATTACCCGGTGAAAAATCGTGTTTTCAAAAAAACCGCTGTTGGCGTAAGCCAAAAAATTGGCGACCGTTTTGGGGGCCTTGGCTGCGTCGAGTTGCAGGGTGATGTCACCGTAATTGGTGTGCAGTTTAATCATTTTGGCAGCTCCTTAAGGTTTAAATTGTGAAGGGAAAATTCATGCAAAATTCGGGTTAAAAAGAATTTTTGTCAGAAAGTTGTTTTCTGAACAGGTTCGGTCGGTGTTGTGATGGATTGGGCTGCCGGCATCACGGCAGGAATTGGTGCAGGTTTCGTGGTCGGCACCATATTGTTAACAGGAGAGCTTCGGTCGGTATTTCCCGTGCAAGGGTTTGCGTTCGGTTTGAATATTTCATCAATTAATGAAAGTTTCATATGTAAATGGGTGTTGTTGGGGTCAAATTGTATCGCTTTGCGATAAGCGATAGCCGCCATTTTTGCATATAAATCACCCAGGTTGGCGTGCGCGACAGCGTAGCCGGGTTGAATATGCACAGCCATTTCAAGTGCATTACGCGCCTTGTCATAATCGCCCTGGGTTGCATAAAGCACGGCCAAATTATTATAAGGCTCAGGTAGTTCGGGAAAATCTTCCGTTAAACCCGTAAATACTGCAATGGCTTCACTGGTTTTATTCTGCTGCGTAAGGATCAGTCCTTTTACAAAGCGGGCTTGAGCATCTTTGGGATTTTGTTTGATATAAGCATCGTCCTGTTCAAGCGCCTGCGTATATTGACCTTGCTTAAACAGCGCATTGATGGCTTGCAGTTCGGATGTCGGGGTGGCGTGTGCCGCAGGCACCCACACCAAGACTGTTGCCAACATGGCGGCGTAAAAGAAGATTTTTTTCACTGTGATATACTTAACCGATAAATTTCCCTGTCGATTCTAACAAGAATATCGGCTTGACTCAAACCGAAATGCTTAATTTGGTGTGTTTATGTTAGCAATATACAATTCGCTGGGGCGCGAAAAGCAGATTTTTGTGCCCATCGTTCCGGGGCAGGTGCGTTTGTACGTGTGCGGCATGACAGTTTACGACCACTGCCATATTGGTCATGCCCGGGTAATGGTGGTATTTGACATGATTGTGCGCTGGCTGGGAGAATCTGGTTATCATGTTGATTATGTACGAAATATAACGGATATTGATGATAAGATTATTCATCGCGCCGCTCAAAATAACGAATCCATTGCCACATTGACAGCGCGTTATATCGCTGCCATGCAAGCCGACGCTTCGGCGTTAAATGTATTGCCACCCACTCATGAGCCTCGGGCGACTGATTTTATCCCCGGCATGATTCGACTTATTGGGGATTTGATCGAAAAAGGTCTGGCCTATGCTGCAGAGAACGGCGATGTCTATTATGCCGTTCACGCCTTTGCCGGGTACGGAAAGCTGTCAGGCAAATCGCTGGATGAATTGCGCGCGGGCGAACGGGTAGAAATCGACCACTATAAACGCGATCCGCTGGATTTTGTGTTATGGAAAGCGGCGAAACCCGGTGAGCCGTCCTGGTCATCACCATGGGGCGAAGGTCGCCCCGGTTGGCATATCGAATGCTCGGCAATGAGCGAATATTATTTGTCGCCGCATTTTGACTTGCACGGCGGCGGCCAGGATTTACAATTCCCGCATCATGAAAATGAGATCGCTCAATCCGAGGGCGCGCACGGTTGTACACTGGCCAATTATTGGTTGCACAACGGTTTTGTGCGGGTGGACAATGAAAAAATGTCCAAATCCCTGGGGAATTTTTTCACCGTACGCGAAGTGTTGCAAAACTTTGATGCGGAAACGCTGCGTTTCTTCATCTTGCGTGCCCATTATCGCAGTGCGCTCAACTACGCCGACATTCATCTGGAAGATGCGCGCCAGGCATTGAATCGTTTGTACATGGCCTTGCGAGAGGTTTCACCCCAAACAGAAAATATCGACTGGGAAGCGCCTCAAGCCGTGCGGTTTAAAGCGGCGATGGATGATGATTTCAATACCCCGCAAGCACTGGCCGTGTTGTTTGAATTGGCAGGTGACATCAACAAAACGCGCTCTGTGAATGCCGCTAACATGCTGAAGGGCTTGGGCGCAGTACTGGGTTTGTTACAAAGCCCACCCTTGCAACACTTGCAGCAACTCAATGGGTGCGTCATGAGCGAGCAGGATATTTTGGGTCTGATTGCGCAACGGCAACTGGCACGGCAGACCAAAGATTACGCGGAAGGCGATCGGATCCGGCAGCAATTGCTGGTCGCAGGCATCATTCTGGAAGACAGTCCGCAAGGCACTACCTGGCGGCGCAGTTAAATAGCGAGGGGTTTTATGAATACCGCATTGCCGTCTCTCAGCCCTTATTTCATCGAGCAAATTCAGTTTTTGGTGGGGTTATTCGCCATCCTGAACCCCTTGGGGGCTATTCCCGTTTTTCTCAGCCTGAGTGCCGACCGGCCCAGCAAGGAAATGCGCCACACTGCGCTCAAAGCCGCGTTTGCGGTGGTGGTGATTTTGCTGTTGTCGATTTGGGCTGGCGACCATGTGTTGGGGTTTTTTGGTATTGGCATCCCCGCTTTTCGTGTTGCAGGTGGGCTGTTGGTCTTGCTGATCGCCATTGCCATGTTTCATGCTAAAACCAGCCCGGCACGTCATACCGATGCGGAGGAAACGGAAGCCGAGTTCAAAGCAGATATTTCTGTGGTGCCCCTGGCTATCCCGCTTCTTGCCGGACCGGGTGCAATCAGTTTGGTCATCGTGGATGCACACCAGGCAGCGAGTCTGCTGGATAAAATTTTGTTCAGCCTGTCTTGTGTGCTGGTGGGCATGGTGGTTTGGGGTGTGTTGCGGTTGGCCGAACCGATCGGCGCCCGGCTTGGCACGACTGGGCTTAATATTGCTACCCGTGTAATGGGTTTGATCCTGGCAGCCATGGCAGTGCAGTTTCTTGCCGATGGCTTGCGTGCATTGTTGCCGGGTTTGGCATGACCACAACAATTTCCATTGAGTCCAGTCAAAACGCTTTTTTCAAGACGCTGAAACACTTGGCCGATTCGGCGCAGCAGCGCCGTGAAAAAGGGCAGACATTGCTCGACGGCGAACATTTAATCGAGGCTTATTTGGCCGGCGGGGGCATCCCTATCCGCTTGCTGGTGACCGATAATCAAGCCTTGATGCGCTGGCAAACCCGTTGTCCACAAGTGCCTATCAGTGTCATGGCGCCTCAATTGCTGTCAGCACTCTCGCCAGTCAAAACACCCAGTGGGGTCATGGCGCTGATCGCTGTTCCCATGGGTATTCATTTACCTGCGCCGCATTTTTCAGTATTGCTGGAACACATTCAAGACCCTGGTAATCTGGGCGCCATGTTGCGCAGTGCTGCGGCAGCTGGTGTGGACACCGTCTATTTGTCCGAAGGTTGCGCCGATGTCTGGTCGCCCAAAGTGCTGCGCGGTGGAATGGGCGCGCATTTTTCGCTTCATCTGGTGGAGCGCGCCGACCTCATCGGCATCGCTGCGAGATTTTCCGGAACGGTGTACAGCACCGCTCTGGATGCGCCCCGCAACCTGTATGAGTGCAATTTAACCGGGAATGTGGCCTTTGCTTTCGGCAACGAAGGGGCTGGCCTGTCTTCAGACCTTCGTGCGGCTACCCACCAGGCTGTGCGCATTCCCATGCCGGGGCGCATGGAATCACTGAACGCGGCGGCTGCACTGGCGATTTGTCTTTTCGAGCGTGTGCGTCAGTTTGGGGTGGGGGCAACACAATCACCCCAATAACCTGCAAAACCAGATGCCGTTTCTGCACTATCCATCTCGCTTACATTGAGTTCAGCATTCCCGCTTTCAACGACGGTTTCGCCCAGCATTTTTTTGCGCCAGGCCGAGTAACAAAAATCACTGCTTAATCATGTGCTTAATCCATTTTCGCGACAAGTATAAAAAATAACGCTTGCTTGACCAATGCAAAGTAATTCACTATAGTGGTGATAAGTGGTATTTTGTGGTAAAAAGTGGGAAAATACTGTCGTGGCGACATAAGGGGTGGATGATGTTTCGTGGCGTGAGCACGTTGAATTTGGATACCAAAGGGAGGCTGATGGTGCCTGCCCGGTACCGTGACGCGCTGCTCGCACAAGGCGATGGTCGTGTGGTGGTGACGGCAGACCCCAGTAAATGTTTGTTGATGTTTCCATTGATTGAATGGGAACCGATTGAAAAAAAACTCAATAGCCTTTCCAGTTTTAACACCCAAACACGCAGTCTGCAACGCTTGCTGGTTGGAAATGCGGCTGATTTGGAGCTGGATGCCACAGGCCGAATTTTATTGCCCGCCATGTTGCGGGAATTTGCCGGTCTGGACAAAAATGCAGTGCTGGTCGGGCAGGGTGTGAAGTTTGAATTATGGAACGAGCAGCGGTGGCAGGATCAAATGGATCTGGCCTTGAGCTTTAAGGATGCGGAGATGCCTGCTGAACTGGCCGGCTTTAGTTTGTGAGTGGCGAAAATAACCATGAAACCGTACTGCGAGAGGCCGCAGTTAATGCGCTAAATATACGTTCAGACGGGATATATGCCGATTTAACCTTTGGGCGAGGTGGGCACAGCAATGAAATTTTGCAGCGGTTAGGGCCGGCGGGTCGTTTGATTGCACTGGATAAAGATCCCCAGGCCGTGGCGGTAGGGCAACAATGGCAAGATCCGCGATTTACTATCTGTCACAGTGGGTTTGACCAGGTGAGCGCGCAGCTTGATCGTTTGGGTGTGGGCATGCTGGATGGCGTTTTGATGGATTTAGGGGTGTCTTCCCCGCAGCTGGATGAGGCGAGTCGCGGGTTCAGTTTTCGCTTCGATGCGCCACTGGATATGCGCATGAATACCACATCCGGGTTGACGGCAGCGGAATGGCTGGCACAGGTCACTGAAACTGAATTAAGAGAGGTACTTTGGGCTTATGGCGAAGAGCGGAATGCTAGGCGCATTGCAGCAGCGATTGTTGCACAACAAGCGCGTGTGCCAATTACACACACGCAGCAGCTTGCGCACCTGGTCGCGGCTGTCATGCCGGGGCGTGATACCGGACAAAACCCGGCCACACGCACCTTTCAAGCTATACGGATTCACATCAACCGCGAGCTTGAGGAGTTATCGTTAACTTTACCATTGGTAGCGGATCGTTTGTCTGCAGGAGGAAGATTGGTGGTGATTGCGTTTCATTCGCTGGAGGACCGGTTGGTGAAGCGTTTTATGCGCCAGCGCAGCAGCCCCCCGCCGATGCCCGCGAAACTGCCGTTACGCGCTGACCAGATCCCTGCACCTGGCATGAAATTGATCGGGCGGGCGGTACGCCCATCGGAAGCGGAGGTCGCCAAAAATCCGCGTGCCCGCAGTGCCGTGATGCGTACGATAGAAATGGCGAAGTCATGAGACATATCATGGGAATAGCATGTTGATGCGCTGGCAATTTGTTTTGTTGATGACGGTGGTGCTGTGCGCTTTGTCACTCATTAAAAGCCAGCATCAGGCGCGGAGGGCTTTTATCAGCTTGCAACAGGCGCAGTCTCAACAAATTCAGCTGGATGAAGAATGGGGTCGGCTGCAATTGGAACAAAGCACTTGGGCGATGCATGCGCGGGTTGGGAAAATAGCCAGCGAGCAGTTGCAAATGCAACTGCCTGATGCGCGCCAAATGCGGGTGGTGTCGGCGGTACAGTTGCACGCATTTCATCCATGATGCAGCGCATAGAGCACCCCTCCGGGCATTTATTGTCATTGCATCTGAAACAGTGGCGCAGCACATTGATCCTGGTGCTGATTCTATTGTGGTTAATCATGATGGCGGGGCGAGCGGTGTATTTACAGGTATTACATCAGACATTTTTGCAACGCAAAGGCGACGCACTCACCAGTCGTGTGGTGTCTTTGCCTGCGCATCGCGGTATGGTGAGTGATCGCAATGGGGAGATACTCGCTGTCAGCACGCCTGTAGAGTCGGTGTGGTGTAATCCTTCCAATATCCAGATGACAACGGTACAACGCGACCAGTTGGCAAGCGTTTTGCAAATGACCCCGCGGCAGGTGAGTACCAGGCTGGCAGACACGGAACATGAATTTGTATTTATTAAACGACATCTTCCACCCGATCAGGCTGAAGATGTCACCAAACTCAATATCCCGGGTTTGTCTTTACAGCGCGAATACCGCCGTTATTATCCCTCTGGCGAATCTTTGGGTGCCGTGTTGGGCTTCACCGGTGCTGATGACAACGGGCAGGAAGGCCTGGAACTGGGTCTGGACAATTCGCTGGCCGGTCGACCAGGCAGCCAGCGGGTTCTGCTGGATCGGCATGGCAATATCATTGAAGATGTGCAGAGTATTCAAACGCCCAAGCCCGGACAGGATGTACAGCTATCAATTGATATGCGTTTGCAATACATCGCATACCGTGCGTTGCAGGCAGCAGTGATTGCCAATAAAGCGCGAGCCGGCGCACTCGTCATGCTGGATGCAAAAACGGGCGAAGTGTTGGCCATGGTCAATGCCCCGTCATACAACCCGAATAACCTGACTGGACTCAAACCGGCGCAAATGCGTAATCGTGCAGTCACCGATGCTTATGAGCCCGGTTCTGTCATGAAGCCGGTTGCGTTGACCGCCGCACTGGATACGGGGAAGTATCGGCCTGATAGCACAATCGACACGACGGGCGGGAAATGGCAAGTGGGCAAATACTGGATTCATGATGCTCACCCGGAAGGGGTATTAACCGTATCCCAGATCATCGAAAAATCCAGCAATGTGGGCGCATCAAAAATTATTTTGACTTTGGCGCCGTCATACTTTTGGCAAAAATTACATGATGCCGGATTTGGTGTGCCGCCGGAAAATGTATTTCCAGGTTCAGCCAGAGGCACTTTGCGCCCCTGGCAACACTGGGAACCTATTGATCAGGCAACCATGTCTTATGGTAATGGGGTGTCTGTCAGTTTGTTACAAATAGCCCGTGCATACACCATGTTCACCAATCATGGCCTGTTAAAACCCATCAGTTTTGTCAAATCCGCCGACATAGCTGCTGGTGATCAGGTGTTTTCTGCGCAAAGTTCCGATGAGATGAAAACCATGTTAACGAATGTGGTGACAGCAGATGGCACAGCACCCCTGGCGAATCTGGATGATTACACTACGGCGGGGAAAACGGGTACCGCGCATAAACCCGATCATGGCGGTTATGCGTCAAACCGTTACATTGCCTCATTCGTTGGTTTTGCTCCAGTCAGTGACCCAAAATTAATTGTCGCCATCATGATCGACGAACCCAGTGCAGGCTCATATTATGGTGGCGTCGTAGCGGGGCCTCTTTTTCATTCGGTAATGGAAGACAGTTTACACTTGCTTCATGTGCCGCCTGACAAGGCGCTGGCGCCGCCTAAAAATACAAAAACAGATGTGACTGTTGCGGCGAGGGCGAGATGAACGCAACCCACATTACAAATCCTCCCGATGCGGCAGCCATTTTGGCTGCTTTGACGCATCAGGGCGCGGTCATTCACGGTCTGAGCACAGACAGCCGGCAAATCAGGCCGGGCATGGCCTTTGCCGCTTATCAAGGCGGCAAACAGGATGGCCGGCAGCATATCGCCGCTGCAGTGCGAGCGGGGGCGGAGGCGGTGTTGTGGGATGCGGAGGGTTATGTTTGGGACAGTGCTTTGGCTCAAGTGCCCAATGTGCCGGTGCACCAACTGAAACTGCATATCAGTGCGATCGCTGCACAAATTTATGGCGCACCATCGCGCTATTTATGGAACATCGGGGTGACGGGCACCAATGGCAAGACGTCCTGTACGCATTGGATTGCGCAGAGTTTAAATGAATTGGGGCGCCGCACAGCGGTACTGGGCACGCTGGGTAATGGAATTTATCCCAATTTAACAGACAGCAAAAACACCACGGCGGATGCCGCAGTGCTGCAAGCCACCCTGGCCGCCTATCGTCAAGCAGGCGTTCAAACGCTCGCAATGGAGGTGTCTTCAGAAGGCTTGGACCAGGGGCGTGTCAATGCGGTACATTTTGATGTGGCCGTTCTGACTAACTTAAGTCGTGATCACCTTGATTATCATGGGGATATGGCGCATTACGCTGCGGTAAAAGCCAAATTGTTTCATTGGTCTGGTCTGCGTTACGCAGTCGTCAATCAGGACGATGAATTTGGCCGAAGCTTGATGCATAAGCCGCAGGGTGCTGCCGAAATACTGAGCTACGGTTTCGGTCAGGCCACTGTGCGCGGCAGCAAATTACACCTGTCGGCGGAAGGTTTAAGCTTGCGCGTCGACACCCCTTGGGGTGCCGCACAACTGCGCGCGCCGGTGCTGGGACGCTTCAATGCCAGTAACTTGTTGGCCACACTGAGCGCATTGCTGGTCAGTGGTGTGAATCTGGATCAGGCGGTTGAACATCTGGCTAATGTGGTTGCGCCTGAGGGCCGTATGCAAATACTGGGGGGTGAAAATCAGCCCTGGGTGGTCATTGATTATGCGCACACGCCTGATGCACTTGAGAACGTATTACAGACTTTGCGTGAATTGGTGTCCGGCTCAGGACGTCTCTATTGCGTTGTCGGTTGTGGTGGTGATCGTGATGCAGGAAAGCGCCCTGAAATGGGCGCCATAGCAGCGCATTGGGCTGATCATGTCATCCTGACTTCGGACAATCCGCGAAGCGAAGACCCCAGCGCCATTATCGCCGCGATGCGTACGCGGATGCCGGGAAATGAATTGATAGAAGTGAATAGGGCCAGTGCCATCGCGCAAAGTATTGCACAAGCTCAAGCGGGCGATGTGGTGTTAATTGCGGGCAAAGGGCACGAGCGTTATCAGGAGATTGCCGGGATAAAACATCCCTTTTGGGATTATGCGCACGCGCAACGCGCTCTGGAGATCTATTCATGAACAGATTGACCACCAGCCAAATTGCAGAGGCTACGGGCGGTGTATTGCGCGGTGCCGAAACCGGATGTCATCGGGTCTGCACAGACAGCCGAAAGCTTCAAGCGGGTGATCTGTATATCGCACTGCGCGGCGACAGGTTCGACGGGCACCAGTTTTCGCAGGTTGCATTGGATACCGGCGCGGCAGCTGTGATGGTGGATGCGCGTAGCGCGCCGGTCACCGGTCCTTCGGTGGTGGTAGAAGATACCCGTTTGGCACTCGGTCAGTTGGCAGCGTATTGGCGTAAACAGATGCCCGCACGATTGATTGCTATCACGGGCAGCAGTGGGAAAACCACGGTGAAAGACATGCTGTCTGCTATGTTAAGTGCGGCTGTCGGTGAAAATCAGGTTTGGGCCACGCAAGGTAATTTCAATAATGACATCGGTATGCCATTAACTTTGTTGGGATTATGCCCACACCACCAATTTGGTGTGATTGAAATGGGTATGAATCATGCCGGTGAATTGGCCTATTTGGTGGGTTTGGCGCAACCCGAAGTCGTGCTGATTAACAATGCGGGCAGCGCACACATCGGGATATTGGGTTCGCCGGAAGCTGTGGCCAGAGCGAAAGGAGAAATTATCCTTGGCGCCCCAGCGCAAGCCATCGTCGTGCTCAATGCGGATGATCGTTACGCCCGGCTGTGGCGGGATTTTGCCGGGCAGCGTCAGGTTGTGGCCTTTTCAATACATGAAGATTCAGGTAAAACGGCGCAGGTTCAAGCCGTGGCTTGTCTTCTGCATGAAGACCACAGTGACATAAAAATTCGCCTGTTCGATACGGAGTTAGCGATTCGTTTGCCTGTTCCGGGGCGACACAATGTGATGAATGCGCTGGCAGCATTGGCCGCAGCGCAAGTGCTGGGTATCTCAACAGATGCCATGCGCGCAGGATTGGAAGGGTTTCACGCACCCAAAGGGCGCTTGCAGTTCAAAACGGGAAAACATGGTACACGCTTGTTCGACGACACCTACAATGCCAATCCGGAATCCATGCGTGCTGCGATTGATGTACTGGTGTCATCACCGGGCATACGAATATTGGTGATGGGCGATATGGGTGAATTGGGTGAGGCCGGTGTCGCGGCACATGCCGACATAGGCCGCTATGCCAAAGCCTGCCATGTGGACAGTTTGTACGCACTGGGCGAGGCCAGTCAGGCGGCCGTTACGCAATTTGGCGCGTCTGCCCAACATTTCAGTGATGCAGATGCGCTGGTACAAGCTTTGTCAGCGCACCTTGGCAACAATGTGACGCTGTTGGTAAAAGGTTCCCGTTTCATGCATATGGAACGTGTGGTCGAACAACTTGAGGAGGTGATCTGATGTTGCTCTGGTTGTTTCAATCCTTATCGGGCCAAGTCCGCGCATTCAATGTATTTAACTATATTACCTTGCGCGCAGTGTTGGCCTCTTTGACCTCCCTGGGGATTTCTTTTCTGGTTGGACCCGGCGTTATTCGTTACCTGACGGCAATGAAAATTGGCCAATCGGTGCGCAATGATGGCCCGCAAACGCACTTAATCAAGGCGGGCACCCCAACCATGGGTGGCGCCCTCATTTTGGTCTCGATTACGATCTCCACTCTGCTGTGGAGCGATCTGTCCAATCACTATGTCTGGGTGGTGCTGTTGACCACACTGGGATTTGGCATCATCGGATGGGTGGACGATTACCGCAAGGTAGTCCACCACAACCCTAAAGGCCTTTCGGCACGCAGCAAATTTTTTTGGCAATCGGTATTGGGGCTTGGCGCGGCTTTGTATATTGCCTATTCAACCCAATTACCGGCACAAACTGAACTGATTGTGCCGTTTTTCAAGCACATTGCTATCCCGTTGGGTACAGTCGGTTTTGTCACATTGACCTACTTTGTCATTGTCGGTTCAAGCAATGCCGTTAATTTAACCGATGGTCTTGATGGTTTGGCTATCCTTCCAACCGTAATGGTGGCCTCATCGCTGGCCGTGTTCGCTTACGTGGCCGGGAATGCCGTGTTTTCCCACTATTTGGGAGAACCTCATATTCCCGGTGCAGGCGAATTAGGGGTGTTTTGTGCCGCAGTATCCGGTTCTGGACTGGCTTTCCTGTGGTTTAACGCTTATCCCGCCGAGGTGTTTATGGGCGACGTGGGCGCATTGGCACTGGGCGCCGCTTTGGGCGTGGTAGCGGTGATTGTGCGCCAGGAAATTGTGCTGTTCATTATGGGTGGGGTATTTGTCATTGAAACCTTGTCGGTGGTGATACAGGTGGCTTCATTCAAATTAACGGGAAAACGGGTGTTTCGTATGGCACCCCTGCATCATCATTTTGAATTAAAAGGCTGGAAAGAAACTCAGGTCGTGGTTCGATTCTGGATTATTACCATGATGCTGGTGCTGATCGGTTTATCCACCCTGAAACTGAGATGACGACATGGATACCGGACAAGCAATGAACTGGAATGCAAAGCAGGTACTGATACTCGGCTTGGGTGCGAGCGGGTTGGCTGCGGCACGCTGGTTGATTCGGCGCGGCGCAGAGGTGCGCGTTGCAGACCAGTCTGCAGCGCCTTCGGCTTTGCCTGCCTTGCGCGAACAGTGTCCGGAAGTTGTCGTTCATTTGGGTGCATGGCAAGTCGAAGACTTGGCTTGGGCACAATACATTGTGGTCAGTCCCGGTGTCCCCCTTTCTCACCCCCTGATTCAGGCAACCATTGCAACGGGCAAGCCGGTGTGGAGCGATGTGGAAGTGTTTGCGCAAGCCTTACCCCTCACGGCACGGGTGATTGCTATCAGCGGATCAAATGGCAAGAGTACAGTGACCACCATGGTGGCCAGCATGTGCGAAGCAGCAGGTTTGCGCACACAGATGGCAGGCAATATCGGTATCCCTGTTTTGGAAGCGCTGGACCAGGATATCCAAACAGAAGTGTTCGTGCTGGAATTATCCAGTTTTCAACTGGAATCGGTATACAGCCTGCACAGCGCAGCAGCAACTGTGCTGAATATAAGTGAGGATCACTTGGATCGATACCCGGGGATGCGTGCTTATGCGGCAGCCAAGGCACGTATTTATGCAGGGGCCGGGGTACAGGTCATTCATCGCGATGATGCATTCAGCGTTCAGTGGGCGCATTCAGGTCGTCGCCAGCTGAGTTTCGGTTTGTCGCCTGCCAAAAATGAAGATGAATTTGGTTTGCAGGCCGGTTATTTATGCCGTGGTAGCCAGCGCTTGATGCCCGCAGCAGATTTGCGCGTGGCAGGCCAGCACAATGTGGCCAACGCACTGGCTGCCTGGGCGCTGTGCCATGCGCTAGGTCTACCGGACGCCCCTTTGGCACAAGCCTTGCGCGAGTTTGGTGGCTTGGCCCACCGCGTGGAATGGGTAGCAAAAGTTGCGGATGTCGATTTTTATGACGATTCAAAAGGCACCAATGTGGGCGCGACCGTCGCCGCTTTGAAAGGGATGAACAGACCTTTGGTGCTCATCGCGGGCGGCGAGGGCAAGGGGCAGGATTTTTCACCTCTGGCTGAAGCCATGAACACCTGCACGGGTCTGGTGCAAATTGGGCGGGATGGCGGGTTGATTGCGCAAGCAGTGGCCGGTACTGGCGTACCCATATTCCGCGCCGAAAATATGGAAGACGCGGTGGCTTTGGCCTATGCACAAGCCAAACCGGGTGATGCCGTGTTGCTGTCACCCGCTTGTGCCAGTTTTGATATGTTCAATAATTATGCGCACCGTGCGCAAGTATTTATTGCTGCCGTACAACATCTCGCACAGGAGCATGTGTGATGAGCATGGCAAACAATTTAAGACATCACGAAACGCATTATGACAATGTATTGATCTGGTTGGTGATCACCATGCTGTCCTTTGGCTTGGTGATGGTGTATTCCGCCTCCATTGATACCGCAGAAGCCAGTAAGGCGACGGGCTACCATGCCAATTTTTTCCTGATTCGGCAAGCGGGCTATGTCACCGCAGGTTTGATGGCCGGTTTTATGGCTTTTCGAATGGTGACCATGCTGCAATGGCAACGCCTCGCCCCCTGGCTGTTTGTGGTGGGCCTGGTCTTGCTCACTCTGGTGCTGGTGCCGAAAATAGGACGTAATGTGAACGGCAGCCAACGCTGGTTGCCATTACTGGTCTTTAATTTGCAACCTTCTGAATTAATGAAGCTGTTCACGGTGTTGTATGCAGCTGATTACACTGTGCGCAAGGCCGCTTTGATGCATAACCTCAAACAGGGTTTTTTACCTATGTTGGTGGCCATTCTTTTCACCGGATTTTTGTTGTTACGCGAACCCGATTTTGGTGCATTTGTGGTCATTATTGCGATTGCCATGACGACACTCTTTTTGGGCGGATTAAATTTGCGCATTTTTGTCGGTTTGCTGGTGATGTCCGTCATCGGTTTTATCGGTTTGATCTGGAGTTCGCCTTACCGTTTACAACGTATTGTGGGCTTTATGGACCCATGGGCAGATCCTTTCGGTAAAGGTTACCAGTTGTCGCATGCATTGATTGCCTTTGGTCGCGGGCGAGTGTGGGGGCTGGGATTAGGCGGCAGCATAGAAAAATTGTTTTATTTACCTGAAGCCCATACCGATTTTCTGCTGGCTGTTATTGCAGAAGAATTGGGCTTTGTCGGAGTGGCTGTCGTCATTGGATTATTTGCCTGGTTAATCATTCGGGCTTTTCAAATTGGTCGTGAAGCCGCTGTGCTGGAACGTCATTTCAGTGCGTTAACCGCGATGGGCATCGGGGTATGGATAGGTGCCCAAGCAGGCATTAACATCGGGGTGAATGTCGGATTATTGCCCACCAAAGGTTTAACTCTGCCGCTGTTGTCATTTGGCGGCAGTGGCATTGTCACCAATTGTGTGGCAATGGGAATATTGTTGCGTGTGGATTATGAAACGCGCGCCCTCAAACTCGGCAGGAAAAGGGCATAGCGATGGCACGTACTGTGATGGTGATGGCAGGTGGAACCGGCGGGCACATTTACCCGGGGTTGGCTGTGGCGGGCGAGTTGGCACAACAAGGTTGGAAGGTGGTGTGGCTGGGTGGACATCATGGCATGGAAAACCGCATTGTGCCGCCTTTCGGCTATGACATGGCGCGTTTAAGCATCGGTGGTTTACGTGGAAAAGGTTTGTTGCGTAAAGTGGTGTTTATTGGGATATTGGCGCGAGCGATGGTTCAAGCGTTGCGTGCAATCCGGCATTTCAAGCCTGATGTGGTATTGGGAATGGGGGGCTACCCCAGTTTCCCCGGCGGTCTGGTTTCCGCTTTGTTGCGCATTCCTTTGGTGATTCATGAACAAAATGCTGTTGCCGGATTAAGCAACCGGGTCTTGGCTTGTCTGTCCAGGAAAGTGTTGACGGGCTTTCCCTCCGCATTTACGCACCCTTATGATGCCCCTTTGCTGTGTAAGAACAAGCCTGCACAGTGGCTTGGTAATCCCGTGCGCAAAGAAATTTCAGCTGTGGCAAACATTGACAAAACAGCTCGTTCAGGTCCCTTGCGCTTGCTGGTGGTGGGTGGAAGCTTGGGTGCAGCTGTTTTAAATGCGGTGGTGCCCCGCGCACTGGCACGTATTCCGGCTGCCGTGCGGCCTGAAGTCATTCATCAAGCAGGCGCCCCGCATGTCGAAAGTTTGCGTGCGCTTTATGCTGAAGTGGGTGTGGTCGCTGATGTACGTGATTTCATTACCGACATGGCAGATATGTACGGCTGGTGTGATGTGGCGATTACCCGTGCAGGAGCGCTTACTTTGGCCGAGTTAGCTGCCGCAGGGGTACCCGCTTTTCTGGTGCCCTATCCTCATGCGGTGGATGACCATCAAACCTTGAATGCGCAATTTTTGGTGATGCAGGGCGCTGCCAAATTGCTTCCCCAGCCGGAATTGGGGGACAAGATGCTGGCAGATCACCTCATGGTTTTAGATCGTCATGAATTACACCACATGGCGCAACGCGCACGACAAGTGGCCAAGCCTGATGCAACGGCTGAAGTCGCGCGACAATGCCGGGAGGCCGCAAAATGAAACATAAAATTAAACGACTCCATTTTGTTGGCTTGGGTGGCGCGGGCATGAGTGGTATCGCAGAAGTGTTGCATAACCAGGGCTATGTCATCACAGGTTCAGATTTGGCAGATAACGCCAACACGCGCCGTTTGGCACAATTAGGCGTGCAAGTGTTTTTGGGTCACGATGCCGTACATGTCGGCGCAGCCGATGCCATTGTGGTGTCGACAGCAGTACAGGCAGACAACCCCGAAGTGATTGCGGCACGCGAACGTTCGATTCCCGTGGTACCACGCGCCATCATGCTGGCAGAATTGATGCGTTTGCGGCAAGGTATTGCGATTGCCGGCGCCCACGGCAAAACCACCACCACTTCTTTGATTGCCAGTATTCTGGCTCGCGCAGGCATGGACCCTACCTTTGTGATTGGCGGCCGCTTACTGGCAGCCGGCGCCAATGCGCGTTTAGGGCAAGGCGACTACCTGGTGGCAGAGGCCGACGAATCCGATGCTTCATTTTTACATCTGATGCCGATCCTGGCTGTGGTGACCAATATTGATGCTGATCACATGGAAACCTATGGTCATGATTTTGAACGACTGAAACAGGCTTTTGTCGAGTTTGTCGAACACATCCCTTTTTATGGCCGCGCTGTTTTGTGTGCGGACGACGCCAATGTGCGCGCCATCATGCCGAAAATCAGCAAACCTGTCACCAGCTACGCGATTCATCAACCCGCAGACCTTCGTGCCACCCAGGTACGGGCTGAAGGCGAGCGCATGTGTTTCAGCGTGAGCAATGGTGGGGGTGCACATGTCTTCGATGTCGAGCTGAATTTATCAGGCGAACATAATGTATTGAATGCCTTGGCGGCCATTGCCATTGCATTGGAAATCAATGTGCCGCACGCCGATATCCTTGCTGCGTTGGCGGAATTCTCAGGCGTAGGTCGCCGTTTTCAGCGTTATGGGACAGTTAGCCTGCCTGATGGTGGGCGATTCAACTTGATTGATGATTATGGACACCATCCGGCTGAAATTGGCGCAACCATTGCTGCTGTACGTGCTGCCTATCCGGGGCGCCGTTTGGTGTTGGGGTTTCAGCCTCACCGTTATACCCGTACCCGTGACTTGTTTGAAGATTTTGTTGCGGTGCTGTCCAGCGTGGATGCTTTACTGCTGGCCGAAGTTTATGCGGCGGGTGAGGCACCTGTCGTGGCAGCAGATGGGCGTGCGTTGTCCCGTGCAGTGCGGGTGGCGGGTAAGGTTGAGCCGGTATTTGTCGCACACATTGACAATTTGGCCGCTACCCTGTTGGCCAACGCGCGCGATGGCGATGTGGTGCTGATTATGGGTGCTGGTTCTATTGGCGCTGTGCCTGCCGAAATTGTGGCGATGGCGCATGAACGCGTTAGCTGAATTGATGCCAGGCACTTCACAAATACGGGAATTGCGGGGCCAGCTGCGCCATGACGTGTCTATGGCGGAATATGTGTCCTGGCGGGCGGGGGGGCGGGCAGAAATGATGTACGAACCGGCTGACAGTGAAGATTTGGTGTGTTTTCTCCAGCAGTTACCGCTGGAAACTCCCGTGTACTGGCTGGGACTGGGCAGCAATCTGTTGGTGCGGGATGGCGGTTTAAGCGGGGTGGTGATTCGGACGCACGGCGCGTTGCGCGAATTACGCCTGGAACAGATGAAAGATGGGCAAGGCAGTGTGTATGCCGAAGCTGGTGTGGCTTTACCCAAGGTGGCACGTTATTGCGCCAGCCATGATTTAACCGGAGCGGAATTCATGGCGGGCATACCCGGAACGGTGGGCGGCGCCCTGGCAATGAATGCGGGATGTTATGGCGGGGAAACCTGGCGGGTGACAGAACAGGTGATGACGGTGGATAAAACTGGGCAGGTGCGAATGCGCAAACAGAGCGAATTTCATATCGGATACCGGGAAGTTGAAGCGAAATGTCGGGAACAACAAGAATGGTTTTTGGGCGCGTATTTTTTGTTACCTGTTGGGGACGGGCGGATTTCGCGTGCCAAAATTACTGAGCTGTTACGAAGCCGGGTTGCCAGTCAACCTTTGGGACAAGCCAACGCCGGATCGGTATTCCGCAACCCGGAAGGTGATCATGCCGCGCGTTTAATTGAAGCGTGTGGCTTGAAAGGCAAACAACTGGGTGGGGCGCAAATTTCGATGAAACATGCCAATTTTATCGTGAATATTGGGCAGGCAACTGCCAGTGAAATAGAAGAGTTAATGACGCAAGTCAAAGAAATTGTGGCGCAGCAAACGGGCATACATTTGGTACATGAAGTACGCATTATTGGCGAACGAACAGGGGTTTCCGTATGAAACGCTACGGCAAAGTGGGCGTATTAATGGGTGGAAAATCGGCAGAGCGTGCCATCTCGCTGGTCAGTGGCGCGCGCGTGTTGACCGGTTTGCGGCATATGGGTATTGATGCGCATCCGTTTGATCCGGCTGAACAGGATATTGTTGCGCTTGAAGCGGCAAAATTTGACAGGGTAATGATCGCGCTGCATGGACGATTTGGTGAAGATGGCACGATACAAGGGGTATTGAACTGGTTAAACATCCCTTACACCGGTAGTGGCGTGATGGCATCGGCTTTGGCGATGGACAAATGGCGTACGAAATTAATTTGGCAAACGGCAGGAATTCCTACCCCTGATTTTGTATTGCTGGACGAAAACAGTCACTGGGCCGCTGTTGTGGAGAGGCTGGGTTTGCCTCTGTTTGTCAAACCGGTTCGCGAGGGGTCGAGCATAGGCATGACGCGCGTGACGCAACTGTCTGACTTGCCTGAGGCTTGGCGCCGGGCGGCCGCATGCGATGCGCTGGTGTTGGCGGAGCAGTGCGTCGACCATGCTGAATATACATGTGCCATTTTGGGCAGTAGTGCGTTACCGATGATTCGTTTGCGGCCCGCAAAAGGGTACTACGACTACGAAGCCAAATACATCCGCGACGATACGGAATACTGTGTGCCCTGCGGTTTGGCGGCAGCAGAGGAGCAACGCATTCAGGCTTTGGCACAGCGGGCTTTTGATGTGCTGGGTTGCCGGGGTTGGGGGCGTTTGGATGTGATGTTGGACCAGCAGGGACAACCCTATTTTCTGGAGGCAAATACCTCACCCGGCATGACCGATCACAGTTTGGTTCCTATGGCAGCCAAAGCTGCGGGACTGACTTTTGATGACCTCCTGTTAAAAATATTGGAGCAGGCTTGTGTCGATTAAATCCGGCCTCCTTTTTGGATTGGGTTTGGTGCTGGCCGGATTGCTGTGGTTTGGGGTTGCAGCGGTGACCCGACTGCCGATGTTTCAATTAGATCAGGTGCATGTGCTGGGTACCCAGCATGTTAGTCCTCAACAAACGCAATGGGTCATTCATGAGTATGTGCATGGCGATTTATTTCATGTGAGTTTGACGCAGGTGCGCGATGGATTTGAAAAGCTGCCTTGGGTACGTAGCGTGGATGTACGGCGCAAATGGCCGAATGAACTGGATGTTCGCTTAACGGAACACCACGCTTTGGCGCACTGGAATAAGGCAGGTTTGGTTGATACACAAGGGGAGGTATTTATGGCAGCCACTAACGCCAATTTACCCTATTTTAATGGGCCGTCGGGGAGCAGTGAGCAGGTCATGCAAGTTTGGTCTGACATGACACGCATCCTGATGCCTTTGGGTCGACAACCTGTTGAGGTGACTTTAAATGACCGGGGAAGTTGGACTGCGCAATTGGACAACGGTGTCGTGATCGCGCTCGGACGGGACGATCAAGCCATGAGCAGGTTGGCGCGTTGGGTAAATTTATATCCGGCGATGCAAGCACAGTTGCAGAGTCCGTTGATCAGTGTGGACCTGCGTTACCCACAAGGTTTTGCGGTGCAATTGATGCCTGTCAGCACAACTGACGGGCACAAACAAGGGAAAGCGTCATGAGTAAACAAAGAGATCACCGTAATTTGGTCGTTGGGTTGGATATCGGTACTTCCAAGGTCATTGCGATGGTCGGGCAATGGACAGATGATGGTCGTCTGGATGTGGTGGGTATCGGTACGCATCCTTCGCGAGGCTTAAAAAAAGGGGTGGTGGTGAACATTGAATCCACTGTCAACGCGATTCAGAGAGCTCTGGAAGAAGCTGAGCTGATGGCCGATTGCAAAATTACCGAGGTCTATACAGGTATCGCGGGCAGTCACATCAGGAGCTTTAATTCTCATGGCATGGTGCCCATTCGTGATAAAGAAGTTTCCGAACTGGACATTAACAAAGTATTGGAAACGGCCAAGGCAGTCAATATCCCCACGGATCAGCAAATTTTGCATGTTTTGCCGCAGGAATACTTGATTGATGGTCAGGAAGATGTGCGTGAACCCTTGGGGATGAGTGGTGTACGGCTGGAAGTAAAAGTCCATATCGTGACGGGCGCAGTCTCTGCGGCACAAAATATCATTAAATGCGTGCGCCGCTGCGGTTTGGACGTGCGCGAACTGGTATTGCAACCGCTGGCTTCCGCCATGGCAGTGCTCACGGAAGATGAAAAAGATTTGGGCGTCGCTGTGGTCGATATTGGTGGCGGCACCACGGACATTGCGGTATTCACACAAGGTGCCATTCGTCACACCGCAGTGATTCCCATTGCTGGGGATCAAATTACCAATGACATTGCTTTGGCCTTGCGTACCCCGCTTAAAGATGCCGAAGACATCAAAATCGCACACGGTTGCGCTTTGCGTCAAATGGCCGGCGTACATGACATGCTGGAAATACCCAGCGTGGGAGAGCGTGGGCCACGCCAGATGTCGCGGCAATTGTTGGCCGAAGTTATTGAGCCCCGCGTGCTGGAATTGTATGAAATGGTGCAGGGAGAATTGCGCCGTAGCGGATTTGAAGAGCTGATGCGCTCCGGTATCGTGATTACAGGGGGTTCAGCCAGCATGGAAGGCATGGTAGAGCTGGGTGAAGAAATACTTCACATGCCTGTGAGATTGGGTGTACCGCATTACACGGGCGGATTATCGGAAATGATGCATAACCCCCGTTATGCGACGGGAGTCGGGTTGTTGTTATCGGATCTGGAAGGGCCCAACAGGCGGCAGGTTGGGAAATTATCAGGGGTATCTGTACAGCAGGTGTTCGAACGTATGAAGGGATGGTTCAGGAACTTTTGAATCAGAATGAATGGGAAATTTGATCAGCGACTTAGGAGAAGATAATGTTTGAAATGATGGACACAAAACAGGAAGCAGTCATTAAAGTGATCGGTGTAGGCGGTTGCGGCGGCAACGCTGTCGACCACATGATCGATTGTGGTGTTGATGGTGTGGAATTTATTAGCATCAATACCGATGCGCAGGCACTGCAACGTAATAAAACAAAAATTCAATTGCAATTGGGAAGCTCTGTTACGCGTGGCCTTGGTGCCGGCGCCAATCCGGAAGTGGGGCGTGAAGCGGCTTTGGAAGACCGTGAGCGGATCGCTGAACTGATTGACGGTGCAGACATGTTGTTTATCGCGGCAGGTATGGGCGGCGGTACCGGTACGGGTGCGGCACCGGTGGTGGCCGAAGTGGCCAAGGAAATGGGAATTTTGACCGTGGCCGTGGTGACCAAACCGTTTCAGTTTGAGGGCAAGCGCGTCAAGTTGGCCAATACCGGTATCGAAGCATTGACCCGTCATGTCGATTCACTGATTGTCATTCCCAATGAAAAATTAATGCAGGTATTGGGTGATGACGTGTCCATGCTGGACGCCTTCCGTGCTGCCAACAATGTATTATATGGTGCTGTGGCGGGTATTGCAGAAGTGATTAACTGCCCCGGCATGGTGAATGTGGACTTTGCTGACGTACGCACCGTGATGTCGGAAATGGGTATGGCGATGATGGGTTCAGCCGCGGCCAGTGGCGTAGACCGTGCCCGCATCGCTGCGCAACAGGCGGTGGCTAGTCCGTTGCTGGAAGACATCAATTTGGCTGGCGCACGTGGGGTATTGGTGAATGTGACAGCTTCTTCAAGCCTCAAAATGCGTGAGTACATGGAAGTCATGAGCGCGGTGAAGGGTTTCGTTGCTGAAGAAGCAACCGTTATTGCAGGGACTGTCATTGATGAAAATATTGGCGATGAGTTGCGCGTGACCATTGTGGCCACAGGGTTGGGTAGTCCAGTGGCACGTCAGCAAGCGAAGCCGATGATTGTTAAAACAGGTACTGATGACTATACGGGCGCCCACAGTGAGCACAGCATCAATGAGGGAGAGCCTACCGTGTTCCGCAGAAACCGGCGTGAAGCCCAATTGGAAGCGTTAAAAC
The DNA here is from genome assembly GCA_021801025.1 of Pseudomonadota bacterium. Classification (GTDB taxonomy): domain Bacteria; phylum Pseudomonadota; class Gammaproteobacteria; order Burkholderiales; family Sulfuriferulaceae; genus Sulfuriferula. The sequence goes on along the minus strand of JAJYYK010000004.1, from coordinate 180,996 downwards.
AATCAGGCATGGAATATTTGGATATCCCCGCCTTTTTACGTCAACAGGCTGATTAAGCGTCGACTTGGTCTTTGGGTTGCACAACATTGGGGATAAACTGCACGCATCAACGAATCGACCGTTTTCGCGTTATAATCACAACAGACGGCACTATTTCGGGTGTCGTGAGTGGTGCGTCGACGCATAGAACTGTGCGTCGCAAAAATGGGTATTAAAATGATACGGCAACGCACGTTAAAAAACAGCATTCATACCACAGGTGTCGGCTTGCATACCGGTGCAAAAGTCGGTATGACGCTACGTCCTGCCGCCCCTGACACGGGGGTGGTTTTCCGTCGCATGGATTTGCCGCAAGTTGTTGACATTGCAGTGAATCCGGAGCAGGTGGGCGACACCCGTCTGTGCTCGACACTGGTGAACGGTTCGGTCAGTGTGGCCACGGTAGAACACCTCATGTCGGCTTTAGCGGGCCTTGCAGTGGATAATGTCTGGGTTGATCTGGACGGCCCGGAAGTGCCGATTATGGATGGGTCGGCCTCGTCTTTTGTTTTTCTATTACAATCAGCGGGCATCGTTGAACAAAATGCAGCCCGTAAATTTATTCGTATCAAACACCCCGTTGAGGTGGTCGAAGGCGACAAACGGGTGAAATTCGAGCCTTATGAAGGCTTCAAGGTTGATTTTACCATTGATTTTCGTCACCCTGTATTTGATAAATCCAGCCAGGCGATTAGTCTGGATTTTGCCCATACTTCTTATGTCAAAGAAATCAGTCGCGCACGTACTTTTGGCTTTATGCAGGAAGTGGAATGGTTACGTGCCAATGGCCTGGCTTTAGGCGGTAGTCTCGATAATGCCATCGTCATGGATGAATTCCGTGTTTTAAATGGTGACGGTCTGCGTTATACGGATGAGTTCGTCAAACACAAAGTGCTCGATGCCATCGGTGATTTGTATCTTGTTGGCCACCCAATTATCGGCGCATTCTCCGCGCACAAGTCAGGACATGCTTTGAATAACCGCTTGCTGCGCACTTTGCTGCACGACCAAAGTGCGTGGGAGTATGTGGAGTTTGCCGACGAAGCCAGCGCACCTGAGGGTGTGAGGCAATTGCAGTATGCGCTCGCTTAAAGTGTCGCAAAGGGTGTGCAATTGTGAATTGGCGCTACGCGTTATCCCCCAGTCGTTTACAGGTTAATGCGCCGGTTTGGCAGCATGCTTTAACAAATCCTCCAAAGCATGTTTCAACGTGCCTTCCGGCAAATCTGCGTGTAGTCCCGTTAATTCTTTTAATGCTGTTGTCGACAAGCTGCGCTGTATAGTTGGTGGTGGACGCATAACGCCGGAAACGATGCGCACTTTAACGACCAATTCAACGCAGATGTGTTCGGTAGCCAATGCTTGAACCAGTTTGGGTACCAATTGGCGCAATTTGCCCGCTGTCGCGGCATTTGAACAATAAACATGCAGCACACCCGCCCTGATTTGCCCCAAGTGTGTACCGGACAGTAAGGGTGCGGGTACAATGCCTTGCCAAATCCGCTCAATACGCTGTATGGCCGATACTTGACACAATAGCGTATTCAGGCTGTCGTCGGTATCCAAAAATCGCGCTAACTGCTGGGCGCCGGAAGTAAACTTTCTCATCAAAGGCTACGGAAGCAAGGGTGTAATATGGTAACATGCCGCGTTATGTTGCAACATATGCCAATTGGTCGAAACTCATGATTTCATCATTGTTAAAAAAGATATTGGGCAGCCGCAATGAGCGGCTGATCAAACAGTACCGATCCAAAGTGCAAGCCATCAATGCGCTGGAGCCTGCCATGCAGGCGCTCTCGGATGAGCAATTGCGTGACAAGACCGAAGAATACAAATTACGGTATGCGCGCGGTGAAACCCTGGATCAATTATTGCCCGAAGCCTTTGCTACAGTTCGTGAAGCAGGCCTTCGTGTATTGGGTCAGCGTCATTATGATGTGCAATTGATCGGCGGCATGGTGCTGCATGATGGGCGCATAGCGGAAATGCGTACCGGTGAGGGTAAAACCTTGATGGCCAGTTTGCCCGCTTACCTGAATGCCTTATCAGGCAAGGGTGTGCATGTGGTGACTGTCAACGATTATCTCGCCAGTCGGGATGCCGCAGCCATGGGGCGCTTACATCATTTTCTGGGTTTGCGGGTCGGCGTGAACATGGCTCAAATTTCGCAGGAAGAAAAACAGGCCGCCTACGCCGCAGACATTACTTACGGCACCAACAATGAATTTGGTTTTGATTACCTGCGCGATAACATGGTGTATCAGCGTGAAGAGACGGTTCAGCGTACGCTGAATTTTGCCATTGTGGATGAAGTAGATTCCATTCTTATTGATGAAGCGCGCACACCGCTCATTATTTCCGGGCAGGCCGAAAGCAGCACTGAGCTCTATCAACAGATCAATGCCATCATTCCCAATTTAAAACGGCAGACCACTGAAGACACCGATGGGGATTACTGGGTAGATGAAAAGGCACACAGCGTCACGTTGTCTGAACAGGGGCATGAACGCGCAGAACAGTTGTTAAGCGAGGCCGGCTTGCTGGCCGAGGGTTCCAGCCTGTATGAGCCCTCCAATATTGTGCTGATGCATCATGTGCATTCAGCATTGCGGGCTCATGCGCTGTACCACCGCGACCAGCATTATGTGGTGCAAAACAATGAAGTGGTGATTGTGGATGAGTTTACTGGCCGCTTAATGTCCGGTCGGCGCTGGTCTGAGGGCTTGCATCAAGCGGTAGAGGCCAAAGAAAACGTCAGTATTCAAAAAGAGAATCAGACGCTGGCAACGATTACTTTTCAGAATTTTTTTCGCATGTACGGAAAACTGTCCGGCATGACCGGTACGGCGGACACCGAGGCTTACGAATTCCAGCAGATTTATAGCTTGGAGACGGTGGTGATCCCCACACATCGGCCCATGATTCGCATCGACAAAATGGATCAGGTGTTTCGTAGCGCGCGCGAAAAATATCAAGCTGTTTTAAATGATATCAGCGATTGTTATCGGCGTGGACAACCTGTTTTGGTGGGTACAACATCCATTGAAAACAATGAATACCTGTCCGGCATGTTGCATCAGGCCAAGTTGCCGCACGAGGTGCTAAATGCCAAGCAGCATGAGCGTGAAGCAGAAATTATTGCGCAAGCGGGGAAAACCAGTGCCATCACCATTGCCACCAATATGGCAGGACGAGGCACCGATATTGTGTTGGGGGGCAGTATTGAGCGGATGATAGAAATCATCCGTAACCAGCCCGATATCTCAGAGGAAAGCAAACAATTACAAATTGATGAATTAAAAAAATCCTGGCAAATCCAGCACGATGCAGTGCTGGCAGCAGGGGGGCTACACATTATCGGTACCGAACGCCACGAGTCGCGGCGTGTTGATAATCAGTTGCGTGGGCGTTCCGGTCGGCAAGGCGACCCTGGTTCAAGCCGGTTTTATTTGTCGCTGGAAGATTCTTTGTTGCGTATCTTTGCGGCAGACCGTGTGGGTGCCATCATGGACAAACTCAAAATGCCTGAAGGTGAACCTATTGAGCACAGCTGGGTGACGAGAGCCATTGAAAATGCGCAACGCAAAGTTGAGGCGCGCAATTTCGATATGCGCAAACAATTGCTCGAATACGACGATGTTTCAAATGAGCAACGTAAAGTGATTTACCAGCAGCGCAATGAGTTGCTTGACAGTCAGGATGTCACAGAGACCATTACTGCCATGCGAGCGGATGTGCTGCATGAGCTTATTGCTGCACATATCGCGCAGGGCAGTATGGAAGAGGATTGGGATGTGGCGGGCCTGGAGCGCGCGCTGGATCTGGAATATCATTTGCCTTTACCGGTTCAGCAGTGGTTAGATCAGGACAGCAAGCTTGATCAGGCAGGTTTACATGCCAAAATTATCGCCAGTGCAGATGAGCAGGCCTCTGCACGTTTCACCGGCAGCAATGTGGAATCACTGCACCATTTTGAGCGTGCTATTTTGCTGCAAAATATTGACACCCATTGGCGCGAACATTTATCAGCACTGGATCATCTGCGTCAGGGGATCCATTTGAGAGGTTATGCACAACAAAACCCAAAACAGGAATACAAACGCGAAGCCTTTGAGTTGTTTACCGGTATGCTGGATGTCATTCGCCAGGAAGTGACCCAAACCTTGATGACGGTAGAGTTACATTCGGAACACGATATCGACGTGCCGGATGAACCTGAAGCACTGAGTAATGTCCAATTTCAACATGCCGATTATGCAAGTGCACTGAATGAAAATCTTGCTGTCAGCGCAGTCCCTGCCCCTGTCCCTAATGCCAATACAGCACCTACACCAGGACGAAACGAACCTTGTCCATGTCAATCGGGGAAAAAATACAAACACTGTCATGGAAAACTGGATTGAGTTTGTTTCGCTTTATCCCTGCCCGTGCCAGGAGTAATACCCCACCAGCGATTACTGCATACAGGGTTGGAATGCCAAGTATGCAAATCAGTAAGGAATGATGATGAAACATGCTGCGGGCACGACAAAATTAAGCAGGGAAGCCGCGAGATTGGTGCGTTTGGCTACTGCGATTACCGAGTCGGGTAGCCAAATTGAGCGCGATGCCTGGCAACAGCAGGCAATGACGCTTATTACCGGGCTGTTTCAGAAGAAGATGAATGAAACGCTGGAACAAGCACTGGATGCGTTGTGGGTTGATAACCCCGCAGCTTGTGATGTGCTTGCGCTGATGATAGAAAGTCATGCCGAAACGCTCACCGAATCCAAAGACCACAATGCCGTATTGCTGGTAGTACCGATTCTGGCTTGGTCGCGTTACACCATTCCCAGCGGACGCATTAAACCACAGCGTCTTGGTGAATTGCGCGGACATCTGCGCCAACAGATTTTAGCCAGTGATGTGAAGTTGGCGTTATGTGATGTGATGTACAGCCCGGATCAATTGCCACGTGGATTTATTGAAACACGTGCGCTGTTACAACAATTGGCCACTGCGGCGCAAACGGAGGATGACCTGCAAGTCGATGTCAGTACACTGGCCCAAGCTGGTGAATACGTTGCCGATGTGCGTTACATCTTTGCTGCCGCATTGGTCAATAAAGGTGCACCCATTTTTCGTTGGCAACAAACCGACATCACCGCTAACGAAGTCTTGCAGGCGTGGGAGCTCCATACACGCACATGGTTCAGTCAACTCTTGCCCGGTTGCCATGTCAGCCCGTTGTTACCGAATGCGTTTTTTAGCGCATGGCGCAAACTGGAACAGGAAGCCAGACCTTTTTCATTACGTGCTGCCATCAGTTATTTGTGTGAAACACTGACTATTTCGCCTGCCGAACTGCGTGCGGTCGTGGCACCCTGTTACGATCAAGCTCTGGAAGAATACCGTATCGGTTTTTCCCTGCTCAACAAACAGAATATTCTGCACGGCGTGGTGTGGCCCCTGGTTGACAACGAGCAGGAAGACACCGATATCCTGACACAAATTGAACAGGAACTGGTTGGTTTGGGAAAGGTCACTGTGCTCAGCAACAGCTTGCCGCTCGAATACTGCGATGACTGCGGCACTCCGCTTTTTCCGAATGCCGAAGGCGAATTACAACACCCGGAATTGCCTGAGGGTGACGCGGCGGTTCCTCACCTGCATTAGGGTCTGTCGAACTCCTGTGTCGTATCAAGCGCAGATAAAAAAGGTGGGACAGCCTTTCGACCATCCCACCATTTTATCCTTTTTCCTTGCTGGTTTAAAACCCCGCCCTGACTAAATATCCACCGGCTTGAAGGCCGGTGACCTCATTGCTGCTTGTTGCTTCACTGAGGTGTTTAATTAAAACGCATACACCGCCCACACATCGATTTGATTGCCAACAGAATTGACAATCGCTGAGGCTTGCGTCAAGGCCAAACTTCCTGCCGCACCCACTGCACCTGGGTTGGGAATGGTAATGGAGCGATCAATATAATCCACCACCACCCTGCTCAACGGTGTGACATGGTATTCGAGCGCTAATGAAGTGTCTTTAAACATACGTTCGGCTGCAGCATTGTTGGGCAGGCGATCATAATAATCATAACGCAGGACCGCCTCGATGCGCTTGGTCAGGAAATAGCCAGCTGAAAGATCATAACCATTGGCCGTATTGTTGCTGCCTGCATACACGACTTCGTCATACAGTGCGGGTGCTGCCGCCATACCGGGCGTCTCATTAAATACTGTCGGCGCAACAATGTTGCCGCTGCCCTCGAAGTATTCTGCTTTCACATCAAGGCCTCCACGTTCCATATAGCCTTTGCGGTAGGTCATACCGAAACCGTCCCGCGTCATGTTGCTGGAAGATGGACTGGGTTGTCCCGGCGCCACGCCTATTTCAGGGTGCGCGGCTTGTGCCCAAATAAAGCCAGTCAAATCATTGCGAAAAAAACGACCCTGCTCACTGCCGAACAAATAAGAGGCCTGAAGTCGTCCTGCAACAATGGGGCCATTTGAAGTGCCCGAATCCAGCATCTTGCCATAATCCGCCAGCATTGCCCCATACGCCACTTCGACCTTTGGCGCGACCATAAACCAGTCTTCCGCCTGAATACCGGGATAACGGAAGCCATTGTTACCGGACACGTCGCCACCAGGTACCGCATAGCCGTCTTTTGTCCCGGCTGTGGCCAACTTGTAGTTCACCCCATTGTTATAGAATGTCGGTTGCATCAGTTGTTGCAAGCCTGTGCCAAACGCATCAAGGAAATTAAAATCCATAAAACCTTCCATTGCGCCTTCAGGACCTGGCGCACGGATGTTACCGATCTCCAAACGTACCCCCGGGATGTAATGGCTGAACACCATGTTCGCGTCAATTACCCTGGGTGCGTACCTGCCCCATGAATAGTCATAGCCGTTTTGACCCGCTTCTGCCCCCACATAATAGGAGATATCGGGATTGCCGCCGATACTGCCGCGTATAAAGAACCTCGCACGCTGCATATAGAGCTGCGAACTGGAATCAAACATTGGCGCCACCTCGTTAAAGTGGGCGGTTTGACCATTTGCAGGGGCATGGGGATAGCCGCTCACGACCACAGGACTGGCCGCAATATCCGTGTAAAGGGGTTGCAGAAAGCCGATGAATTGTCCCGAACCCCATTCAGGTAAAGAAATAGTTTGGATATTAAACCAGTTAGCGGCGTTGGCTGGTTGACACACACATAAACCTAAGCCCACGCCCATACCTAGCGCAAGCTTCATCGCAGTTATTTTTTTCATGAAACCTCCAGTAATTATTTTAAATTTTTTATATCGGTAATGCGTTAAATTCTCTTTAAAGTACCTCCATTAGTCAATTATTCTCATATTAAACAAACGGTTTTTAGTAAATCGCAGTGGGATGATACATCTCACTCACTTGCTCAGGGTCGCTGTCAACACATCATTAAACGCGTACATAGTCCCAGCCTTGACGCACACGGTTATTGATTTCGTCAAATGCCGAAGTGGCAATCCCGGTATCAGGCAAGAGCCGTACTTTGATCCCTTTATTTTGTAGTGCATTGATCGTCAGATTGCACGCGTAGAAATGCAAATTCTGGTATTTCGCCCGCATGGTCGCCAAACGATTTTCATAGGGAGAAACGCCTGCACGCAATAAATCCAATCCACCTCCGTTGGCGATCACCTCCAATTGGAGTGGTCGCTTGCTGGTACGATAGGTTTCGAGCAGGTTTTCTGATTCATCGAGCGCGGCTTTCAACCTGACAGAGTTGGAATTGCTCACCTGAACAATAATTTTATCGGGCTCTTCAGCAATGTTATTGCTTTGTATGGTGTTAATCAGGTGCGTCACTTTCGGGTAAGATTTCGCTGTGGCGTCTGCCGAAAGTATCCACCCCGAAGATCCACCAAACAGCAGCAGCATCAGTGAGGCAGCAAGTCCTTGTAAATAGATGCGGCGCCAAATGCTTCGCTGTTTAGCAGGGTTGTGTACTGGTGTTGCTGACGCCGGATACGCATGTTGTATTAATTCCTTCAGGTTATGCAATTCGCATGCACGTGTTTTCAGTGTTTCATCCTGTTCGAAGGCATGAAAGAGTTTACTGCGATCGGTATCAGCCAATTCATTGTCGATAAAGGCATTTAACAGTTCGTCTGAAACATTTTTATTTTCCATTATTTAACTCTCCTCAACAGACCGTTCTTTGTAGTCATTTGCGGCGCATGCGCTTTCAGTAAAGTTTGTAATAATTGACGTGCACGACACAGGCGACTCATCACCGTGCCCACGGGTATCGCCAATATCATTGCCACTTCAGCATAAGAAAACTCTTCAAGGTCCACCAGCGTGACCACTTGACGCTGTCCCATCGGCAGCTTCATGATTGCTTCACGTACGCGGTAAATAATTTGTGACTGGGCATGTTCGTCCTCTGGTGTGATGTCGTTGACACACAGACAATCGTCCATGTCATCAATATCGTCCATTTCCCGGTGTTGCCGGAAATAGTCACGCCAGCAATTGGTCATAATTCTGAATAGCCAGCTGTTGAATTGTGCTGGGTCATGCAATTGTGCGACGGACTTGATGCCCTTGGTCAGCGCCTCTTGCACCAAATCATCTGCAATCGCCGCGTTGTGACACCATGAATAGGCTGTTCGATACAGCTTGGGACGAATTTGCGCAAATTGCTGATCAAAAGCGTTCGCCCGGCAGAACAAAGAAAAGATGGTCATAATGGATGTGTCACCTAACAGGGTTTAAACCGCAGATACAGAATAAGACGCGGTATGCCGTATTCTTATTCCATATATTTTGTTCGACGTGGTTTGAGTGAGAAATTTGGAATAAACTTTTAACTGCACCGTCTTACTACCGTAGCATAGTTATTTTTTGAAGGGGTGTACACCAGAATTCGTGTACAACCGTCATACGTTGGTAATTGGCTCGTATTTGAACCAGTATGGTGCGCTGATGTCGAATTTTAACCCGGATTTTGCTACGTTTACCTCATTAACATGTCAATGTCAGTCCGGGATAATTTTGCAACAAGGTAAAAAATTTAAACCTAGAAGGAATTTTCAATGAAAAAAATTAGTTCAGTGACCATGTTACTTTCTCTTGCCAGCGTTTTGCTGCTAACACAGATGCCAGCCCTGGCCAGTGATGATGACAGCTTTGCGCCAGGTGGTACCGCTATTGATCACTCTACAGAGCAATTTCACAACCTTAAAGTCGTGATGGATTTAAAGGCACATTACACCAGCGATGTTTCATTTGGATTGATGGTTGCCAAACGGATTACCGCATATCCGGGAACCAAGCTGATCGTGGTCATTGAAGGCCCGGAAGTTGCGATGTTTGCCAAGAAAAACTACCTGGATCATCAAGGTGCTGTCGATGGCTGGGCGGATTTGGCGAACAAGGGCATACAAGTTGAGTTCTGCGGTAATTCCGTACATGGCGCAGGTCTAAAACCTCAAGACATGGACGGATTAAGTGATAGTACACCTGCTGTTGTGAATCCCGGCGCTTATCCGACCATCGCCCATTATGAGCAATTGGGTTATGCTTTGGCTTTACCCAGCCCACAGGACAAGCCTGCCCAATAATTGCCCAACATACCTTTGTGTTCACCAAGTTTAACTATCATTATTACTGAGGCCATTATGAACATTTCTCGTCGTACATTTTTTAGCAAAGCGGGCAGCATGGTTGCCATGCTGGGCCTGTTGTCTGCTACCCGCAATGCCTTCGCAGGCTGGAATGCCAGTGCATTTGGCGCCAAAACCGTCCCGGATGTGCTTAAAGATTTGGGTAATCTTACGCTTGTGGAGAGTCCGGACATCATTTTAATGGCGCCGGACATTGCTGAAGACGGTTCAGTGGTGCCGATTGAAGTGACCAGCAGTATACCCAATACCCAACGGATTGACATCATTGCCGAACAAAACCCCAATCCTTTGGCAGCCAGTTTCAGGTTCAGCAATGGTGCGCTGCCATTTATTGGCACCAAGATCAAAATGGGCAAAACTGCGAATGTGCGTGCCATTGTCATTGCTGACGGTAAGGCGTGGACGGCAGCAAAAATGATCAAGGTGACCGCTGGCGGTTGCGGCGGTTAAACCCAATAACTGAAATTTAATGTGGCATATCTGACTGGTGCGGTGATGGCAACCGCAACGATGACAGTTAAACCCAATACAAACAAGGAATAGTTAACATGGCACAACACAGCATTAAAGCACGGGCAAAGATGAGTACCGGCGATGTGGCGGACATTAAAATATTGATCATGCACCCCATGGACACAGGTTTAATCAAAAACGCCAAAACAGGAGAGGTGATTCCTGCGCATTTTATCAAACAACTTACTGTCACCCTGAATGGTAAAACGGTGCTCGATGCAGATTTGGGTATCGCCATTTCTAAAAACCCGTTCTTTGATTTTCGGGTGAAAGGGGCCAAAGCGGGTGATGCGCTGGTGATCAACTGGTTGGACAATCTTGGTGACAGCGACACTTTGCAAACCAGCGTCAGTTGACCATAGGTCACTGTTCCCAGTAGTCGATCGTTGGGACGCTGCTGGCTCTTTTCCGCATAACAGAAACGGGTAGATAACGCCCATTAGGATATACCGATGATGAACCGTCGTGAATTTATACAATTGTTGGCCACTGCTGCCGCCTCAGGTGCCGTATTAAACAGTCGCTCTGCGTTGGCTGGCGAAGCAACAGGATTTTACGATTTACCTGCTTTTGGCAATGTGTCTTTGATGCACATGACCGATTGTCATGCCCAGTTGTTACCCATTTATTTCCGTGAACCCAACATTAACATCGGCGTGGGTGCAGCGAAAGGCCAGCCTCCTCATTTGGTGGGTGAGCACTTCCTGCGCTATTACGGCCTCCGTCCTGGCACTAAAGAGGCGTATGCGCTCACTTGCCTGGATTTTCGCGCTGCGGCACAGCGTTATGGCAAGGTCGGCGGCTTCGCTCACTTGAAGACGCTGGTTGACCAGGTGCGTGCTTCGCGCCCTGGCAGCTTGTTGCTGGATGGTGGAGACACATGGCAGGGTTCGGCGACCGCGTTGTGGAGCAAGGCGCAGGATATGGTGGATGCCAGCAAATTGCTGGGGGTGGATGTGATGACTGCCCATTGGGAATTTACCTATGGCGCAGATCGTGTTACGGAAATCATCAATAAAGATTTAACCGGACATATCGATTTTATCGCTCAAAATGTGACCACCAAAGATTTCGGCGATCCGGTGTTTAAGCCTTGGGTCATCAAATCGATCAATGGGGTGCAAGTGGCGATCATCGGCCAGGCTTTCCCCTATGTGCCGATTTCACACCCGCGTTATCTGGTGCCAGACTGGCAGTTTGGTATACAGGAAGAAGGTTTGCAAACTCACGTTAACACCGTGCGTGCCAAGGGTGCGCAAATCGTGGTGTTGTTGTCGCACAATGGCATGGATGTAGATTTGAAACTGGCTTCGCGCGTGACAGGTATTGATGTCATCTTCGGTGGACACACCCATGATGGGGTGCCGCGTCCTGTTCCTGTCAAGAATGCGTCTGGTACCACCCTGGTCACCAATGCAGGGTCCAATGGCAAATTTCTGGGTGTGATGGATTTTGATGTGCGCAATGGCAAGTTACAGGATTGGCGCTACCGGCTCATGCCGGTGTTTTCCAACCTGCTGCCCGCAGACCCGAACATGACGTCATGGATCAACACCATGCGCGTACCCTTCTCCTCGCAATTGAGTCAACCGCTTGCCGGGACTGAAAGTTTACTTTACCGTCGTGACAACTTTATTGGCAGCTTCGACCAGGTCATCATGGATGCCCTGATGAAAGTCAAAAACGCCGAAATTTCATTTTCGCCCGGATTTCGTTGGGGCACCAGTTTATTGCCCGGCGACACCATCACCATGGAACATTTGATGGACCAAACCGCCATCACTTACCCCACTACCACGTTGATTGAGATGCGCGGTGACACCATCAAATCGATTATGGAGGACGTGTGCGATAATTTGTTCAACCCTGACCCCTATCTGCAACAGGGGGGAGACATGATCCGTGTTGGCGGGATGCACTACAGTATCAACCCCAATGCCCCAAGCGGGCAACGCATTAGTGACATGACTTTGCATGGAAAACCAATATCTCCGACAAAAATTTACAAAGTGGCAGGCTGGGCACCCATGGCCGAAGGTGCCACCGGTGCGCCCATATGGGATGTGGTCTCCGAATATCTGCTCGATGTGAAAACCGTCAATTTGCGCCATATCAATGAACCCAAATTACTGGGTGTAGGCAACAATCCCGGGCTGGAAATTCATTGCTAGCTCTCGGTATGAGATACATTTGTTCTTTAATGAGTTCCAGACAGACGTATCTTAAACTATAAATTTACAAGGAGAAACAAACCATGAAACTTCAACATCCACTCATGCTGTCTTTGCTCGCCAGCGCATTGGCTTTCAGTACCCCCACTTTTGCCGATGACGCCGCAGCGGCTTCAGCTTATGTCAAACCCCATATTACCCATGATCAATTCGGCAAAATGAATGTGGTGGTGGCCTTAACGAACGAAATGGTGTTGCCCATGAAACTGCGCAATATTGCCAATTCACTCAAGGCTGTGGATACTTGGGGTGGCAAGCTCAACGTGAAGGTGGTGATGTATGCCAAGGGGTTGGCCTGGTTGAAAGCGCCTACCGATGATCAAAAAGCACAACTCGATAATTTACGCAGTCACGGCGTACAATTTATGGTGTGTAATAATACATTAATGGAGCAGGGTATTGATTACCATAGTCTTTATGGGGTCAAGGAAAGCGATATTGTGCCTTCAGGTTTTGCTGAAGTGGCATTTTTACAAGCGCGGAAACATTATGTAGTTGATCCGTCGATGTAATTCGTGGTCTCATCTGTGTCCCGGTTTTGGACATGGACCACAATTAAAACGCCAGGCTTGCGCCTGGCGTTTTAATTGTTATGCCGTTGGTACCAAACCTGCTCCAAAAGTTGGGTGGTTTCAAAAACAGGCAGTCCCATGACACCGGAATAACTGCCGTCTAAATGACAAATAAATTGGGCGGCGAGCCCTTGTATAGCATAGCTGCCCGCTTTGTCCAGAGGTTCACCGCTGGCGATGTAGTGCGCGATGTCGTTTTCATCCAGACTGCGAAAGCTGACCGTCGAGGTGGAGACCGCACTGAAACAGTGTGAGCCGGTGTACAGTGCGATGGCAGTCAACACTTGATGACTGCGTCCCGATAGTCGCCGCAACATGGCCGAGGCGACTTGTGGGTTGCCCGGTTTGCCGAAGATTTCCCCGTCCAGCGTCACGCAGGTGTCTGCAGCCAGAACGGGCAGACGGGGTAGCCCGAGTGTTAACATGGCTTGCCAGCCGGTGTATGCTTTGGCGGTGGCGATGCGCAGGACATAACTGGAAGGTGTTTCGCCGGGTAAAGCGGATTCGTCGATGTCGGTATTTAAAACGTCATGCGCAACACCGATTTGATCGAGCAGTTCGCGGCGACGTGGTGAACGTGATGCGAGATAGATGCGTGGAGGGAATTTATTCACGGTGATAGGGGTGGTGGTTGAGTATGCTCAGCGCCCGGTAAAGTTGTTCCGCCAGCAAGACGCGCACCAGCGCGTGGGGCAGGGTGAGGCGTGAAAGCGCGATCAGTTTGCTGGCACGGGATTTAATGTCTTCGTGCAAGCCATCGGCGCCGCCGATGACACAACAGATGTCCTGTCCTTCGGTCATCGCGATGCGCAATCCCTCAGCTAGCGCCAGGGTCGTGACTTGTTCGCCGTGTTCATCCAGCACCCACAAGCTGCTGCGGGGTGGAAGGTGTGCGAGGATACGGTCACGTTCTGCGGCTTTGATGTGTTCGACGCTTGTAGCGCTACTGCGTTTTTCAGCTTTGAGTTCAATCAGGTTCAACATTACTTCACGTGTCATGCGTTTGCTATATTCCTGATAGCCACGGCTTACCCAATCAGGCATTTTCTGACCTATGGCAAGCAGGTGAAGCTTCATTTATGCCTGATGACTGGTGGGTGTACCGGGTGGCGTAGCACCTGTGCTCCACAGGGTTTCCAGGCTGTAATACTGGCGTACGGCAGGTTGCATGACATGGACAATGACGCTACCCAGATCCAGTAAGACCCATTCTCCGTTCGTTTTGCCTTCCAGTCCACGACCATTGACGCCTAAAGCTTTCAGCTTTTCTTCCACATTTTCAACAATGGCGCGGGTCTGGCGGGTGGAGTCGGCACTCGCCACAACCATGCGTTCGAACAGGGGGCTTTGGGCGGCGACATCCATCACGATGATATCTTTACCTTTAATGTCTTCGATGGCTTCAACAACGGCGGCTACAATTTGATCAATATTCATAATTTGGATGTGTTTTCAATGTGGGGTGAAAGATAAAGTTGATGGGCGTAAATGTAATCGAGTACAGTGTCCGGCAGCAAGTAACGCGGGTTACGCCCCGCTTGCAAAGTGTCCCGAATGTGGGTTGCTGAGATATCTAACGCTGTAATGGCCAGTGTGACCAGGTTGCCGGCAGGGGCATGTTGTAGCGCTGTAACCGTGCTTTGACGCGAAGACAATACGCCACGCAGTGATTCCGGCATGGCGTTCTGCCAGGCGACTTGTGGAAACCCTGGGCGGTGCGCCACAGCAATGTGCGCCAAATCAAACAATTCTTCCCAGTGGTGCCAGTGAGGCAAGCCTAAAAATGCATCGGCACCGAGCAGCAGGCAGATGGGACGGCGTGAGCCCAATTCTTGCCGCAGCGCATGCAGGGTTTCGACTGTGTAAGAGATGCCTTGCTGGGCGATTTCTCTCGTATCAACCTCGAAACGAGGGTTGTTTTGTGTGGCGCGTTGTACCATGGCCAACCGATGCGCCGCATCGGTATGCGGTGGTTTACGGTGTGGAGGGCAGCCTGTTGGCATGAACCGCACGGTTTCGAGTGCCAGTGATTCCGCCAGTTCTTCTGCCAAACGCAGGTGACCAAAATGAATGGGGTCAAAAGTGCCGCCAAAAATGCCTATGGGTGCATGAGCAATCGTTTCAACCACGCACGTGCCCATCGCCCAATACAATCCATTTCTGAGAGGTCAAACCCTCTAAACCTACAGGCCCGCGAGCATGGATCTTGTCGGTCGAAATACCGATTTCAGCTCCCAAACCGTATTCAAAGCCATCGGCAAAACGAGTGGATGCATTGACCATGACGCTGCTGGAATCCACCTCGCGCAGGAAACGACGCGCCAGCGTATAGTCTTCCGTCACAATGGCATCAGTGTGTTGTGAACCATAATGGGCAATGTGGGCAATGGCTTCATCCATATCCTTGACCACACGGATGGAAATAATCGGTGCCAAATATTCGGTGAACCAGTCTTCTTCACTGGCCGGTTTCGCATCCGGTACAAAATAAAGTGAGCGCTCACAACCGCGCATTTCTACGCCTTTGCTGCGATAGATGCTGGCAATTTTCGGCAACACCTGTGCAGCAATCGATTCAGCCACCAGCAGTGTTTCAGTGGTATTACAGGTGCCATAGCGGCTGGTTTTTGCATTGTCGGCAATGCGTACCGCTTTTTCAACATTGGCATGGACATCAATATAAACATGGCAGACACCGTGCAGGTGTTTAATTACCGGAATGCGTGCATCGGCCATGAGTCGTTCTATCAAGCCTTTCCCCCCTCGTGGCACAATCACATCCACGTACTCGCGCATGGTAATGAGTTCGCCCACCGCAGCACGGTCAGGTGTGTTGATGACTTGCACGCAATTCTCTGGCAATCCGGCTTGTTTGAGTCCTTCGCGCACACAATTGGCAATAACTTGATTGCTGTGCAGGGCTTCCGATCCGCCGCGTAAAATGGCGGCGTTGCCGGATTTTAGACACAAACCGGCTGCATCGGCGGTGACATTGGGGCGCGCTTCGTAGATAATGCCGATAACGCCCAGTGGCACACGCATTTTACCGACCTGTATGCCGGAAGGACGGAATTTGAGGTCGTTGATTTCACCGACCGGATCGGGCAGCGCGGCAATTTGGCGTAAACCTTCAGCCATGCCCGCAATGGTTTTGTCATTGAGCAACAAGCGATCAAGCAGCGCGATGTCGAGTTGTTGAGCGCGTGCGTTGTCCATGTCGAGCGCGTTGGCGGCAAGTAAGGCCGCATGGTGGTGTTCTATTGCCGTGGCAATGGCCGACAAAGCGCGATTTTTGTGTTGGGTGTCGGCGCGGGCAATATCACGGGCTGCCGCTCTGGCGGTTTTCCCCACTTGCTGCATGTAAGTTTTAATATCCATTTTCTGGTTCTGGACGTCAAATGCGTGTCAAAAAACTGATTTTAACTCAAAAAATGAACCGCGCCCGTATTTTCATGTTGAGCGTGTTGTGGGGGCTGATGTTGCCTATGACCATGTGTGTACACATGGCGCAAGCGGATACGGATGAAGACGCCAGCGCCGCCATGAATGCCGGTGCGGCAGAATTGGCTTTATCGATATTGGATCGTGCGACCATGCCTGCGACACAGCCACAAGAATCGGCTTATCTGCGGTTGCAATGGCAGGCATTGGCGGAAGCGGGTACGCCGCAAGCGATTGTGGACCACGCTGCCAAACTGCCACCCGATACGCCCGATGACGTGCAGCATGCGGCGGCCATTTTGAACGTGCGCGCAGCATTGGCCCTGGGGAATGGGGCGCTGGCGCAAGCCAGTCTGGCCAGGCTGTTCTGGCAGTGGACGCCGGCGCCAGCAGAAATGTCGATGATGCGAGCTTTAGTGGTGCGCAGCCATTTGTTGCCACATCCCGACAGCGATGCCGCCAGTTTGATGTTGCGTGATCAGCAGGATTTTGGTGTTGATCCAGCTTTGCAGAAAGCGTATGTGCTGGCAGTGTTGCAGTCAGGGCAAAAAACGGATTTGTCCGGATTGCGTGCCAGTCTTGCCGACAATGACCCTTTAGCGGTGTTGATGGATGCCAGCCAGAGAAAGCTGTTTGACAGTACGGTGCATGGGCGTATGGCATTGCTGTTACAAAATAAAAATTTGGATTTGCCCACCTTGCAGGTGATACGCAAAATTGTCACTGATATGAATTCGGATGACCTGAGTGCTGCGGTAAATGAGCGTTTGTTGAATTTTTCTGTACAGCCACAGGATGCCAGTGCTGAACAGTTGTGGAAATCGTATCACGACATGACCCAGAGTTTTGGTAATGTGCGTTTGTTATTATTCGGGTCGGATGCGGGCTGGGCAGAGCAGGCGCAAAGTGTCCTGGTGCAAAATCCGGTGATGGCACGCGCCATCTGGTCCTATTTGGCACGTGATGCCAAAGACCCTGCATTGAAGATACAGGCTCAGCAGCAATTGCTGGATTTACTGGCGGGCAATGGTTTGCCCCGTACTGCATTGCGCTTGTTTGCGGCGGCGTGGCCAGATTTGCCCCCCAGGACTTTTGCGCCACCAGTGCGGTTTCGTCTTGGGCAATTGGCGCTGGATACGGGCGATGATGCCCATGCGGCGCAGTTGTGGGAGGATGCAAGCATTTTGCCGGAAGGCGCTGACCTGATGGCTTGGCAAGTCACGCGGGCGAAACTGTATGCGCGCGTGCAGGCATGGTCGAAGGTCACAACGGCTTTAAGCAGTTGGTTAGTTCAGCCGCAAGCCATGACCAGTTCAGATGCTTGGGATATGGTGTTGCTGGCAGAGCAGTTAAGTCAATACACTGATCAAGCGCCAGCCGGACAGAAACTGTTGTTAACGATGTATCCGGCAGCCAGTGCCGCCCAGCAGCGTTATATTGCCTTGCGTCTGGGGAAAATGATGGATGAGCTGAACCCGAAGGATGCCGCACTATGGTATTTGCGTGCGACAGGAGATGAAAGGGATGCCCTGACTTGGCGAGCGCGGCGCGATGCGGCGGCCAGCCTGGCTAAAGCGGGTTTGCATGAAGACGCGAAACATTTGGATCAATTGATTTTGTCACAGTGTCCGGATGCGGCTTTGCAGGCGGAAGCGCGTGAGGCGTTGGCATATGATTAAGATGCGCAAGATTTGCAAGGCTGAAGAATGGGATGCGGTGTTGGCCGCACCGTTTGCCCGATTGGGTGTGCTGGGAGACGAGTCGGGATTGCGTCATATCGAATTTTTGCCACGCGAAGGCGAATTATGGTCCCCCCGTTTGAATGATTCAGTTGTGTTGCGTCTGGAGCAAGCTTTACAGCATTATTGGCAGAACCCACATACCCCATTGTTCACAGAATTGTCGTGCATCTTTGAGGGTACGCCGTTTCAGCGTCGGGTATGGGAAGCTTTGCTGGATATTCCATTGGGAGAAACGCTGACTTATGGTGCCTTGGCAAGGCGATTGGGCTCTGCACCGCGCGCGGTGGGGCAGGCGTGTGGCGCCAACCCTTTACCGATAGTGATTCCTTGTCATCGTGTGGTATCCAGTCAAGGCATGGGCGGTTTTATGGGTGGGCGAAACAATGCGGAGTTGGGCTATAAACGCTGGTTGTTGACACATGAAACCCAGTGAGATGATCGATCGTTTTATCGATGCCATGTGGCTGGAGCATGGTTTGGCCCACAATACTCTGGAGAGCTATCGGCGCGACGTGCGTCAATTTGAAGTCTGGTTGGAAGGCGCAGCACTCATGGGCGTGGTGCGTGCGGATTTGGAATGTTATTTGGCGGCGCGGTATGCAGCACAGATGAGTCCACGTAGCACGGCGCGTCATGTGTCCAGTTTGCGGCGCTTTTATGCTTGGGCGTTACGTGAATCGCTGTTATCAATGAATCCCGTTGTGGGACTGGATGCGCCGCGCTTGCCCAGAAGTTTGCCAAAGCATCTCAGTGAGGCAGATGTGGAGCGTTTGCTGGCCGCGCCATCCGGTACAGATGCCTTGTCACAAAGAGACAAAGCGATGCTGGAAACCTTGTATGCAAGTGGTTTGCGGGTGTCTGAGCTGGTGAGCTTGCGATTGCGCCAGATCGATGCGAATGCGGGTGTGGTGCAAGCAAACGGAAAGGGAGGCAAAGAACGACTGGTTCCTTTGGGCGAGGTGGCTTTGCAAGCTTTAAAGGACTATTTGCTCGGTGCGCGAGGCGAGTTGCTGAAAACGCGGGAAAGTGATTTTGTATTCGTCAGCGGGCGTGGGCATGCGCTCACCCGGCAAGCCTGCTGGTATATGATTAAACGCCGTGGGTTGCAAGCTGGTTTAATCGTCTTGCCTTCACCACATGTGCTGCGGCACGCTTTCGCCACGCATTTGTTGAATCATGGTGCGGATTTACGTGTGGTACAGTTGCTGTTGGGGCACGCTGACATTTCTACCACGCAGATTTATACCCATGTGGCGCGAGAACGGCTGAAACAGCTCCATGCCCACCATCATCCGCGAGGTTAGGCTTGGGTGCGTTCTGGCGCGGGCCTGTACCCTGTCGGACGTATGGCGAAACAGGATAAATAGTGTGAACAAATAATGGACAACGGCCGTTTTCTGGTTAAAGCGTCTGGTGCGTCGCGTCGCGCATAATACTGACACCTACGCGGCTGATGCCGGGCACAATACCCGGTTTGGTGGCGCTGACTTTCACCCATGCGGCATGAAATTCCTGTAATACCAATTGAGCAATTTGTTCAGCCAGGGCTTCAATGAGATAAAACTGGCGCTGAGTGACAAAGAGGCGTATCCGTTCGGCGACTTTGGCATAATCAATAGTTTCGGCGATGTCGTCGGACAAGCAGGCGCGATGGTTCGGTAAGCCAATATCCAAATCCAGTTGCACCGTTCGGGGTGCCTGGCGTTCCCAATCGTACACGCCAATGATAAGTTGCACGTCGAAACCGTGCAGGTACAAGCTGTCCATGAGTTTACGGAAATGAAAAATAATGGTGTATTTTATCTTAAGATTGTCTTTACAATGCGGACATTTAGTCTTGACAAACTGATCGAAAATATTTTTTTGGGGTGTTCGCGCGTGATGTTTTGAATAGCGCTCTGATTTTTCGGTTTAAACTTGGGTTCGTGACATTTTTTGTCACAAGGTAGTCACAAGGAACCCGGCAGGGCGCATGCGCAAGTTTATGAAAAAAGATTGACATTTTTGTGTGTAATGATAGAATGCACAGCTCATTGACGCGGGAATAGCTCAGCTGGTAGAGCGATACCTTGCCAAGGTATAGGTCGCGAGTTCGAATCTCGTTTCCCGCTCCAAAATTTTGTGAGCGGTTTGCAGGAGTCCTGTAAGCAAGCTTAAAAAGAAGGGAAAGCAGTGCGCTTTCCCTTTTTAGTTGGTACGTACGCCGAGGTGCGTTGAGAGTAAGGCGGGGTGGCAGAGTGGTTATGCAGCGGCCTGCAAAGCCGTGGACGCCGGTTCGATTCCGACCCCCGCCTCCAAAGCCCGGGTGGTGGAATAGGTAGACACAAGGGACTTAAAATCCCTCGCTGAGAAATCGGCGTGCCGGTTCGATTCCGGCTCCGGGCACCAGTGTGGTTGGCGCTTGTTATTTATTTAACGAGCCATTAGGTCAGAAAATACGTATGGGCATTATGCCCATTTTTTGTTTGTGGAGTGGGCATGACGCTGGAGTCGAAGCTGGAAATGACGCTTGGTGGTTTAGGTTATGAATTGGTTGACTTTTCATACTCAGTTAAAAGCGGCTTGATGCGTGTGTTTATTGACCAGCCAGAAGGCATTTCTCTGGAAGACTGCGAACGGGTAAGTCATCACCTGGACAATTGGCTGGCGGTAGAAAATGTGTCCTATGAACGTCTTGAGGTGTCTTCTCCGGGCATGGACAGGCCAATAAAGCGCTGGGCTGACTATCAGCGCTTTATTGGGAGGCAGGTGCAAATACGATTGCGAATGGCTTTGGCCGGGCAACGTCGTTTTATGGGAACTATTGTGAGCTCGGATGAGCGTACTTTGGTGTTGATGGTGGATGGGCGCGAAATGGTATTGGACATGTCCAATATTGATCAGTCGCGTTTGGTGCCGGAATTGTGATGGCTAAGATAGCTGGAGGTTTTTGGGTATGAGCCGCGAAATTTTGCTGTTGGCAGATGCTCTGGCCAGAGAAAAAAATGTCAATCGTGAAATTGTATTTAGTGTGCTGGAACAGGCTTTGGCTTCAGCGACTAAAAAAAGTTTTCACGAAGGCGCGGATATTCGTGTCGAAATTGATCGTGCTACAGGCGAGTACCAGGCGTGGCGCTGCTGGTTGATTGTGCCGGATGATGACCATGAGTTTCCAGAGAATCAAATTGCCTGGACGGATGCGCAAGTGTCGCATCCCGGCATGCAATTGGGCGACACGGTGCGTGAACCACTGGAAGCGGTCGATTTTGGACGCATTGGCGCACAGGCCGCCAAACAAGTCATTTTGCAACGGATACGTGATGCGGAACGCGAACAGATCCTGAATGATTTCCTGGAACGGGAAGCCTATTTGGTGACAGGTACGGTGAAACGTATCGAGCGCGGGAATGTGATTGTTGAGTCGGGTCGGATTGAGGCGTTGCTGCCACGTGAGCAGATGATTCCAAAAGAAAATCTGCGAGTTGGCGACCGTGTCCGGGCTTATTTATGGCGAGTGGACCGCGGTGGACGTGGCCCGCAACTCATTTTGTCACGTACTGCACCGGATTTTATCGCGAAATTGTTTGAACTGGAAGTCCCTGAAATTGAAGAAGGTTTGCTGGAGATTAAGGGCGCAGCTCGTGATCCAGGTATACGCGCCAAAATTGCAGTAAAATCGAACGATCAGCGTCTTGATCCTATCGGCACTTGTGTTGGTATGCGTGGGTCGCGTGTACAGGCCGTGACGGCAGAGTTGGCGGGTGAGCGTGTGGATATTATTTTGTGGTCACCCGAAGCGGCGCAATTTGTGATCAATGCGCTGGCACCTGCTGAGGTGAGCAGTATTGTGGTAGATGAAGAAAAGCACAGCATGGATGTTGTGTTAGATGAGGATCAGCTGGCCCTGGCGATAGGGCGCGGCGGTCAGAATGTCAGGTTGGCATCGGAATTGACGGGGTGGGAGCTTAATATCATGACCGTCGAAGAAGCCAGAAAGAGAAATGAGGGTGAAGCGCATGCTTTACGTGCCCTGTTTGTCTCCAGGCTGGACGTTGATGAGGAAGTGGCCGATATTCTGGCGCACGAGGGGTTTAGTAGCATAGAAGAAGTGGCCTATGTGCCCATCGGTGAGATGCTCACTATTGAAGGGTTTGATGAGGATTTGGTGAACGAGTTGCGTGCACGTGCGCGCGATGCTTTGTTGACTGAAGCCATTGTCAACGAAGAAAAAGTTGAACATGATGTGCTTGACTTGGCGACGCTTGAAGGCATGGATGATAAATTGGCATTGAGCCTCGCTGAGCACGGTATTCATGATGCCGAGGCATTGGCAGAGCTGGGTGTGGATGAGTTGGTTGATATGACCGGGATTGCTGCGGAACGGGCGTCTGGTCTGATTATGGCCGCACGTGCGCCATGGTTTGTGTAGGGTTTGTTCATTATCAATGAACGCATGTTTATCCTTTTGCCTTGCTGGTTTAAAACCCTGGCCTTTAGGTCGGTGGGAGTGCCGTACTCCGCCCTGACGGGCAAGGTTAAAGGCGCGGTCAGGGAGGGGATGTGCTTTCCCTGCCCAACTAAATATCCACTGACCTGAAAGGGTTGGTGACCTTAATGCTTCACCCGTGCACGAAATATCGACATCAACACATGATAAGTCGTCTAGAAATGAGTCCTTAGTATGAATGTAGAACAGTTTGCCAAAGAATTAAAGCTTCCAGTTGAGTTGCTACTGGAACAATTGCGTTCAGCCGGGGTGATTAAATCAACGGCGGGTGACGTCGTGACCGAGCAAGATAAATCGCGTCTACTGGATTATTTGAGCAAAAAACATGGCGCACAAGAGGGTAAGGGAAAAATTACCTTAACCCGGCGAGAAAATACTGAAATACGGCGGCCAGATAATTCAACGGGTAAATCACGTACGATACAGGTGGAAGTGCGTAAAAAACGTGTGCTGATCAAGCGTGAGGGCACGGTGAGTGAGCCGGAGAAGCTTGAATTGTCTCCGCAAGTGGATATGGGCGCTGTCGAAGCTGAAAATATGGAGACCCCTTCTGGTGTCGAAATGGTAAGCGAAACCCCATCGATTGGAGTTGAATTAGAGACGGCTCATCCAGATGAGCTTGAGCCCGTCCTGGAACCAGCCACAGAGTTGGATGAGCGCTCATTCGTGATGGTCGATTTGGTTGCGGACGAGAACATCGTCGTTGACAGTCAAGTGACTGTATTGGAATCCAGTTTCACACCTGAGGTGGGAACAGAAGTTAAAAACACAGCCGATTTGCCTAAAAAGGCGGGTGTGATGGAAGAGCCTGTTGTGCAACGCCGTAAAGTCATTCGATCCGTACTGGATGAAAACGAAGTGGCGCGCCGGGCAGAAGAAACTCGTCGGCATGCCGCGCTGCATGCCCATCAGGCTGAAGAAATTCGTCTCAAACAAGAACGTGAACAACGTCGTAAACAAGCGCAGGAACAAGCGGTAGCTGACGCTGCAAAAGCGGCTGATCTGGCCAGGAACCCAGTGGCTCCGGCTGCCGATGCCAAGTCCGCTAAAGGTGAGAATACGCTACACAAACCAGTGGCTAAAACCGCTGAAGCAGCGCGGACAGACAAACCAGGTGACAAAAAACCACGTGATGTGCCAGCAAAAGCCAAAGAAAGTACATGGAATGACGCGCAATCGCGCAAAAAAGGCATTAAATCGCGGGGCGGTGTTGCACCCGCAGCAGATACGTGGCGCAACCGCAAATCAGGTGGTCGTCATCATAAGCCGCAAGTTGATGCGGACAGCAATTTTAACTTCCCTTCAGAACCCGTTGTGCAAGAGGTTTTATTACCTGAAACCATTACAGTTGCGGAATTAGCGCACAAGTTGTCAGTCAAGGCAGCTGAAGTGATTAAGATCTTGATGAAGATGGGTTCCATGGTGACAATCAACCAGGTCCTTGATCAGGAAACGGCAATGATTCTGGTGGAAGAAATGGGACATATTGCCAAACCCGCACCATTGGATACCCCTGAAGCGTTTCTTGAGGAGTCTGAACAGCATGAAGTGGTTTTGTTGCCACGTGCGCCAGTTGTGACGGTAATGGGCCACGTTGACCATGGTAAAACATCATTGCTGGATGCGATTCGTCGCGCGCGCGTTGCCAGCGGTGAAGCGGGCGGGATTACACAACATATCGGTGCTTACCATGTAGAAACAGAGCGAGGGATGGTCACTTTCCTTGATACCCCTGGTCACGAGGCGTTTACCGCTATGCGCGCGCGTGGTGCAAAAGTTACCGATTTGGTGGTGTTGGTGGTGGCAGCTGATGATGGCGTGATGCCGCAGACCATCGAAGCAATACATCATGCCAGGGCAGCCAATGTACCCATGGTTGTCGCAGTAAATAAAATCGATAAGCCTGAAGCCAATCCGGAGCGCATACGCCAGGAATTGGTTGCGCAAGGTGTGGTGCCGGAAGAATGGGGTGGTGATACCCAATTTATTGAGGTTTCCGCCAAGAAAGGCATTAATATTGATGGACTGATTGAAGCAATCTTGCTGCAAGCCGAAGTATTGGAACTTACTGCCTCACGTGAGACTCCAGCGCGCGGGGTAATTATCGAAGCTCGGCTGGACAAGGGGCGTGGTCCTGTTGCAACGCTGCTGGTGCAATCAGGCACACTTAAGCGTGGTGATGTCTTATTGGTTGGGTCGGTATTCGGGCGCGTACGCGCCATGCTGGATGAAGATGGTAAACCTGTGCAGGAAGCAGGCCCTTCAATTCCAGTCGAAATTCAGGGTTTATCCGATGTGCCTCGTGCTGGTGAAGACGCAATGGTCTTGCATGACGAGCGCAAAGCACGCGAAATTGCACTGTTCCGTCAAGGCAAATTCCGTGATGTGCAATTGGCCAAGCGTCAAGCGGCCAAGTTGGAAAGTATTATGGACTCCATGGGTGAGGGTGAAGCAAAACGACTGCCACTGATTATCAAAGCCGATGTACAGGGTTCTGTGGAAGCACTGGTCAGTTCTTTACAAAAGATTTCTACTGCTGAAGTGCGTGTGGAGATTTTGCACAGCGCAGTCGGTACAATCTCGGAATCAGATGTGAATTTGGCCATGGCGTCGAAGGCGGTCGTAATTGGTTTTAATATTCGGGCAGATGCGACAGCACGTAAATTGGCCGAATCACTGGATGTCGACATTCGCTATTACAATATTATCTATGAAGTGGTGGATTTGGTGAAAGCGGCGCTGTCAGGTATGTTGACGCCAGACCTGCAAGAAAATATTACCGGTATGGTGGAAGTGCGTGAGGTCTATGTGATCTCCAAAGTGGGTACTGTGGCGGGTTGTCATGTGCTCGATGGCGTGGTGAAACGTGGTGCACGGGTGCGAGTATTACGAAATGGTGTGATGGTTCACGATGGTGAACTGGATTCACTCAAACGCTTCAAGGATGATGTGAAGGAAGTGAAATTTGGTTACGATTGTGGTTTGTCGGTGAAAAATTTCAATGATCTGGAAGTAGGTGACAAGTTGGAAGCTTATGAAATTGTTGAGGTTGCACGCAGCCTTTAAGTTGAGTGTTGTACGGCATGATGGGCATGGCGTGGACGGATTTTACTCGCGTCAGCATGCTTTCATGCGGATCATCATTGAAGTTAAAAAAATGTAAAACAAAATTTCGGTATCAGCACACCTGTGTAGAACAACTCGGGTTATGACTGAACAACAAGTCTGAAGTGTAGAAAACGTACATGAGGATGTTAAGTTTTTTAAAAAAATATGGGGATATGATCTGCAGTGATGTGCAAAGTGCCCATGTTTTAACCATCGGGGCAGCAATAAGGCCACCGGCCTTCGGTTTGGTGACCGTTGAGTGAGGGGGTATTCCCATTCCTCACCGCGCCTTTTGAACTTTTCCCTGTGGGCGGGTTCGGCGTTTCTGTCGGCCTAAAGGCCGGAGTTTTAAACCAGCAAGGCAAAAGGGTAAACTATGGCCAGAGATTATCCCCGTTCGCAACGTGTTGCGGAACAACTGCAACGTGAAGTGGCTGATATTCTGCGTACTGACGTCAATGATCCCCGTGTGGGGATGGTGACGGTCACAGAAGTGGTCCTCACGCGAGATCTTGAATCTGCAAAAATTTATTTCACAGTGCTTAACCCCCAGCATGAGGCCGTACAAACCATGACATTGCTCAATCGTGCCGCGGGTTACATTCGTTCTCAACTTGGGCCTCGTATGCGCTTGCGCCTGGTGCCCCAGCTGAACTTCGTGTATGACACCTCAGTCGCTCGTGGGGCCTATATGTCAAATTTAATTGACGAAGCCATGGCGCAACAACCAGGTTCCTCATCTGAAGATGAGACCTGAAGCGCAAATCAAACGTCCCAAACGCCCGATTCATGGCGTTCTCTTGTTGAATAAACCGCGCGGTTTTACTTCTAATGCTGTGCTACAAGCGGTTAAACGTCTGTTCCAGGCTGAGAAAGCAGGACATACGGGTACGCTTGATCCCCTGGCCGAAGGATTGCTGCCAGTGTGTCTCGGCGAAGCAACCAAATTCTCTGCTTACCAGCTGGAAGCGGATAAGGGGTATCGTGCACAAATTTGTTTGGGGGTCACGACGACGACGGGAGACGTTGAAGGTGACGTGTTGCACAGTTCGCCAGTCTCCGTTAATGTCAGCTTCATTGATGAAGTGATGGCTGCTTTTGTCGGCGAGATCATGCAGGTTCCACCCATGTATTCTGCCTTGAAGGTACAAGGAAAACCATTGTATGCGTACGCACGTGCCGGTGAAGAAATTGTACGTCAACCCAGAAAAGTGCATATACGCAGCATACGGGTACTGCAATTTGACAGCCCTCAGCTTGAGATTGAGGTGCGGTGTAGTGCGGGGACGTATATCCGCACACTTGCCGAAGATATCGGAATCAGGTTAGGTTGTGGTGGCGCGCATTTGACCGGTTTAACCCGTTTAAGCAGTGGTGGTTTTCAGTTAGAGGATGCGGTAGATTTGGCTATGCTGGAAACATTGACGCTGGCAGAGCGCGACCCATTGCTGTTGCCAATGGATGTTCTGGTAGCACATTTGCCAAAACTGGATATTGATGCGGCAGGTGTTCAGGCTTTGTCATATGGACGCCAGTTTATGACGACTTTAGCCACGTCTGTGACAGGAATATGTCGTGCATACGATGGGGACAAGTTTGCGGGTTTGGTGGAGCGTACGGCTGAGGGTCTGGCTGTTCCGCGACGTTTAATGCGTCACCAGGACAGCGAAAATTGATTAACAGAAGACACCTCGGGCGCAGTGTAACCGTATGACGGTTTATCCGCGTATCATGCGCTATAGATTTTGAGCCCAACGCTGAAACTCCGTTTTCAGGTTTTGGTGCTTTGTATGCCTCGTGATGTTTTCCTGTTCATTTTTAGAGGTGAGCCCAACTCATTGGAGTCGCTAACATGAAGTTTTGTGGTGAATGTGGCAGTACGGTGGTTCAAATCGTACCGGAAGGTGATAACCGTTTACGTGATGTTTGCACAGTATGCCAGGTTGTCCATTATCAAAATCCAAAAATGGTGGTGGGTACTTTGCCTGAATGGGAAGACAAAGTGTTGCTGTGCCGCCGTGCGATAGCGCCACAGTATGGCAAATGGACATTGCCTGCAGGGTTTATGGAAAACAATGAAAGCACCTTGCAGGGTGCTTTACGCGAAACGGAAGAAGAAGCTGGCGCGCAGGTAGAAATTTTGGAGTTGTTCACTTTATGCAACCTTCCACATATTCATCAAGTGTATCTAATATTTCGGGCACGTTTGCTCAATTTAAATTTTTCACCTGGTTTTGAAAGTCTGGAAGTGAAATTATTTACAGAAGCTGAAATCCCTTGGGGGGAGATTGCTTTCCTGGCAGTGGAACACACCTTGCGCCAATATTTTGAAGACCGGCGCAAAGGGGGGTATGCATTTCATATTGCTGATATCGGACGTCGGAACGCCCTTGCTGAGGATAATGTGTAAACGGTATGCGGCTGCACGCTTAATACAAGAGTCAGTGTAAATCTGGGCTAAAAAACAAATCGCTCAGGTTGTGCGGCATGTTGCAACGGCTTAATCACCGTTTCAAATAAATTGCGAGTCACCCAATTTTTGCTGTCCACGCGGGTAATACATTGTGCGGTCATCGCCGGGGCATCGCCAGTGACAGCGAACAGGCGTCCTTGCAGGGACAGGAGGTTAAGCAAGCTTTGCGGCAAAATGGGCGTGGATCCAGTTAAGACGATCAC
Organism: Pseudomonadota bacterium; assembly: GCA_021801025.1. Lineage (GTDB taxonomy): Bacteria > Pseudomonadota > Gammaproteobacteria > Burkholderiales > Sulfuriferulaceae > Sulfuriferula. The sequence continues at coordinate 152,525 of JAJYYK010000004.1, read as the reverse complement.
GTCATAGGCGTTGTGTGAAGGCCAGTCTAATGCGGCATCACCGGTTTCCAGTGAGACATTGGCAATATGATGAGCCAACAGCTTGGCACGTGCCTGGGTGGTAAATTCAGGGATAATGTCGACACTGGTCACATGTTGACCCAATGCGGCAAGTAATGCGGTGAGGTAGCCACTGCCTGTGCCGATTTCCAGTATGAGATCATTGGGCTGGATGTCCAGCTCCTGAAGAATCCGGGCTTCCATTTTTGGAGCCATCATGAATTCGCCATGACCAATCGGTGTTTCCATGTCAACAAAAGCCAGACTACGCAGGGCGCTTGGTACGTATTCTTCGCGTTTTACTTTATCCAGTAAGGCCAAAACCTTTTGGTTAGATACATCCCAAGGACGTATTTGTTGTGCAATCATGTTGAAACGGGTATGTTCGATATTCATGGCGTGACCTGTGGTTAACTACCACTTGCGATTATTCCATAAATCCGATATTTTGGCACCTGTGCTAGGGGTCTCTGCTTAAATTAAACCCGAATAATCCATTAGGCTCGTTGAGTCTTCTAATGGATTGTTTAGGTTAAAGCAGGGCGAGATCATACCCTTTGAACCTGATGCGGATCATGCCGCTGTAGGAAAGCCGCCAGTGCTCCCTACGATTAACTTTTTAATGGGAGTTCTAAATAAATGAGTCATCAACCAGATTTTTCTGCTGCCACGGCGCATGTTGACGCCCTTGCTGTGCAAGCTTTTCAAAATTCAAATAAAGTATACATTCAAGGTAGCCGTGATGATTTGCGTGTGCCGATGCGTCAAGTGCATCAGGCGGATACTTCAGCAGAAATGGGCGCTGAGACCAATCCGCCGGTATATGTTTATGATTGTTCGGGACCCTATACGGACCCGGATGCAAAAATAGATATTCAGAAGGGCCTGGAATCGGTGCGTTCCGCATGGATAGCTGAACGTGGCGATACCGAAAGCCATGGTCAGTTGAGCTCTGCATATGGTCGTGAACGCTTGGAAGACCACCGTCTGGATGATTTGCGTTTTCCGGGTTTGGCACGGCAAATCCGGTGTGCCAAACCCGGTCAGAATGTGACGCAAATGCACTACGCGCGGGCGGGTGTGATCACGCCCGAGATGGAGTATGTCGCGATTCGGGAAAATTTGCAGCGAGATGAATATTTGGCATCACTAAAGGCCAGTGGCCCGACCGGGCAACGTCTGTTTGATTTGATGAGCAGACAACATGCTGGACAGGCTTATGGCGCATCGCTGCCCAAAACAGTGACGGCAGAATTTGTGCGGGATGAGATTGCGCGTGGACGGGCGATTATTCCAGCCAATATTAATCACCCTGAAGCAGAACCAATGATTATTGGACGAAATTTTCTGGTGAAAATTAATGCAAATATTGGTAATTCAGCATTAGGCTCATCCATTCAGGAAGAAGTCGAAAAAATGACCTGGGCGACGCGCTGGGGTGCTGATACCGTCATGGATTTATCAACAGGCAAGCATATTCACGAAACACGGGAGTGGATTATCCGTAATTCACCTGTGCCCATTGGTACCGTGCCGATCTATCAGGCACTGGAAAAGGTCGATGGTCGTGCTGAAGCACTGACTTGGGAGATATTTCGTGATACCTTGATTGAACAGGCCGAGCAGGGGGTAGATTATTTCACTATTCATGCTGGTGTGCGATTGGCCTATGTGCCGATGACGGCAAACAGAATGACTGGCATTGTTTCGCGTGGGGGATCCATTATGGCGAAATGGTGTCTGGCGCATCACAAAGAAAGTTTTCTCTATACCCATTTTGAAGACATTTGCGCCATCATGAAGGCCTATGATGTGAGCTTTAGTCTGGGTGACGGCCTGCGTCCGGGTTCGATCTATGATGCCAATGATGAAGCGCAGCTGGCTGAATTGAAAACATTGGGCGAGTTAACCCAAATTGCATGGCAACATGATTGCCAGGTCATGATTGAAGGTCCCGGGCATGTTCCGATGAATTTGATTAAAGAGAATATGGATTTGCAACTGGAGTGGTGTTATGAAGCGCCTTTTTACACCTTGGGACCGTTAACCACGGACATTGCACCCGGTTACGATCACATTACCAGCGCCATTGGCGCGGCGCAAATTGGTTGGTATGGTACGGCCATGCTGTGTTATGTCACGCCCAAGGAACATTTGGGTTTGCCAGATAAAGACGATGTCAAGGATGGCATTATTACCTATAAACTGGCGGCCCATGCGGCGGATTTGGCTAAAGGGCATCCCGGTGCGCAGATTCGTGACAATGCCCTGTCCAAGGCGCGATTTGAATTTCGCTGGGAAGATCAGTTCAACCTTGGCCTGGACCCTGACAAAGCGCGTGCTTTTCATGATGAAACTCTACCGAAAGAATCGGCCAAGCTGGCACATTTTTGTTCCATGTGCGGGCCGCATTTCTGTTCGATGAAAATCACCCAGGACGTGCGTGAGTATGCGGCCAAACTGGGTATTAACAATGAACAGGCGCTGGAATCAGGCATGCAGGCCAAGGCGGTTGAGTTTGTGAAAATGGGAGCGGAAATTTATCAACGCTCTTAAATGAGTCTTGAATGGTCTTCGTACGATGGGTAAGTCAACCTGTTGGGAACAGCTCAATGAGTGTGTTTTGGTGCTGGTGCTTTTCACCTGCTCAGAGCTGTGCTTGTGACATTGAACAATGACCCTTCCCCGCTACCGCTCGGCTATTTCATGAGATATATTTTGAGTGCTAATTATTGAACAAGAAGGGTGTTACATGGATTTAGTCGTATTGTTTAAAGCATTGATATTGGGGATCGTTGAAGGTTTGACCGAATTTTTACCAATATCCAGTACAGGCCATTTGATTTTAGCGGGTGATTTGCTTCATTTTAATGATGAGCGGGGAAAAGCTTTCGAAATTATTATCCAGGCTGGAGCAATTCTTGCGGTATGTTGGGAGTATAGAATACGTTTGTTGCATGTTGCGGGGAGATTAGGGCGGCCTGACGCGAATCGTTTTGTTTTTAATCTGTTAGTGGCATTTGTGCCCGCAGCGGTATTGGGTTTGTTGTTCGCACACAAAATTAAGCAATATCTGTTTAGCCCAGTTCCTGTTGCTTCTGCCTTTATCCTGGGGGCATTTGTGATATTGTGGGCGGAAAAACGGCAACATACGGTCAGGGTGAATCGCGTCGAAGATATGCGTTGGCACGATGCCTTGATGGTTGGGTTTGCGCAGACTTTGGCCCTGATTCCAGGAACTTCACGTTCGGGTTCCACGATTATTGGCGGCATGTTACTGGGTTTGTCACGGCAGGCGGCCACCGAGTTTTCTTTCTTTTTGGCAATTCCTACTTTGTTTGCCGCCACAGGTTATGAAATTTACAAGAATAGAAGCCTTTTTATTCATTCACATGGAAATATGTTGGTGTTTGCAGTGGGTTTTGTAACCGCCTTCATCAGCGCTTTGTTTGCTGTACGTGCATTACTTCGCTACATCAGCCACCATGACTTTACCGCGTTTGCATGGTATCGCATTGTGTTTGGTTTTGTCGTGTTGGCGACTGCATGGAGTGGTCTGGTTGACTGGTCTGTGGGTTAAACCTGAAACGGCAGTTGACCGCTTGTTTATTAAGGTAACATTGTAAAATCAGAGTACGCTTTCTCTGTTTTACCTTTCACCCGGGGGTGAGTGCGCTACGATGTGCCAAAACAGAATCCGTCACTTAACCCGGACCTGCTTGAGCCTGTGTGGGTTAGGTTTCATTACCCAAGCTGTGTTTTTCGGCACAATTTTCGCTCTCTTCCCTGGTCAGGCACACGGGTTTATGTTAATTCAGAATTCGTGGTTTTGATGAGCTCTGCAATTTTTGCCAACAGGCTATCCTCCTGAAACGGTTTTCCCATATACGCGTTGACACCGAGACTGGCTGCAAGCTCGCGGTGTTTAGTGGCCGTGCGTGAGGTAATCATGATGATGGGGATATTGACCATATGCTCATCGCTGCGCATGACTTTTGTCAATTCGAAGCCATCCATGCGTGGCATTTCGATGTCCAGTAACATTAAATCAGGTTTGTGTTGTTGCAACATTTGAAGTGCGTCAAGGCCATCTTTGGCTGTGACCACATCATAACCCTCACGTTGCAGCAGGCGGCTGGTGATTTTACGTACAGTCAGGGAATCATCCACGACCATGATGGTGCGACGCAGCGATGGCGCATTGCCAACCAGAGGGGCAGACGGGATGCCAGCTTGTTGCACAAGCTGAACCGGATTAAGAATCAATACTACCTGGCCATTGCCCAGCACCGTAGCCCCGGCAATGCCGGGAACAGAAGTCAATTGTGAACCAATGTTTTTGACCACAATTTCTTGATTGCGCGTCATGCTGTCAACCAGAATGGCGACACGGTTATTTCCGTTACGCAGCAGCAGTACGGAGGATCGCGGTTGCTGCAAGGGTTGTGATTGCGAGTCTTCAAGCAACTGAGGCAGATAAAACAAGGGATAAGTATTCTCCAGCCAAGTGATCTCCCCTTGTTCCAGTTGCGTTTTGAGCGCTTCCGGTTTGTACACTTGTACCTGATCAATGATGGACGAATCAATCGCATAGGTGCGCTCGTTCACGGTGACCAACACGGCTTGCGTGACAGCAAGAATTAAGGGCAGGTAAAGCGTAGTGAGTAAGCCTTCTGGTGTGGAGTGTAATTCTATCCTTCCACCCATTCGGGTAATTTCGTTCTTGACGACGTCCATCCCTACGCCCCGTCCAGACAAAGTACTGACATTTTCCGTAGTGGAAAACCCACTAGTGAAGATGATCTGTGCCAGGTCATCTTCCGAAAGCTGGTCATTGGTTTGAATCAATCCATTTTTTAAGGCTTGGCTACGAATGGCTTCAAAATCAAGACCACGGCCATCATCACGCACCGTAATCACCATTTCATTGCTGGATTGTTTTGCCGTCAAAACAATTTCCCCATATTCGGATTTGTTGGCTGATAAGCGTTGTTCAGGTAATTCTATGCCGTGCGCAACAGCATTACGCAACAAATGTTCTAACGGGGCAACCAGTTTGTTGAGCATATTTCCATCGAATTCGATTTGTTTGCCTGTGAGTTGCAAACTGACTTTTTTACCCAGATCTTTACCAGCGACGCGGACGGTCCGATGAAGTCGATCTGCCAGACTGGACAGTGGCACCATACGGATATGCATCAATGTTTGTTGTACACTCTTGGACAAGCGGCCCTGTTGGGTCATGGCGGCATCGGCTTCATTCAGACTGACAAGCACGTTTTGTTGTACGGTCTGAATGTCATTGACGCTTTCCGTAATCATCCGGGTGAGTTCTTGCAGGCGGGTAAAGCGATCAAATTCTAATGGATCAAACTGGGCGTCTTCATTGCGCATGAGCGACAGGGTGGACTGCATTTGCGATTCTGCCTGAATATCCAGTTCGCGTAATTGTGCACGCAACCGCTCTGTATTTTCAAATAACTCCTGATTGTGGGCACGCAAGGCGATGGAAGTGCTCTCTAATCGGGAACGGGTAATACTGATTTCACCCACTTCGTTAACAATGCGATCCAGTGTGCTGGAGGGTATGCGCAGCGTTTGCCCCAAAACTTCTTTATTGGCGATCGCAGCGGTATGTGCAGTGACCTCTGACGGATGATCTGTATCGTCGCCAGCTTCTGCTGCGTGATGAGTGATTACAGAAGGATGAGGGTGGCGCAATCGCTCAATAATAATGTTGATTTGGTCCAGGTGATTTTCAAAGGTTTCAAAATCACTGACACTGGCTTGTTTGTTGTCGCTGTGAAACAGTACGTCGGCTTCAAATTCATGACTCATGTCGCCAAGATGCATGGCGCCAGCCATGCGCGCACTGCCTTTCAGGGTGTGGAGCAGGCGTAAAAGTTGTGATTTTGGTGCAGTACTGCCGGGCGTGCGTTGCCATTCATGTAATGTGCGTTCGATATCTGGCATCAGGTCTAGTGCTTCTTCCAGGAAGACAGCCAATAATTGCTCATCCACATCGTCAGTAAAGGGGGCTGCGGGCTCTGTCAAGACGGCCCGGTTTGAATGTGGTAGCGGGACAGGCTCTTCTTTTAACAGTGATTTTTTGTTCGCTGATGAGGTTTTCAGCGTTGATTCATGTGTCTGCAATTTCTCAGCAGTGCGTTTCCCGGCTGAGTGTTCCCTGGTCGTGAATTCGTCCACAGAAAGGGGACTGGAAAGTGAGTGTGCTGAGTCATCGGGTTGAATCGTGATGGCTGAGTCAGAAACTGGAGCAGGAGGTTCTGACTCTGGTTCGGAGGTCGAGTGAGGCGCTTGCGTGGAATCCGGTTGATGTTGTTCATTGATGAAGTGCGCTTGCTGTAAGGCTTCAATCAAATCAGGTGCAGGTTCAGGTTCAATGTGACTGTTAATCTCCGTTAGCATGCTTGTTAAGCGTTCAATACATGCTTTGGCAAGCTCATGCCGGTATTCTGGCAAGGGTAGCTGGTGATTGAGCAAGCCTGTTAACCAGGTTTCTACCGCGAAAGAAAGGTCTCCTACGGAATGAAATCCAGTGAGGCGGGAAATGCCCGCCAGCGTATGGGACGCCCGCATAAAGTCTGGAGAAACGGGTGGATAGGGAGCCGTGCTGCACAATTCAAATTGGTGACGCAAAGTATGTAAAAGTTCGCTGGTCTCATGTTGGTATATCTCAAACAGGGACAATGGGAGTTCATTCAGTCCAATGCGGATGAGAGTATTGGCGGACTCCGGTTCAAGTGCTGCTGTGGGTGTGTCAATGTCGATATGGGGTACTGTTTCCTGGGCGGGTTTTTCTGTTTCATCATCATGAAGATCCACATTGTCTGATGCAGTGGTCAAGGAGATTTCCGATGAAATTTCAGTCTGTTCTTGCACAGATGCTACATCGGGAACGATGTTCGGCTGTGTGAGCGCTAACTCAATGAAGCCCACACTTTGATCATCTTCCCATGGTGTCATGCTTACTGTATCAGGTATCGGTACTGAAATTTCTTGCATCTCAATTTTGTCTTCATCGCCTATTTGGGCGCGCAGTTGATTTGCACGTTCGATGATGTTTTGGTAGCCATCATAAATCGGTTCTCCGGCGGTCAGTGAATCAACCCAGGTCGAGATATGCAGGGATGCTTGTTGCAGTAGTTTGAGCAGTTCGTTCGTTGGGTTGAGTGTGTGTTGTAACCATTGGTTAAGTAGTTGTTCGACGGCCCAGGCAGTTTCACCCAGTTCATGCAGATGAACCATGCGCCCGCTACCTTTTATGGTATGGAAACCACGACGAATTTCTTTTAATTCGAGATGCTGCTCTGTTGAGCTTTCAATCTGCTCCAGATGATGAGCAATGTCGAAAAGAACTTCGCTCGCTTCTTCGAGGAAAACCTCCAGAATTTCGGCATCAATTTCTGTGGCCTGATTCGTTTCGGTGGTGCTGGGAATTAAAGTCGTGTCCTCAGGACGCGCGTCGATGAACGACGGTGCTGGTAATTCTGTCAGGGGAGGTATTGAACACAGTTGTTGCGCCAGCTTGTTTTCGATGCTTGTTCGGATTTGATCAGCGTGTGCGATGAGGTCATGATAACTGTTATCCATTAACGCGCCAGTGCTGAGCGAGTCAATCCAGGTTGAAATGTAGAGCGTTGCTTGTTGTAACAGTTTGAGCAATTCGTCAGTTGGGTTTAGCGCTTGCTGTAACCACTGGTTAAGTAATTGCTCGATGGCCCATGCTGTCTCACCCAGTTCATTGAGGTGAGCCATGCGTCCACCACCTTTTAGTGTGTGGAAGCCACGGCGGATTTCTTTTAATTTGTGTTGTTGTTCTGTTGAGTTTTCAATATATTGCAGCTCATTTTTGATACTTGAGAGCACCTCTTTCGCTTCTTCAAGAAAAGTTTCAAAAATCTCGGTGTTGATTTGTTCTGAGCTCATTGTAGTCGGAGTGCTCGTGTCGACCGATGTGTTCAGTGACATATTGCAAACAGGGCTTAATAGTTCGGTAATTCGTTCAATCACCGGATTGTCGGCAAGTTGTTGCAAAGCAGCTTCCATTTGTGACTTGAGTATCAGGTCACCCACAAGATCGGCATCTTGTTTGATTTTCTTAAGCGTGTCAGTAAGTTTCTGTTTGAATTCCTCGTTGATCTCGCGCTGTTGTAAATCGCCCAATTGCTGCGCCAGCTCGGTTTTCAGTGAAGCCAGGTCATCTTCAATGTGCTCGCTTGCCGGATATACAGCGACTTTTTCTTCAGCGAGGCCCAGCCGTATTAGAATAGGATGTAAAACTGATAGCGCTTGCGTTTGCTGGAAACGTTCGGCATCCACATACAGGCCAATCGCGCTGATGATTTCGGCAACCAAAGGGAATTGTTTTTCATCAATAACTTGGGTAGGGTCGGCCATTTCTGCGATCAACTTTTGTCCGGCCTGAAGTACCTGGCTGGCCTGATCCCACTGCATCATGCTCAATGCGCCTGAAATTTCATGGATTGCTTTGATCGCTCCATCAAGCACTTGTCTGTCCTGATCGGGTGAGCGGAAAAAATGATCCAGTGATTCCTCGATCCTGTCCAAATTGACCTGGATTTCCTGAGCAATTTGGGCGACGAGTACTTTTTCTTGTGCTTGACGCGCAATGCTATCAAGCATGGAGGTGTTCGGACTTGCGTTAATATCTGTTAAGGCGATGTCTGAGTACGCCGCAGCATGCAATCGTTGTTTTAAGTAATCCGCCTGATCGCGCATTTCATCTTGAACGGATTCGTAATGCGCAAAATAGTTTTCCAGTAAAAACAATATAGTGGTGATTTCAAGATAAAGTGTTTCAAGACGCTGTGCCGCAATTTCCGGCAAATCATTCAAGACCTGATGCAATTCAGCGATGAGCGCATGAATGTTTTTATGTTGTGTTGTGGGTGCCAGCGTTTGTATGGTCTGCAAGAGCGTTTTGAATTCAGACAAGCTGTCATGATTGCCGCTAAGGTAAGCATCCCAGGCTGTTTCGGATTGCTGGAGCAGCTGCAAACCGGATTCCAGTTGTTCGTGCAATACAAGTTCTGCCTTGGAGAGTTGTTTGGGTAACAGTCTGGACAACTCAAAGGTATTTTTAACCTCAATGATGCGTTCGCTGCCATCGCGGCTGTTTGCAATAAAATAAAGCATGTCACGCATGAGACGTTCAGCAATTTTGTTGGAGCCCTGAATATGACGTTTAAGTTGCAGGTCAATACGTCCACATAATTGCTTTACAGCAAAACCGGGTTCGATGGAGTGGGTAATCAAGCTGTCGATAAATGCAGTCACTCCCCACCAGAATGTGCGGGTGGCGGGTAAATCCATTGCTGATTCAATGATGCTGGCAGCTTCCCGCATGTTGGCAAGACCTTGTTCAGCGGATTGTTGGCGCAAAAAATCCAGCAACCCACGCTCAAATTGAGCGCGGGCCATTTTGTATTGGCGAATACGGGTTTCTTTTGTGAGATCTGCAGTGCGCGTTTGAAATATCGGACGCGCTTCTACATTAGGGAAAAATAAATCACTGTCCCGTGTTTGGGTGATTCCTTGTCCTTCGCGCAGCTGTTGGTACACCGGGAGTAGTTGCAGTTCAATGTTGGGTTTACCTGACAGCAGATCATCCAGATAGTGTGCAATGGTTTCGCCAGTGATACGGATGACATCAAGCAGTTCCGGATTGATTTCCTGGGGGGATTGTTCAAGGCGTTGCGCCAGATTTTCTGCTTCATGGCAGACGAGTGCCGTCCCGCGCAGCCCCACCATTTCCAGTGCGCCCGTGATTTGGTGAAGGTAAGTCCTGGCCAAACGCAGTTCAGAAGGGCCGATTTGAGAGGTGCTCTGTTGTGAAATTGCTTCCCTCACCTGAGTCAGTGCATGATCAATTTCTTCTCTAATCCAGCTTAGCGGGGCGATATCGAATTCTGTCAGTGTGCTCATGCGCGTACCTGTAGCCGATATGATTGACGATATGGCTTCTTTAAAAATTGATTTTTTGGTACATTGCTGCATTGCGCAACAATGAGTTGTCGTCCATCGATTTGATGTGTGGTCATCGCTACCACACTTAACTTATAAAAGACAGTTGGTCTATTCCGTTCGCCGTACACGTCATCCCCAAAACAAACGTTTAGTGGTGTCATTTTTATGATGACAGCACAATGTTTACTAAGCCAATTTGAAACCAGCAACTGAGTTTTTCAGATCAGAAGCCAATATGGAGAGTTCTCCTACCGAAGCAGTGGTTTCTTGCGTGCGCGAGGTGGTTTGCTCGGTAATATGCTGGATTGATTGCATGGCGTGCGTGACTTTTCCAGCAGTGATCGCCTGTAGTTCCGTAGACGATGAAATGTTTTGGATCAGTGTGGCCAAACTGCGCGACACCTGCTCAATTTCACGTAACGCCTGACCGGCGGCATCGGATAAGCGCGCGCCTTCCACTACACCTTGGGTACTTGTTTCCATGGCGGAAACGGCGTCTTGCGTGTCCGCCTGAATTGTTTTGACAATCGCAGCGATTTGTTTCGTGGCTTGGCCGGAACGTTCAGCAAGTCGTTGAACCTCTTCAGCCACCACGGAGAATCCTCTTCCTGCTTCTCCGGCGGCTGCCGCCTGGATAGCGGCATTCAATGCCAGCACGTTGGTTTGTTCGGTAATGTCGGAAATCAGCTCCACAATTTCACCAATTTCTTGGGATGATTCGCCCAGACGCTTAATTCGTTTGGAGGTTTCCTGAATGTCTTCCCGAATACTGTTCATACCCGTGATGGAGTTTTCTACTGCCTGCGCACCCTTTTCAGCAGCTTCCAATGATTGGGAGGCCACTTGGGCGGACTGGTGAGCACTGAGAGAGACTTCATTAATGGATTGCGTCATGTCCATAATCGCGGAGGAGGTGTCTTTAATCTCTTGGGATTGAAGCTGTGCTGCAGTGAGCAATTCGTCTGAAATGGTTTGGGTTTTTCCTGTGGTGTAGGTCAATTGCTCCGTGGCATGGTTAATACCCCCAACCAGCGTTCGCAATTCATCAATGGTGTAATTGATGGAATCTGCAATGGCACCGGTCAAATCTTCTGAAACTGTGGCATTTGTGGTCAAATCGCCGTCGGCCAGATCACCCAATTCGTTTAAAAGCCGCAAAATAGCCTGTTGATTACGTTTGTTTTCAACTTCGTTTTGCTGTATTCGTCGTTGCGATTCATTGGCATCGATTGCACCATACATAATTAAACTGGCCAGGCCCAATAATGCAGCGATCACAGCAAAGATATTGCCCATCAGCCCTAAATGTTCATAAGCAGAAGTGAGTTTGTCGGTGTCATGACTTAACTCATTGTTTGCAGAAATAATGCTGTAAGCATGGCGAAAAGCCAATATTTGTTTCAGGTGTTGGTCGGACGTGGCTAACGCTTTGTTAAACCCGGCCCAATTGTTATTGAGAGCCATGAGTTTACCGTAAGCATTCGACTCTGATACGCCAGGTGTTTTGAGTGTGGCGTTGCCATGCAGCAAGCCATTCAGTATCGTGTTGAATTCTTGAACGTCCTGGTTGAGTTGGCGCAGAGCGGATGCATCCGGCTGTTCGGATTTTGATTCTGAAGCGGGGTTAAGGGGCGTTGCGGTTTCCGTGCGTTCAGGTTGGTTAATCATGCGTTTCAAGCTGGCAAGATCGTTTTTGATTCGTTGGGTGAATGTCACCAATTGATTTGCCTGGTCGGCTTGTGTTGCAGAGCCTGAATTTGCAATGGATTCTGCGCTGGCTTGAGCCTGTGTTTGCAGAATGTTGACTTGGCTGTCGAGGTTGGTCAATTCGTTGTAACTGCCAAGTAACATCGATTTATTTTGCGCGATTTGTGTATAGAGTGTTTTGATGGGTTGCCAATGTTTTTGTAGCGCGTCAAGTTGTGGCTGGATTGCTTTGGACGACGGAGGCAAACCAAAGGCACCGTGAATAAGCGTGTTCAGATTTTTATCAAAGCTTAGTGTATCGGTTTGCAATCGGGGAAAAGCGTCGGTATCACCCGTGCCTGCTTGCAGTACCGACAAATTCATCTGGGGCAACAAGAGTTGCATTTCAAAGCTTGTAGCGATGTAACGGTCTTTATTGTTGGATTGTACATTGCTAAGAATAATGAGCAGGCCGGTAATAATGAACAATGCTATACCTGTTGTCAAGGTCAAAAATTTTTGTTTTTCGACTGGTAAATGTCCAATAAATGGGATGATTGCAATTTCTTTTTGAGCATTCTTGTTCAGTTTGTTCATGAACATCATGGTGTTGCCGGCGAGGGTGTTTTTTTCTTTTGGGTGATCGGATACGGTGGGTTCGAATGCCATGCTGAATCTCCAAATCTTGTTTAAATTTTAATAAATCAATGGGTAGAACTGATCGTTAAAAAATCGTCTCTTGAAATTAGGCTGGCTAAATCGATCTGTTGCCAAATTTGGTTGTCGCCATCAAGATAACAGTTGCCGGCCCAGTTCGATGCTGTGGGACTTTGTGTTGCTTGCATGGAATCGATGTTGCGTAAACCCAATGTCTGATCAACCAATAAAGCGACTTGGGTTGAGAAATGCGGATGAGTGAGTAGTAACCGGTTATTGGGGTCGGTGCGGGTTTCCCCCAGTTTCGCATAAGCGGACAGGTCAACGACGGTATAGAGTCTGCCCCGTATATTGGTGACACCCAGAAACCATGACTTGGTGAAGGGCACGGGAACCCAGGGGAGGGGTGCAATGACCTCGCTGATGTCAGTTAAGCCGATCAACCAGTTTTGGTTTCCTGCCTGAACGGCCAGGAAACTGTTGACCGAGGGGCGTGCAGTAGATTCTTGTATTCGTAAACTGAGTTTGGTTTGGAAATCTCTCAGGTTTAAGTGTTTAGACATCGATGCGTACCTTGCGAGTCATGCATTCAAATCCAAATAATCCAGTAGGCGGCTCTGCGAGCCTGTTCGCGTGCTGGCGCTCGATTTGCAGCCATTTCCCCAGCTTGTTTAACACCCATAGTGATGGGGTTTTCTCAATCCGAAAAACTGTCTTGCAAATTGTCTCACCATCATCTCGCATCCTGCTGGATTGTCTGGATTAAAGTGAACGGATTATTTTCAATAAGGCTTCTTTATCAACGGGTTTAATGATGTAGTTGACAGCGCCTTGTCGAAAACCCCATATTTTGTCGGTTTCCTGATCTTTGGTGGTGCATAAAATAACAGGGATATGTTTGGTATCTTCTGCTTTTGTAATCGTGCGGGTTGCCTGAAAACCATTTAAATCCGGCATGATGACATCCATGATGATTAAATCAGGCTGCAATTTCCGCGCCATTTCTATTCCATCTTTACCATTCTCAGCCAACTCAACGCGATAACCATGTTTAACGAGCAGTGTTGACAAAAAATGACGTTCTGTAGGTGAGTCATCAACAACAAGAATTGTTTGGACAGCCATGATTAGGTCCTTTGGGTTGATTATACGGATTCTGAAATTTTGGCATAACGTCGCACGACAGTCAGCAGGGTCTCTTTGGTAAATGGTTTGGTCAGGTATTCGCTTGAACCGACCATTCGGCCCCGCGCCTTATCAAACAAACCATCTTTGCTCGATAGCATGATGACGGGGATGTGACTGAATTTTGGATTTTTTTTAATAAGTGCACAGGTCTGATAGCCATCCAGACGCGGCATCATGATATCAAGAAAAATGATATTGGGGTGGCTGTCAGCAATCTTTGCCAGAGCGTCGAAACCATCTTCGGCTAAAATAATTTCACAGCCCGATTGCTTGAGAAAAATTTCAGCACTTCGGCGTATGGTGTTGCTGTCGTCAATCACCATTACCCTGACTTCGGTTAGATTCTGGTTTTCGGTCACGTCGCCTCCAATATCACTTATTGTTTTATTGTTTTATTGTCACGCTACTTACTGTCGGCATACAAAACATTGCCAGTATTTTGCGTACAGAAATTACTTTTGCTGTTTATCAATGTGTTTGTAGCATTGTTCAAATTCTGTTCTTTGAGATTTGTTCAGGCTGTGCGCCCGCAGTAACCGCGTTCTTCGGGACGAATCCGGCACGCTTGCGTGACTTTATCTGTGCAATCTGAAAAGATGACATTGAATTTCGTACACGTATTACAACAAGTTATGCAATAGCCATGTTAATCAATACGTTCAAAATCTTCTTTTCGTGCGCCGCATTCTGGACAAGTCCAGTTCATCGGTACGTCTTCCCAGCGAGTTCCGGGTGTAATGCCATCTTCCGGGCAACCTTCTTCTTCATGATAGATGTACCCGCACAGCACGCAAATATAACTGTTGTAAACCGCTGACATCAATGTTCCTAGATTATCGGGTAAAATGATACATCTTGTCCACCACGCCCTGTTTTTGGCCCGGTTATTTATTATGACACAGAACCATCCTCCTGTTGTGTTGACTTTTGCGGCTTCAGATCCTACTGGTGGGGCGGGCGCACAAGCCGATATTTTAACTTTGACCAGTATGGGGTGCTTGGCCTTATCTGTGTTAACGGCGATTACGGCACAAGATACAGTTGGTGTTGAAAATTATTGGCCGCTGGATGCGGATTGGATTTCAGATCAGGCCCGTTGTTTACTGGAAGATATTCCAGTTGCTGCTTTTAAAGTTGGAATGGTGGGCAGTATGGCCGCCGCCGCCGCGATCGCTTCAATTGTCGCTGATTATCCTGATGTGCCGCTGGTGTTTGATCCGGTGCTGGCTTCTGGTCGGGGAGATGATTTAAGTGACGAAGATACGCTGTCTGCGATTGTAGATCTGTTGATTCCACAAACAACCGTCTTAACACCCAACACTTTGGAGCTGCGCAATTTGGTGCGTGAATTTTCTCCAGGTGATGAAGACGATGATCTGGCAAAATGTGCCGGGGTACTGTTGGGCTCTGGTTGTGAATATGTGCTGGTGACGGGTACGCATGAGCCTGTTCCGCAAGTGATTAATACATTGTACGGCCAGGGTGGGATGGTACGGCAAGATGCATGGAACCGCTTGCCGGGAAGTTATCATGGATCGGGGTGTACACTGGCTGCTGCCATTGCTGCAACCCTCGCGCGAAAAATGAGTGTGGTGGAGGGGGTGTATGAAGCACAGGCATTTACCTATGAAAGCTTGCGGGCAGGGTTCCGTCCTGGCATGGGGCAATTCATACCCAATCGTTTGTACTGGGCTGACTGGGGGGCGTGAAATGATTTCAGGTTTGTATGCCATTACAAGGGAAACGGACAATACGGCACAACTGTTGGCTGCCGTGACTGCAGTATTAAACGGTGGCGCTCGCACGGTGCAGTACAGGGATAAAAGTGGGGATGTGGCACGGCAGCACGAACAAGCCAGTGTATTGATGACCTTGTGCCGCCGTTATCATGTCCCTTTTATTGTGAATGATAGCCTGAGACTGGCGGATTTGATTGGTGCCGATGGGGTGCATCTGGGGCGGGATGATGGTACGGTACGTGAGGCGCGGATTATTTTGGGTCCTGACCGTATCATAGGCGTGTCTTGTTATCACTCTTTGGATTTGGCCCTGGCGGCACAAGAAGCTGGTGCCGATTACGTGGCTTTTGGCCGGTTTTTCTCTTCTGGGACCAAGCCCAATGCCACACCGGCGGAATTGTCTTTGTTACGCCAGGCGACCTATCAGATTCACCGGCCGATCGTCGCGATAGGCGGGGTAACGCTGAGCAATGCGAATCACCTGATTTCTGCCGGTGCCGATGCGGTAGCGGTGATCGGTGCTTTGTTTGACCGTCAGGATGTTGAAGAGGCTGCCAGGCAGTTTGCAGATTTGTTTGTCGATGAAACAGAAGATTAGTGGAAGATTGGTGAGAGAAAAATGAGTAAAAGTCAGGTATTATTTGAACGGGCACAGCAACATATTCCAGGTGGCGTCAATTCTCCAGTGCGCGCATTTCGTTCTGTAGGAGGAACCCCACGTTTTTTTGAACGTGCCAGTGGGGCGCGATTGTGGGACGTTGACGGGCAGGAATACATTGATTACGTTGGTTCTTGGGGGCCGATGATACTCGGTCATGCCCACCCGCAGGTGATTGCTGCCGTGCAGCACGCTGTATCCCGAGGTTTGAGTTTTGGAGCGCCCACGGAAGCAGAGGTGACGCTCGCCGATCTATTGTCACAATTGATTCCTGGTTTGGAAATGGTGCGGCTGACCAGTTCAGGAACGGAAGCTACCATGAGTGCGCTACGATTGGCGCGAGGATATACCAGGCGTGATTATATTGTGAAATTTGCCGGTTGTTATCATGGGCATGGTGATTCTTTACTGGTTAAGGCAGGATCGGGCGCATTAACCTTTGGACAACCCGATTCGGCAGGCGTGCCGTCGTGTCTGGCTGAGTTAACGGTGGTGCTGGATTATAATAATACGCAACAATTGGCAGAGACTTTCGCAAAGATGGGGTCGCAGATTGCTGCGGTCATCATAGAGCCTGTTGTAGGCAATATGAACCTGATTGTACCGACACCCGATTTTTTGAATACCCTGCGCGAATTGTGCACCCAGTATGGTTCGGTACTCATTTTTGATGAAGTAATGACCGGATTTCGCGTCGCGCTAGGGGGAGCGCAAGCACTTTATGGCATCACCCCTGATTTATCTACTTTTGGTAAGGTGATTGGAGGCGGTATG
Source organism: Pseudomonadota bacterium (assembly GCA_021801025.1). Lineage (GTDB taxonomy): Bacteria > Pseudomonadota > Gammaproteobacteria > Burkholderiales > Sulfuriferulaceae > Sulfuriferula. The sequence continues at coordinate 135,773 of JAJYYK010000004.1, read as the reverse complement.
CCGGTGGGTGCCTTCGGGGGCAGAAAAGACATCATGCGTTTGCTTGCTCCGTTGGGGCCGGTTTATCAAGCTGGAACGCTATCGGGAAATCCGGTAGCAGTTGCTGCGGGCCTGGCAACTTTACAATTATTACAAGTCCCCGGATTTTATGAACGCTTGGGTGCGGCAACGCGCAGTTTGGTTGAAGGCTTGAGCGCCCAGGCGCAAGCACACGGCATTGCATTTTCTGCACAGTCAGTGGGTGGCATGTTTGGGATGTATTTCCGTGCGGGAGTGCCACAAAATTTCGATGAAGTGATGACCAGCGACCAGAAAATGTTTAATCGATTTTTTCATGGTATGTTGGCGCAGGGGGTCTATTTTGCTCCTTCTGCATTTGAGGCGGGGTTCGTGTCCAGCGCACATGGTGAACAGGAAATCGCACTGACTTTGACTGCTGCGAATCGGGTATTTGGTGAACTGGCTGGATGAGCGCTTTTAGCGCTGGCTTTGCATTCATTCAGGTCAATTGATTCATGCAGCGATGACGCAAGACATGATTGTAAAAAATCAGAGTCAGCATTCACGCATCTTGACAAAAACAAACCCGGATGTTGCGCGGTGCAAAATCCGGGTCAGGAACTGACGGCTAAACCAGTACAGAGATCATTTCTATTTTGGATTGGCTACAGCGTGCCATAGGAATGCAAACCGGACAAGAACATGTTGACACCGAGGAAGGCAAACACGGTGACGAACAAACCAATCACCGCCCACCAGGCGAGAAACGCGCCGCGTAAACCTTTTACCAGCCTGATGTGAAGCCATGCAGCATAGTTAAGCCAAACAATTAAAGCCCAAGTTTCCTTGGGGTCCCAAGACCAATATCCTCCCCATGCTTCTGCCGCCCACAGGGCGCCTAGTATGGTGGCGATGGTGAAGAATCCGAATCCAACGGAAATGGATTTGTACATGAGATCATCCAGCACATCCAGGGAAGGTAAGCGCGAAGCCAGTATACCGCGACTTGCCAGCAACCACGCTACAGCCACCATTGCGGCAAGTGAAAATGAGCCATAGCCAATAAAATTAGCGGGTACGTGTAATTTCATCCAGTAGGATTGTAATGCGGGTACCAAAGGCTGGATATTTTGTGCGTGGCGATCAAAGGCGTACCAGAGCAAAAATCCAACGGCGGCGGTGATGATCGGCAGCACAAATGCACCCAATGTGCGGTTGGCGTAACGCGCTTCGTAATAGAGGTACAGCAACGCGGTAATGATGGAAAACAGTACAAACACTTCATACAGGTTGGAAATGGGGATATGACCGACATCGGGGCTAATCAGATAAGATTCATACCAGCGTACCAGTAAGCCGATGATACCCATTGCCACCGCGCTCCATGTCAGACCGCTAGCGACCACACCGGCAAATTTTGAGCGTGTGGCCAAGGCCAGCCAATAGGTCAGGGTGGCCAGCACAAACAGCGTACTCATCCACATAATGGCCGACTGACTGGCAAACAGATACTTAAGGAAAAAAGCGTGTTGCGCGCGACTCAAATCGCTATGGTAATCAATGATGGCGAGCAAGCTGGTTACGCCAGTGGTGACGATTAAAATTCGCAAAGGTTTCCATAGCCAGCCCATCACAGAAAAAATCGCAGCAAAACCAAACAAAAAACTTTTTTCGTAGCTGTCCATGTACTGACCGTATTGATTGAATGCGTAAAACGCACCCGACCATAATAGCGCGGTATACAACCAGTCAATGATGCTTAGCGAAACCAGAAAATTGGGACGGGGCAATGTGTGGACAGAAGACATTTCAAAATTCCTTAATAAGGTCAGCAAGGTGCTCACACCGCTGGGTAAATTCGGTTTCAAAATCCAGAGTAACACGGTTGGCAGACATGGCAAACAGGAGGTGGCCTGGTTTGAGTAATAGCCATAGTCTCCGTTCTTGCACAAAAAACATCGTAAATACGCCTAGAACCAGTAAAAAAGATCCGAAGAACACAATATTCTTGCCTGGTGAACGTGTCAACTGCAAGCCGGAAGATTGGACCTGATCAAAACTGGAAAGTTGCAAATAAACGGGCGCGCCATAGTAGAGCGAGTCATTGATGGCATTGAGGCTGTCACGCAGAAACCAGCCGGTTGCATCATTCATTGTTGGTAAAGCTTGACCAGCTTGAGTTTGCGTGATGACATAGGCTTGCCATGCTGAAAGTTCCAGAATTTTTAAATAGGCCTGTGCTGCCTGATCACGTTGGTTGGCAGGGATGTTGTGTTCAATAAAGTCAGACAATCCTGAATAGCCATCTTTGGAAAAAAGTGTTAATTCTTTGATCGTGCTGCGTATCAATTGTTGTTGGGCGTTGATGTTGTGTGGCAAGACGCTCTGCGCAAAACGTTTCGCAATTTCCGGATATAAGCTGGGAGTTAACATGGCAGCCCGTAAACGCATAAACCCATCCAGCGTGAATTGTGGGTCGAGTGGCATGCGCAAATAGTGGTAAGGTTGATTGGGCATGGTGCGCATTCCAGACACCATGAACCAGCGGCCATCGATTAAGATAGGCAACATGTAGTTGCTGTATTCCCTGGCTTGGCCATCAGGGGTGCGTAATTTGTATTCAAAACTTGGTCCCTCGTTACGCAAGTTTTTATGGTCAGCGACGGCATTGCCACCAAAGCTCGTCTTGCTGGGCGTGCTCATGCCTGCATCTTGAATGTTGAAGGGGTGGAAATCACCAAATTCCACATTCAAGTGTTGACCATCCACGTCCAGGGGGGATTGATCGTGCACGCTTCCAGCGAAAGGAAGCCAGCTGGTCTGGTTTTTTGATAAATCCCAGGCTTTTAATTTGAAATGAGTGCCGCCATCACCGAAACTGGATTGGTAAATGGCAATGCCTTTGTAAATAAGGGGGTGGTTAACAGTAATGGTGCGGGTCATGACGGGTTGGTTTGATCCTTTGTCAAACACCTGAATTTCGCTGGCGAAGGCCTTAGGTTGGCCTGTAGAGTAGTGTTCAATATGGAATTTTTTCAAACCCACGCGAAACGGCAGTTCTTGCACCAGATAACCGTCACCCACATTCAAAAAGACCACATCAGCACTGCTGCCTTCAGGGAGGGTGACATTGCCCCTGAATGACAGGTTATTGACAGACAGGCGGCTTATGGCTGGTACCTGACTGACTGGAATATCACGTGTTTCGATGTGCTTCAAGCCAAAAGCTTGCTCGAATTGCAAAGGAAGATTGCCATCAATTAAACCGCCCAGGCAAATCATCACGATGGCACTGTGGGTAAACATATACCCAAGGCGATTAAAGCTCCCCTTTTTTCCGGCAAGCAAGACCGAATCCCCTTGTATACGTTCACGGTATTGAAAGCCCTGGTGGGTGAGGTATTCCTTTAGCGAGGGAAGCGGATTGCCCTGGGTAGAAAATTCTGCTTGATGATGAAAGTGACGGAGTGATTGTTCGGTCGCTTGTTCACGGAAATTGCGCATGTCGCGCAGCATGGCAGGCAAATTTCGGTAAATACATGTGCTGGTGGAGATGACCAAAAAAGCCAGAATGGTGACAAACCACCAGGTGTGATACACATCAAACAAGCCCAGCCATTTAAAAGCAGTAAACCAGTACTGACCAAATTTGATGATGTAATCCGCATAGGGTTGGTTTTGTTTCAACACGGTGCCTATGACGGAAGCAATTGCCAACAGCGAAAAAAGGCTAATGGCAAAACGCATGGAGCTGAACAGCTCATAGATTGCGCGCGTGGGATGGTTAGAGTTCTTTGTCATAGTGGTGTGTGGCATGTCCTGAAACAAAAAGGGCGGCTCGCGCCACCCCCGTGATGTTAGGAATAATTGCGCCCAAAGCGGTCACAGGCCGACGGGTTGCCGCAGTTATTCATTAACGAGCCCTCAGCCAGTAGATTAGCCAAGCTTTCCTTCAAACCGCTTGCGCGCGGTCTGAACAAAAATGCTTAATTTATTGCAACCCGGAAACATATTCGGCAACGGCTTTCATTTGTTGGTCTGTTAACCGTTGTGAGATGGTTTCCATCATTTTCCCACCATCGTTGGTGCGCTGTAACAAACGGAAATTGTTCAGCTGAGCGTAGACATACTCACTGTGTTGCCCAGCCAGACGAGGAAACTGAGCCGGGATGCCTGCACCCGTGGGGCCATGACAAGCTGCGCATGCTGGAACGCCACTGCCTGCATCGCCGCCTTTGTATATTTTTTCACCGGCAGCTGCCAGCACAGGGTCTTTGGCAATGCCGGGCTTTGGTATTTGTTCAGAGAAGTAAGCGGCCAGATTTTTGATGTCATCGGGCGTCAGGCTGGCAGTCATTCCATTCATAATGGCATTCACTCGTTTGCCAGATTTGAAATCCGTCAGTTGCTTAATGATATACTCTTTACCCTGACCAGCGAGGGTGGGTTTGTCCGGTTGGGTGCTATTCCCATCCGCGCCGTGACAGGCGGAGCAAACATTGGCAACAAGTTGCTGCGCTTTGGCTGGGTCACCGTTGGCATCTTCAGCATGAGAAAATGGTGAAGTGAAAAGAGTTGCGAGTAATGCAAACATCAGGGTGTTTTTCAATTGTAAGCTCCTCATACCTTAAACATGTTTAAAAATAAGATGTTACCTGTGATTCGTTCTTAACGCCAGCCTGTGGCATTCAAATACCCTATTAGGATACATTTTTCATGAATCTGATGCAAGCAGCAGAATTTTATATTACGGTAAATCACTTGCGTGATTTGCCTAAAGAGAGCCAGATTGAAATTGCATTTGCCGGTCGGTCCAATGCAGGTAAATCAAGTGCAATCAATACAATGGCGAATAGAACCCGTCTGGCTTTTGTCAGTAAAACGCCGGGTCGAACTCAGCATATTAATTATTTTGCCCTGGGCAATGAGCGCTTCCTGGTCGATTTGCCCGGTTATGGTTATGCTCGCGTACCTGGAGTGGTTAAAGATCATTGGCGCGGACTGCTCAGTGATTATTTACAGCACCGCATTCCTTTGCGAGGTTTGGTTCTGATTATGGACATACGTCGCCCATTGACCGAGCTGGATCGGGTGATGCTGGAGTGGTTTTTGCCAACGGGTAAGCCCGTGCATTGTTTGCTCACTAAAAGCGATAAACTGAGCAATGGGGTTGCGCAGTCGACTTTGCGAGCTGTGCGTGCGGAATTACTGGAATTGTCGCCGCACTTCAGTGTGCAGCTGTTTTCCAGTTCAAAAAAAACAGGCGTTGAAGAAGCGGAAGCTGTGTTGGCACGTTGGCTGGCACCAACAGAAACCGCAGAAATTTTTGCGACTGGCAACGATCCGATTTAAAATTGAGTCCGGTAGGCCATTGGGCAAAAAAAAAGACCTCGGTTAAGGGGAAGTAAACCGAGGTCCAAACGCCCCGGCTTGCTGCCAGGACACCCGCTCAGGGAGGAGAAGCGGGAGACGACTAGAGGTCATCTGCTGATGTAGAGAAGCAAAGATGAAATTAAGTTCCATGGATATTCTTTTTTATTTGGGTTCAATATGCAGAGCTAAATATTGGCGGTGTTCCGGGTCGGATAATGGACAACATTATGGTATGGTTGCTTTGGCAACGGGATTACTGGCTTTGATTTGCTGTTTCCAGGTTAAAGGGCGTTGGGTTGTATAGCGATGAGGGATTAAAATGAGCGGAAGTGCGATTTTTTCAGGAATGCGTTTACGGCGGATGCGACGTGACGATTTTAGTCGTCGATTGATGCGGGAAAATACATTGACGGTCAACGACTTAATCTACCCGGTATTTGTACTGGAAGGGCAGGGGCGCACAGAGTCTGTGCCTTCTATGCCCGGTGTAGAGCGTAAATCTCTGGATATTTTACTTGAGGAGGCTGCTCGCTGCGTAACCTTGGGTATTCCTGCTTTGGCGATCTTTCCAGTCATAGACCCGGAACTTAAATCGCTGGATGCTGCAGAGGCATATAATCCGGATGGTTTGGTGCCAAGTGTGGTGCGTGCTTTGAAACAAGCCTGGCCGCAACTCGGTATCATTACCGATGTGGCATTGGATCCCTATACCAGTCATGGGCAGGATGGTTTGGTGGATGGGGGGGGGTATGTGTTGAATGACGAAACCATCGCCGTGTTATGTCAACAGGCGCTGTGCCATGCCCAGGCCGGTGCGGATGTGGTGGCACCATCGGATATGATGGATGGACGAGTGGGCGCGATTCGCAATATACTGGACCAGCACGGTCTCATTCACACCAAAATTTTGGCTTATTCGGCGAAGTATGCGTCGTCGTTTTATGCGCCATTTCGTGATGCAGTGGGTTCGGCAAAGCGGCTTGGCGTGTCCGGTAAAGAAACCTACCAGATGGATCCGGCCAATGCGGATGAGGCGTTACGGGAAGTGGCGCTGGATGTGCAAGAAGGTGCAGACATGGTGATGATTAAACCCGGTTTGCCCTATCTGGATATTGTGTATCGGGTGAAATCCCGTTTTTCTTTGCCTACTTTTGTGTATCAGGTGAGTGGTGAATATGCCATGCTCAAGGCCGCCGCGTTACAAGGGTGGCTGGATGAACGTCAATGCGTGCTGGAATCGCTTTTAGCGTGCAAGCGCGCCGGAGCGGATGGGATACTGACTTACTACGCCCTGCAAGTTGCTGAATGGTTGTCCACAGACTGATTTAACCCGGATATCATCCCCCAGCCTTGTGGTTTAAGTCTGGGGGCTCTGGCTTGGTTTGTGAGACGCTGGCGCGCAGCATTAAGGTCAGTTGTTTAAGCGAAACACGTTTGGGTATGCCGGTGCCGATAACGCGACCAGTGTTGCGCAAAGCCTCACGTGTCAAAACTGTCAGTATAATTTCATTGGTCTCGTTAAATAGCCTGTAACCCGGCACGAGTCGTTTATTTTTGGATGAAGAATAAGCTTGGGCTTGCTGGAATTGTATTTTCTGGTTGAGCAGATACATTTCCACTTCCTTTTCACTGTCGGTGAATAATTCGATGTGAATGTCCGCATGCTGTCCGGCGGTGCCGTTGAGGACGCTTCCCGTCAGGTGAGGATTGAATTCCGCCAGATTTTGCATGGTACGCAAAGCAATATTTTGCAGGGCAAGCTGAATATTGGGGTGGCTTTCAGCATGAAAAATAGCGAGTCGTTCGCGGATGGCTGCCTCTATTTCCGAGTTATCAGGTAACTGATGCGCATCAATGATACCCAGCTGTCGAGCTGCTTTGCGTTTTGCAAGCGCGAAGTCATTGATGCCGTGTTCATACATCCATTGCGCAGCCACTTGGGCAGCGAGGTTTCGGGCAGAATTAAAATTGTTCATCAATTTTGTCATGCTTCATGGCATCGTTTAATGCGGCAAGCCTGCTGGATTTGGTATGGATGGCGTGGCGGTGGGGTTTTCAAAGGATGTCTTGCCGGACATCATGGGTATCGCTTCCTGATAAAAATATTCTGGTGTGCCTTGTTCCCCAGTTTCTGTGGGTAACCCGGTGAGCGGATTGACGGGTATGCTGACCACGCCTTGTGGTGGGCTAATGGTGGCGTCAGGAACGCCTTTTAGTGCCTCGCCCATGAATTTCATCCAAATAGGCAAAGCGGCCTGTGCACCCGTTTCGCCGCCACCCAGACTGCGGGGCTGATCAAAACCTATCCATGCTACCGTGACCAGACTGGGCTGGAAACCGGCAAACCATGCATCCCTCTGATCGTTGGTCGTGCCTGTTTTTCCAGCCAAATCATTGCGTCCCAGTTCGCTGGCGCGTGCGCCGGTGCCGCGCCTTACCACATCCTCCATTAAGCTGGTGATAATAAATGCGTTCCGGGGATCGATCACTTGTTTGGGTGCTTGTGGCGATGCGCTCAAAATGATTTGTCCATTTTGGTCAGTAATGTGATCGATAATATAAGGGGTAATTTGCTCACCCCCATTGGCAAAAACGGCATAGGCTGATGCCATCTGTAAAGGGGTGACCGATCCGGCACCCAAGCCCATGGTGAGATAGGGTGGAATATGTTGCGCATCGAACCCAAATCGTTGGACATAATCCTGTGCATAAGCGGGTGTGATGGTTTGCAGGATACGAATGGTAGGCAAATTAAGCGAATGGGTCAGCGCGTTGCGCATACTGACCAGTGTGCCGCTATAGGTGTTTTCATAATCTTTGGGTTGCCAAAGCACGCCGCCTGTTTGATCTGCCGGAATATCAACGGGTGTGTCTTCGATCAGGGTGGCTGGGGTAAAGCCCTTTTCCAGTGCGGCAGAATAGATAAAGGGTTTAAAGCTCGAACCGGGCTGACGCCAGGCTTGGGTGACATGATTGAATTTGTTCAGGTCGTAATCATAACCACCAACCAGGGCGCGAATCGCACCCGTTTTGGGGTCAAGCGAGACCAGCGCGGCCTCTACCTGGGGTAGTTGTGTAATGTTCCAGGCCCCGTCTGTGCGGCGTTGCACACGGATAATGGCCCCTGGGTACAAGGCGTTTTTTTGCCCGATAATTTGTTTGCCGGAATGGGTCAATGCGCGTTGCGCAAAGCTTAATCCATCGCCGGTAATGTTAATTACCCCTACATTTTTAGCATAAACACGAACCAATTTATTGTCTTCTGATAACACGACCGCTGGTATTAAGTCATGAACATCGGGAATATTTTGTAAGGCATTAATTATTTCTTCATTTGAATCAGTGATATTTGACAGATCAATGCTGCTTTCCGCACCACGGTAACCATGCCTGTGATCATATGCCTCTACGCCGGACCAGAGCGCGTTGTCAGCCGCGATCTGGTCGCGTTTAAGCAATGTGGTATAAACTTTCAACCCATTACTGTAGATCGCGTCCTGATAGCGGTCGTACATGGCCTGACGTATCATTTCTGCAACATAGTCTGCATTGAGTGCATTGATAATTGTTGGGGTCTTGCGTACAACCAAAACTTGATTGATGGCCGACTCATATTGTGGTTCGGTAATGTATTGCAATTCCAGCATGCGATGCAGAACATAATGTTGTCTTTCCAATGCTCTGGGTAAATTGACCGCTGGATTGTATTTGGAGGGTGCTTTGGGTAAGCCAGCCAGCATGGCGGCTTCAGCCAATGTGAGTTTACCAACAGGTTTGCCAAAATAAGCCTGGGACGCAGCGGCAAAACCGTATGCACGTTGCCCCAGATAAATTTGGTTAATGTACAAGGTTAAAATTTGATTTTTGGTTAAATTCTTTTCTATTTTAATGGAGAGCAGTGCTTCATTGAGTTTGCGGGTAAGGGTTTTTTCGCTGGACAGAAAGAAATTTCGTGCCACTTGCATTGTGATTGTGGAAGCCCCCTCTTTTGCACCACCGGAAACCAGATTAGTCAGCGCCGCGCGCAGTACACCCATAGCATCGATGCCGCCGTGTTCATAAAACCGGTCATCTTCAGCCGCCAGGATGGCTTGTTGCAATATTTTTGGCGTTTGTGCCAACGTGATGACTGCCCGGTGTTCTTCACCAAATTCGGCGATCAATGCGCCATCAAGGGTGTAGACCCGCATGGGTACTTTGGGCCGGTAGTCAGTGAGGGTTTGCATTCCTGGTAATTTGGGGTAGATCAGCGCAACAGTCAGTGCGGTAAGTGATATAAACAGGACAACCAGACTGGTGATGGCAGTAAAAAAAACGGTAAACCAGCGGTTAGTGGGCATGGCGTTGATTCCGTATGATTGCACAAAAGGTAAGACGTGTATTATAGTGGCGATTCGGTGCCTTTGCACAATATAACTGTGCCCGTGCCAGCGATACCTGACTTAACATAATGAAAAAAATAGTACTTCTGGCTGCGCTCTGTGCGGTATTCTTCCTGGTATGACGTGACTTTCCGGGCGGTCGCTTTTGCGTGTTGCCTGACAGTTAACCCGGCGTTATCCAGTGCGAATTCCGGTATTTGTTTGTGTTCACTTTCCGGGTTATGCCCTGCAGGTTCCATGATGCTGAACGCCATGTAAATGACGGCTTTCATCAGAAGGCGATACCAGCCCATCCTGAAGCGAAGGGTTTTATTATTCTGGCAAGGAATTTTGGTAGAAATAATAGATGTGGCGTTTCGTGTTTGAAAATCAGCCCCCAACTTGGGTATATATTGAGATGTTGCCAATGAAATATCGATACATATTTTTGCCGGATGAGCGGGTGTGCCTGTTTTTTGGTTAATAAACAAAACCGTCTTTATGTATTGTCTTTCATTGAGTTTGCTGTTAATCTGCTTGTAATGCATAGGTTTTTTTATCTATCTCTATATATTAAAAAGGAAAGTCAGTTGCAATTCAACCTATTTGATATTAAGACGCCGTCCTTGGTGGGGGTGGACATCAGTTCCACAGCTGTCAAGCTGGTGGAATTGGGTCGGGTCGGTGAAGGGAAGTACCGGCTTGAGGGATATGTGATTGAGGATTTACCCAAGGATGCGGTGGTTGAGGGTAACCTGACCAAAATAAATGAAATCTCGGAGGTGTTCAAGCAGGCATGGTCGCGCTTGGGTACGCGATTGCAGCATGTGGCAATGGCCTTGCCCCCAGCATCGGTGATCAGTAAAAAAATCGTTTTACCGGACAATTTGCCGGAAACTGAAATCGAGTTTCAGGTCCAGGCAGAGGCCAGCGAAGTCGTTCCGTTTGCGATGGACGAAGTGAATCTTGATTACCAGGTGTTGGGCCCATCAGCGGCGCTGGATGAGCATGTGGATGTTTTGCTGGTGGCAAGCCGTAAAGAAAAAATAGAAGACCGTGTTGCTGTTGCGGAAGCAGCCGGTTTGAAAGTGTTGGTGATCGATACCGAGGCCAATGCCAGTCAAACTGCTTATGAAGGTATGTTGCACCTCGTTCCGAATGGTGGGCGTGGGAAAGTTGTGGCACTGATTGTGATTGGTGCCGCCATGCGTGTCATCGTGTTTGTCGACAATGTTCAGGTTTATGTGCGTGATCTGTCTTTTGGCGGAAATAATCTGACTCAGGAGATACAGCGCCACTATGCGCTTACTTTTGATGTGGCAGAAAAGTTAAAGCGTAAAGCTGATTTGCCGGAAAACTATGCGGTTGAGGTTTTACAACCATTTTTGGAAACCTTGATTATTCAAATCGATCGCGCGTTGCAAACTTTTTTGACATCCACTTCCTATGTCAAAGTGGATGATATTTTGTTGGCTGGCGGAACATCAGTGCTGCCGGGATTGGTAGAGGCAGTGTCAGCCAAAACCGGGGTGAGTACCCAGCGGGCCAATCCATTTGACGGCATGGCAATTTCAGGGAAAATTGCGCTAAAAAAACTGGAGATGGATGCGCCAGCATTATTGGTGGCTTGTGGTTTGGCAATGAGGAGTTTTGACGCGCCATGATACGCATGAATTTACTTCCTTACAGGGAAATTCGCTATGCCGCACGTTTACGGCAATTCCTCGTTCTGGTGGGCGGGGTATTGCTTGTTGGTGTCGGGGTGGTTATTTTGGTTAGCATGGGGATTAAAGTGCGCTTATCCGCGCAACATGCACGTAATGATTATTTAACCGCCGAAATTGCCAAATTAGACAAAAAAATTGGTGAAATCAAGAACTTAAAACAACAAACCAAGGAAATGCTGGCTCACAAACAGCTGGTGGAATCCTTGCAAACAGACCGGTCAGATGCGGCGCATTTACTGGATCAATTGGTCCGGCTGATGCCCGATGGTGTTTATCTTGAATCAGTCGATCAGCATGGGGATACCGTGAATTTGCAAGGGTTTGCGCAATCCAGCGCGAGGGTCTCTACTCTGATGAACAATTTAAACGGATCGCCCTGGCTGACGCATGCCGAGTTGATAGAAATCAAGGCGGCTACGGTGCAAAATATGCAGGCTTACGAATTTAGTCTGCGTGTGAATACCACGAGTAATAAAATTGAATCGGAACGTAAAATCAACACGAAAAAGGCGGGGTGAGGCATGAATTTAAATGTTGATCTCAAAAAACTCAATGAACTTGATTTAAAAGCATTAGTTAATGCACCCAATTCAATTAAAATGACGGCGCTGGTGGTGGTGTTGGGGATGACATTGTTTGCTGGTTACTGGTTTATTTGGCGAGACGAGGTTGCCGGACTGAATCTGGCCAAGCAAGACGAGTTATCACTCAAGAATCAATATACCGAGAAAGCCAATCAAACTGCCAATCTGGATGCATATCGAATGCAATTGGGAGAAGTTAAACAGTCATTTCAGGCAATGTTGAGCCAATTACCGATTAATTCCAGTATTGGTGCCATCCTGAGTGATATTAATCAAGCCGGGTTGGAGCGCGGACTTAACTTTGAGTTTATTAAACCGGGTAGTGAAAGAGTTCAGCGATTTTATGTTGAAATTCCAATTCAAATTCAGATGAATGGTGATTATCACGATATCGGAAAATTCGCCAGCGATGTGGCGCAAATGACCCGGATTGCAACATTGAGAGATCTCCACATCACAAGGAGCAAGGAAGGGGGGCAACTCAGTATGCAAGCTGAAATCGATACTTACCGCTATCTCAATTCAGATGAATTGGATGCCCAGAAATCGGTTAAAAAGGGGGGAGGATGAGACGTATTCTGATACTTTTGCCCTTGTTGTGGCTTGCCGGTTGTTCAGACAAAAATCCGGATGACTTGAAACAGTTTATTAAAACTGCCGGAAGCCGGTTTCATGCAAAGATTGCGCCTTTGCCGGAAGTGAAACCCTATCAGGCTTTTATTTATGACGATGATGCCATGCAGGACCCATTTAAGCCGCGTAAATTGGCTTACAGTTTGGGCGATGGCGGCTTGCACCCCGATTTGAATCGGGCCAGGCAGTTGCTTGAATCGTACCCACTCGATAAACTGAAAATGGTGGGTGCGGTCGCTTTGAAAGGGCAGCAGGATGCGATTATTAAAACGCCCGACAACACCGTATATATTGTAAAAGTAGGCAATTATTTGGGGACGGACTTTGGTAAAGTAGTCGCCATATCCGACCATGACGTAAAATTAAAAGAGTTTGTGCAAGATGGCGTCGGCAACTGGTTGGAACGATACACTACACTGACCTTGCAGGATAAATAAGAGGAAAATACAGCATGGTATCCATGATGAATACATTAAGATTACGTCTTTTGACGGTACTACTTACATTGGGTTTGCTGGCAGTGCAGCCGGTTTATGCTGAAACAAATGCAGTGTCTAATGTTGAGTTTTCCACGCAGGGTCAGGGAAATCTTGTGGTAAGGATAGGTTTGAACCATAAACTGAGCGCTATTCCTGCCAGTTTCACCGTAAATCAACCGCCTCGAATCGCTCTGGATTTGCAGAATACCACTAACGCAACAGGTAAAAATCTGGTGGAGGTGAATCAGGTCATGTTGCGTAGCATCAATGTGGTTCAGGCAGGGGATCGCACTCGCATTGTGTTAAATCTGTTGCGCCCAGCCCAGTATGACAGTCAAATTGATGGTGACCATTTATTGATTACATTGCGTGAAAATGACACCCCCGTGGTAAGTAATATGAATACGCATTTTGCTGATTCAGCACCAACTGTGAGTGGCCACGCCATCCGAAATGTGGATTTTCGTCGTGGCGCAACAGGTGAGGCGAAGGTGATTGCCACACTCGCTGACAGCTCAACTGGCATTGATATTAACAAAGTGGGCGACAGTTTACAGGTTAAATTTATTAAAACGGGGTTGCCATCGAATTTGCGCCGCCGCCTGGACGTGACGGATTTTGGTACGCCGGTGACGTTTATCGATACCAGGGAGCAGGGCGATAATGTTGTGATGAACATTCATCCCAAAGGCGAATATGATTATTCTGCTTACCAGACTGACAATAAATTCATTGTGGAAGTTCGCCAGAAGAGTGAAGCGCAATTGGCTTCCGCGGCGAAGGGTGTTTACACGGGTGAGAAGTTGTCGTTAAATTTTCAAAATACCGATGTGCGGGCTGTGTTGCAAGTTATTGCTGATTTTACAGGAAAAAATATTATTACCAGCGATACCGTCACCGGAAATTTGACGCTACTGTTGAAAGATGTGCCTTGGGATCAAGCATTGGACATCATTCTGGAAAGTAAAGGGTTGGACAAGCGGCAAATTGGTGATGTGATTTGGGTTGCGCCCAAGGATGAGTTGTTGGCCAAAGAAAAATCCGAACTGGAAGCGGAACAAAGCATCCAGAATCTGGAACCTTTGGTTGTACGCCAGTATCAGCTCAATTACAAAAAAGCGGATTCTGCTTCACGTGAGCTGTTAGGTTTGCCAGCACTTCCGGGTGATACAGGGGAAGGCGTTACGTGCGATGCCCAGGCTCAAGGAATCGCGGCACCTTTAACTGCCCCGGCGGTGACCGCACCGGTCAGCGGGGCGGGCACCGCCAGCAACCCGAACCGTATCTTGTCCGCACGGGGTACCGCGACCTCTGAAATGCAAACCAATACCTTGATCGTCAGTGATACTCTGAGTAAGCAGGATCAGGTGGCGCAGATGCTTAAACTGATTGATACTCCTGCGCGCCAGGTAATGATTGAAGCACGGGTGGTTGTGGCCAATGATTCTTTTAGCAAGGCTTTGGGCGCGAAACTCGGCGTGGCTGCTGCGAATAACACCATGGGTGTATATGGCAATGCCAATAATACCAATCTTTCGAATATGCAGTCGCCCAGCACCATTGCTGCCTCTACTGCAGCAGGCGCAACCACAGGTGCTAATTATGCAGTGAATCTGCCTGCCCCCGCTGTGGCAGGAAATGCTGCCGCATTAGGTTTCTCCCTGTTTAACCTGGGTACTGGTGGGTTGCTGAATTTGGAGTTGCAGGCGATGGAAACAGATGGGGTGGGTAAAATTATCTCCAGCCCTCGTGTGATTACCACTAATCAGATGCCTGCGGTGATATTACAGGGTACACAAATTCCGAATGTGACGCCAGGGACAGCAACTTCACCCCCCACCATTACCTTTAGCGATGCATTTTTGTGTTTATTGGTGAATCCCCAGATATTAAACAATGATTCGGTCATTTTAACGATAGAAGTGCAGGATGATGCTGAGGGACCGCAATTCAGTAGCGGTGGTGTGATTGCCACACCGATAGATACCAAACGGGTTAAAACTAGGGTAAGGATGAGGGATGGTGAGACTGTCGTATTGGGGGGGATTTTTACCCAGGACAAGAGAACTACACAGGACAAGGTGCCTTTGCTGGGTGATATTCCTTTCCTGGGGGCGCTGTTTCGCGATAATTCGGAAACCAATAATAAAACTGAGCTGATGGTGTTTATTACGCCACATATTGTGAAAGACGACATGACTTTGAGGTAGATTGTTCTCCTGGTAGTGTGGGGCTGCCCAATAATGCGTATCAGGAATGCTTGCTCAATGCGTACGAGGCGAGAAAATTGAAACCCAATAATGTCATCCTGGTAGGATTAATGGGATCGGGAAAGACGACTGTGGGCAAATTGTTGTCACGTCAATTTCGATGGCCATTTTATGACACCGATCATGAGCTTGTGCGCAGAAACGGGGTCAGTATTCCCACTATTTTTGAATTGGAAGGCGAGTCAGGATTCCGGCTGCGAGAAGAACAGGTGGTGGCTGATCTGGTGAAGCATTCTAAAATCATACTGGCGACGGGTGGGGGTGTGGTGTTGAGCCCCAGTAACCGGGCCCAGTTGACGCAGCATGGTATCGTGGTGTATTTGCGTGGTACCGTTGAAGAGTTATGGCAACGCACACGAAATGATGTCAACCGCCCTTTGTTGCAAGTTGATGACCCGAAAGCGCGTTTGGCCGAATTGCATGCCAAGAGAGATCCCCTGTACCGTGAAATTGCCGATGTGCTGGTAGAAACGGGCAGGCAACCTGCGCATGTGCTGGCTCAACAATTGGGTAACCACCTTCAATGCATGATGCGGTAATTGCAATTCATCAGAATAAAGAGGATGTTGCACAGCAATGACATCGACTTCGACTGGTCCATGTCATAGGTGCCGCGTTTGTGCTGCATCCCGCTGACTTGTCTTACAACAATACCCGCTCTATCCCACCTTCATTCACCTGCGCAACATAGTCCTCCATCCAGCGTTCACCTAACAGGCTTTTGGCCATTTCTATCACGATGTAATCCGCCTGGGTGTTGTTGTCATCATCGTAGCGAGACAGGCCTTGCAGGCAAGACGGGCATGAGGTGAGTATTTTAACGGATTGTTGAGGGTCGCTTGCTCCTGTGCGAATGATGTCGGTGGCCGCACGAATTTCTTCTTCTTTTCGGAATCGAACCTGGGTAGCGATATCAGGCCGAGCGACTGCAAAGGTCCCTGATTCGCCACAGCAGCGTGCAGAGAGAGCGATTTCGGTGCCCATTAGCGTGTTGACCACGGTTTGTGGGGCATGTGTTTTCATGGGTGTGTGACAAGGGTCATGATAAAGGTAACGTGTGCCACTGACCCCATCGAGCGCCAAGCCTTTTTCCATCAAGTATTCGTGGATGTCGAGCAGGCGACAGCCGGGAAAAATTTTATCAAATTGGTAATCCAGCAGTTGGTCCATACAAGTGCCGCACGAAACAATGACCGTTTTAATATCCAAATAATTGAGTGTGTTGGCAATTCGGTGGAATAATACCCGGTTGGCCGTAATAATGGCCTCACCTTTTTCTGCATCGCCGCTCGATGTCTGCGGGTACCCGCAACACAAATAACCCGGCGGCAAGACGGTTTGCGTGCCCAGGTGGTACAACATGGCCTGGGTGGCCAAGCCAATTTGGGAGAACAGGCGTTCAGATCCGCAGCCGGGAAAATAAAATACGGCATCAGAGTCTTCTGTGGTTTTGTTTGGATTGCGTAAAACAGGTACGATGCGCTGGTCTTCCAAACCCAATAAAGCACGACTGGTTTTGCTGGGCACATTAGCAGGCAACGGCTTGTTAATAAAATGAATAATTTGCGCCTTGATGGGGGCGCGGCCAAGCGTAGCGGGGGGGTGGCTGACCTGTTGACGGATCAGGCCGAGTCGTTTGGCCAATTGGTAAGCGATGCGTTGTGCGGCATAGCTCCATTTAATCATTACCGTGCGAACAAGTTTAATGGTGGTCGGATCGGTGGCATTTAAAAAAAACATTCCCGCAGCAGTGCCAGGGTTAAATTGTTTTTTGCCCTGTTTGCGCAGGAAATTACGCATGGCAATCGATACATTGCCAAAATCAATATCTACCGGACACGGTGCAAGGCATTTGTGACACACCGTACAGTGATCGGCTACATCGTTAAATTCGGCAAAATGTTGCAAAGAAACGCCTCTTCGGGTCTGTTCCTCGTATAAAAATGCCTCAATAAGCAGAGAGGTGGCTAAAATCTTGTTGCGGGGTGAATACAGCAGATTGGCGCGTGGCACATGGGTATTGCAGGCTGGTTTGCATTTTCCGCAGCGCAGACAGTCTTTAATGGAATCGGCAATTTCGCCGATTTCCGATTTTTCCATAATCAGCGATTCGGTTTCCAGCAAAGAAAAGCTGGGGGTATAAGCGTTACGTAAATCCGCTCCAGCCAACAATTTTCCCCGGTTAAAGTGTCCGTTAGGATCAACATGATGTTTGTAAGCGGCAAAGCTGGCTATTGCGGCATCGTCCAGATATTCCAGCTTGGTTAATCCAATGCCGTGTTCCCCGGAAATGACGCCGCCCAAATTTTCCGCCAGGCGCATAATACGGGCTACTGCCGCATTGGCAGTTTGCAGCATGTCATAGTTATCCGAATTAACCGGGATATTGGTGTGAATGTTGCCGTCGCCAGCGTGCATGTGCAGTGCGACAAATACCCGGCTGCGCAGGACGGATTGGTGTAGCGTATCGCATTGATCGATAATGAGCTGAAATTCGCGGCCGGTGAAAATGTGAATCAGTGCTTCACGGACTTCCTGTTTCCAGGACACGCGTAAGCTGTGGCTTTGCAGTGCTTGAAAGACTGTGGTCAATCCCATGTTGTGATCATGGGGCGTTTCGCTGTCCAGTTGATCTAACAGGGATTGCCATTGCTCACGAGTATGGGCCAGCAGGGTCTGTGCAAGCTGGCGTCGTTCAGCCAGCATATTTGGGTCGATCAGCGTTTCGGCCTGGGTAGACAAAGGCAGTTCACCCGAAAAAAAGGCTTGTAATTCGGTGAGCAACGCCAGTTTGTTACGGATAGAAAGTTCAATGTTAATGCGCTCAATGCCATCTGAATAATCCGCAAGACGGTTAAGAGGAATGACCACATCTTCATTGATTTTAAAAGCATTGGTATGTGCGGCGATGGCAGCAGTTCGAGCGCGATCCAGCCAGAATTTTTTACGCATGTCAGGGCTGGTGGCAATAAAACCCTCGCCGCCCCGCGCATTGGCTAAACGGACAATCTGTGAGGCGGCTTCACCACACGCAACGGCATCGTCAGCAGCCACATCAGCGAGTAGTACCATTTTGGGTAATTGCCCGCGTTGTGCTTTGGGCGCGTAACCTACCGCGCGTACATAACGAAAATCCAGGTGTTCCAAACCCGCCAATAAGGCCAGTGGGTGAGCATCAAGGTAATCCTTTATTTCAACAATCGCAGGTACTGCATCGCGCACCTGACCGTAAAATTCCAGACACACGGTACGAATATGTGCTGGCATGCGGTGAAGAATAAAGCGTGCCGAGGTGATGATGCCGTCACAACCTTCTTTTTGTATACCAGGTAAGCCAGACAAGAATTTATCGGTGACGTCTTTGCCTAAACCCGATTTACGGAAATGCCCGCCCGGAATGGTGAGTAATTCAGGTTCACCTATCGCACTGATGCCGTCAATGGCATAACGGCGAATTTCGAATTTCGCCACTGCTGCGTCGTGTATTTTGCCGACGTTGTGATCCAAACGGGTGACTTCCAGCCATTGAGCATCGGGGGTAACCATCCGCCATGAGACCAAATTGTCCAGTGCAGTGCCCCACAATACTGCTTTTTTACCGCCTGCATTCATGGATACATTGCCACCGATGCACGATGCGTCAGCCGAGGTCGGATCAACCGCAAAGACTAAACCTGCCGCATCTGCTGCTTCCATGACGCGTTGTGTCACCACGCCAGCGCCACACAAGATGGTGGGATAAGTGAATTCGCTTTGGGGCAAATGCAATGGCACCACCCTATCCAGGGCATCTAATTTTTCAGTGTTGATGACCACGGAAAACTTGTCGAGCGGTATCGCGCCGCCGGTATAGCCTGTGCCCCCCCCACGTGGAATAATGGTTAAACCCAGTGCAATACATTCCCGTACCAAATAGGCAATTTCAGCTTCTGTATCGGGTGTTAGCACGACAAAGGGGTACTCTACCCGCCAATCCGTCGCATCGGTAACATGAGAAACGCGGGCCAGACCATCAAACTGGATGTTGTCACGCCGGGTGTGTGAGGACAGTTTTTTCAGAACATCGTGCCGAAGCTGCCGGGTATGGATAAATTCAGCCTCGAAATTTTTTACCGCGCGACGGGCGGCTTCAAGTACCTCAGCAACCAAAGGGTTGTCTTGCCGCCTTTCCTCAATGGCACCAATACGGTGATGCAAGGCTTGCACCAATGCCGCCAAGCGTTTGGAATTGGCCAGCAGATCATCTTGTAAGTACGGGTTGCGTGAAACCACCCAAATATCGCCCAGCACTTCAAACAACATGCGCGCAGAACGACCGGTTCGCCTTTCGTCACGCAACTGGTTCAGTACTGCCCACGCATCGTCACCCAATAAGCGAATAACAATTTCGCGGTCGGAAAATGAAGTGTAGTTATAAGGAATTTCGCGCAAGCGGGTCATGGAGGGTCGCAAACAATAGTAAAGCATTATTTTAACAGCAAGTGTGCAAATAAATAACTGTTACAGAAATATGGTTACCCAAATTATTGTTTTAATCGACTTCTTCTGCAGGTTTAAAATTCTAATTACAAGCACAACGGGAGCGCTGGATCGCTTTCTGGGCATCTTTCCGCACATGAAAACAGGTCACCTTCCCGGCAAACCCTAATTAGCATGACAATTTGCTGGAAATCGTCGAAAATACGGAACGGATAAAAGACGAGAGTTAGGGGAATATGACCATGCAATGGGGTATGAAGAAGTGGGTTGGGTTGCTGCTACTGGTGAGCGTTGTCGCAGCGGTGTATTGGGGGTTGACACAAAAACCCAATGCACCTTCTCTGCAGGCCATTGATATCACAGGACGGCCTGTGTCGCTGGCGCAGTGGCACGGACACCCGGTGTTGGTGGATTTTTGGGCCACCAGTTGTCCAGGTTGCGTACAGGAGATGCCGAAATTAGCCGCGTTTTATCGTCAGTTTCATCCCGCCGGATTTGAATTGCTGGCGGTGGCAATGAATTACGATGATGTCAGTCAGGTCAGGCACTTGGTGGCCGAGCAAAACTTGCCCTTTACTGTGGTTGTGGATACGGATGGACGTATTGCGCAGTCATTTGGAGGGGTGACCGTGACGCCCACGGATTTTCTGATTGATGAGAAGGGAAAAATTGTGCAACAAATCATTGGTGACAAGGACTATTCTGATTTGGCCCGGCGTGTGAAGTCCTCCGATTAAGTGCGGTAGACGAGTATTTGTGGAAGGCGTTTTCTGGTTTGGCCCAGTCAGGAATGATTTGCCAACAAGTATCATGCCCCAGCAATGTGGAGAATCAAAGGTTTTTTGAATTTGGTTCGGCCAGCAATGGACTGACCAGATCCACCAGTCTTCCATAATACACTTGGCCGCTGATGGCATCACGAATGATGCCTTGTCTATCGATAATGAAGCTGCTTGGTACCTTGCTGATGCCACCGAATGCGCGTTGCGTGGCTTCATCTGCTACACCCAAAGGCAGATCATCATGCGCTTTGCGGAGGTAGGCCGCAGCAACTTGTGGATTGTCATCCAGAGAAAGCGTCAATACGGTAAAGCCACGTGTGTGCCAATCGCGGTAGAATGTCTGGATTTGCGGCAATTCGTGCACACAATACGGGCACCACGTTGCCCAGAAATTGACCAATACCACTTGTCCACGCAAACTGGCGAGAGGGATACTGCGGCCATCAGCCATGTGTATCTGGATATTGGGTGCCGGTTTTTGTGGATGACTGACCCAAGCAGGCGGATGAAACCAGATGTAGACCAGCGCACCCATTAATAACAGGTTGACAGGGCTCGGCATCCAGCGTTTTAGCCATGGGTGGCGTACAAGGTTTTTTAACATAAAAGGAATAAATAGCGTGTTGTGGATTAAAGCGTTACATATCAGCTTTGTCATCAGCTGGTTCGCAGGCTTGTTTTATTTGCCCCGATTGTTTGTCAATCATGCCATGGTCAGTGATGCGACTACGATTGCACAATTTAAATTGATGGAGCGTAAATTATACCGTTTCATGACCCCATTGGGTATTTTGGCTGTGGTGTTTGGCAGTTGGTTATGGTTAGGGTATGGGTATTCTGGTGTCTGGCTCAACATTAAAATGGTTTTGGTCGCTGTGTTGGTGGCTTATCATGCTTATTGCGGTCATTTGGTGAATGTGTTTGCGCAAGATAAAAACACCCATAGCCATATTTTTTATCGGTGGTTCAATGAAATACCAGTATTGATCTTGTTTGCCATTGTGATGTTGGTTGTGCTTAAGCCGGGGAATTTATGAATCAGAAGCTCGAACAATTTTTTGCCACCTGTCCCCGAGGGCTGGAGGCTTTGCTGGCGGAAGAGTTGCGTACACAAGGCGCGCAACAGATTGCTGTCACGCAAGGGGGGGTCGGCTTTGCGGGTGAATTTGAGCTGTGTTACCGCGTAAATTTGCACGCCAGATTAGCGAGTCGTGTGTTGTGGCGCATCGGCGGCGGCGATTATCAGGATGAGGAAGATGTATATCAGGGCGCATTGTCTCTGGATTGGCCTGCCTTTTTTTCGGTAGATCACACGATAATGGTCAAGGTCACCGCACAACGCGCGCCCTTGAAAAGTCTGGAATTTGTAACTCTGCGGATTAAAGATGCGGTGTGTGACCGGTTTCGTGAAATGGTTGGTGAACGGCCCAGTATCGACACCCGCGATCCAGGTGTGCGTATCCACGCCTATTTGACGGCGGAAACTTGTACGATTTATCTGGATACGTCCGGGCAAGCCTTATTTAAACGTGGTCTGCGTAAACAGGCGGGATTGGCGCCGTTGAATGAGAATTTGGCAGCAGGTATGGTAATGTTGTCAGGTTGGCAACCTGGCACCCCATTCTTTGATCCCATGTGCGGTAGTGGCACCCTCCTGATGGAGGCCGCGTTGATGGCGTTACATATTGCGCCCGGTAGTGGACGGAATTTTGGTTTTGAACGGCTGTACCGTTTCCAGGAAAAAATCTGGCAAGATTTGCGTCAAGCGGCGCAGGCGGCACAATTGCCACCGACACCACAAGGAATTTATGGTCGCGATATGTTCGGTAGTATGCTGGATGATGCACGTGCCAATGTGCTGGCGGCCGGTTTGGGGAATGTCATTGAGCTTAAACAGGGTAATGTGCTGGAAATACCGGCCCCAGCAAGGTCAGGTATTATTGTAACGAATCCCCCCTATGGGGTGCGTATCGGTGAAGAAAGTGAATTGGCTGAATTCTATCCGCGATTGGGTGATTGGCTCAAACGACAGTGTGCAGGATGGAATGCCTACATTTTGTCTGCAGACATGGCCTTGCCCAAACTTATCCGGCTGAACGCCAGTCGCCGCACACCCTTATATAACGGGGCATTAGAATGTCGGTTGTTTGAATACAAAATTGTGGCCGGATCGGCAAGGCGAGAAAAAACAGAGTCTTAGGTGTATGCCTTGTGGCGTACGTCGCTTGACATCTCGCTGGTTTAGACCCCGCCCTTCAGGGCGGCAGGCGCGCCACGCTCGAGCGAGCTGGCGTGATATATGGTATAGCTGGAAAGGGGATCACACCCTTTCCCAACTGACTAGCCATCGACCATAAGGGCGATCCTTATAACCCGCGTAACAAGTCCTCAGATAATATCCAGATGTTGAATCCCCGATGATACATCGCGATTTTGTGAAGCTTTTCCTTCAAGTTTGAATCGCAAGCGCAAATCGTTGACCGAATCAGCATTGAGCAAGGCTTCATCAAGTGAAATCAAACCTTTTTCGGCCAGATCAAACAGGGACTGATCAAAAGTCTGCATACCCAGTTCACGTGAACGTCCCATCAATTCCTTGATTTCGCTGACTTGCCCTTTACCAATCAGATCGGCGATGAGTGGCGAATGGAGCAGAACCTCAATGGCCGCAACGCGTCCGCTACCGCTGATGTGAGGGACTAGGCGTTGCGACACGAAGGCGCGTATATTGGTAGAGAGGTCCGCCAACAGGTGATGGTGCGCTTCCTTGGGAAAGAAATTGACAATACGTTCAATGGCCTGGTTAGTGGAGTTGGCATGTAGCGTTGTGAGGCACAGGTGCCCAGTTTCCGCAAACATTAAGGCATGTTCCATGGTTTCACGGTCACGCACTTCGCCAATTAAAATCACATTCGGTGCTTGGCGCAAGGTATTTTTGAGCGCACTGAACCAGTCGGCAGTATCAATGCCAATTTCCCGTTGGGTAATGATGGATTTTTTGTGCTCATGCAAGTATTCAATGGGGTCCTCAACGGTAATGATATGGTCTTGTGCGTGCTCATTGCGATAATCAATCATGGCCGCCAATGAGGTGGATTTACCAGATCCCGTGCCACCGACAAAAATGACCAGCCCACGTTTGGCCATCGCCACTTCTTTCAAAACGGGCGGCAGTTGAAGTTGCTCAAAGTTAGGAATAGTCTGGGTGATTGAGCGTATAACCAAACCGTAACTTCCCCGTTGTACAAAAGCATTTACGCGAAAGCGCCCGATTCCGCTAAGCGAAATGGCAAAATTGCTTTCATTTTGCTGTTCAAAATCGAGCCATTGTTTTTCATTCATGGTCACCCGTGTGAGTTCGCGTAGATCAACAGCGGAAAGCTTTTGATTGCTCACCGGTGAAATGGCGCCATCTATCTTGATGGCAGGTGGAAAACCGACAGTCAGAAACAGGTCTGATGCACCACGAGTGCGCATTAACTGTAACAGTGTATGGATAATTTGTTGTGCGTCCATTATTCTGCGAAAGCTTCTTTGTTGGTTGCGCGAGACCGGGCTTCGCTTTGGCTGATTACCCTGCGTTGAACCAAATTTTGCAGACATTGATCCAGCGTCTGCATCCCTATGTTTTGTCCGGTTTGGATCGAAGAGTACATTTGGGCAATTTTATTTTCACGGATCAGGTTGCGGATCGCTGGTGTGCCGATCATAATTTCATGTGCGGCCACCCGGCTTTTACCATCCATCGTTTTGAGCAGTGTTTGCGAAATCACCGCCCGGATGGATTCGGAAAGCATGGAGCGGACCATTTCTTTTTCGGCTGCCGGGAACACATCCACAATACGGTCTATGGTCTTGGCAGCCGAACTGGTATGCAGCGTGCCAAAGACCAGATGACCGGTTTCAGCGGCAGTGAGGGCCAAGCGTATCGTTTCCAGATCGCGCATCTCACCAATTAGAATAATATCAGGGTCCTCGCGCAATGCCGAGCGCAATGCGTTGGCGAAAGAGTGGGTTTGTGTGCCGACTTCACGTTGGTTAATCAGACACTTTTTGCTTTGGTGCACAAATTCTATCGGGTCTTCGACGGTCAGAATGTGACCAAACTCCGTATCGTTAATGTAATCAATCATGGCGGCCAGGGTGGTTGATTTTCCTGAACCGGTTGGCCCGGTGACCAATACGATGCCGCGAGGTTGATTGGCAATCTCTTTGAAAATTTTCGGCGCGCCGAGTTCTTCCAGGGACAATATTTGGCTGGGAATGGTACGGAATACGGCCCCGGCACCGCGATTCTGATTGAAGGCATTGACACGAAATCGGGCCAGAGAAGGAATTTCAAATGAAAAATCGACTTCCAGCGCTTCTTCAAAGACTTTACGTTGACCCTCGTTCATGATGTCATATATCATGTCGTGGACTTCTTTATGGCTCATTTCGGGCAGATTAATGCGACGAATATCACCATTGACACGAATAATGGGCGGAAGCCCCGCTGATAAATGCAAGTCTGAAGCTTTGTTTTTGACGGAAAATGCAAGCAGGTCAGAGATTTCCATAAAAGTTCCATTCTATTTTTTTGTATTATGACCACAATGAATTGCATATTGCAAGCGGTTCAGCACAGAATTGAGCTGGCAGCCGGGCAGGCAGGTCGCGATGCCAGTCAGATCACGTTGTTGGCGGTCAGCAAAACCGTTTCTGCTGCAAGAGTGAGGGAACTGGCCTTGCAGGGACAGCGTAATTTTGGCGAAAACTATGTGCAGGAAGCTTTGGATAAAATCGCCAGTTTGCAGGATTTACCCTTGATTTGGCACTTTATCGGTCCAATACAACGTAATAAAACCACAGCCATCGCAACGCAATTCGACTGGGTGCACAGTGTTGATCGCTTCGTTGTCGCGCAGCGTCTATCCGAGGCGCGACCTTTGGCGAGGGGGCTTTTAAATGTTTGTGTGCAAGTCAATCTGGATGCCGAGTCGAGTAAAAGCGGGGTGTCACCCGCGGCTTTGCCGGAATTGGCAGAGCAAATTGCACGCTTGCCGAATCTGCGTTTACGGGGTTTGATGACGATTCCGCGCGCCAGCTTGGCGTGGTCACAGCAACGGGCGCCGTTTGCCGCGCTCCGGAAGCAATTGGAAGCCTTGCGTCAGCAATTTGAAATATTGCAAGCAGGTCGTACGGATTTGCATGATGCCAATGTGCAATTGGACACCTTATCCATGGGTATGTCTGCCGATTTGGAAGCGGCAATTATGGAAGGTTCGACCTGTGTAAGAATAGGTAGTGCTTTGTTTGGAAAAAGAATTTAAATTTAATGTTTAGGGCTCGTTAAGGAGACACTAGATTTATTCGAACTCGTCGTTCCCGCGAAGGCGGGAACCCGGCTAAAACAGGGCACTGGATCCCCGCCTTCGCGGGGATGACGAATAAATCAGTGCTTCGTTAATGAACCCCAAAGGAACTGACTGATGCAGATTTTGTTTGTTGGCGGCGGTAATATGGCGACCGCTTTAATTTCCGGCTTGATTAATCAAGGCGTTTTGGCCGAAAAAATCAGTGTTGTGGCACGCAATGCTGTCACTGCAGTCAAACTGGCGGATACATGGTCAGTACGCGTCATGCCTGCATGGTCTGATGAAATCCTCGCGAGTGTGCAGGTGATTGTTTTGGCGGTCAAACCGCAACAACTCCGGGCGGTGGCGCAACAACTGGCGCCCAGTTTGAGCGGGCAACTGGTGTTATCCATTGCTGCGGGTGTGCGTCTGGATGTGCTGTCCAGGTGGTTAAATGCCTATGCATCTGTGGTGCGCGCCATGCCTAATACGCCGGCGATGGTGGGAGCTGGGGTGACGGGCATGTTTGCAGGTGAGCAGGTGACCGCTGCACAGCGTGAACAGGCGGAAAGCATTATGCAGGCGACAGGCAGCGTTTTTTGGGTAGAGAATGAAGCGCAGATGGATGCAGTGACGGCGGTGTCTGGCAGCGGACCTGCCTATGTGTTTTATTTCATGGAGGCGATGCAGCAAGCCGCCATAGAACTGGGGTTACCGACTCATGTAGCGCAGGTATTGACTTTGCAGACTTTTGCGGGTGCCGCGAAACTGGCTGCCAGCAGCACAGAAG
Organism: Pseudomonadota bacterium; assembly: GCA_021801025.1. Classification (GTDB taxonomy): domain Bacteria; phylum Pseudomonadota; class Gammaproteobacteria; order Burkholderiales; family Sulfuriferulaceae; genus Sulfuriferula. Next base: position 108,959 of record JAJYYK010000004.1, on the reverse strand, counting down.
CTGTGGGTACGTTGCGTCAACGTGTCACTTCGCCGGGGGGGACTACTGAACGGGCATTATTGAGTATGCAAACTGATGGTGTGTCGGAAGCCATCAAACGGGCGATTTCAGCAGCGTCAGCGCGTTCTGGAGAGTTGGGCGACCTGCTGGCGATGGGGGATTAAAGCAGAATAATGTCATATTGTTCTTGAGTGTATAGGCTTTCAACCTGCAAAGACACGGATTTGCCAATAAAATCACTCAGTTCCGCCAAACCCGGAGATTCTTCATCCAAAAATAAATCAACGACCGATTGCGAGGCCAGCACACGATATTCTCGTGCATTATATTGTCGCGCTTCGCGTACAATTTCGCGCAAGATCTCATAGCACACCGTCTGTGCAGTTTTCACTTCGCCCCGCCCTTTGCAGGTTGGGCAGGGCTCGCACAACACGTGTGCCAAGCTTTCGCGTGTGCGTTTGCGCGTCATTTCGATTAAGCCCAAAGGGGAAAAATCGTGCACATTAGTGCGAGTGGGATCGCGCATCAACGCTTTTTTGAATTCCAGTAACACTTCATTTTGGTGGTCGCGGTTGTCCATGTCGATAAAATCAACAATAATCATCCCGCCGAGGTTACGTAGCCGCAGTTGACGGGCAATGGCCTGTGCAGCTTCCAGGTTGGTTTTGAACACGGTGTCGTCAAAATTTCGTGTTCCGACAAAGCCACCGGTGTTGACATCGACCGTGGTCATTGCTTCGGTTTGATCAAAGATCAGGTAACCGCCTGATTTAAGGTCTACACGGCGGGCTAAGGCGCGTTCTATTTCAGTTTCGACGCCGTTGAGGTCGAAAAGAGGGCGCTCGGCCGCATAGAGTTGTAATTTGCTGACTATGTTTTGTGTGTAATGCTGGGCAAAATCCAGCATTTTTTGGTAAGTCTCGCGCGAATCGATCCAAATTCGATTGGTTTGTCCGTTGGCAAAATCGCGCAACACCCGTAAAGTCAAATTTAAATCCTGATACAACAGGGTTTTCAGGGGGGCAATACGTGCGCGTTGCTGGATGTCGCCCCATAACTGTCGCAAGTAGGCAATATCCGCTTGCAATTCTTCGGTCTCAGCCTTTTCGGCTAAAGTCCGCACAATATACCCGCCTGACTCACCCTGGGGGATCAGTAATTGCAGTTTTTGACGTAACTGTTCCCTGTCGGCTTCGTCGCCGATTTTTTGTGAAATGCCGATATGAGTGTCACCCGGCAGGTACACCAAAAAACGGCCGGCAAAACTGATTTGCGTCGAAAGTCGTGCGCCTTTGCTGCCGATGGGGTCTTTGATGACCTGTACCAAAAGTCCCTGGCCTTCAAATAAAATTTGTTCGATGGGCCGTGCTTCAGCATTGTTTTGCCGCTCTTCCCAGATTTCGGCAACGTGCAGAAATGCCGCACGCTCTAAACCAATGTCGATAAATGCTGATTGCAATCCCGGCAGTACACGGCACACTTTGCCAAAATAAATATTGCCTACCAGACCGCGCTGGCTGCTACGCTCGATATGCAGCTCTTGTACCACCCCCAGATGCATCACGGCCACACGGGTTTCTTGCGGTGTGACATTGACTAAAATTTCTGCGTTCATCTTGTTTCCCGGATGGTCTGGACAGCATGGATTGTGCACGAAAGCGCAGGGAAAAAGAATTATTTTGTCCGAAATCTTTTTGTTGCGGGCATCTGTCATTTCATTTGCAAGCCAGTACGGTTTACGAGTGAAGAAGTAGCCGTTTGTTTCTAATCGAATTATGAAATTTTTGTGACAAAGGGGTTTTTGGGAACTTAAAAAACTATACTTCGCGTCGGCAGCTGTGGGAAGTGTCACCTGCCCACGTTATGAGTATTTTATGAGTAATTTTTTAAGGGGAATTTTGTGTCTCAACATCAATTTATGCGTACCAAATTGAGTTTGGTCGTGGCGGCTGTGTTTGCCGCCAGCGTGGCGCCTGCCGCGATGGCCGACGACAACAGCGCTCAAGTTCAGCAAATGCAACAAGAGATTCATGCTTTGGAGCAGCGTTTGGAAGCTTTGCAAACCCAAACCCAGCAAACCCAGGCCAAGGTGGATCAAACCACTGCCAAGGTAGATCAAACCCAGGCCAAAGAAGATCTGACTCAGGTGAAGGTGGATCAGTTGAGCGGTTTGGTGCCTATTGGCGATAAAAATGGCAAGGCCAATGTTCATTCGGTCAGGTTTGGTGGTGTGAATGTTACCTTGGGTGGCTTTGCCGCAGAGGAAAATGCATACCGCACCAGCAGCTTGCAGTCCGACATCAATTCGCCGTTCAGCAAGATCGCTTTTGCACCGACCACTGGTGCAGCGCCAACCAACAGTTATTACAACCAGTCTGAGTTCCGCATGACTGACCGTCAGTCGCGCATCGATTTGCTGGCGCAGGGCGATGTGGACCCCAATACTGTGTTGTCCGCCTATTATGAGGCTGACTTCCTGGGTGGGGCACCAACGGCTAACTCGAATGAAAGCAACTCATTCAACATGCGTACCCGACATGTGTACAGCACCATTGACTGGTTGAACACAGGTTGGCATTTGCTGGCCGGTCAAACCTGGTCTTTAGCGACTATGAACAGTCAGGGTATCACGCCACGCAATGAAGTTACCCCGCTGACCATTGACGCACAGTACGTTCCCGGTTTCGTGTGGGCACGTCAGGCGCAAATTCGTGTGACCAAAGATTGGGACAAGCAATACTGGGCAGCGGTTTCGCTTGAAAATGCGCAATCCCCAGGGGTTGGCTCACAACTTAATGCAATTCCGGGTGGTTTGTTGAATGTGACGGGTGGCTTTACACCCGCTTACTCGGTCAACAAGTACCCTGATGTGATCGCGAAAGTGGCGGCAGAAACCGGTTTTGGTCATTTTGAATTGTATGATTTAATGCGCAATTTTCAGTATCAGGCTGGCACTTCAACTGGAGCAAACGGCTCTCAGGAGAATGTCTGGGGTAATTCTGTGGGCGCAGGTATGATCATTCCGGTCATACCCAAGACGCTGGACTTTAACCTGAGTGGTCTGTATGGTCAGGGCGTGGGCCGTTATGGCACCACCGGCCTGACTGATGCCACGGTGGATGCCGGCAACAACCTGCAATTGCTGAACGGTTACTCGGTGTTGGGCGCTGCCATCTGGCATGCTGATCCCAAACTTGACATCTATCTGGATATTGGTGAAGACGTGGCCGAAGGTTCGACCTATGCGACAGCAGGCGGCGGTCTTACGGGCTATGGCAATGGGGTCACAACCGTGAGCAGTTTTAATGGTTGTGCAACGGGTGCGCAGCTTGGTGCAGGTTGTGGTCAGTTGAACACATCCGTACAGGAAACCATCGGTTTGTGGTGGTCAGCGTACAAGGGCAGTTACGGCGCAGCCAAATTGGGCTTGCAGTATTCCCATACCACTTTGACGGATTTCCAGTTGGCGGGTAACGGTCCTACACCCTCCACGTCAGACAACATGGTGATGACCAGCTTGCGTTACTACCCATTCTGATCCCGTATCGGATAAGTGGTTTTGCAACCGGAAAACCGCGCTCACAAGGCGCGGTTTTTTTATGAAAACACCCGTCATTGTAGGGGCGCCCCCACAACACGATCATGTGTGGCTTTCGCAATAAAATGAAATGGTGTTTGTCAGCGTGCTGTAGGCTTAATGTGCTAAAGTACTGGCAACTTGGTGTGTGCAGTTGTTATGCGCCGCTTGCTTTAAATCTCTGTGCAAGGAAGTCGTGCCTATGTTGTGGTTAGTTCGAGTTGCCCTGAGTCGGCCTTACACCTTTGTGGTGATGGCCATATTAATTTTTATTCTCGGTCCGATCGCGTATTTGAACATGCGCACGGATATTTTTCCGGACATCAATATTCCTGTCATTGGCGTGGTGTGGACCTACAATGGTTTTACACCAGACGACATGTCGGATCGTATCGTCACCTACTACGAGCGTAACCTGTCGAGTACGGTGAATGACATTGACCACATCGAATCACAATCGCTGGCCGGCGTCGCAGTGGTGAAAATTTATTTTCATACTGGGGTGAATATCAATGGCGCGATGAGTCAAGTGACTGCCATTTCACAAACCGTGTTGAAACAATTGCCACCCGGTATCACGCCGCCACAGATTCTGGTGTACAACGCCTCCAGTGTGCCGATTCTTGAGCTGGCGCTCACCAGTAAGACCCTGCTCGACAATCAATTGTTTGATTTGTCCAATAACTTTATTCGCCCCGATCTGGCGAACGTGGAAGGCGCTGCGGTGACCTCACCTTATGGCGGTAAAATCCGTCAGATCATGGTGGATCTGGACCCCAACCGTTTGCGTGAAAAAGGACTGACGCCGGCAGATGTGAGTGGGGCGCTGGCAGTGCAGAACTTGATGTTGCCTGCAGGCACAGAAAAAATTGGTACGTTCGAATACGACGTCACGCTTAACATGAGTACGCAAGCTGTGGACATGTTAAATGACATGCCGGTGAAACAAATTAATGGCACAACGATTTATGTGCGCGACGTCGCCTATGTGCATGACAGCTTCGCGCCGCAGACCAACGTGGTGCGGATTGATGGACGTCACTCGGTGCTGACCACCATTCAGAAAAACGGTGATGCCTCGACGCTGACGATTATTCAACAAGTCAAAGACATGCTGCCATTGATCAAGGCCGGCCTGCCCAAGGCGTTGCAAATCGGTCTGGTTGGCGATCAATCAACCTTTGTGAAGGATTCCATTAATGGTGTGATTCGTGAGGGCGTGACGGCGGCATTGCTCACCGGATTGATGATCATGCTGTTTTTGGGCAGCTGGCGTTCTACTGTGATCATTATGTTGTCGATTCCTTTGGCAATTTTATCGGCCATCATGATGTTGTCTGCCATGGGGCAAACCATCAACATCATGACGTTAGGTGGGTTGGCGCTGGCGGTGGGGATGTTGGTGGACGATGCGACCGTGACGATTGAGAACATTAACTGGCACCTTGAACACGGCAAGCAGGTAGAAGCCGCCATTATGGATGGCGCAAATCAAATTGTGATCCCGGCGTTTGTGTCGCTGTTGTCGATATGTATCGTGTTCGTCCCGATGTTCTTTCTGCCCGGGGTATCGGGGTATTTGTTTAAACCCATGGCGGAAGCGGTGGTGTTTGCGATGATCTCATCCTTCCTGCTGTCGCGTACCCTGGTGCCAACGGTGGCGAATTATCTGCTCAAACCGCATGTGCATCTGGGTGATGGGGAAAATGCGCATGCTGACAGTGCGCAGGAAGAACACGGCGCGCCTGCGGTTCACTTGCAAAGTCCAACCAAAAACCCACTCGTGATCTTTCAGCGCAAATTTGAACAGGGATTTTCAGGATTCCGTGAGGGCTACCGAAATATTCTGCTGATGGCACTGACCAATCGACCTAATTTTATTATGGGTTTTATGGGTTTTGTGCTGCTTTCGTTCTTGCTGGTACCCTGGCTGGGGCGTAACTTTTTTCCTGATGTGGATGCGGGGCAAATCAAGTTGCATGTGCGAGTTCAAACCGGTACGCGTATTGAGGAAACGACGCGCATCGTGAACGAAATCGACAATGAAATTCGTACGAAAATCCCCAAATCGGAGATTGGGACGATACTGGACAATATTGGTTTGCCAGTGAGCGGTATTAACTTGACTTATAATAATTCGGCGCCGGTGGGTACGCAGGATGCGGATATCCTGATCAGCCTGAATGAAAATCATCATCCCACAGCCGGTTACGTGGAGTCGCTGCGGCGTGATTTGAATCATGATTTTCCGGGTGTCACCTTTTCATTCCTGCCCGCCGACATTGTCAGCCAGATTCTTAACTTTGGTATGCCTGCGCCGATGGATGTGCAAGTGATCGGTTTTCACCGTGCAGCCAATTTGGTTTATGCGCGTGAATTAATGAACAAAATGCGGAATATTCCTGGTTTGGCTGATTTGCGTATGCAGCAAGCCGCCAACGAACCGGATTTACATGTGGTGGTGGACAGGGTGCGTGCCAAGGAATTGGGCATCACGCAACGGCAAATTGCGACCAGTCTGTTGGTGACAGCATCAGGGAGTTTTCAGACAGCACCGAATTTCTGGTTAAATCCTAAAAACCACGTGACCTATCCTTTGGTGATCCAAACCCCGCAGTACCGCATTGACAGCATGAATGATTTGCTGAATGTGCCGATGCCGTCAGGCAAGTCTCCGGTACCACAAATCCTGGGTAATGTTGCCAATATCGAGCGTAACCAGATTGATGCAGTGGTCTCGCACTATAATGTCCAACCCGTTTACGATCTGTTTGGTACCACAGAAGAACGTGATTTGGGGGGCATCGCCCATGATGTGCAAGCTGTACTTAATGCCACAGCAAAGGATGTGCCGAAAGGTTCTACGGTGGTGTTGCGAGGCCAGGTGCAGGCCATGAATGTATCGTATCAAGGTTTGATTTTTGGTTTGATTGCCGCTATTGTGTTTATTTACCTGCTGATTGTGGTGAATTTTCAGTCATGGATGGATCCCTTCGTGATTATTACTGCCTTACCCGCTGCCCTGGCTGGTATCGTATGGATGCTGTTTGTGACCCATACGCCGTTGTCCGTGCCGGCATTGATTGGTGCCATCTTGTGTATGGGCGTGGCAACTGCAAACAGTATTCTGGTGGTGAGTTTTGCGCGTGAACGGCTAAGCGAAGGAGACAGTGGTATGACGGCAGCAGTTGAAGCCGGTTACATCCGTTTTCGTCCTGTTCTGATGACAGCTTTGGCCATGATTATCGGCATGGCACCAATGGCCCTGGGCTTGGGGGATGGCGGTGAGCAAAATGCCCCACTGGGTCGCGCAGTGATTGGCGGCCTATCGTTTGCTACCATTGCTACCTTATTGTTTGTGCCTGTTATTTTCAGTTTGGTTCATCGTCATGACAAGGCCAAACTTACTTCTCAATCTGTACACACCGGAGCTTAATAATGTCTAATGAATATCCACACGTTCCGTTTTCCGGGCGTGCCCGTTTGGGTTTGATGATCCTGATTGCTGCGGCTGTGGTGGTCGCAGTGCTGGGGATTATGGGGCGTTTGCACCATGACAAATCCTTGAAAAAGGTTGCTGATGCTCGAGATGTGGTCAGCGTCAAAGTCATTAACCCCTCCCCTGCACCAGCAACGCAATCGCTTGAATTGCCCGGCAATGTGATGCCCTGGATCGAGGCGGTCATTTATTCGCAAGTGAATGGCTATTTAAAGATGTGGTACACCGATATTGGTGCCGATGTGAAAAAAGGCCAATTAATGGCGACGATTGATACGCCCGAGCTGGATCAACAAATTCAGCGTGCGCAATCTGATTTGGTCACCGCGAAAGCCAGGTTGGAGTTGGCGAACATCACAGCAGCCCGGTGGTTGAATCTGTTGAGTTCGGATTCAGTGTCAAGACAAGAAGTCGATGAAAAAGTGCAGGGCGCCAAAGCGCAACAGGCACTGGTCGATGCTGCGGCTGCCAACGTCCAGTCATTAAAGGCTGAGCAGGCATTTAATCATTTGGTCGCTCCATTTGATGGCGTTGTGACAGTCAGGAATACAGATATTGGCATGTTAATTTCAACAGGCAGCAACGCAAACACCGTTCCCTTGTTTCGTGTCGCCGATGTCAGTAAATTACGTGTTTATGTCGATGTACCACAAAATTTCGCCAGTGCCATTCAACCCGGCTTGACCGCGCAAATCACCTTTCCTGATCGCCCTAACGAGCATTTTCCGGCACATCTGCTCAGCACTTCAGAGGCCATACATGCTACGTCCAGAACATTGACCGTAGAACTGGAAGTTGATAATCCAAATAAAGACTTGTTACCGGGTGCTTACACGGATGTGAATTTTGAGTTGCCTGTGCGTGTCAATACGCTGGTTGTACCATCCACTACCTTGTTATTCCGTAAAAATGGTCTGGAAGTGGCTACCGTCGGTCCAGATCATAGGGTATTGCTCAAATCTGTGGTGATGGGCAAGGACATGGGTAAATCTGTTGAAATCCGCTCTGGATTGCAAGCAAGTGATTTAGTGATTGATTCACCATCGGATTCTGTTGCTAACGGTGACAAAGTGGATGTGGTGGAGAGGAAGCAACCATGATGCGTGCGCGCCTGACACTGTTGGCCGCCAGTATGACTTCGCTGCTGGCAGGGTGTTCCCTGGCACCCACCTATCATCCACCAGAATTTAAGGCACCTGTCGCTTACAAAGAGGTTGGGCAATGGCAACCCGCTGTGCCTGCCGATGCTCAGGCGCGGGGAGACTGGTGGAAGAGTTATCATGATGCCAAGCTCGATCAATTAATTGGCCAACTGGATTCTGCAAACCCGAGTTTGGCGGCCGCCCTGTCGCATTATGATCAGGCGCAAGCCGTTGAAGCGCAGGCGCGCAGCTTCCTGTTTCCCACGATTGATGCAGCAGGCTTCGATACAGCCAACAAGGCGTTTTATAACAAACCGCAAATCTGGAACCCTTCAAACACCTTAACCGACCCACAGACTTACCAGCAACGATACGGTGGTTTGAATTTGAACTATGAAGTCGATTTGTGGGGGCAGGTGCGCAACACAGTGGCCGCAGAAAAGGCTGGTGCGGAAGCTTCTGCTGCCGATTTGGAGTCGGTGCGACTGAGCTTGCGTGCGCAACTGACAAACAACTACATTGCTTTGCGTGGACTGGATGAAAAAGCGGCTTTGCTGAAAGACGTGGTACTGGCTTATGACAAGGCGTTATCACTCACTGAACATCGTTTTCACGGCGGAATTGACTCTGCATTGAGCGTGTCTCGTGCTCAGGCACAACTGGATTCTGTCAAAGCCGAATTGGTGGATGTGGTGGCCAGTCGTGCCTTGTATGAACATGCCATAGCGTCTCTGGTTGGACAGCCTGCGTCGGTATTCAACATTGCACCAGCTCGTTTGGCGATGAAATTGCCTGTCACGCCAGTGGGCCTGCCAAGTGATTTGTTACAACGTCGCCCGGATATTGCTTCTGCGGAACGGAAAGTGGCTGCTGCAAACGCCGAAGTGGGTGTGGCACGTGCTGCCTATTTTCCGACAGTCAGTTTGGGTGGGTTGCTTGGGGTTGAAGCAATTAATTCCAGCCAATATGCTTTGGCGCCCACGCAAATCTGGAGCATAGGCCCTGCAGCTTTATTGACTTTGTTTGATGGGGGCTATCGCAAGGCGATCAACCGTCAGGCGAAAGATGCCCTGGATATTGCTACAGACAATTATCGCACCACTGTGCTCAATGGTTTCCAGCAAGTTGAGGACAACCTTTCACTGCTGAATAATCTGGCATTGGAATCCAAACATATTGATGCGGCAATTATTGATACCAATTTAACTTTGACCATCGCAATGAATCGTTATCGTGAGGGAATGGTGAACTATCTGGAAGTGGTCACTGCACAAACTGCTGCGTTGCGTGTTTCGTTACAGGGTTTGGACCTGGAAACCCGACGTTTACAGGCCAATGTTGACTTGGTACGGGCATTGGGAGGTGGATACACATCGCCGCAGGCAGGGAAAGCTGCAATGGTTTCTCATTCATAGTTAAATTCTGATTTTTTCGTTTTTACATGTTTTGTACCAAAAAAAGCCATGCAGTGATGCATGGCTTTTTTCAGGGGTAGGCACCCCGATAAATTATTTCTTGTCGCTGTATGGCTTGAAACCATAATGTTCAAAAATAGCCAACGCTTGAGGCGAACGCAGATAATCCACCCACATTTGTGCGGCTTTACGATGGGGTGCGGCTTTTAAAGCCACAGCAGCGTAAATTGCTGTGGCATTCTGGTCATCAGGGATGGCAACATGACTGATCGGGTTGCCAACTTCTTCCTGGAAGATGGCCTCTGATTGCCAGGTCACACCGGCATCGGCACGTCCAAGCATCAAATACAATGGTGACTGACGATGGTGGATATGGGTCATAATGGTTTCACCATCGTTGACCTTGGTAGTATAAACGCTGGTCACCAAATCTTCGCCTCCTGCTTTAGCCAGACTGGCCTTAATTTGGCGACCTATCCCCTCAAACGCGGGGTTAGGCATCACCAGTCGCACGCCAGGTTTACCCAGGTCGGTCAAGCCGGTAATGTGAGCAGGATTGCCCTTGGGGATCATGATGGTCAAGGTGTTGGTGGCATAGGGCACAGCAGGGCCTTTTGCATAACCATCGCTGATCACGCCATTGACGCGCTTGAGGCCCCCTGCATACACGTCAGCATGCGCTGTCCAGGTCATATTGCCGACCGTGATCGTGCCGTTGTGTTTGATTTGATCAACCAACAATCCGGGCGGGATGGTTTCATAGTAAACTTTTTCTTTAAATTCAGGGTGCTCTTTGATGAATTCTGTTACCAGTGGTGCCATGGCGAAAAAATAGTTGCCGCCAACAAAGACCACCAGTTTGGCCGTGCAAGGATCACCGTGAAAATCGGGCAGGTTGTCGACTTCGGGTACAGTGAATTCCAGTCCATGTGTTTGAACAGGATTGTTTGCACCATGACTCCATGGCGGGAAAAATTGTTCTTGACTGACGGCAGCATGAGCGAGTGAAGCAGCAAATAAAGCGGGTGCGATCAGAGTTGTGGCGACTGCGCGTGAAATTTTAGTGCGAAAAATGGACATAATGGTGACTTCTCCAAAAAGTGTTATGGGGGCAGTGCGGAAATCACCGCCAAATAGATTGTAAAGCTTGTGTGGTTCGATGTAAACTGGACACGCAGTTCTGTTTTGCTGCGCAGGGCCTTATGTCGAGATGGGTGTTTATTTTTGAGTTGGGTATAAATCAAAATTTGATAATTAGGAGAGATGAATGAGATTTAAACAAAGAGTGTTGTTGTTATCTGCTGTCTTGTGTGTGACCGCGCCTGTATTCGCTGATGATCTTACCCCAGCGGCAGCTGCGCCTGCCGTAGCGCCGGTTTCGGCTTATGTGAAACCCAATATGAAACACGAGTCCTATGGTGTTTTGAAAATGGTGGTGCCTTTGACCAATGACATGATGTTACCGATGAAACTGCGTAACATTGCTAATGCACTGAAGGCGACAGAGGCTTGGGGTGGAAAGCTGGATGTGAAAGTGGTCATGTATGCCAAAGGATTGGCCTGGTTAAAAAATCCGACCACTGAGCAAAAGACTCAGGTAGACATGCTGCGCGCGCACGGTGTGCAATTCGTGGTGTGTAATAATAGCCTTTCTGAACAGGGTATTGATTACCATACCCTGTATGGCGTGAAGGATGCAGACATTGTTCCGTCTGGTTTCGCTGAGGTGGCTTTCCTGCAGGCACGCAAACATTTTGTTGTGGATCCGGCAATGTAAACAGTATCGATAAATACCAGCAAAAAATACGCCTGATTTGAAAATGTGGTTGTCTTTGGAATCAGGCGTTTATTTTTAATTCTGATTATGCATCAATTCACGTTATTGCTTGCAAGATATCCAATTTCTTTCTATAATTGCCCTCTTTTATTTATTTTAACTTGGGCTTCTTTATGGTTGTCGTTCGTCTCGCCCGGGGTGGTGCTAAAAACCGCCCATTTTTTAATGTAGTGGTTGCGGATTCGCGTTGCCGTCGTGATGGTCGTTTTATTGAGCGCGTGGGTTTCTATAACCCTGTTGCCAAGGCCGGTACAGAAAATTTGCGTCTGAGTTTAGACCGCGTGAGTCATTGGGTTTCCCAAGGTGCTCAGGTCAGCGATGCCGTGGCCAAATTGGTCAAAATTGAAACAGCTCGCGTCGCCGGTTGATCTGGTGGTGATGGGGCGGCTGGCCGTCCCATTTGGTGTTCAAGGTTGGCTCAAGGTTCACACGTATACCGAATTGGCAGATACCCTCGCGGATTATGGCGAATGGAAAATTGCCATTCAAGGTTCGTGGCGCGCATACACTGTCCTGGATTGGAAGTTACACAGCACTGGACTTGTTGCCCTGCTTGATGGCGTGAGTGACAGGGATGCGGCACTGGCTTTACGAGGCAGTGAGATTGCAATTCCGCGCGCCAGTCTGCCTGTTGCACCCGAAAATGAGTACTATTGGTCAGATCTGATAGGTATGACTGTCCTGAATGAACAAGATATCCTGTTGGGTGAGATTGCTGAAATTCTCGAAGCCGGTGCCCATGATGTCCTGGTTGTGAAGGGTGATCGTGAGCGCTTAATCCCTTTTGTCGAACAAATTGTGCGTCATGTGGACGTGTCCGCCCGACGTGTGACGGTTGACTGGCAAGCGGATTATTGATATTGGCTGAGATGAACGCCATGCAGTTTGATGTCATCAGCTTATTTCCGGAAATGTTTGATGCCTTGACACACTATGGCGTGACAGGGCGCGCCTTTACCCGCGAGTTGGCTGCAGTGCGTTTATGGAATCCGCGTGAGTATACACACGACAATCACCGCACTGTAGATGATCGGCCTTATGGTGGCGGTCCGGGGATGGTGATGTTGGCCGAACCTTTGGACCGTGCATTGGATGCGGCGACCCAATGTCAGCGTGAACAAGGCATCGAAACACCGCACGTGCTGTATTTGGCGCCGCATGGGCGCCGACTGGATCATGACATGGTCATGATGTTGGCTGCACGTCCGGGTTTGATTTTGTTGGCCGGTCGATATGAAGGCATCGATCAACGTTTGCTTGATCAACGGGCGCATGAGTGCATCTCTATCGGTGATTATGTGTTGTCGGGCGGGGAACTGGCTGCCATGGTGCTTATGGACGCTGTGTTGCGACAATTGCCGGGCACATTGGGTGATGCGCAGTCTGCCGGACAAGATTCTTTTGTCGATGGTTTACTGGATTACCCTCATTATACCCGGCCGGAGATTTATCGCGGCATGAGTGTGCCGGGGGTATTGATGTCCGGTGACCATGCGCGCATTAATCAATGGCGTTTGCAGCAATCTCTGTTGCTGACTGCCAGAATGCGCCCTGATTTATTAGCGCAACGTGGAATGAGCGCAGAAGAACTCGCTTTGTTGGCCGAAGGCCAACAGGCAGGTAAATCGGAATAATCCGATAAGGGTACGAATACTTCACCCTGTATGCAGTTTGCTGCATGGTTGGGAGGGCGGTTTTGTATTCCTTGATAAGGAATCCACCAGGTTGATCGTGGGTTCTCATAAAGTTCGTGTGTCAGGCGGCGGCCTGCTCCACACGGTAAGGTCAAGTGACCAGATGGTTTATCTATTAGGAGTGACGCAAATGAATATTATTCAGCAACTGGAAGAAGAAGAAATTGCCCGTTTGGGTAAAACCATCCCTAATTTTGCCCCCGGTGATACCGTGGTGGTAAATGTAAAAGTGAAAGAAGGCACGCGCGAGCGTGTTCAGGCGTACGAAGGCGTGGTGATTGCAATACGTCGTCGCGGTCTGAACTCGGCATTTACCGTGCGTAAAATATCTGCCGGTGAGGGTGTGGAACGGACATTCCAGACCTACTCCCCTTTGCTCGACAGCATTGAAATCAAACGTCGGGGCGATGTACGTCGTGCCAAATTGTATTACCTTCGTGAACGTTCAGGTAAATCTGCACGGATCCGTGAGAAATTGCCAGCACGTAAAGTCAAGGTCGCACATCAGACCGCTGCCGTGGCTGATACGGAAATTGTACCAGTTCCACAAGCGTAAAATGCATGTTCGGGTTGTTTACCCGAACATGACGCGCTATCCCCTCGGGTGGCTTCAGAGTAGTTAGACAGCCACCTGAATCATCAGTTTTTCCAGTGCCAACCAGGGGTCGCGTTTGTCCAGACCTTTAATCATACGATCTATGGTTGCAGCTTGATGCAATGCCGTATCCAATTGCAGTGGTGTCAGCCGCCGTGCGGCGCGTTCGGTGAGCGATTGGCGGCTGTCCCATACCCCCAGCTTGCGCATCGCCTGTTTTAAGGCATCTCCGGTCAGACATGCTAATTGTCTGAGTAGGCGTAATTCACGCGTGAGCGCCCACAACACCAACGTACTGGCCTCTCCTTCACCTTTTAAGCCATGTAAAATCCGGATCAGGCGTGGTAGATCGCCAGCCAGCAACGCATCAGCCAGCTTAAATACGTCATAACGCGCCACATCCAGCACGGCATCTCGTACCTGCTCAAAGCTGAGGGATCCGGCGGGGTGCAACATGCCCAGTTTGAGAATTTCCTGCTGTGCGGCAAGCAAGTTACCTTCAACTTTTTCGGTGATGAGTCGCAATGCGGTCGGTGTGGTGTGTTGGTGTTGCTGGGCGAGGCGTTCGGAAATCCAGCGCGGTAACTGTTCAATCGTCACCGGCATCACACCCACCATGACTGCGGCTTGCTCCAGCGCAGTAAACCATTTGGAGCCAGATGTGGCGCGGTCTGGTTTGGGTAAAGTGATTAAGGTTAAGGTGTCGGCAGGAAGGTTGGCGCAGTAGCTGATGAGTGCTCGCGCACCCTCGGTGCCCGGCTTTCCTGATGGCATACGTAATTCTATCAGGCGCTGTTCCGCAAACAGCGACAAATGGCGACTGCTTTGCAATAATTCATTCCAGTCAAAACGGCCTTCAATTTGATGGATTTCACGCTGACTGTAGTGTTGAATACGCGCTTGTCGGCGTATGCTGTCGCAGGCTTCCTGAACCAGCAAGATTTCGTCACCATGTACACAGTACAAAGCGGCCAGCGACTTGTTCAAATGTGCGGGCAATTGTTCGGGACGCAAACGCATGGCAGTTTAATGGAATCCAGAGAAATTGAAGATATCGTGTATCGGTTTATTCCGTCGCGGGGGCCGAAGAGGGAGGTGTCTTTTGCGGCATGGAAATTCGGCGCAAAATTTGGTGTGCGGCATCGGTTTGCATGTCGCGATTGAGAAAATCCTGCTCGCCACCATAGGCATAAGGTTGGTTGGGGTTAAAACTCATATCACGGTTTAACACGATTTTAGTGGGAGGGATGACGACTTTCCCGTCAGAAGTGAGTAACTGATATACAACCTGATATTGCAACTGGTATTCGCTCACCAGGCCGGCTCCCGTGATGGCAAGAATTAACTGTTGACCACTTTCATTTAAAATTTGCAAAATACGCTCGGCTTTGGCGGGAGATTTGGCGAGTTTTTCGGGATGCCCGCCAAGGGTAATCATTTGGCGCAAATTGTTGGCCACGGCCCCGCCACTGCTTTCGATATAAATCGAACTAAAGGGAATATCAGTCTGGTTACTTAAATGAAAACCACAGCCAGAAAGCAGGATGCTGGCCAAAAGAACGCTGATAGTGGCAAAAAACAAATTGAAATATGCTTTTGGCATGGCGATTATCCTTTATAAAACAATATTAACCAATCGACCCGGTACAATAATGATCTTTTTGGGTTGCTGTCCTGCAAGATGCTTTATGACGCTGGGTTCTGCAAGCGCCTCCCGTTCAATGTCGGCTTGAACGGCGTTGCGATCCACACAAATTTCTCCCCGCAATTTGCCATTGATCTGTACCATGAGTTTAAGGGTGTCCTGTTGAAGGGCGGTTTCATCAATGGTCGGCCAGCGCTGGCTTTCAAGCGAACTGCCTGGGCATAATTCAGGCCACAATGCAGTACACAGGTGCGGTGCAATAGGGGATAACATGATCAGTATGGCTTCCAGTGCTTCCTGCACAACCTGACGTGCAGGAAGGCCGTTGTCCTCCAGTCGGTGCAGGCTGTTAAGCAACTCCATGATATTGGCAATCGCAGTGTTAAAAGTTTGGCGCCGGCTGTAATCATCACCAATTTTTTTGATGGCATTATGTAATTGCCGACGCAAGGTTTTCAGCGGTTCGCTGAGTGGAGTATGCGCAGTGCCGTCCTGAAATGACCATGCGCTGACTGTGCCTGCATGAATATGTTCCGTACAAAAGTGCCACAAACGGCGCAAAAAGCGGTACGCACCTTCTACGCCGGCATCCGACCATTCCAGGCTTTGTTCCGGTGGCGCAGCGAACATCATAAACAGGCGAGCCGTATCTGCCCCGTATTGGTCGATAAGGGTTTGAGGGTCGACACCATTGTTGCGAGACTTGGACATTTTTTCGATGTTGCCTATGTTCACCGGCGCCCCGTCAGCTTTGAGCACTGCGCTAGCGGGACGGCCCCGTTCATCATTGCTTAATTCAATTTCAGCCGGGCTGTACCAGTCTTTTTTCCCGTCGGAATGTTCACGATAGAATGTTGGTGCGATCACCATGCCCTGAGTGAGCAGACGAGAAAATGGTTCATCGCAGTGAAGTAAACCCTGGTCGCGCATCAGTTTGTGAAAAAAACGTGCATACAAAAGATGCAAGATGGCATGTTCAATACCGCCAATATACTGATCAACGGGTAGCCAATATTTGGCCCGCTCATCCAGCATTGCAGTGCTGCAATCATGGCTGGCGTAGCGGGCGTAATACCAGGATGATTCAACAAAGGTGTCCATGGTGTCGGTTTCACGTCGCGCGGCGCGCCCACAATTTGGGCAGGTGCAGGCGTAAAAATCCGGGGACTGTGCCAGAGGTGAGCCGGCACCGGTCACCATCACATCCTCAGGCAAAATAACTGGCAAGTCTTGAGCGGGAACAGGCACATCACCACAATGTTCACAATGGATAACCGGTATTGGGCAGCCCCAGTACCGCTGACGCGAAATACCCCAGTCGCGCAAACGGTATTGCGTGCGCTTGCCGCCTAATTGCCGTGCCGACAACTCTGCACTGATGGTGTCAAAAGCGGTTTCAAAATCCATGCCGTCGTAACGACCTGAGTTGATGCATACCCCATGTTCGGCATAACTGTCCTGCCAGGGGGCTTGCACCGATTCATGGCTGGGCGAAGCAATAACCATGCGTAGCGGAAGCTGATATTGATGGGCAAATTCAAAATCACGTGCGTCGTGCGCAGGCACGGCCATGACGGCACCTTCTCCGTAGCCCATCAACACATAGTTTGCCACCCACACCGGTAATCTACCCCCATTCAATGGGTGTATGACAAACAAACCAGTATCCATACCTAATTTGGCTTGCGTGGCTACATCGGCTTCAGCGACGCTACCACGTTGACATGCCATGATAAATTCAGCCAAACGAGGTCGGTCTTGCGCAGCCTGTGTGGCAAGTGGGTGACCGGCCGCCACCGCGACATAAGTCACCCCCATCAAGGTGTCGGGTCGGGTGGTGTAGACCTTGAGTACGCCCTCGAGACCGATGCTGTCACGATCATACGGAAAATGCACTTCGCAACCATGGCTTTTCCCTATCCAGTTGCGTTGCATGGTTTTTACCTGTTCCGGCCAATGCGGGAGGTGATCGAGGCCAGATAATAATTCATCTGCATAGGCGGTAATTCGCATGTAATACATGGGTATTTCACGTTTTTCAATCAGTGCGCCACTGCGCCACCCCCGTCCGTCTATCACCTGCTCATTGGCTAAAACGGTGTGATCCACAGGGTCCCAGTTGACCATGGCGGATTTGCGATAGATCAGACCTTTTTTAAACAGCTCGGTAAATAACCATTGTTCCCAGCGATAATAATCGGGAGTACAAGTAGCCAGCTCACGCTGCCAATCAATGGATAATCCCAACCGTTTTAACTGGTCGCGCATGTGTGCAATGTTGTCGTAGGTCCACGTTGCGGGTGGAACGCCATGTTTAATGGCTGCATTTTCTGCGGGTAAACCAAAGGCATCCCAACCCATAGGTTGCATGACATGGAACCCTTGCAGGCGATGGAAACGCGCCAGCACATCGCCAATAGTGTAATTACGCACATGCCCCATGTGTAGCTTGCCGGAAGGATAGGGGAACATGGACAAGCAGTAATATTTAGGTTGGCTGGAATTTTCATCCACATGGAAAGTGTGTTGGTCTTCCCATCGTTGCTGAATGGCTGGTTCGATATTGTGTGGGGAATATTGCGTGTCCATGAATTTAGCGTGTGGCATTGAATAGTGTTGTCATTATCGTAGAAAAAGCCCTCTTCCGCCAGCGCAGAACGGTGGGATGCGTGACATCTCGTCTATTTCTCCATTATACTTGCAGGTTACAATACATTAAATTTTGCGAGTGGAGTAATTATGTCAAAAAAACATCCAGTGATTGCTGTGACCGGTTCATCTGGTGCGGGTACGACCACCGTCAAGCGTGCTTTTGAGCACATTTTTCATCGCGAAGGCATTCATCCCGCGATTATTGAGGGTGATAGTTTTCACAGCCTGTCACGGATACAATTTCGTGAGGCAGTGAAAAAAGCCGAAGAGGCGGGTGACAAGCACTTTAGTCATTTTGGTCCCAAGGCCAATCATTTTGATAAAATTGAAGCCCTGTTTAAAAGTTATGGTGAAACAGGTACTGGTCAAAAACGTTTTTATATCCACAGTGATGAAGAAGCTGCTTTTCATAACAAACGGTTGAATACGCATCTGGCAGCAGGTGAGTTTACGCCGTGGGAAGCCGTACCCGCAGGTACGGATTTATTGTTTTATGAAGGTTTGCATGGTCTGGCTGTCGATGGCAAAGTGGATTTGGCCAAACATGTTGATCTGGGTGTGGGTGTGGTACCCGTGGTCAATCTGGAATGGATACAAAAAATTCACCGTGATGCGGCTGAGCGTGGTTATTCAGCAGATGTGATCGTGGACACGATCATGCGCCGTATGCCTGATTATGTGAATTATATTACGCCACAGTTTTCGCGCACTCACGTGAATTTTCAACGAGTGCCCACGGTGGACACCTCCAATCCGTTTATTAGTCGTGATATTCCTACGCCTGATGAAAGTTTCGTGATTATTCGCTTCAGTGAACATCGTGGCGTCGATTTTCCATTCCTGATTAATATGATACCGAGCTCATTTATGTCTCGCTCCAACACGTTGGTGGTGCCAGGCAGCAAGATGGGTTATGCCATGGAATTGATTTTGGGCCCAATGATTGAGCGCATGATCGAAGAAAAACGGAAAGAGTAAGGTTTGTTAACAATCAAAATATTCAAAGCGGGTGCTTTTTGGTTTTATCCTTTTTCCTTGCTGGTTTAAAACCCCGGCCTTCAGGCTGGCAGGAGCGCAGAACCCCGCCCTGACTAAATATCCACTGGCCTGAAGGCCAGTGACCTCATTGCTTGTTTGGGTTTAAGCTAATAACCACCCTGCGCTGGGTAAAATATTGTCCAGGAAACGGGTGAACGGCAGTTTGAGCTGTGCTTCCAGTGCCGCTGCGCGAAATTTGAGTTGCCTGAGGGTTCGAAATTTTGGCGCGATGTTGAAGGCAAATACGATCACATTGCCATATCTTTCTGCAGGTAATCTTAAGGTGCGGCCGTCAAATGCCAGTTCAATCCGTCGGCAATATTGACCGAACAACTTGTCACTGCCCCACAAATTGATGCTTAAAACGCCATGCTGTGACAGGGCATCACGGCATTGCCGATAAAATATTTCGGTGGCCAGCGCGTCTACCTGGCAGTGCGCATCAAAGCCATCCAAAAAAATACTGTCCCAGTTACGTTGATGGACAATGTTTTCTGCCGCATCTGCCTGAACAATATTTAAACGCTGTTCGTCGCGGGGGAGGTGGAAATATTGGTAAGCGGCCTTGATGACTTCCGGATGGTTGTCTACTGCGCACAGTTCCATCCGAGGAAACTGGTGGTAGAGGAATTTTGCCACAGACCCGCCACCCAAACCAATCAGCAAGGCGTTGTCGGGTATGTCTTCAAACAACAGGAAGCCCATCATGGCCTGGGTATAACTCAGTTCCAAATCGTTCGGTGCAGACAGTCGCATTGCCGATTGCACGGCGTCATCCCCCAAATGCAGACAGCGCACACCATTTTGTTCACTGATTTGTACGGTGTCGAGTGTCGAAACCACCTTGTGAATGCGGCGAGAAAAAAATCTCATATCCAAATCCTGGCTTTCTCTGTTTTAGTATGCGGAATCCGAGTATAAATTCGGTTAAAATAGCAGCTTATCTATCTGTGGAATATACCATGCGCGCATCACATTTTTTTCTTTCTACGCTTAAAGAGGCCCCTGCAGAAGCGGAGTTGGTCAGTCATCGGTTGATGTTGCGTGCTGGGTATATTAAAAAACTGGGTTCTGGTTTGTACACATGGATGCCATTGGGCTTGCGGGTACTGCGCAAGATAGAAGCGGTGGTGCGAGATGAAATGAACGCCGTCGGCGCGCTTGAAGTGTTGATGCCTGCAGTGCAACCGGCAGAGTTGTGGCAGGAAACGGGGCGCTGGGATCAGTTCGGTCCACAAATGCTTAAAATTCGTGATCGCCATGCGCGTGAATTTTGCTTTGGTCCTACCCATGAGGAGGTGGTCACGGATGTGGTGCGTCGCGAGATAAAAAGTTATCGTCAATTACCCTTGACCCTGTATCAGATTCAAACGAAATTCCGCGATGAAATCCGTCCCCGCTTCGGTGTGATGCGTGCACGGGAATTTGTGATGAAAGATGCCTATTCTTTCCACGCTGATTTTGCAGGTTTACAAACCACTTATCAGTCCATGTATGCAGCATATAGCCGCATTTTTACCCGATTGGGGCTTAAATTTCGTGCGGTGGCGGCTGACACTGGGGCCATAGGCGGATCAGGGTCGCACGAGTTCCATGTGTTGGCTGATTCAGGTGAAGACGCGATAGCGTGGTGTCCTCAATCGGATTATGCAGCCAATATTGAGTTGGCTGAAGCGGTTGCACCAATCGCTGCACGTGGGGTTGCACAGGAAGTGATGCGCAAAATTCCTACCCCTGGCCATTGCAGCATTGAAGCGGTCTCCGTGGCGTTGAATCTGCCTGCCGCACAATTGGTGAAAACTTTGCTGGTTCAGTCGGGGGAGACCGTTGTGGCTTTGTTATTGCGTGGGGATCATCAACTCAATGAAATCAAGGCTGCCAAGGTGTTGGGCCAGGAATTTCGTCTTGCTGATGAGGCAGTGTTGCGGGCAGTGACTGGTTGTGCGCCGGGATCAATAGGCCCTGTGGGATTGTCGGTCCGCGTGATCGCTGACCGCAGTGTGGTGACCATGAGCGATTTCGTGTGTGGCGCCAATGAAGAAGGCTATCATTGGCGCGGGGTAAATTTTGGACGCGATTTACCCGAGCCGGAAGTGGCTGATCTGCGTAATGTGGTAGCGGGTGATCCCAGCCCGGATGGACAAGGTGAGCTGGCGCTGTGTCGGGGCATTGAAGTAGGTCATATTTTTCAATTACGCACGACTTATTCGGCTGCCATGTCTTGTCAATTTCTCGATGAGCAGGGGCAGTCGCAGGTTGCGGAAATGGGTTGCTATGGCATTGGCGTATCACGTATTGTGGCGGCGGCGATTGAGCAAAATTTTGATGACCGGGGTATGTGTTTGCCAGCAGCCATTGCCCCGTTCACTCTGGTCATTGTGCCGGTGGGTTTGCGTAAGTCAGAGGCTGTGCGTGAAATGTCCGAAAGTCTGTATGTTGAGTTTTCCAGACTGGGAATAGACGTTTTGCTGGATGATCGCGATGAGCGGTTAGGCGTTATGTTTGCGGAGATGGAGCTGATCGGTATTCCGCACCGTTTGGTGGTTGGTGAGCGTGCTTTGGCCACTGGTGAGGTAGAATATCAGGGGCGTACCGATTCACAGGCGCAACGCGTGTCGACGGAAGGGTGTGTGGCATGGGTATTGGAAAAATTAAAGGCCTGTTAAACCCAAACAATCCGGTGAATATACGCCGGGGCGGGTTGTGGCGCAGCCTTGGCGGCAGATTGAAAGGCCGATTGGTGATGACCCTGCTGGCAATGTGCTACGGTCTGCCCGCAATGGCCGGGCATCAGTTGTATGAACCCTTGAGTAACAGTGTGTGCGCGAGTTTGAGTTCCGCAGTGTCAGACAGCCCCGTAACGCATGCCGCGCTGTTGGAATCGCCTGACGCGAAAGCTTGGCTGCAAGAAATGTCGCGCCGGTTGGCGCGCCGTATGCCAGACAGCCAGCAACGGATGGAATTTTTGTCCACGGTTTATTACGAATCGGTGCGTGCAGGTTTGGACCCTGAAATGGTGATGGGTTTGATTGAGGTGGAATCCGGTTTTAACAAGTACGCACTCTCTACAGCCGATGCGCGCGGTTATATGCAGGTGATGCCCTTCTGGGTTGGATTGGTGGGCACGAAGGGACAGGATTTGTTTCATCTGCGTACCAATTTACGTTATGGTTGCAATATTTTGCGTTTGTATGTTGATATGGAAAATGGCAATTTGTACCGGGCTTTGGGGCGTTACAATGGCTCCCTGGGGCAGCCGCAGTACCCCATGATGGTGGTGGAGGCGTGGAAGAAGCATTGGAGTTATTGAGCTGGATAATTTTAAGTCCGGCAGGCTACGCCTGGTCGTAGCGAAGTCATTAGTCAGCGCGTGCCCATCACGACGTTTATAATGCGCCAAATACCTTACTAATCAGCGCACTGCCGGTGCCAATCGGATTTGCACGAATGGCCTGTTCTTCTTCCCCGATCGCCTGATACAGGCGATTGAGTGCTTGTTGGGTGACATAGGTTTCGATGCTGCTTTGGTCGGGTTTTATTAATCCGAATTGTGCTGCTTCCTGGGCGTAACGATCATAAGTTTTCGCCACGCCGACTTTGACCATGGACTGCTGTACGATGGGCAGAAATTTTTGTGTCAGGGGTAATTGGGTTTTGCGTTTAAAATAATCGGTTGCCGATTGATTCCCGCCGGTAAGAATGGCTTTTGCATCGCTCAAAGACATGCCTTTGACAGCATTAATCAATTGCGTTTTGGCTTCCGGTACAGCCAATTCGGCTGCATGGTTGATTGAAGCATCCAGCGCATCGGCTTGTGACCCCATGCCGGCCATCTGCATCAGATTGCTGGCTTTATCCAGTGCAGGAGGAAGTGGAATATGCCACTTGGGACTGTCATTGAAACCACCGGTTCTCCCAAGGGTGCTGACTGCTGTATCAACACCTTGTAATAGTGCCGCTTTCAGTCCTTTTCCCACTTCGCTCTGGCTGAGTGCTGCAAGTGCTGGGGTGTTGCCAGAAACATTTTGTGTGTTCCGGGTTGGTGCCGTCGTTTGTGGTGCGGTGGGCAGAGTGTTTTGTAAAGCGCCACTCAGCTGGTTCTGTAATGTGCCCAGATCAAATGCGAAAGCCGGCATGGCTGTGCTCAAACTCAAGGTGGTAATGCTTAAGATCAGCCATTTGTTTTTGTGTGGGTGCATGGTTCTCTCTCCTTGGACAGTGAAAATGATGTGATGGATAGCTTCTAAACCATCAGGTGGCTCAGCGCGTTTGTACAGGCAACTGACGATGACTGTTTTGCCATTTTCGGTTCAGCATCCATATTCTGCTATTTCCAGGTCATGAAAGCAACTATTGGCTTGGAAATGTCAAAATGAGGTAAGCGTACTACACTTCACTTCAAGGCGAAACCGCGCAAAATTGGTTCCTGCATGGAAGAGTTTTGCGCGTAATCGATTTGCGGTTGGCTTTACTTGAAGCACTGTCTTCCGATTCTTTAAGTCTGACGAACTTTTAAATCAGGATAACCAGATTGTCACGATGAATCAACTCTGGTTCATCAACATACCCCAGTATGCGCTCAATGTCCCGGCTGGGTAGCCCCATGATTTTTCGCGCTTCGCTTGCGGAATAATTGATTAGCCCGCGTGCAATGAGCTGCCCTGTGGCATTAAGACAGGCCACTGCCGCGCCACGTGGAAAATCTCCCTCTACGTTGAGCACACCAATGGGTAACAGGCTTTTACCTTCTTGCAGCAGGGCATGCTCTGCGCCTTGGTCAAGCACCAGATTCCCCGGCACTTGAAGGTGGTCAGCCAGCCAGGTTTTGCGGGCTGGAAGCGTCATGTTGGCTGCTTTCAGGTGGGTGCCAATGGCTTCGCCCTGGGCAAGCCGTATCAGGACATCCGGCTCGTGTCCTGAGGCAATTATTGTGTCAGCGCCGCTGCGTGCGGCACGTTTGGCAGCCAGTATTTTTGTAAGCATTCCGCCACGGCTAAGTTGGCTGGCAGCACCACCTGCCATGGTTTCCAGAGCGGGGTCGCCGGCTTGGGCGATACGTACCAGGGTAGCCGTAGCATCGCGACGCGGATCTGCCGTAAACAATCCGTCCTGGTCGGTAAGAATAATCAGTGCATCCGCTTCAACCAGATTGGCCACCAGGGCGCCCAGGGTGTCGTTGTCACCGAAGCGAATTTCATCGGTAACAACGGTGTCATTTTCATTGATGATGGGCACCACGCGAAGCTGGAGCAGGGTGCGCAGGGTAGACAAAGCATTGAGATAACGGGTACGGTCGGTCAGATCATCGTGGGTAAGCAGGAGCTGAGCGGTATGCAGACCGTGCTGGCGAAAACTGGTTTCATAAGCCTGCACCAACCCCATTTGTCCCACAGCGGCGGCGGCTTGTAGTTCGTGAATGCTGGTGGGGCGGATGGTCCAGTTGAGTCTTTGCATGCCTTCGGCAATTGCGCCGCTGGAAACCAGAATGATTTGATGCCCATGTTGAATCAATGTTGCAATTTGACGTGACCAGTTTTGCAATGCGCCCAGATCTAAACCACGACCTTCATTGGTGACCAGTGCGCTGCCCACTTTAATGACTAGTCGTTTGGGGTCAGTGTGTTGCGCCATGGATAATCTCATCCGTTAATGGTGGCGTCTGAGTGGGTGTTGTGCTGGGTGGCACCAGGTCCTCCAGTCGTTTTTCTTCATCCAGAAAATGCATGATGGCGTAAGTCAGTTCCTGGCAACCTTCGCCGGTCAGCGCTGAAATGGCGTATACAGGTCCTTGCCAACCGTAAGCATTGATGAAGTCGGCGACGGTTTGCGCACGTAAATGACTTTCTATGCGGTCAGTTTTGTTCAGGATAAGCCAGCGTGGTTTTTGGTAAAGGGTTTCATCGTATTTCCGCAATTCTTCGACGATGGTGCGTGCTTCGTGCACCGGATCAACGCTGTCGTCATAGGGCGCAATGTCCACCAAGTGCAGCAAGAGGTGGGTGCGTGACAAATGGCGCAAGAATTGGTGTCCCAGTCCTGCACCTTCAGCGGCACCTTCAATTAAGCCAGGGATATCGGCGATGACAAAGCTTTTGTTGATGTCTACGCGTACCACGCCCAGATTGGGGGCAAGAGTGGTAAATGGGTAATCGGCTACTTTGGGGCGCGCTGCGGAGACGCTACGAATAAAAGTGGATTTTCCGGCATTCGGCATACCCAACAAACCGACATCCGCCAAGACTTTCAGCTCGAACCGAAGGTCACGGCTTTCGCCCTCTTCCCCTTGAGTGAATTGGCGGGGCGCACG
Organism: Pseudomonadota bacterium; assembly: GCA_021801025.1. Lineage (GTDB taxonomy): Bacteria > Pseudomonadota > Gammaproteobacteria > Burkholderiales > Sulfuriferulaceae > Sulfuriferula. The sequence continues at coordinate 83,558 of JAJYYK010000004.1, read as the reverse complement.
GTTGGTGCTGGTTTTGAAATGCAGGTTACCCAACCCACCTTTGCCACCTTTGGCGATGACCGCACTTTGACCATCTTGTGCCAGGTCCACCACGGTTTCACCGGTGACAGCATCCGATATTTGCGTGCCTACTGGTACGCGCAGAATGATATCATCGGCACCTTTGCCGTAACAATCCGAACCACGACCATTTTCGCCATTGCGTGCGCGAAAAATGCGTTTGAACCGAAAGTCGATGAGCGTGTTGATGTTGCGATCAGCAACCGCAATGACGCTACCGCCCCGTCCGCCATCCCCTCCGTTTGGACCACCAAAAGGAATAAATTTCTCGCGGCGGAAAGACGCAGAACCGTCACCGCCTTTTCCGGCGGTGACGTTAATATTGGCTTCATCAATGAATTTCATCTACCTGTCGCGTGCTTGAAACACGCGGGCCTGCCTGGATTTAAGCTGCGGGGATGATATTGACCATCTTGCGACGCAATGCACCTTTGACCACGAATTGAACCGCACCATTCACCGTGGCAAACAAAGTATGGTCTTTGCCGATACCGACATTGACCCCAGGATGAAATTGTGTGCCGCGCTGGCGGATAATGATATTGCCCGCCAGGACTTGTTCACCGCCAAAGCGTTTAACGCCCAAGCGTTTTGAATGTGAGTCGCGACCATTACGCGAACTGCCACCTGCTTTTTTATGTGCCATGCTTGCGCTCCTTAAGCCGAAATGCCGTCAATGCGGATTTCTGTGTAATTCTGACGATGACCTTGATGCTTTTGGTAGTGTTTACGACGCCGCATTTTGAAAATGCGAATTTTGTCGTGTCTGCCGTGAGAGATTACAGTCGCTGTGACGCGTGCACCGTCAACCAGGGGTGTTCCGACTTTCACGTCGTCGCCGTTTGCCAGCATGAACACTTGATCTAATACGATTTCGCTGCCAACGTCTGCGGTAATCTGTTCTATTTTAAGTTTTTCGCCGGCAACAATGCGATACTGCTTGCCACCGGTTTTTATGACCGCGTACATGGAATTCTCCATTAAAGACTGAGAGTGAACCTGCTATTATAGAGGGGTTGAAATTAAAATTCAAGTTTTAGCTGGGGGAGCGTCTTTTTGCTTGACATAAGGGCCCCATGCTTCCTACTATTCTGCAGTTAATTTAAGGTTGAAAGTCATCCATGCAAGGCTTACAGGCGTTTTTGGCGGCAGACATGCTGCGTGTTGATGAGGTCATCCGCGCCAGTCTACATTCGGATGTGGTACTGGTCAATCAGGTTGCTGAATACATCATTGCCAGTGGCGGCAAACGTTTACGTCCGGCATTGGTGCTGTTAACAGCTGGGGCAATGGGATATTCAGGTCAACAACAGTACGTGCTGGCTGCTGTGGTTGAGTTCATTCATACCGCCACTTTGTTGCATGATGATGTGGTAGATGAGTCTGCTTTACGGCGTGGTCGTGCCACGGCGAATGCGTTATTTGGGAATGCGGCGAGTGTGCTGGTTGGCGATTTTTTATATTCGCGCGCATTTCAGATGATGGTGGATGTGGGGCAGATGCGTGTCATGCAAGTGTTGTCCGATGCGACCAATACGATCGCTGAAGGTGAGGTCCTGCAATTAATGAATTGCAACAATGCTGAAATTAGTGAGCAGGATTATCTCCATGTTATTCGCTACAAAACAGCTAAATTATTTGAAGCGGCTGCACGCTTGGGTGCGCTGTCAGGCGGGGCTGATTTAACGATGGAGTCCGCCCTGGCCGCTTATGGCATGCACCTTGGCACTGCATTTCAATTGATTGATGATGTACTGGATTACTCAGGTGATTTGTCTGAAATTGGCAAGAATGTGGGAGATGATCTGGCAGAAGGTAAGCCCACGCTTCCGTTATTGTATGTGTTGAGCCAGGGGGACGCGCATCAGGTCGCATTGGCGCGCGAGGTCATTGAACAGGGGGGGTTGCAACAGCTTGACGAGATTCTTGCAGTCATCCGTTCATGCGGCGCTTTGGATTACACCCGGGCTTGTGCACGAACTGAGGCTGACCTGGCGCTAGCGGCTTTGGTCAATTTGCCGGATACGCCATTTAAACAGCAACTGGTTAATTTGGCGAATTTTGCGGTCAATCGTACGTTCTAACCAGAACTGAACATCCACTAACCGGAAGGTCGGTGATCTTGTAGCCGGGAGTAAAATTGTGCTTGATGTCATCCTGTTTGTCGTACTGTTGATTTACGTTTATCGCCGCTGGTTGGCGCCTTCAATACCAAAATCGGTTGGCCGTCACGCGCGGCGCGAACAGCACAGGGGTATCGAATCCGTGGATACGGTGAAATGTGCGCAGTGCGGCGTGTATGTGCCGCGCAATGAGGCGACAGGCAATGGAGATGCATGGTATTGCTGTCCTGAACATGCGCGAGAAGCTCGACACGATGGTCGATAATGATTCTGATGCGAGTGCGCGGAGTGGGCTGAATGCCAGTGGTGAGCGAACCGGGCGTAACTGGAGCGCATTGCGCTATTTGAATCTGTATCGGAGCGTTGTCTCTGTCGCTTTATATTCGACTAATTTTCTGGGCGCGCATCTGCGTCCATTTGGTCAAATTGATCCCCAATATTTTTTATTTTCCAGTATTGCTTATGTGGGGTTTTCAATCATGGCGGTGTTTGCTGCTGCCTGGCGCTGGCCCCGATTCAAGATTCAAATTCATTCGCAGCTTGTTATTGAGGTTGTTTTAATTGCTGTGATGATTGCCGCCAGTGGAGGCGTTCAGAGCGGCCTCGCCTGGTTGATGATGGTGTCCCTGGTGTTCAATGTGCTGGTCATGCGCGTGCGTATGGTGATGTTTTATGCGGCACTTGCGACAGCCAGCGTGCTCATCACCCAAGTATTTGATATCTGGTTTGGTGCTGAAACGATGTCCAGCTTTGGGCAGGCCGGTATGTTTGGTATGGCGTTTTTTATGATTTCTGGCGGTGCGTATGTGTTGGTTGAGCGCGCGCGACGGAGTGAAGCCCTGGCAGTTTTGCGGTCTGTGGATGTACAGAATTTGGCACAGATTAATCAGCTGGTCATCGATGATATGCAGGATGGGGTGATTGTGCTGGACAGTGAGGGACGGATACGGCAAAGTAATCGTCATGCCCGTAATTTGCTGGCGGACTGCGACAGAACTGAAGACAGAACCCTTGCGCAATATTTCCCTGCACTGGGGCAATATCTGGAACAGTGGCGATTGAATCGCGAAATTCAATTTCCAACCGTTATTTTGGGTGAGCGAAATGAACACTTCCAGCCGCGATTCATTGCAGTGGGCCATGCCCGTATTTTTGGGGCGGTGCTGTTATTAAAGGATATGTCACGTGTTTATGAAGAGGCGCGGCAAATAAAACTGGCCGCATTAGGGCAATTGACGGCAAATATCGCCCATGAAATACGTAATCCTTTGGCAGCGATTAGTCATGCCGCTGAATTGCTCTCCGAAGATGCTTTTCAGGGACAAAAGCGCTTGTTGCAAATTGTACTGAATAACTCACAACGAATTAATCACCTTATTCAAGATGTGATGGCGCTCAATCGGCGAGATCGAATAAAACTTGAGCGTATAGAATTGTTTGAATTTATGCGTGATTTCATGAATGATTTTGTCATGGTTTCCCGAATCCCGAGCCATTGCATTACTTGGGAGTGTCCGCCAGAGGCCGTGTTGTGTTTTGACCTTGAACATTTGCGTCAAGTGCTGACCAATTTGTGTGCCAATGCGGTGAAATATGGCCAGGGGATTTCGGGTAGCGTGCGAATATGGGTAACTGATGTGCGTGATGGGGTTGCGATATATTGCGCAGATGATGGTAAGGGGGTGTCAGCAGAACATCTACCTCGCTTGTTCGAACCTTTTTTTACTACGGATACCGCTGCGGGTACCGGTTTGGGATTGTACATCTCGCGTGAATTGTGTCTCGCTAATGGTGCAAGTTTGGAATACGTGAGCGGATCTGCGGGAGGGAATTTTAGAATTTTGAGTCTGGGGGGCGCATGTCGAGATCAGCAGTGAGTATTCATTCTCCTACGGTTTTAGTGGTGGATGATGAGGCGGATATTCTCGAATTGCTTGAAATCACGCTGTTGCGTATGGGCCTGGACGTGGTGAAAGCGGGTAATGTGAGCGTGGCCCTGGCGAAATTGGCGCAACGGCATTTTGATTTGTGTTTGACTGACATGCGTTTGCCGGATGGTGAAGGTTTGGAAGTGGTGCGTTATATCCAGACGGAACGGCCGACTGTGCCGGTGGCCGTGATGACTGCGCATGGTAATACCGATAATGCGGTGAGCGCGCTCAAGGCCGGTGCGTTTGATTATCTTAATAAACCTGTGACGTTAGAACAGTTACGCACTTTGGTCGCATCGGCTTTGCAACTCAATACAATGCCAGTGCTTGATGTGAAAGTGTCAGGTATAGGAGGCTTGATTGGCGAATCGTTGCCGATGCGGCAAACACGGGAAATGATTGCCAAACTGGCACGTACCCAAGCCCCGGTATATATTGCTGGAGAATCAGGAAGTGGTAAAGAATTGGCCGCTCGCCTGATTCATGCGCAGGGTTCGCGAGGCAAAGCGCCCTTTGTGGCGGTTAACTGCGGTGCGATTCCTGAAGCCTTGATGGAATCTGAATTTTTTGGCTATCGTAAAGGCGCCTTTACTGGTGCAGACAGCGATAGGGATGGTTTTTTTCAGGCCGCCCAGGGAGGGACCCTGTTTTTGGATGAAGTGGCAGAGTTGCCATTGACGATGCAGGTGAAGTTGTTGCGCGTCATTCAGGAAAAACGGGTACGCAGATTGGGTGCCACGCAAGAAGATTCCATCGATGTCCGTATCATCAGTGCTACGCACCAGAATTTGGCGCAATGTGTTGAAAGTGGCGTATTTCGTCAAGATTTATTTTATCGTCTCAATGTCATTGCGCTGACCATGCCTCCATTACGTGACAGAAGGGAGGATATTCCACAGATCGCCAGGAATATTTTGCAACGCTTGGCGGACGTGACGCAGATCGCTGTTCCTGTGTTGAGTGAGTCAGCGTTGTCTGCATTAAAGGCTTATGATTTTCCGGGTAATGTACGAGAGCTGGAAAATATTCTGGAGAGGGTGCTGGCCTTAAATGGCGAAAAACCAATCGATGCAACCGCATTACAACTGCCGGTCACTGAGGTGGCGGCCGCGTGTCACGCGACGAATGGTCGTGCTCAGTGGTCGTTGTCCACCTATCTGGATCGATTGGAGCGCGCAGCGATTGCGGAAGTGCTGGCGCTTGCTCATGATAACCAAGTTACGGCAGCAAAATTGTTGGGGATGAGCGTTAGGGCGTTGCGCTACAGGTTAGAACGTTTAGGGCTCGTGAATGAATAACTGTCACATACGTTGCTGTGTATTCGGGATGGATGCAAGGCGCGAGGCGCAGCGAATGGTGATTCCCTTTGCAAGCCTCGCAACGCCGCAGACACCCGAATACGCAGCAACCCGGTGGGCTGGGGCCGCTTTGGGCACATCCCGGTGTTGCAAGTCGCTTGTTGTGAATGACACAACCGCGCATCTTGCGCCTTGGCCTGCGCCCAAAGCGGTCCCAGCGTATGTGACAGTTATTCATTCACGAGCCCTTAGGCATGAAGTAGAACCAGACCCAGGTACAATACGTACAATGCGCCATTTACCCACAGTTGCCAGATATGCAGCTGACCTCGCGCCAGACACAGACGCAACCAGACAGCAGCCGCTAACGTGATGAGCATGCTCAGTAAAGTGGCAGGTTGCGCTGTCCATGGTGTCAACGCAATTCCCATGGCAGGCAACAGTGTGCCTTGAAACACCATGGCACCAGTGATGTTGCCGAAAGCCAGCGTGTCTTTACTACGGCGTATCCAAAGGATGCTGTTGATTTTTTCCGGCAGTTCGGTGGCAATAGGCACGATCATGAGTGAAAGTAGCAAGGCGGAAATACCAAGTAAGGGGGCTGCTTGTTGAATGCTCGTGATAAACCCTCTGGCACCCATTACCAGCAACCCCAAGCCGACTAACAGCTGTAACAGGATGATGATCAGGTGTTTGGGTAGGCCTGTTTGTGTCAGCAACAAAGTCGATTCCGTTTTCGTGCCATGGCCCACTTCAACCAGATTTTTGGAAGCGTGCAAGGTGACGAGGACATAAATAAAATAAATGAAGACCAGTATAAACGCCATCATTACGCGCGCGGCACTATGATCATGCGGCACGAACATGCTGAGCAAAGCAAGGCTGAATGCGGCAAGAAAGGTGTTGAGGTCGCGAGTTATTCCTCCGCGTTCAGGGGTGTAAGTACCCTTGATGCCACGCTTCCGCCATACCGTGAAGCTCAGTAATGACACTGACAGCGTGGACAGCATCAAGGGTGCGCCCAAAATGGCACCTGTGCCAATGTCTTGATTGGTTGAAGCGTTGCCTCCGCCAGCAGCAATGGCCAACAAAGGGACAATGGTTTCTGGTAAAGCGGTGCCTACAGCGGCAAATATGGATCCAGTCACCCCTTCAGAAATATGCAACGCTTCACCCAAGTGTTCCAGCGCGTTGACGAAAATTTCCGCTGCCAGCAGAATAAGAATCAGAAAGATGACTAAATTGATCCATAGCATGGTTGAAAGCCCCCTATGTTTTTTACCAGTTGAATCGTGCGATGAGGCGTAAATCCGAACCGATGTGACGCACATCGCGAATTTCGGGCATAATTGGCGAGGTCAGGTCAGTGAAAGAGGGGAGATTGAATAGCCCGCGTGCACTGTTCCCCAGCAAGATCGGTGCGGTGTAGGCAATCCATTCATCGGCCAATTGTGCCTGTATTAAAGCGCCGTTGAGTGTGGCGCCTGCTTCGGTGAGTACTTCATTGATACCGCGTTGCGCTAACAGGCCCAGCAATTGGCGTAAATCAACTTGCCTCTGGCTGTTTGGCAGGGCGATGAGCTCTGCGCCTGTTGCACGCAAGGCCCGTTGTTGTGAGTCAGGTGCGTGGGCATAGGCAATGAGCACATTGGTTTCTTGCAAGATGGCGGCTTGCATGGGCATACGCAGTTGGCTGTCCACGATGATGCGCATTGGTTGGCGTGGCGTCTCCACATCGCGCACCGATAAACGGGGATCATCGGCTAAAACTGTGCCGATTCCAGTTAATATCGCGCAGGAGCGCGCACGCCAGCGGTGAACGTCATGGCGGGAATCGGCTGAGGTAATCCATTGGCTTATCCCATTAGCCAGTGCGATACGTCCATCCAGTGAGGCTGCGGTTTTAATGCGTAACCAGGGGCGTTGCCGCCTCATGCGCTGGATGAAACCAAGATTAAGTTCTTGCGCTTGTGCTTCGAGCAAGCCGCATTCTGTGGTAATGCCTGCCGCATTCAAGCGCGCTAAACCTTGCCCGGCGACTTGTGGATTAGGGTCTTGCATCGCAACAATAACCCGATAAATGCCGGCCTTAATCAGTGCGTCGGCGCAAGGTGGAGTGCGCCCATGGTGGCTGCAGGGTTCTAGTGTGACATAAGCTGTTGCACCGTGCGCGCGCGCGCCCGCTTCATTGAGTGCGTGAATTTCAGCATGTGCTTCGCCCGTTTTTTGATGCCAGCCTGTGCCCACAACGATGCCCTCGCGCACCAGTACACAACCCACGCGAGGATTTGGCGAAGCGGAATACAGACCTAATTCTGCAAGACGCAGGGCGTGCGCCATGTGCGCATAATCAGATGCGGTCCAGTCAGGATGCGACGGCGGTTGGGTAGTCATGAATCCAGGTCTTTGATGGCGTGCCGAAAATCATCCACATCCTGAAAACTTTTATAGACCGATGCAAAACGAATGTAAGCGACTTTGTCCAGGGGTTTTAGTGCTTGCATCACCAGTTCGCCGACCTGGCGAGAGGGTATTTCCCGTTCGGCAAGTGAGAGTACGTGTTTGATTACCCCCATAATGGCCTGATCGACATATTCAGTCGGTACGGGGCGTTTGTGTAATGCGCGCGTAAAACCTTCCCGTAATTTTTCAGATGAAAACTCTTCCCGGTTGCCGTTGGATTTGACCACCTGAGGTAAACGCAATTCGGTGGTCTCATAGGTGGTGAACCGTTTGTCGCATTCGCTACAACGCCTTCTGCGGCGGATGGAGTCGCCGGATTCGGATACACGTGAATCCACCACGTGGGTATCGGTGTTGCCGCAGAAAGGGCATTTCATTTTGATTTTTAGCCGTAAACAGGGAATTTGGCGCACAGTGCCTGCACCGCAGCGACGGTGCGGACAATCATCGCTTCATCTGTGGGCGCGTCAAGCACATCTGCAATCAGATGCGCAAGTTGATGCGCTTCGTTCGCACCAAAACCTCGTGTCGTCATGGCCGGCGTGCCGATACGAATGCCGGAAGTGACAAAAGGTTTTTGTGGGTCGTTTGGAATGGCATTTTTGTTCACAGTCATATGCGCGCGGCCCAGTACGGCTTCCGCTTCTTTACCTGTGAGGTTTTTGGAGCGTAAATCCACAAGCATCAGGTGTGAATCTGTGCGCCCTGACACGATGCGCAAGCCACGCTGCTGCAAAATATCCGCCATGATGCGCGCATTGGCGATGACTTGTCGCTGACTGGTTTTAAAGTCCTCATGCATGGCTTCGCCCAGTGCAATGGCTTTTGCAGCAATGACATGCATCAGTGGACCACCCTGGGTGCCGGGAAAAATGGTTGAGTTGAGAGGTTTTTCAAATTCGGCTTTTGCCAAAATTAAGCCGCCGCGAGGTCCCCGCAAGGTTTTATGTGTGGTGGTGGTGACAAAATCGGCGATTCCGACCGGGCTGGGGTAGGCACCCGCAGCAATTAGTCCAGCATAGTGCGCCATGTCAACAAACAAATAGGCATCTACGCTGTCGGCAATGTCACGAAATTTTTGCCAGTCGATGACTAAAGCATAAGCCGATGCGCCTGCTACAATCATTTTCGGGCGATGTTCTTTTGCTAATCTGGCAACTTCATCATAATCAATTTCTTCCGTATCAGGATGCAATCCATAGCCGATGGCATGAAAGAGTTTACCGGAGAAGTTGACCTGCGCGCCGTGAGTCAAGTGACCGCCATGTGCAAGAGACATCCCCAGAATGGTGTCACCGGGTTTGAGTACAGAGAGGTACACGGCAGCATTGGCTTGCGAACCGGAGTGGGGTTGTACATTGACATATTCAGCACCAAACAATGCTCGGGCACGGTCAATGGCAATTTGTTCTACCACGTCAACGTATTCACAACCGCCATAATAGCGTTTCCCGGGATACCCTTCGGCATATTTATTGGTCAAAACTGAACCTTGAGCCTCCATGACAGCCGGGCTGGTATAGTTTTCTGACGCGATGAGCTCAATGTGATCTTCCTGGCGCTGTTTTTCATGTTGCATGGCTTCCCATATGGCAGGATCAGTGATTGCGATGGTGTTTTTATGATTGAACATAATATTTCCCAAGTGGTGTGATAGATAAAAAACAGGTGTTTAATGCAAGTTTTTTGCGAATTGACCTCGGTGCGTCATATCGGGTTGGGCACGTGAAAGCCAATACAGTATTCGAATTGAAATGCATCGCAGCGATAATTCTACCATGTCGCAAGACTGTTTTTTGGCGAATTTTAGTGCTTTTTGTGATGTAAAAAACACTAAAGCCGCCAGCTTTACGGTTGACTGGTGTGGGATGAATGCCGGATTCCCCGGATTATCGTTCTTTTAAAACGGGGTTTGATGCGTTTGTTGACCGAATAGCTGGGGTTTTAACCGGCAAGTCAAAGGGGTAGCGTAGAGCTTGTTTTATGTGAAAAATTATGAAAATGACGCGCACAAAACATTTTTTTTGCGTATAATTCCCCAACGAACGAAAAAGTTTCGTTTCGTCCAGACTTGCGCTATTGTTCTGGCGTGTGCAAGTTTACTTGTTTTTTTATTTAATATTATTTGGAGATTTATAATGACCCGTTCCTTGCTCCTCGCTGCATTGATGGCCCTGTCCCTGACCGCTTGCGGAAAAAAAGATGAAACAGCTGCTCCTGAAGCTGCTGCACCTGCTGCTGCCGACGCTACGGCTGCTGCACCAGCTGCACCAGCTGCTGAGGCTCCTGCTGCGGCGTCTGCTGCACCAGCTGCTGATGCTTCCGCTCCAGCTGCACCAGCTGCTGCACCTGCTGCTGATGCTTCCGCTCCAGCTGCACCAGCCGCTAAGTAATCATTTAGCGTGTTGTAATCGCCACTTCGATTTAGTGGCGGTTAAAAAAGCCGACTCTTTGAGTCGGCTTTTTTGTTTTACGGTAGAATGCTATTCAGATAGGCAAGTTTTGTGTGTGAACACTGTTTGTATGTTTCCTCTTGCTGTTTCCGTATGCGACTCAGCACGCTCTGTGGATTGAAATATGATTAGGGATGGAATATAGATGTGGACTAAGGGCTTGAACGAAAGCGTGGTGTATGCTGATTTGTCTGATCTTGGTTTAATCGGCGTCAGGGGTAATGATGTTGAATTGTTTTTGCAAGGTCAATTAACCAATGACGTACGAAAATTAGAGAATTCTGAAGTACAGTACAATGGGATGTGTACGCCAAAAGGGCGTTTGTTAGCCAGTTTTCTGATGTGGCGGCGTGCCGGTGAGTGGTTCATTCAGTTGCCAGCCCATTTGCAGGAAAGTATACAGAAACGTCTAACCATGTATGTGTTGCGAGCTCAAGTCAGCTTGAGTGATGTGCGTGAACAATGGGTGCGTATCGGTTTGGCGGGTTCAGGGGCTGAAGCCTTGATCGCGCGTTTATCCGTTTCCGTGCCGTCTGCAGCGATGCATTCAGCGGAGAACGAGTTTCTTGGCGTATTGCGGCTTGATCAGGAACGCTTTCAGCTGGTGGTGCGTAAGGACATGGCGGAAAATCTGCTGGCTACTTTAGCGCGAGAGGCTAGTTTGATTGATGCCGCGCAATGGCAGTGGCTGGAGATCCGGGCCGGTATTCCATCAATCGTGTCGGCTACACAAGAGCAGTTTGTGCCGCAAATGGTCAATTTTGATTTGATACAAGGGGTTGATTTCAAAAAGGGCTGCTATACCGGTCAGGAAATTGTTGCCCGTATGCATTATTTGGGGAAGTTGAAACGTCGGATGTATGGCGTCCATAGTCAAATACCGATGACCCCCGGCGATGAAATTTTTAGTCCTGATGTTCCCGGTCAGGCGACAGGCATGATCGTGAACGCGCAGCCAGCTCCAGCGGGAGGTTGGGATGCGTTAGCGGTGATTCAGGTGAGTAGCGCCCTTGGCTATCCGTTAAGTCTTAAAGCGGTTGACGGAGAGTTGCTGAGTCTGTGGAATTTACCCTATGCGGTGACTGTTCCCAATGCCTGATACCCATGTCGAAGCCAGTTTGTTGGGCAAGCCGACAGAATATGACGGTGCATATGACGCAGGGGTGCTGTATGCGGTACCCCGTGCACCCATGCGGGCAGAGCTGGGGATCTTGGGGACTTTGCCCTTTTTGGGCGCAGACATTTGGAATGCTTATGAGCTGTCCTGGTTGAATATGCGCGGCAAACCCCAGGTTGCGTTAGCAAAAATCATCTTTCCGGCAGACTCTCCTGCACTGATTGAATCGAAATCCCTGAAATTGTACCTGAACGGTTATAGTCAGATAGCGATGCAGGACATGAATGCTGTAAAAAACCGGATTGCAGCCGATTTGTCCCGGGTGGCAGGTGCAAGGGTAGATGTGCATTTGCAAACACCAGAGGAAGTGGCTGGCCAAAGTTTGACTGAAATGGCAGGCCTGTTGCTGGATCGCCTGGACATCGATGTTGAAGTGGGGCAAGTTGGCAAAGAAATATTGCAGGTCGACGCGAGCACCCCACAGATCGAGCAAACGCTGGTATCTCGTTTGCTTAAATCAAATTGCCCCGTGACGGGACAGCCCGATTGGGCGAGCGTACAAATCTATTATCTTGGCGCACCCATTGATCAAGCCAGTTTATTGCGTTATTTAGTGGGTTTCCGCACGCACAATGCTTTTCATGAGCAATGCGTAGAGCAAATTTTTATCGATATTCAACACGCTTGCCGACCGACGAAGTTGTCCGTGTATGCGCGATATACCCGTCGCGGTGGATTGGACATTAATCCATGGCGCAGCAATTTTAATGCAACGACTTTGCCCTCCAATTTGAGACATCCCCGGCAATAAACTTAACTTGGGTTTTACGGGCTAAGCAGTTTCGTTCTGCGTTTCGACCACTACAAAATCATGGCTCACTGTGGCGGTGCGCCCCAGCATAATGGTGGCAGAACAATATTTTTCCGCGGAAAGACGAATGGCGCGCTCAACCAGTTCTGGTTTAAGTGTATGGCCGGTGACGATGAAATGCATGTGGATGTGGGTGAATACTTTGGGATCGGTTTCTGCCCGTTCTGCGCTAATTTCTACCACACAGTCAGTGATTTTGGCGCGTGATTTCTGGAGAATGCTCACCACATCGAATGCTGTGCAGCCCCCTGCACCCAATAACAGCATTTCCATGGGGCGAGGACCGAGATTATTGCCACCGCTTTCGGGTGCGCCATCCATGAGGACGGCATGACCGCTACCGGTCTGCCCTAAAAATGCCCTGTTTTCTACCCATTTGACGCGTGCTTGCATGATGAAAATCCCCGTGATCATTTGCTAAAAAACTTGTTCCGGCTATTTTACCCCGAATGAGGTGAGTTGATACAGCATCATCAACTGTCTATGGCCTGTTCAATCCCTTTTCCAAAGGGATGCGATGAAATGATTGGCGCGTTTATTTATCCTTTTTCCTTGCTGGTTTAAAATCCCGGCCTTCAGGCCGGCAGGAGTGCCGAACCCCACCCTGACTAAAATATCCACCGGCCTGAAGGCCGGTGACCTCATTGCTGTCGGTGGCACAGCTTTGCCCGGCGGCGAGCGGGCCGATTTTTAGTTGGCACCTGCGTGTGGCAAGGCTGCCTTTTTATCATGACGCGGTGTTTCGTAAAGAATGGACAAAGGTGGTGATGGACAATTGAAGCGGTTTGGGCTAAAATTGCACCACTGATTTTATAGAATGCGGGCGTGGTGTGAACCTTGCCCGTTTCTTTGTGTCTTCAATTTCCTGGCTGAGGTAATCCTTGTCGCAACGATGTCCCGCTGTTCTTGTGTTGGCTGATGGTTCGGTGTTCCGTGGTTCGGCCATTGGTGCATCGGGTGTTGCAGTGGGTGAGGTGGTGTTTAATACCGCCATAACTGGCTATCAGGAGATTTTGACTGATCCCTCGTACGCACGACAGATTGTGACTTTGACTTGTCCGCACATTGGTAATACTGGCGTCAATACTGAAGATTGTGAATCTGCTGCCTTGTATGCAGCAGGTTTGGTGGTGCGGGATTTACCATTATTGTCAAGCAACTATCGTTCTTCTGGCGATTTGGAAAGTTATTTAATACAACATCATGTGGTGGCGATTGCGGATATCGATACACGGCGCCTGACGCGCCTGTTGCGTGAACGTGGTGCGCAAGCTGGTTGTATCATGGCCGGTGACATAGATGAAGCGGATGCCTTGCGGCAGGCCCAAGCATTTTCTGGTTTGGTCGGCATGGATTTGGCCAAAGAGGTCTCTGTGACAGCCCCTTATGAATGGACCGAAGGCGAGTGGCAGCTTGAGGGCGGTTTTACAACGCCTGCCGGTCAGCCCTGGCATGTCGTCGCATTTGACTATGGGGTAAAGCGCAATATTTTACGTATGCTGGCGGGGCGCGGTTGTCGCGTGACGGTTTTGCCCGCCCAGGCCAGTGCGGAAGACGTGCTTGTACTGTGTCCGGATGGCATCTTTTTGTCCAATGGCCCCGGTGACCCGGAAGCCTGTGATTATGCCATTACGGCGATTAAACAATTATTAACCAGCGGTATTCCGATTTTTGGTATTTGTTTGGGGCATCAGTTACTGGCACTGGCTTCCGGTGCAAAAACTGTCAAAATGAAATTCGGTCATCACGGTGCTAACCATCCGGTCAAAGATTTGGACAGCGGGCGAGTGATGATCACCAGTCAGAATCATGGTTTTTCTGTCGATTCCAATGGACTTCCCGACATCTTGCGCGAAACGCATGTGTCGCTGTTCGATGGCTCCTTGCAAGGGGTTGAGCGTACCGATGTGCCCGCATTCGGTTTTCAGGGACACCCTGAAGCCAGTCCTGGGCCACACGATGTAGCCGGTTTGTTTGATCGCTTTGTGCAAATGATGCGTACCTTTCGTCATAAAGCGTCCTAAGCCCTAACGAGCGTTAGGCAAAAATTTGTCAATTAAAGGCGGCAATTCACACAATCCTATGTCCAAGCGTACAGACTTACACAGTATCCTGATTATTGGTGCGGGACCGATTGTTATCGGCCAGGCATGCGAATTTGACTATTCCGGCGTGCAGGCATGCAAAGCCCTGCGTGAGGAAGGTTATCGCGTCATTTTGGTCAATTCCAATCCGGCGACAATCATGACCGACCCTGACATGGCCGATGTGACTTACATTGAGCCTATTACCTGGTCAGTGGTAGAAAAAATTATTGCCAAAGAACGTCCCGATGCATTGTTGCCGACTATGGGTGGGCAAACTGCGCTGAATTGCGCGCTGGATTTGGCCAAGCATGGTGTTTTGGAACGTTATGGCGTGGAAATGATTGGTGCGTCGCGTGACGCCATCGATATGGCTGAAGACCGGGAAAAATTCAAGCAGGCCATGGCACGCATTGGCTTGCACTCACCCCGTTCCCTGATTGCGCACAGCATGGAAGAGGCCTTGCAGGTACAGGCAGTGATGGGCTTTCCAACCATCATTCGGCCTTCATTTACCATGGGCGGAACTGGTGGCGGCATTGCTTACAATCGCGAAGAATTCGTTGAAATTTGTGAGCGTGGTCTGGAAGCCTCACCTACCCATGAGTTGCTGATTGAAGAATCGCTCATAGGTTGGAAAGAATTTGAGATGGAAGTGGTGCGTGACCGCAAGGACAACTGCATTATTGTCTGCTCAATTGAAAATTTTGATCCGATGGGCGTGCACACTGGCGATTCAATTACGGTGGCGCCTGCATTGACGTTGACTGACCGTGAATATCAGCACATGCGTGATGCTTCGATTGCAGTGCTGCGAGAGATTGGCGTGGAAACTGGCGGTTCTAATGTGCAGTTTGGTATCAACCCGCGTGATGGACGTATGGTGGTGATTGAAATGAATCCGCGTGTGTCGCGTTCATCGGCATTGGCATCCAAGGCCACCGGTTTCCCCATTGCTAAAATTGCCGCCAAACTGGCGGTGGGTTATACGCTGGATGAATTGACCAATGATATTACTGGCGGCGTGACGCCCGCTTCGTTTGAGCCCAGTATTGATTATGTCGTCACCAAGATACCCCGTTTTGCCTTTGAAAAATTTCCGCAAGCCAATGATCGTTTGACGACACAAATGAAATCAGTGGGAGAGGTGATGGCGATAGGCCGCACTTTCCGCGAATCGTTACAAAAAGCCATAAGAGGTCTGGAAACCGGTGTATACGGTTTGGATACGCTGAGTCAAGATCGTAACGTGATTGAGGCGGAAATTGGTAATCCTGGACCGGAGCGGCTTTGGTATGTGGCTGACGCATTCAGGGTAGGGATGAGCCTGGAAGAGGTACAGGCATTTTCGCACATTGATCCATGGTTTTTGGCACAAATTCGCGCTTTGGTTGCCACTGAATCGGATTTGACTGGTCGTCAGCTGGATAGTCTGGATGTCGCGGAATTGCTCAGTTTAAAACGGGATGGATTTTCTGACCGGCGTTTGGCGAGTTTGCTGGGTGTGGATAAAGATGCGGTGCGTCAACGACGTTGGGCGCAGCATATTCACCCAGTGTATAAGCGCGTGGATACCTGCGCGGCAGAATTTGCTTCGCACACAGCGTATATGTATTCCACCTACGAAGAAGAGTGTGAGGCTCAACCGACTAATCGCCGTAAAATTATGGTGCTAGGCGGTGGACCGAATCGCATTGGGCAGGGAATTGAGTTTGACTATTGCTGTGTCCATGCCGCACTTGCGCTGCGTGAAGATGGTTTTGAAACCATTATGGTCAACTGCAATCCTGAAACAGTGTCCACTGATTACGACATTTCGGACCGTCTGTATTTTGAGCCACTGACTTTGGAAGATGTGCTGGAAATCGTACGGATTGAGAAACCTGTAGGGGTCATTGTCCAGTATGGCGGGCAAACGCCATTAAAACTGGCACGTGATTTACAATCTTGCGGCGCGCCGATTATTGGTACAACGCCGGATATGATTGATTGTGCGGAAGACCGTGAGCGTTTTCAAAAAATGTTACAAGCGCTGGGATTGTTGCAACCGCCTAACCGTACCGCGCGTTCGGCAGAGCAAGCCATTGTTTTGGCATCTGAAATTGGTTATCCCCTGGTGGTGCGACCATCCTATGTGCTGGGTGGAAGGGCAATGGAAATCGTCCGTGCCGAGGAAGATTTACAGCGTTATATGCGCGAAGCAGTAAAAGTATCGAATGATTCGCCTGTGTTGCTGGATCGTTTTTTGAATAATGCAGTAGAGGTCGATGTGGATGCCGTGTCCGATGGCGAAATGGTCGTCATCGGTGGTATCATGGAACACATTGAGCAGGCTGGTGTGCATTCGGGTGATTCAGCTTGTTCTTTGCCCCCCTATAACCTCTCCCGCGCATTGCAGGATGAAATTCGTCGGCAAACGATTGCGATGGCTCGTGCACTCAATGTGATCGGCTTGATGAACGTACAGTTTGCGATCCAAAATGAAACCGTCTATGTATTAGAGGTGAATCCGCGCGCTTCGCGTACCGTGCCCTTTGTGTCCAAAGCCACGGGCGTGCCGCTGGCGAAAGTGGCCGCTCGATGTATGGCGGGCACGTCTTTGGTGGAACAGGGGGTGGTAGACGAAATTATCCCCCCCTATTATTCAGTGAAAGAAGCCGTATTCCCCTTTGCTAAATTTCAGGGCGTGGACACTTTATTGGGCCCGGAAATGAAATCAACGGGTGAGGTAATGGGCATAGGCGAAACTTTTGCTGAGGCGTTTGTCAAATCGCAGTTGGCAGCGGGTGTTAAATTACCTAAAGGTGGGCAGGCCTTTTTGAGTGTGCGCAATGCCGACAAGGTTAAAATTGTCGAGATTGGTGCGGAATTATTGGCCTTGGGGTTTGTGTTGGTGGCAACTCGTGGCACAGCGGTGGCGTTGCAAACAGCAGGTTTGGCGGTAAGGGTGGTGAACAAAGTCGCTGAAGGCCGTCCGCATATCGTCGATATGATTAAAAACAACGAAATTAACTTCATCGTCAATGTGGTGGATGACAAACGTGCTGCCCGCGACTCGGTAGAAATTCGTCGTGTGGCCCTGGCGCAACGTGTGACATATTACACCACACTGGAAGGCGCACGGGCGGCATGCATCGGTATGCGAGCGATGAGTGAACTGAATGTGTATGATTTACAGCAATTGCATGGGCGTGTGCGCGCCCTGGAAAGTATGAAATGAACGCGATAACCAAAGTACCCTTAACTGTTTTCGGCGCGCAACAGCTGCGAGAAGAGCTACACCGTTTAAAAACGGTTGAGCGTCCATCTGTGATCACTGCGATTGCTGAAGCGCGTGCGCAAGGCGATTTATCCGAAAATGCCGAGTATGATGCAGCGAAAGAGAAGCAGGGTTTTATTGAAGGTCGTATTGCTGAACTGGAAGCCAAATTGTCTACGGCCCAAATTATTGATCCCGCAAGTATTGATGCGGAAGGGCGGATTGTTTTTGGTGCGACGGTAGAGCTTGAAGATGCTGAAAGCGGCGACGCGGTCACGTACCAAATTGTGGGCGATGATGAAGCAAATATTAAACAATCCAAGATTTCCATCAGTTCGCCCATTGCACGTGCGTTGATTGGCAAGTATGTCGGTGACACGGCGGATGTGATGGCACCCGGAGGCGTGCGCCAGTATGAAGTGCTGGATGTGCGCTACTTATAAATGAGTTCAGCCCGTTTTGCAGAATTTTTTGCCAGGATAGCTGTTACCGCTTGGGTGGGTGGTCTGTGGGCGATCGGCTATATTGCCGCACCCGTGTTGTTTTGGCATCTGAAAGACAAGCAACTTGCCGGTAATCTGGCGGGCGGAATGTTTGCCGTGATTGCCTTGTTGGGGATGGCTTGCGGGTTTTATTTACTGATTCACCGATTGACCCGATTTGGTGGTGGAGCACTCAAACAAGCCTGGTTTTGGGCGGCTTTGATCATGCTCCTGATGACTTTGGCCAGTTATTTCGGTATTCAACCGATCATCGAAACGCTCAAAGTGCAAGCCTGGCCCAAGGCGGTGATGCAAAGCGCATTCAGCGACCGGTTTGCACGTTGGCATGGTATTGCCAGTATTATCTATCTGATTGAAAGTTTACTCGGACTGGTGCTGCTCGCGAAAGAATGAAGCCAGCTAAAACCAGCAAAGCATGGATGCGTGAGCATCTCAACGACCCTTATGTGAAACTCGCCAAAGCACAGGGATATCGCTCACGTGCCGCATTCAAGCTGGAAGAGATCAGTCAAAAGGATGGCTTGATACGACATGGTTGTATGCTCGCCGATTTGGGTTCTACACCAGGCGGCTGGTCTCAATTTGCCAGTCGTCAAGGTGCGCAAGTGATTGCTTTGGATCTGTTGCCGATGGATCCGATTCCCGGGGTGCATTTTATTCAAGGCGATTTCACGGAACAGATCACCCTGGATGAAATGGAGTTGGCTTTAAAAAACCGTCGTCTTGATCTTGTAATCTGTGATATGGCGCCCAATATGAGCGGTGTGAGTAGTGTTGATCAGGCTCGTAGCTTGTACCTGTGTGAATTGGCGCTGGAATTTGCCCGAGTATGGCTGAGGCCAGAGGGAAATTTTTTGGTGAAGGTGTTTCAGGGCGAGGGATTTTCAGAATATCTTGCCGATATGCGCTTGAGTTTCAATCAGGTGTTGAGCCGCAAGCCGAAAGCCTCGCGCGACCGTAGCAACGAGGTCTATTTGCTGGGTAAGGGGTTAAAATCCTTGGTGGAGGATTGAGTGTGGCCCGGTTTGAATAGATGAATATGGATAGGTGTTGTCACTGTTGCAAAGATTTCGTGAAGCATTCTGTTTAAAATAAACGACACGCCACACTGTTTTTGTGGACGCTCATCAGGAGCTGGATAGATGAATAACATGTTTAAAAATATAGCCATTTGGTTAGTGGTCGCGTTGGTGTTGATGACGGTATTCAATCAGTTTAATACCCATGAGACGCCTCAGGTGCAAATGGATTACTCCCAGTTCCTCGATCAGGTCAAGCAGGGTCAAATTGCCAAAGTGGTGATTGAGAACCATGTGATTAAAGGGGTGCGAACCGACGGACACCATTTCAGCACCTATGCGCCAGCAGACCCCTGGATGGTATCGGATTTACTCAAAGGTGGTGTGGCAGTTCAGGCACGTCCTGAGGAAGAGCCCTCTTTCCTGATGAATATTTTCATTTCATGGTTTCCCATGTTGTTGTTGATCGGCGTGTGGGTGTTTTTTATGCGCCAGATGCAGGGGGGCGGTAAAGGGGGTGCTTTTTCGTTTGGTAAAAGTAAAGCGCGTATGCTCGATGAATCGACCAACCAAATTACTTTTGCGGATGTGGCGGGTTGCGATGAAGCCAAAGAAGAAGTGGCTGAACTGGTTGATTTTCTGCGTGAACCAGCAAAATTTCAAAAACTGGGTGGACGCGTACCGCGCGGTGTATTGATGGTAGGTAGTCCTGGAACCGGTAAGACTTTATTGGCCAAGGCCATTGCCGGCGAAGCAAAAGTTCCCTTTTTTAGTATTTCCGGTTCTGATTTTGTCGAAATGTTTGTCGGTGTGGGTGCGGCGCGGGTGCGCGATATGTTTGAGCAGGCTAAAAAGCATGCGCCCTGTATTATTTTCATTGACGAAATTGATGCGGTGGGTCGGCAGCGTGGCGCCGGTATGGGTGGTGGTAATGATGAGCGTGAGCAAACATTGAATCAATTGCTCGTCGAAATGGATGGTTTTGAAGGCTCTGCCGGCGTGATCGTGATTGCGGCCACAAATCGGCCTGATGTGCTTGATCCCGCTTTATTGCGCCCTGGTCGTTTTGATCGTCAGGTGGTCGTTTCTTTGCCCGATATACGTGGCCGCGAGCAAATTTTGCTGGTCCATATGCGTAAAATCCCTATGGGAACGGATGTGCGTGCGGATATTTTGGCCAGAGGAACGCCGGGTTTTTCAGGTGCGGATCTTGCCAATTTGGTGAATGAGGCGGCCCTGTTTGCAGCGCGAGGTAATAAGCGTCTGGTCGATATGGATGACTTTGAACGCGCTAAAGACAAGATTATGATGGGCAGTGAGCGCAAGGGCATGGTCATGCCTGAGGAGGAGCGTCGTAATACGGCGTATCACGAATCGGGGCATGCCGTGGTGGCTTATCTGCTGGACAAAACCGATCCGGTACACAAGGTTACCATTATTCCGCGCGGGCGCGCACTGGGGTTAACCATGCAACTGCCTACAGAAGACCGTTACAGCATGGATCGTGCCCAGTTGTTGCAAAATATTTCGGTGTTGTTTGGCGGGCGAATTGCTGAAGAAATATTCATGAACCACATGACGACTGGGGCATCGAACGATTTTGAACGTGCCACCGAGATGGCGCGTCGCATGGTGACGCAGTGGGGAATGTCACCTGCTTTGGGTCCAATGGTCTATGGCGAAAATGAGGGCGAGGTATTTTTGGGACGTAGCGTGACCACCCATAAAAGCGTGTCCGAAGCCACCATGCAAAGGGTGGATGTTGAAATTCGTCGCATTATTGATGAACAATATGCATTGGCGCGTAAATTGTTGGAAGACAATCGCGACAAAGTGGAGGCCATGACCCATGCTTTGCTGGAATGGGAAACCATTGATGCGGATCAAATCAAAGACATCATGTCCGGTTTGCCACCCCGTCTTCCCAAACCCGTTAATCTCGGCACACCTTCGGTTTCATCAAGCGGCACCACGCCACCCAATGCTGCACCGACCGCGACACCTGCCGCTGGTGTGTAGGTATGACGGTAACTCCGTTTCCCTGTTTAACAAGCCAGCTGTTGCTGGCTTGTGGCTTTCTGGCCGGGCAGTTTCCTTAATATGCGTTTGATTTGTCGTCATAAATCTTTAGATTTGTCCGTTCCCCGTATTATGGGGATTGTGAATGTCACACCGGACTCTTTTTCTGATGGAGGCAAACGCCCTTCCGCACAAGCGGCCATTGATTATGCGTATCGTTTAATTGAAGCCGGTGCGGACATCATTGATGTGGGTGGCGAATCCACGCGTCCTGGTGCTGCCCCTGTGAGTGATGAAGAAGAAATTGCACGCGTCTTGCCGGTCATCACTGGTTTGCAAGGTACATCCTGTATCATTTCTGTCGACACACGCAATCCGCGCGTCATGCATGAAGCCATTGTTGCAGGGGTTGACATGGTGAATGATGTGCAGGCACTTGGTGCTACCGGTGCGCTGGAACTGGTGGCAAAAAGTGGCGTGGCGGTGTGTTTGATGCACATGCGTGGTAACCCGGAGTCGATGCAACAGCAACTTGAGTACGGCGATGTAGTGAGCGAAGTGCGTGACTTTCTGCGGCAACGTCTGGCATTGGTCATCAGCGCAGGCGTGAGACCGGATTCGATACTGCTTGATCCGGGCATTGGTTTTGGTAAATCTCTGGCGAATAATTTACTGTTGATTAAACATTTAGGGGGGTTACGTCATTTGGGTGCCCCGGTGCTGGTGGGCGTGTCGCGTAAAAGTATGTTGGGTCAGTTGACTGGACGAGCAGTGACAGAGCGTGAGGCGGCAGGCATTGCCGCCAACCTGTACGCCTGTCAGTGTGGTGCGCGCGTGCTACGCGTGCATGATGTGACGGCCTGTCGTGATGCCTTGACTGTTTGGCAAGCTTTAGAGGGATGTTGATGGGCAGAAAATATTTCGGTACGGATGGTATTCGCGGTCAGGTTGGTGTTTACCCCATTACGCCAGATTTTGTCATGCGGCTGGGTTATGCGGCAGGAAAGGTACTGGCTCGTGAGCGTTGTACCCTGAAGCCAGGTGAGCATCCTGTAGTGCTGATCGGTAAGGATACCCGTCTGTCAGGCTATATGCTGGAGGCTGCATTACAGGCAGGGTTATGTGCGGCGGGTGTCGATGTGCGTCTTGTTGGCCCTATGCCGACGCCTGCAGTGGCCTATTTAACCAAAGCATTGCGTTTGCAGGCGGGTATTGTAATTTCAGCCTCACATAATCCCTATGAAGATAATGGCATCAAGTTTTTTTCTTCCACGGGTGAAAAACTGTCAGACGAAATTGAGCATGCTATTGAGGCAGAATTAGAACGGGAGCTGGTGACTTTCTCATCGGACGAACTGGGTCGGGTGAAACGTATCGATGATGCACCTGCCCGGTATATTGAATTTTGTAAAAGTACTTTTCCATTTGAACAGGATCTAAGGGGTGTAAGGATCGTTGTCGACTGTGCGAATGGTGCGACTTACCACATCGCACCTTCCGTGTTGCATGAGTTGGGTGCAGAAGTCATTCCTATCAATCATCAGCCCAATGGCACCAATATTAATGACCATTGCGGCGCGACCGATACGGCCCACCTGAGCGCAGCAGTATTACAGCACAAGGCTGATTTCGGTATTGCGTTGGATGGTGATGGTGATCGCGTCATGATGGCTGATGCAAATGGCCGTATATATAATGGCGATCAGCTGTTGTATGTGATTGCTCGCTATCGTAAGGATACTGGAAAATTAAAGGGCGGTGTGGTGGGCACCCTCATGAGCAATTTGGGCTTGCAACACGCGTTAGGGCGATTAGCAATTCCTTTTGTGCGTGCAAGTGTCGGTGACCGGTATGTGCTGGAAATGTTGGCTCAACATGAATGGCAGCTGGGGGGTGAAGCGTCAGGACATCTCTTGTGTCTGGAAAAGCATACTACCGGTGATGGCATCATCGCGGCGTTACAGGTGTTACACGCACTACGGGAAACCGGCACGTCGCTGGCCGGTTATACGGCGGATCTTCATATGTACCCGCAAACCATGATCAATGTGCAGGTGGACAAGTACGTGGATTTAAAGTCTGCATCGATACAGCAAGCGGTCGTTGAGGTGGAAGCTGATATGGGCGACCATGGCAGAGTAGTGTTACGCGCGTCTGGTACTGAACCACTTGTGCGGGTAATGGTGGAATGCGCAGAGGCAGCACAAGCTGCCGCGTATGCGGAGCGTGTCGTTAAGGCGGTCAGGATGGTGGCAAAAGGTTAAAGCGTTTTTTGTTCAATACCTGGAAGTTAAACATTCTGGCTGCACTGGTGGGCGCGCTGCGCCGTTGCTGAGTGCTTGCAGGAATGGTCATATGGGGCCTGGCCCGGCGCCTTACATTCCGCTGGCACACCCAGCATTGTTCAATTTGTTATTCCTTTGTTATTTCTCGGTACGTTAACCGAATTTCCCCGTAATATAGTCTTCAGTTTCTTTTTTGCTGGGGTTGGTAAAAATCACATCGGTACGGCCAAATTCCATCATTTCACCCAGATACATATAGGCGGTATAGTCAGACACACGAGCCGCCTGTTGCATGCTGTGGGTCACGATGGCGATGGTATATTCAGTTTTGAGTTCATGGATCAGTTCTTCGATGCGTGCTGTAGAGATCGGGTCTAATGCAGAGGCTGGTTCATCGAGTAACAGTACTTCGGGTTTGACAGCAATGCCACGTGCGATGCAAAGGCGTTGTTGTTGCCCACCTGACAGGCTGTATCCACTTTGCCCCAGTTTGTCTTTCACTTCATTCCAGAGCGCTGCTTTTTTAAGTGCCCATTCAACACGGTCAGACAATTCTGAACGTGACAGGCGTTGATACAGCTTGATCCCAAAGGCGATATTATCGAAAATTGACATCGGGAAGGGCGTTGGTTTTTGAAAAACCATGCCCACCCGGGCACGAAGATGGTTTAAATCTGTTTTTTTGTCGAGTATATCGACATCATCCAGCAAAATTTTACCTTCAGCACGTTGCCCGGGGTAAAGATCGTACATGCGATTCAAGGTGCGTAACAAGGTGGATTTACCGCAACCGGAAGGACCGATAAAGGCCGTCACCTGGTTACTGGGAATGTCCAGGTTAATGTCCTTGAGCGCATGGTCTTTGCCATAGTAAAAATCAACATTGCGCAAACTGAATTTGATGTGGTGTGCCATAAGGTACTCGCGAAAATGAAGCTGTGCTTTTTAATCGGGTTATTTTTGTTTAAACAGAGAACGGGCCAGGATGTTCAATACGAGAACGGCAACTGTGATTAATAAGGCGCCAGACCATGCCAGGGATTGCCAGTCATCATAAGGGCTCATCGCCATTTGGAAGATGACAACCGGTAAATTGGCCATAGGCGCATTCATGTTGGTACTAAGAAATTGATTATTTAATGCGGTAAACAGGAGCGGCGCTGTTTCTCCGCTGATGCGGGCTATCGCCAGCAGCACTCCCGTCAGCATCCCTGCCTTGGCGGCTCGCCAGGTGATTAAGGTGACAATCATCCAGCTTGGCGCACCCAACGCGGCTGCGGCTTCACGCATGGTGTCCGGAATGAGTTTCAGCATGTCCTCTGTGGTGCGTACGACCACCGGGATGACCAATAACGATAGGGCGAATACGCCAGCCCAACCTGAAAAATGGTGCACAGTAGTGACGTAGATTTCATAAATAAATAAACCAATAATAATCGAGGGTGCCGACAGTAAAATATCGTTGATGAAACGGGTGACAGGGGCCAGCCAGCCCTGTTGTCCAAATTCAGACAGATAGGTGCCGGCCATAATGCCTATAGGTGTGCCAAGTACTGTAGCCAGCAATGTCATGCCCAGACTGCCGACAATGGCATTAATTAAGCCCCCATCGCTTCCTGGTGCGGGGGTGATCTCGGTAAACAGTTTTAGGCTGAGTCCCTTGAATCCAAAATCCAGCAAAACCCATAAAATCCAGCCTAAGGCCAGCAAGCCAATCAGCATGGCTATGGCAGAAATCATCAGGTTGAACCGGTTTATAAGCCTGCGCCGGGCATAGTGTGAAAGCATGGGTAATCCTAGGTTTTCGTGCCTTCCTGTTTGCGCATTTGCAGTAACAGGAGTTTTGAGATGGCTAATACCACAAAGGTAATAAAGAACAGGATGAGCCCAAGTTCAATTAATGAAGATGTATACATATCACCCACGGCTTCAGTAAATTCATTGGCCAAAGCTGAAGAAATGGTATTGCCGGGCATCAGGAGAGAAGAGCTGAGGTCATGTGAGTTGCCGATAACGAAGGTAACGGCCATGGTTTCACCGAAGGCCCTGCCCAAACCAAGCATGATGCCACCCACTACACCAATTCGGGTATAAGGCAGTACCACAAACCGTGCAACTTCCCATGTGGTCGATCCCAAGCCATAGGCGGACTCTTTGAGCATAGGCGGGACAATTTCGAATACATCGCGCATCACGGAGGCGATGTAAGGAATGACCATGATGGCCAAAATTAAGCTGGCAGTCAAGACACCAATGCCCATGGGTGCGCCCTGGAAAAGAAAACCGGGTCCGGGTAAACTGCCCAAATGATCAATGAGCCAGGGTTCGACATGGTCGCCAAAAAACGGAGCAAAAACAAACAGTCCCCACATGCCATAAATGATGCTGGGAATGCCGGCAAGTAGTTCAATTGCGATACCCAGAGGACGCTTAAGCCAGTTGGGTGAGAGCTCAGTCAAAAATAATGCGATACCAAAACTGATGGGTACACCGATCAGTAAAGCAATAAAAGAAGTGATAAGTGTCCCTGCAATGGGTACTAAACCGCCAAATTGTTCAGTGACCGGATTCCATTCTTTGCCAAAGATGAAACCGAAGCCGAATTTATGCAAGCTGGGCCAGCTTCCAATAATCAGTGACAGAAGAATACCCAAGAGTAAAATTAATACCACAAACGCGAAGAAGCGGGTGAGGTTGATAAACACGGTGTCCTGGATCGCAAAACGCAGGCTGGTGCTTTTATTCGCCGAGGACTGGTTGAGCATTGGTATTTCCATTAACGAAATTGGGTGCAATTATAGCGTGACAAACAAAAAAAAATTGTAAAAATAACCGCCTTGCTATAACAAAATGCTTAATTTTTTGTTATAGCCTTAAAGTAGTTGATTGCGTCAGCTGCCAAATGGGTGATATGCGCTTGCACCATCACCCATTTATCCCGGCATGATTTTACCAGATTGCTTTACCGCTGTTGTCACGAATGTTCTGTGTCCAACTTGTTTCAATGAGTTTGGTGACTGAATTGGGCAGGGTGACATAATCCAGACTTGTTGCCAGTTGGCCACCGTTGACATAAGCCCAGTCAAAAAATTTCAGCACGATTTTTGCATTTTCGGGTTTGCTGGCTGTTTTGTGCATCAGTATGAAGGTGGCACCGGTAATCGGCCAGCTCTGCATGCCAGGTTCGTTGGTCAGAATTTCATAGAAGTCGGGTACATGAGCCCAATCTGCACCTGCGGCGGCGGCTTGAATGTTGGCTGCGAATGGTGCAACATACTGCCCTGCTTTGTTTTGCATCAGTACGTAGGCCATTTTATTTTGTTTGGCATAAGCATATTCCACATAACCGACAGAACCCCGAATCTGCTTGACAAATGATGCGACACCTTCGTTGCCTTTGCCGCCGACACCTGCAGGCCAGGCCACAGCGGTGTCATTGCCGACTTTTTCTTTCCAGTCCGGGCTGATCTTGCTTAAATAATTTGTAAAAATAAATGTGGTGCCCGAGCCATCGGAACGATGTACAACCGTGATGTGTGTGGCGGGTAATGTCAAACCTTTATTCAAGGCTACAATTTCAGGATCATTCCAGGCAATCACTTTCCCCATGTAAATATCAGACAGGGTTTTGCCATTCAAATGCATTTTCCCGGGCGCAACACCGGGTATATTTACTACAGGTACCACCCCACCAATCACTGTGGGGAATTGTGTGAGGCCATTTTTTGCCAGGGTTTCGGGAGAAAGGGGCATGTCCGTGGCACCAAAATCAACTGTATTGGCTTCGATTTGTTTAATGCCGCCACCGGAACCTATCGATTGATAATTCAAGCTGACGCCGCTACTGGCTTTGTAGGCTTCAGCCCATTTGGCGTAAATGGGGTAGCCAAAAGTTGAACCGGCACCCGTCATTTCGCCCGCGTGGGCGACGGACATTAGGGCGGAGCCTAAAGCCAGGGCTGTAAGCAAGGTGCGTGAGGTGGTTAGATTGATCATTATTTAATCTCCATGGTTGATGTGGTGAGTATAAAGTCCAGGGTGTGATTTCAAACAGGAGGAATATCACCACACGAAAAAATATAAGTATTACTCCGCAGAGTTTATCTTAAAGATATGACAAAATTGTGACGGTTTATCGGATCGGGCTGATTCGACTGCTGTGCGCTTGTCCCGGTAAACATCAAATCTCGCACAACAATTGACCAAACGACTAAAAAGTGTGTACTATAGCGCGTTTGATTATCGAGGTGGGACATGCGGCAAAAACTGGTCGCGGGTAATTGGAAAATGCACGGTAGCCTGCAATCTAACCAGATATTGCTTGCGCAACTGCGTGAAAGTTTGGATGCGAAGCTCGGTGCGCAATCTCGTCTGGAAGTGTTGGTGTGCGTGCCAGCACCTTATTTTGCGCAAGTGCAATCCATCCTGAATGGCTCATCCATTGCATGGGGTGCGCAAAATGTGAGTCAACACAAGTCAGGTGCCTATACCGGCGAAATTTCAGCCAGTATGTTGCAGGATTTCGGGTGTCGTCATGTGTTGATTGGGCATTCCGAGCGACGAGGCATGTATGGGGAAACTGATTTTGAGGTAGCTGCCAAGTTTCAGGCGGCTAAAATGGCTGGATTGATACCGGTTCTGTGTGTGGGTGAAACGCTGCAGGAGCGTGAGTCGGGCGTGACAGAATCTGTGATTGCGCGTCAAATTGACGCGGTGCTGGAAGTGTCCGGTATTGACGGTTTTTGGCAAGCTGTGGTGGCGTATGAGCCTGTGTGGGCAATTGGAACAGGAAAAACCGCCAGCCCCGGGCAGGCACAGGCAGTGCATGCGTACATCCGGCAAAGATTGTCTCAGCATCATGCTGGGTTGGCCGAGCAATTGCGTATTGTGTACGGTGGAAGCGTAAAAGCTGATAATGCAGCGGAATTGTTCGCGATGCCAGATATAGATGGTGGCTTGGTGGGCGGCGCTTCTTTGGTGTCCGCTGAGTTTGTTGCGATTTGTGAGGCAGCCTGTTCTTGAACAGGCTGGCTGAAAGGGTTAAAATTTGGAAACGCTGGTTTTGATAGTGCACCTGATGGTGGCGGTCGCTTTGGTGGTGATGGTATTGCTACAGCAAGGCAAGGGCGCCGACATGGGGGCTTCGTTTGGGAGTGGGGCTTCGGGCAGCTTGTTCGGTGCTTCAGGTTCAGCCAATTTTTTGAGCAGAACAACAGCCATTTTGGCGACGATTTTTTTTATCACCAGTCTTTTGTTGACGTATCTTTCGAGTCGGCAACACACGGCAGTGGGCGTGATGCAGACGCAAATGCCGCTGCAAATGCAGGTTCCTTTGCCCAAGGCATTACCAACAATGAAACCCGCCGTCCCTGTCCCTGTGAGCGCACCGCCTGCAGAGGGAAGTAAGTCGGCTACGAGCAACGGCCAGTCAAAAGCTGGGGAAATTCCCAAGTAATTAGGAGTTGTTGCATTGGGACGGTGTATCTTTCCGTCCTGTCAAATAGGCCGACGTGGTGAAATTGGTAGACACGCTATCTTGAGGGGGTAGTGGCGTAAGCTGTGCGAGTTCGAGTCTCGCCGTCGGCACCAGGATTGTTTTCAAAGCGAAACAGATTTAAGACGCAATTGCATTCATAATGACATGGTAAGGGTCGTTCTGAACAAATGAACCCCAAGTTATGCAGCAAGCCGATTTTGCGGTGGTTTGATGTGCAACACCGATGACACCATATCCCGGATACGGAGCGGTGCAACAAGTTTCATAATTTGTTGGGGTGGCACCATCATTGAGCACCGTAGCTTGCAAACTTGCGTCTGAATAATGGCCGTAACAGAGGAGGTTCGTCATGCTGGATAATTATTTTCCTGTACTGGTATTCGTTCTGGTCGGGTTGTTGGTAGGCGTCGTCCCTATCTTGATGGGTTGGTTGCTGGCGCCCAACCGTCCTGACGCGGAAAAATTATCACCTTACGAATGCGGGTTTAATGCCTTTGAAGATGCACGGATGAAATTCGATGTGCGCTATTATCTTGTGGCGATATTATTCATTCTGTTTGATTTGGAAATTGCATTTTTGTTCCCTTGGGCGATCGTGTTGCCGGAAATAGGTTTGTTTGGCTATCTTGCGATGGTGCTGTTTTTAGGTATTCTGGTAGTTGGCTTTGTCTATGAATGGAAAAAAGGAGCGCTAGAATGGGAATAGAAGGCGTTTTGGAACAGGGGTTTGTCACCGCCTCCGCTGACAAACTGATTAACTGGATGCGCACGGGTTCATTGTGGCCCATGACTTTTGGTTTGGCATGCTGCGCTGTAGAAATGATGCAAGCTGGGGCCGCACGTTATGATCTGGACCGGTTCGGTGTGGTATTTCGGGGTAGTCCGCGTCAATCAGATGTGATGATTGTGGCGGGTACCTTATGTAACAAAATGGCACCGGCGTTGCGCAAAGTTTATGATCAGATGGCGGAGCCGCGCTGGGTGATTTCGATGGGGTCATGTGCCAACGGTGGCGGTTACTACCATTACTCCTATTCTGTGGTGCGAGGCTGCGATCGGATTGTGCCGGTAGATATTTATGTGCCGGGGTGCCCACCGACGGCAGAGGCATTGTTATACGGCATTATCCAGTTGCAAAACCGGATTAAACGTACCAATACCATTGCACGATAATTTTTGGGGCGTGTGGCTATGAATGCATCATTGGAAAGTTTATCGGTGTCTTTGCTGACTGCACTGGGTTCGAAAGTGCTGCGTCAGGTTGAAGTGCTGGATGAAGTGACGGTAGAAATCCATGCGAAGGATTTGTTGGCGGTAATGACCACGCTGCGAGATCACCCCGCTTTGCGTTTTGAGCAATTAATTGACCTGTGTGGCGTGGACTATGCCCACTACCGCGAAGGTGAATGGCAGGCTGGACGTTTTGCTGTGGTCTATCACCTGCTTTCGATTTCGAAAAACCGGCGAGTACGTGTGCGTACGTTCGTCGAACACGATGATTTCCCGCTTGTTTCCAGCGTGGTTCCGGTTTGGCCGTCTGCCAATTGGTATGAGCGTGAAGCTTTTGACCTGTTTGGGATCGTTTTTGAAGGGCACCCTGATTTGCGTCGTATTTTGACGGATTATGGTTTTGTGGGCCATCCATTCCGCAAAGATTTCCCGGTTTCGGGTGAGGTGGAAATGCGTTATGACGAAGCGACACGCAGAGTGATTTATCAACCGGTCAGCATTGCGCCACGTGAAATCACGCCGCGTATTGTGCGCGAACCAAACTATGGAGAGGCATGAGCCATGGCAGAAATTCGTAATTACACCATGAATTTTGGTCCGCAGCACCCTGCAGCGCATGGTGTGTTGCGCCTGGTGCTGGAGTTGGATGGTGAAGTGGTTGAGCGCGCCGACCCGCATATTGGCTTATTGCATCGCGGCACAGAAAAATTGGCAGAAAGTAAAACTTTTTTGCAGAATCTGCCTTATATGGATCGTCTTGATTATGTGTCCATGATGAGCAACGAACATGCTTATGTCATGGCGGTAGAAAAGTTGCTTAATTTGGCTGTCCCGGAACGGGCGCAGTATATTCGGGTCATGTTTGACGAAATTACCCGCATCCTGAATCATTTGCTTTGGCTGGGCGCTCATGCTTTGGACGTCGGTGCCATGACCGTGTTTCTCTATGCTTTTCGTGAGCGTGAGGATTTGATGGATTGTTATGAGGCGGTGTCTGGCGCGCGGCTTCATGCTGCCTATTATCGTCCAGGTGGTGTCTACCGTGATTTGCCGGACACCATGCCCCAGTATCAGGCTTCCAAAATTCATGATGCAGCCGCTGTGCGAGAAATGAACGCAAATCGCCAGGGTTCGCTGCTGGATTTTATTGAAGACTTCACCCGCCGTTTTGATACGTATGTGGATGAATATGAAACATTGCTGACAGATAACCGGATTTGGAAACAGCGTACTGTAGGGATCGGTGTGGTCAGCCCGGAGCGGGCTTTGGCATTAGGTTTTTCAGGGCCCATGCTGCGCGGCTCCGGTGTGGCTTGGGATTTGCGTAAAAAACAGCCCTATGAAGTTTATGACCGCCTGGAATTCGATATTCCCGTGGGCGTAACGGGCGATTGTTATGATCGCTATTTGGTGCGCATGGAAGAAATGCGGCAATCCAACCGTATTATCAAGCAATGTATCACATGGTTGCAGCACCACCCCGGTCCGGTGATGTCGGACAACACCAAAGTGGCACCCCCTTCCCGGTTAGACATGAAGCAAAACATGGAAGCCATGATCCATCATTTTAAACTGTTTACTGAAGGCATGCATGTGCCGGAGGGCGAGGTTTATGCGGCGGTAGAGCATCCCAAGGGTGAGTTTGGTATTTACATGATTTCGGATGGGGCGAACAAACCCTATCGTATGAAGATCCGTGCACCGGGGTACGCTCATTTGGCGGCGCTGGATGAAATGGCACGCGGACACATGATCGCAGACGTGGTAGCCATTATTGGCACACAAGATATTGTGTTTGGTGAGATTGATCGCTGATATTTTAGAGGTGTTTGTTTTGTAAAGAGATTTTTACATGATGCGGATGTGCTCATTGTATAAAAATCTCATGAAAAGATTAAAGGTGCTTGAATGTTATCTCCAGAATCGTTAGCGCAAATCGATCATGAAATTGCAAAATACCCGGCCGATCAGCGGCAGTCTGCTGTGATGTCGGCCCTGCGCATCGCACAAGTTGAACAGGGTTGGTTATCCACTGGGGTCATGGATGAAATTGCAGTTTATTTGAACATGCCGGCGATTGCTGTGTATGAGGTGGCCAGCTTCTATAATATGTATGACACGCAACCGGTAGGAAAACACAAAGTCACGCTCTGTACCAATATTTCTTGTATGTTGATGGGCGCACCAGAAATTGCCGAGCATCTCCAGCACCGTTTGGGATGCGGCTTTGGCGAAACCACAGCTGATGGTCAGTTTACTTTGAAAGAAGGCGAATGCATGGGCGCTTGTGGTGATGCACCACTGTGTCTGGTCAATAATCATCGTATGGAAGGTGAGCTCACACCAGATAAAATTGATGCGTTACTGGATGAATTAAAATCAGGCGGTGAAGTAAAATGATGCCAAATTTAAAAATGACGAATCGGTTGAGGTTCATGAAATGGTAAGAGTCGGTGGTGAGGTTATTTTCAATACAGCGCATCTTCCTGAGTCATGGAAGCTGGAAACCTATGTGGCACACGGTGGTTATGCGGCATTACGCAAAGTGTTGACTGAAAAAATATCGGCAGAACATATCATTGCAGAAGTTAAAAAATCGGCGCTGCGCGGTCGCGGCGGAGCGGGTTTTCCGACGGGTTTAAAATGGAGTTTCATGCCACGTCATTATCAGGGCGAGAAATATTTGGTGTGTAATTCCGATGAGGGTGAACCAGGCACTTTTAAAGACCGTGACATCTTGATGCTGAACCCGCATGCACTGATTGAAGGCATGGCGATTGCTGCTTACACGATGGGTGTTCAGCGGGCTTATAATTATATCCATGGTGAAATCTGGCAAGCCTACGAACGTATGGAGCTGGCTTTGGCCGAAGCGCGTGCGGGCGGCTATTTGGGCGAGCGGATTTTCGGGACGGAGTTTAGTTTTGATTTGTTTAACCATCACGGCTATGGCGCATACATATGTGGCGAGGAAACCGCATTATTAGAATCCCTGGAAGGAAAAAAAGGCCAGCCCCGCTTTAAACCACCATTCCCAGCGAGTTTTGGCTTGTATGGCAAACCCACAACAATTAACAACACAGAAACTTTTGCCAGTATTCCTTATATTATTCGCGAGGGCGGGCAAAAATTCCTTGAGCTGGGCAAACCCAATAATGGCGGAACCAAAATATTTTCCGTGTCAGGTCATGTGAATCGCCCCGGTAATTATGAAGTGGGTATGGGTACTCCATTCGCCGAGTTGCTGGAAATGGCTGGTGGAATGCGTGGCGGGCACCAATTTAAAGCGTGTATTCCGGGGGGGTCCTCAACCCCGGTGGTGCCAGCAGAAACGATGATGAATTGCACCATGGACTATGATTCCATCGCTAAAGCCGGTTCGGCGCTGGGTGCCGGTTCAGTCATTATTATGGATGAGACAGTCTGTATGGTGAAGGCACTGGAGCGGTTGTCGTATTTTTATTATGAAGAATCGTGTGGGCAATGTACACCCTGTCGCGAAGGTACAGGCTGGATGTATCGCGTGATACATCGCATTGAGCACGGTCAGGGCCGTGTGGAAGATTTGGCACTGTTGGACGATGTGGCACATAACATAGGTGGCCGCACAATTTGTGCTTTGGGCGATGCCGCTGCGGCACCGGTACAAGCAATGTTGAAACATTACCGGCACGAGTTCGAATATCATATCGAACACGGCAAATGTATGGTGTAGGTGAAAAAAATGCTGGAAATTGAAATTGACGGTCAAAAAGTAACAACGCCAGCCGGTGGCACCATTATGGATGCGGCAGCACAGGTAGGAATTTATATTCCACATTTTTGCTACCACAAAAAATTATCCATCGCTGCGAATTGTCGCATGTGTCTGGTACAGGTGGAAAAAGCAGCCAAGCCGTTGCCAGCCTGTGCGACACCGATCACCGATGGCATGAAGGTGTTTACCCGCTCGGATTATGCGATTAAAGCCCAAAAAGGGGTAATGGAGTTCTTGCTGATTAATCATCCGCTGGATTGCCCGATCTGCGATCAGGGAGGTGAGTGCTCGCTACAGGATTTGGCCGTGGGTTATGGTGGGGTGGCATCCCGTTACCAGGAAGTCAAGCGGGTGGTCACGGAAAAATATTTGGGCCCTCTGGTCGCGACAGACATGACCCGTTGCATCCATTGCACCCGTTGTGTCCGGTTTGGTCAGGAAATCGCTGGCATCATGGAAATGGGGCAGACTGGTCGTGGTGAACATTCCCAGATTATGCCCTACATAGACAGCACCATTGATTCAGAATTGTCAGGCAATATTATCGATTTGTGCCCGGTGGGTGCCTTAACAAGCAAGCCCTTCCGTTATACAGCGCGTACATGGGAATTGTCGCGTCGTCGTTCAGTTAGCCCACATGACAGTTTAGGGAGTAATTTGGCGGTCCATGTCAAAAACAATCGCGTGATGCGGATTTTGCCTTTGGAAAATGAATCGATTAACGAATGCTGGTTGTCGGATAAGGATCGTTTTTCTTATGAGGGCTTGAACTCACCTGAACGTTTGACACAACCCATGTTAAAACAGGGTGGGGTTTGGCAAAATGTGGGTTGGCAAACTGCCTTGGAATATGTGGCAAATGGATTGAAAGACATTCAACGTGACCATGGCGCGGACAGCGTTGCAGCCTTGGCCAATCCGAATCAAACTTTGGAAGAATTGTTTTTGTTGCAAAAGCTGGTGCGTACTTTGGGCTCGCCGCATGTAGATGCACGTCCCCGACAGGCTGATTTTAGCCGTGATGGTAACAGGCTGGGCGCGCCGTGGTTGGGGATGCCGGTGTCTGAACTCAATACGCTGGACAGTGTGTTGCTCGTTGGGAGCCGCTTGCGGCAGGATCACCCTCTGATGGCGCACCGTTTACGTGTCGCAGTCAGGCACGGTGCCCAGTTTAGTGTGATTAATCCTGTCGATGATGATCTGTTGATGAAGCTTGCACACAAGGCCATTGTGCCACCGCAGGCGATGGTGAATTGTTTGGCTCAGGTGTTGGTGGCTATGGCAGAATTGTCTGGGCGAGCTTTGCCTCCTGACCTTGCTCAAGGATTGGGCAAGGTAGTGCCCGATGCATTAGCGCAGGGGATAGCGAAAGACTTCATGCATGGTGAGCGCAAAGCCGTGTTGCTGGGGAATCTGGCGCTGCACCATGAGCAATATGGCGATTTGCATGTACTGGCGCAGGCGATTGCTGAACTGTCTGGTGCCAGGTTGGGGGTGTTGGGTGAGGCGGCGAACAGTGTGGGGGCATACGTTGCGCAAGCCGTTCCGTTGAAAACCGGTGAACCGCTTGCAGGTTTCTGGTCAGTGCCACGAAAAGCGTATTTGTTGTTGGGCATTGAGCCGGAAAATGACTGCAACAACCCGGCGCTCACCCTGGCTGCGCTGCAGCAGGCTGATATGGTGGTGATGATGACGGCTTACAAACCTGCTAATTTGGATGGCGTGGATGTGTTGTTGCCGATTGCGCCGTTTAGCGAAACAGCGGGTACTTTTGTGAACACAGAAGGATGTGTGCAGTCCTTTAATGGGACAGTTGCGCCTTTGGGTGAGACACGGCCCGCGTGGAAAATCTTGCGTGTATTGGGCACGCTGCTGGGTTTAACCGGATTCGATTATGATGATGTGGAATCGATACGTAAAGTGGTGTTGCCTGAAGGTAAACTTGCTGAAGGCGCATTAAATAACGTCTTGTCGAAGCTCGAAGTGGACGACGTCTCGGTGGGGAATGCTTTGACACGACTGGGCGATGTACCGATGTACCGTACGGATGCGATGGTGCGTCACGCCGAAGTGTTGCAACGGACACGTACTGCTGTGTTGGAAGAAGTGGCTTCAGTTCACCCTGACCTGTTGAAACAATGGGGGCTGGATTCAGGGACAGAAGTACGTGTCAGGCAGGGGGAATATTCGGCTGTGGTAAAAATAATGGTAAACGAGCGCATGGCGATGGATTGCGTGCATGTCCCTGCAGCCTTGTACCCAAGCACGAAGTTGGGTGCAATGATGGGCGAAATCAGCGTGGAGCGAGTCTAGCATGACCTATTTTCAAGGTTTGTTTGGTATGGCTTGGCCTGCAATCTGGGTGCTGGTAAAAATTGTAGTGATTGTGGCACCACTGATGGTGGCTGTGGCCTATTTGACTTATGCCGAGCGTAAAGTAATCGGTTACATGCAGGTGCGTATCGGACCAAATCGTGTGGGCTATAAGGGGTTATTGCAGCCTATCGCCGATGCAGTGAAGTTGTTGATGAAGGAGATCATCGTTCCATCAGGGGCAAATAAATTTTTGTTTGTTTTGGCTCCTGTGTTAACGATTGCGCCAGCTTTGGCGGCATGGGCAGTCATTCCGTTTTCACCTGAGCTGGTATTGGCGAATGTGGATGCCGGTTTATTGTACATCCTGGCAATTACTTCCATGGGGGTCTATGGCGTGGTGGTTGCAGGTTGGGCGTCTAATTCAAAATACGCTTTTTTAGGCAGTTTGCGGTCGGCAGCGCAGATTGTTTCTTATGAAATTGCAATGGGATTTGCATTGGTAGGCGTCTTGATGGCCGCACACAGCTTGAATTTGGTCCATATCGTTAACGCACAGTTGGGCGGCGTATTCCGCTGGTACTGGTTACCGCTGTTTCCCATGTTCATCGTATATTTAATTTCCGGGTTGGCTGAAACCAACCGTGCGCCATTCGATGTGGCCGAAGGCGAATCGGAAATCGTTGCCGGTTTTCACGTAGAGTACTCCGGCATGGCATTCGCCATATTTTTCCTGGCTGAATATGCCAATATGATTTTAATTGCGACGTTGACATCGCTGCTGTTTTTAGGCGGTTGGGATCCTTTATTTGATGTTGCGCCATTCACATGGCTACCCGGTATTTTCTGGCTATTGGGTAAAATTGGTTTTGTCTTGTTCTTGTTCCTTTGGTTTCGTGCTACGTTCCCCCGTTATCGTTATGATCAGATTATGCGCCTGGGTTGGAAAGTGTTTATTCCTGTTACGCTGGTTTGGTTATTGCTGGTCGGCGCAGTCATGCAAACTCCGTTTGCGTTCTTGATTCATTGATACGGCATGGCGGTTGCGATGTGGCGTTGGAGAGATTTTAAATGAAAGCAATGAAACAATTTTTTTCCAGTTTACTGCTGACAGAATTGTTACGGGGTATGGTACTTACCGGCCGACACTTCTTTGCGCACAAGATTACTGTGCAATATCCTGATGAGAAAACACCCCAGTCGGTGCGTTTCCGCGGTTTGCATGCTTTGCGCCGTTACCCCAATGGTGAAGAACGTTGCATCGCGTGTAAATTATGCGAGGCGGTGTGCCCGGCGATGGCGATTACGATTGAATCGGAGCAGCGTGATGATGGCTCACGCCGTACTACACGCTATGACATTGATTTAACAAAATGTATTTTTTGCGGATTTTGTGAAGAATCGTGTCCGGTTGATTCAATCGTAGAAACGCACATCTTTGATTACCACGGTGAACAGCGCGGTGATCTGTTTTATACCAAAGAGATGTTATTGGCCGTTGGGGACAAATACGAAGCTGAAATTGCGGCAGCACGTGCTGCTGATGCCAAATACCGCTAAACATTGGGTGAAACAGTATGAATTTTTTAACAATCGTATTTTATCTTTTTGCAGCCATTTTGCTGTTTGCCGCTTTTCGGGTGATCACCACCCGTAATCCGATTCAGGCGGCACTGTTTTTGGTGTTGGCCTTTTTTAGTGCAGCAGGCCTGTGGCTCACGTTGGAAGCAGAGTTTTTAGCGATTGCGCTGGTCATGGTGTATGTGGGTGCAGTGATGGTGTTGTTCCTGTTCGTTGTCATGATGCTGGACATTAATCTGGATAGATTGCGTGAAGGGTTCTGGAGTTATTTGCCCCTGGCAGGTTTTGTTGCCACGATGCTGGCAATAGAAATGGCGCTGGTACTGGGCAGTCGTTCATTTGGTTTGAGTATTGTGCCTGCCCCTGTGGCGCATGCAGCCAATTACAGCAACACCCGTGAATTGGGTCTTTTGCTGTATACAGAATATGTGTATCCGTTTGAGTTGGCTGCCGTGGTGCTGCTGGTGGCTATTGTGGCGGCTATTGCGTTGACGATGCGGCGGCGCAAGCACACGAAACATCAAGATCCGTCTCAACAGGTGAAGGTGAAGCGGGATCAACGGTTACGCGTGATCAATATGCCGTCTGAACGCGCTTCGTCGACCAATATAAGTGGGGAATAGAAGATGTTGTCATTGTCACATTATTTGATTCTGGGCGCGATATTGTTTTCGATCAGTGTGTTGGGAATTTTTCTTAATCGAAAAAATTTGATTATTCTGTTGATGGCGATTGAATTGATGCTGCTGGCGGTCAACCTGAATTTTATCGCTTTTTCGCATTATTTGGGCGATGCGACCGGGCAAATTTTCGTGTTTTTTATCTTGACTGTAGCGGCAGCAGAGTCTGCGATTGGTTTGGCGATCCTGGTGGTGTTATTCCGCAAGTTGAACACCATACATGTGGATGATTTGGATCAGTTGCAGGGTTAATTTCTCTATCAGCCATGAACATTAAAATGGTCGCGTCATAATAGGACAATTATGCAAAATCTTTATTTGTTGGTCCCCCTCGCCCCTTTAGTGGGCGCCTTGGTAGCGGGTTTGTTTGGTTGGGCGATTGGTCGTACTTTGTCACATTTAGTGACCATTTCAGGTGTGGCAGTATCATGTTGGGCGTCGTGGCTTATTTTTCGCGATGTTCAAGCCGGACATGTTTATAACGGCGCGCTGTATACATGGATGACCGTGGGAGACGTACATTTACAAGTCGGATTTCTGATTGATTCATTAACGGCCATGATGATGTTGGTGGTGACTTTCGTGTCGCTGATGGTACATATTTACACCATTGGTTATATGCGGGATGACCCCGGTTATCAACGTTTTTTTAGTTATATTTCCCTGTTTACGTTCTCCATGTTGATGCTGGTGATGTCCAATAATTTCTTGCAACTGTTTTTTGGTTGGGAGGCGGTTGGCCTGGTTTCCTATTTGCTGATTGGTTTCTGGTATACCCGCCCTACGGCAATTTATGCCAACCTTAAGGCGTTTATGGTCAACCGCGTCGGTGATTTCGGTTTTGTGTTAGGTATTGCCCTGGTGCTGGCCCACTTCGGTACGCTGGATTATGCCGCCGTGTTTGCCCAGGCACCTGCGCTGGCCAATCAGACCATTTCCTTGTGGTCGGGAAACTCAATTTCACTGATGACTGCCATTACGATACTGCTATTTATTGGTGCCATGGGAAAATCTGCACAGGTTCCCTTGCATGTCTGGTTACCTGACTCGATGGAAGGTCCCACGCCTATTTCAGCCTTGATTCATGCTGCAACCATGGTGACGGCGGGCATTTTTATGGTGGCGCGTATGTCACCATTATTTGAGATGTCACAACACACATTGTCGTTTGTGCTGGTGATTGGTGCGATCACAGCCCTGTTTATGGGATTCCTTGGCATCATACAAAATGACATCAAACGCGTCATTGCCTATTCCACGCTTTCGCAGCTTGGTTATATGACGGTTGCCCTGGGCGCCTCGGCTTATCCGGTGGCTGTATTCCATTTGATGACCCATGCATTTTTTAAGGCGTTGTTGTTTCTTGCTGCAGGCTCGGTCATTATCGGGATGCATCATGAGCAGGATATTCGTCATATGGGGGGCTTGCGGAAATATATGCCGATTACCTGGTTGACCTTTTTAGTGGGGTCGCTAGCGCTCATCGGGACGCCTTTCTTCTCCGGGTTTTATTCTAAAGACAGTATTATTGACGCCGTGCATATTTCAATGGAGCAAGGTATGCCGGGCGCAGCGTTCGCCTACTATTCAGTGGTTGCAGGCGTTTTCGTCACAGCTTTTTACTCGTTCAGGCTGTATTTCCTGGTGTTTCATGGTAAGGAACGTTTTCTGACCGGGGGCCATGGCGCGCATGCTGATGCTCGCCATCACACCGCGCATAAGGATGCGCTTCATGCTGTGCCTCACCATGATGAGGCACAGTCTCAAGAGGAGCATGAACA
This sequence comes from Pseudomonadota bacterium, assembly GCA_021801025.1. Lineage (GTDB taxonomy): Bacteria > Pseudomonadota > Gammaproteobacteria > Burkholderiales > Sulfuriferulaceae > Sulfuriferula. The sequence continues at coordinate 43,234 of JAJYYK010000004.1, read as the reverse complement.
TGATGCACATGTGCCGCATGAATCGCCGTGGGTGGTAACAATCCCCCTGATTTTACTGGCGATACCTTCAATGTTGATCGGTTATTTCACCATTCAACCCATGTTATTTGGGTCTTATTTTAATGGCGCTATTTCGATCAATTCCAGCTTGCACCCTGCGATGGCAATATTGGGCGAGGAGTTCCATGGTGCAAGCAGCATGGCGATCCACAGTTTGACTTCTTTACCTCTGCTCCTCGCTTTGTCGGGTGTGGGTTTGTCATGGTTTTTCTATATGAAGCGGCCGGATATTCCGGCAATGCTTCAAAAGCGATTTCACTTCATCTATCGTGTGCTGGAAAACAAGTATGGCTTCGATGAATTTAACGACAAGGTTTTTTCCGGTGGAGCGCGTGCCTTGGGGCGTCAATTATGGCAAATCGGCGATGTACGTCTGATTGATGGGTTTTTTGTTAATGGTACGGCTAATTTGGTGGCATGGATTGCTACACAGATACGACGCTGGCAATCAGGCTACATTTATCATTATGCTTTTGCGATGATTTTTGGTGCTTTTGCGTTAGTTACATGGTTTGTGCGTGGATAAAGTTGGACTGAAACAGCGTTGTATATCTTGATTACAAGATGCCATATGAACGACTTGAATTGGGTTTGTGTATCATTGAATTATTGAATTATTTTGGCAATGTCGCGAGTACAGCTTCGATGAAATGTAAAAATGGTCAGAAACTGGGGTATGTAACCAGTACACAGTGATTTTAAGCTGTTTTTTAACGAAATTTGAGTCAATGCGCTCGTTGTGCAGTGGTCTCGATGTGAATATCAACGAATAGGGAAGTTATGTTAGCGGGATACCCCATATTAAGTTTGGTGATCTGGTTGCCAATTATTTCAGGTGTTTTGGTGTTGGCCACTGGCTCCGACCGCAATGCGCCGTTGGCACGTATTTTGGCTTTGGTGGGTGCATTGGTCAGTTTTGCGGTGACTTGGCCTTTGTGGCGTTGGTTCGATACCCAGACGGCCAATATGCAATTTTCTGAATTCTCAAGCTGGATTCCGTCATTCAATATCAATTATCATCTGGGTGTGGATGGTATTTCCATGCCATTGATACTGCTTAACAGCTTTATGACCGTACTCGTGGTGCTGGCGGGGTGGCGTGTGATACAAAATAAAGTGTCGCAATACATGGCGGCATTCCTGATTATGTCAGGTCTGATCAATGGCGTGTTCGCTGCGCTGGATGCGATGTTGTTTTATGTCTTCTTTGAAGCCATGTTAATCCCCCTGTTTCTGGTCATCGGTATCTGGGGTGGGCCACGGCGTGTCTACGCAGCCATCAAGTTTTTTCTCTATACCCTGATGGGTTCGTTATTGATGCTGGTGGCATTTATTTATTTGTACTTTCAAGCCAATGGCAGTTTTGAAATTCTCGCTTTTCAGGCGTTACCCTTAACAATGTCTGTACAAATTATGTTGTTTATGGCTTTTTTCATGGCATTTGCCGTGAAAGTGCCCATGTGGCCGGTGCATACGTGGTTGCCAGATGCGCACGTAGAAGCCCCTACAGGCGGTTCGGTCATTTTGGCGGCGATTACCCTGAAAATTGGCGCCTATGGGTTTTTACGGTTTAATTTGCCCATCACGCCTGATGCCAGTCATTACCTGACAGGATTTATCGTTACCCTGTCATTGATTGCCGTGGTTTATATCGGTCTTGTGGCTTTGGTACAGGGCGACATGAAAAAATTGATCGCCTATTCATCTATTTCACACATGGGCTTCGTGACGCTGGGTATTTTCATGTTTAATTCCATTGGGATGGAAGGTGCTTTGGTGCAGATGATTTCCCATGGCTTCGTGTCTGCGGCCATGTTTCTGGGTGTCGGTGTAATGTATGACCGTCTGCATTCGCGACAGATTTCTGATTATGGTGGTCTGGCTAAAAATATGCCTGTATTTGCCAGTCTTTTAATGCTGTTTTCGATGGCTAATTCCGGTTTGCCTGGAACCAGCGGCTTCGTGGGTGAATTCATGGTGATTATGGGGGCCATGCAAGTGAATTTCTGGTATGCCTTTCTTGCCGCCAGCACGCTCATTTGGGGTGCGGCCTACACATTGTGGATGTACAAGCGGGTGATATTCGGTGCTGTGACGCGCAAAGAAGTGGCACAGATGCAGGATGTGGTGCCCCGGGAGTTTGTGATTCTGGGCGTTCTGGCTTTACTGGTGCTGGCGATGGGTGTGTACCCCAGACCCCTAACAGAAGTGATACACAGTTCAGTCAGCAACCTGCTCGCGCATGTTGCGCAAAGCAAGCTGCCTTAACTAAAAGCATAACCATAAAGGGATACGCATGAATTTTGGAATGAGTGATCTGATGCCGATGTTGCCAGAGATTTTTCTGCTGGCAGCCACTTGCGCCATATTGATTACAGACTTGTTTATTTCCGACCAACGCCGGTTTTTGACTTATCTGCTGAGCCTGCTAACGCTGGCAGTCTGTGGGTGGCTGACTTTTTCCACTGCCACGGGAATAACTGCCTACACCATGCACGGGATGTTTATTGATGATCTGTTGTCTGATACGCTAAAATTATTCTTGTACATTACCGTTGCCGTAGTACTGGTCTATTCGCGTGACTACTTGCATCTTCGCGGATTGTTTCGGGGAGAATTTTTTGTTCTGGTGTTGTTCGCGACGCTGGGTATGATGGTCATGATTTCCGGTGGGAATTTCATCACGTTATACATGGGACTGGAACTGCTGAGTTTGTCTTTGTATGCGTTAGTTGCCATGCAACGTGAATCCGCACTGGCCGTTGAAGCCGCGATGAAATACTTTATTTTAGGGGCATTGGCATCTGGCATGCTGTTGTACGGTATGTCGATGGTGTATGGTGCAACGGGCAGTTTAGACATTAACCACATCGGACTGTTATTGCAAATGGGCGTTGCGAACCCCACTGTGCTGGTGTTAGGTCTGGTCTTTATTGTCGCAGGTGTTGCGTTTAAGCTGGGTGTGGCACCTTTTCATATGTGGATACCTGATGTCTATCAAGGTGCACCGACTGCAGTGACTTTGTTTGTAGGTACTGCCACCAAATTGGCTGCCTTTGCTTTTGCCATCCGCTTGTTAGCGCAAGGTTTACAAGCGTTCTCTGTGGATTGGCAGCAAATGTTGGCTATTATGGCAGTGCTGTCTTTGGCAATTGGTAATGTCACCGCGATTGCGCAAACCAATTTGAAGCGTATGTTGGCCTATTCAACTATTGCCCACATGGGATTCTTGTTGTTGGGTATCTTGTCAGCGAATGTTGCTGGTTACAGTGCCGCCCTGTTTTATGTGGTGTCTTATGTGATCACGGGCTTGGCTGCGTTCGGTATGATCATGCTGTTATCCCGGCGCGGGTTTGAGGCAGAAAATCTGGATGATTTGAAAGGGTTGAATCAACGCAATCCCTGGTATGCTTTTCTGATGTTGCTGGTCATGTTTTCCCTGGCGGGCGTACCTCCAACAATTGGTTTTTACGCAAAACTGGCTGTGTTACAAGCACTGGTAAGTACTGGGCATACCGGTTTGGCCGTTGTTGCAGTGGTATTTTCATTGATTGGCGCGTTTTACTATCTGCGTGTCGTGCGTTTGATGTATTTTGATAAAGCAGAAGATACCCATCCGATTACACCCGCATTTGATTTCAAAATATTGATGGGTATAAATGGATTGGCTGTGTTGGCCTTAGGTATCATGCCCCAACCGTTAATGGCGATGTGTTTGTATGCTGTGGAGCAATCTTTATGAGTAGTGCAGTGGCGGCCGTCCTGATTTTGGCATTGCTGGCAGCGAATTTACCCTTTGCCAACGAACGACTTTTTGGCGTACTTGCTTTGAAATCACCCAGCAAAGCGTTTGGTTGGCGGTTGGTGGAATTGATCGTGAATTATGCGCTCGTTGGCGTGATTGCTTATCTGCTGGAACAGAAAATTGAACCCGTTCATCACCAGGATTGGGAGTTTTATGCCGTCACGGCTTGCATGTTTTTGGTGTTGGCTGCCCCTGGATTTGTGTATCGCTTCCTTTGGAAGCCGTGAACTTTTGCGTGTAATGGCGGGTTGCACAACATGTGCTGACCTGATTCAATCCGATTATGTATCGTAATGAAACAAACCAAAAACACAACTGTAATCGAGCAGTTGGTGGATGTTGTCGATACAAGTAATTTCCCCGTTGCCATAGAACCCAATAAAAGGCATATTGGGATGGCATTCTTTCATGATGCATAAGTCACGATCATCCCCATTGTAAAAGCCGGGCCCTCGACCGGAAGAATTCACCATAATGCCAAAACTGGGGGGGTGTGCCAATTGGCTGCTGACTTGGTTGATGGCTGTGCGCATGCTCGACTCTGCGGTCAAAGGTTGGCGCAATGCCCAAAACAGGCGTGCCCCCAAAGGCAGTTGGGAGGACAGCGTGACGGAGGCTGTTTCGGAATGAGTAGCAATGATGGAAATTAGGCGGTAGCGGCCTTCTGTAATGGCATTCTCGGGTTCCCCCTGAATTTCTGCGGCCATGATGCGGTGTAAGGGGATGTGGTCATATTCGCGGGCTTCCAGTGGCAGTTCGCGCAGCAGGGTATGTAACGCAGGTTTCCCATTTAAACTGATCAGTTCATGGCCGTGAATTTCAGTAATCGCGGCGGGAGGCGTGAGTGCCCTGATCCCATGTGAGACACCCACTCTTCCTGTACAAGCTTCTATGCGCATTTCACTGTGCCCTGCTCCACAGACTTTTCCATTTTGCCAAACTTTACAGGACCCATATCCGGTGTCATTACCTGAAATACCGCCAAAGCGTTGACCGGGCGCACTCATCCCCAGTTTTTGGATGGCGCCGGGCGCGGCCAAGGTCAATAACAAGTCGTTGCTGGCATGTGAAGAGACTAATTTTTGTGGGTCGGAAAACACCATTGCGGCAGCGGCAGGGGCATCCAGCACCCATGTTTCCTCAGTAAAAATTCCAGTGGCGCTGCAACCAGTGACTTGCATGCATTGGCTCTGACGTGATGCGGCCAGTAATGCAGGACGCGGATCACGGGCGAACGCATCGCTTAAAAATAACAATACGCTGGTGGCATGAGAAACATTCAAACGCGACATGGCTTGTGTCACCGCTTGCGCGGCGAGGGCCGGATCTGCTGTTTTCCCTGTGGCTAAACCGGTAGCAATCATTCTGGAAACGGTAATTCAATGCGTCGTGTATTCAGCAATCGGGTGAACAGTGAAATCATGTGGATATTGTTTAATCGCATAATATTACCTTGTCAGATGAGCGGTCAACTACCGTTTCCAGAATCATGCGTTTATTTTACTGGAATGACCTTGTTTGGCCATTCACATAAATCGGCGATTAAACAGGTTTCGCATCGCGGTTTGCGTGCCGTGCAAGTGTAGCGGCCATGCAGAATCAGCCAGTGATGAGCATGTTGAAGGTATTCTTTTGGGATGATTTTCATCAGCGCGTGCTCGACCTGGTTGACATTTTTTCCTGGTCCCATACCTGTTCGATTGGCGACACGAAAAATATGGGTGTCAACCGCCATGACCGGTTGGTTAAAAGCGGTGTTGAGTACGACATTGGCTGTTTTTCGCCCCACACCTGGCAATGCTTCGAGTGCAGAGCGTTGAGAAGGAACTGCGCTGTGATGCAGGCTGATCAGTTGTTGGCAGGTCGCCAGAATATGACGCGCTTTGGTTTTGAATAAACCAATCCGCTGTATATGAGATTCTATACCATTCAAACCCAAGGTCAGCATGGTTTCGGGGGTGGGCGCGAGACGAAATAGTTCACGCGTAGCCAGATTAACACTTTTGTCTGTAGCTTGTGCAGACAGCATGACAGCGATCAATAACTCAAAATGGCTGGTATACAGCAATTCGGTTTTTGGGGAAGGGTTAATTGCCGCGAAGCGTATAAATGCCGCGCGGCAAGCAGATTCAAACAAAAAATGGGTCCTTGGGGCTCGTCAATGAATAACCTGGACTTAAGTGTGGCGGAAATAGCCCAGATCCGGATGGGGTTCCCGAGGCGCATTTTTGGCTTCAGTTTCCAGCTCATGCAACATATGATGATGGGCTTCTTCCAGTTCATGCAGTTGGTCATGGTTTAATTTTGGCAATAATGTACCTTTGATGAACGCGCCCAGGTCAATCAGGCTGGTCGTCCAGGTGCCTTGATGCAAATGGAAATCGTGATGAGAATGCTGGCCATAAGGGTAATGGGAAAACTCAAGACCTTTGCTTGCGCTCAGGTCGGCATCGGCCAGTACGAATTTTTTTGCCCAGTCATACCACCATTTGTAATAGGTTTCCTGTAAAGCTTCGTTTAAACCATAGCGATCATAAAAGGCGAATACATTACCGCGGTTAGTGTTGCCACTGAATGGAAAGTGTCCAGCCATGTCCTGATCCTTATAAATTGTGATTTGAAATGGTGAATTCTAGCGTGGTTTTGACTATTTGCCTATGATCCTGAAAACGACAGTCGACTGCGTTTTGTTAAGATGATGATATGCAATAAAAGAATGTTTTTGCTGTTTCACTACTCACCGGATTGGCGAGTACGCAATGGACATGTTTTATTGGTGAAGTCAGGTTGGCCGAAACATGAGAAATTTGTGTATAATTATTAGCTAAATGGTTGGATAGGATAAGAGAATTGATGAGCGGACAAACGTTATACGATAAACTTTGGCAATCGCATCTGGTACACAGTGAACCGGATGGTTCTGCATTGCTGTATATCGATCGTCATTTGGTGCATGAGGTGACCAGCCCGCAAGCATTTGAAGGCTTGCGTCTGGCGGGGCGCAAAGTGTGGCGTGCAACCAGTGCGATCGCAGTGCCGGATCACAATGTACCCACGCTTAACCGTGAGCAAGGTATTACCGATGTGGTATCACGGCTTCAGGTGGAGACGCTGGGCCGTAATTGCGCAGAATTTGGAATTGTGGAATATGGGATGAATGATGTGCGTCAGGGCATCGTTCATGTGATCGGTCCGGAGCAGGGCTTGACTTTGCCGGGTATGACAGTGGTATGCGGTGATTCTCACACCAGCACGCATGGCGCATTTGGTGCTCTGGCATTTGGCATAGGCACCTCGGAGGTCGAGCATGTTTTGGCCACCCAATGTTTGGTGGCGCGAAAGTCGCGCAGTATGCGCGTGTGGGTGACAGGCCAGTTGGGCGTCGGCGTAACGGCCAAGGATTTGGCGTTGGCCATTATTGGTCAGGTGGGTACCGCAGGCGGGACTGGCTATGCGATTGAATTTGCGGGGCCAGCGGTTAGCGCATTGTCCCTGGAAGGGCGTATGACGCTCTGCAATATGGCCATTGAAGCAGGCGCGCGCGCGGGTATGGTTGCCGTGGATCAAGCTACCCTGGATTATGTGCGGGGCCGTCCTGCAGCACCGACCGGGCCTGTGTGGGAAAAGGCAGAAGCGTGGTGGCGAACTTTGGTTTCAGATGAAGATGCGCAATTTGATTGTGAAGTAACGGTGAATGGGAGTGACATTGTTCCTCAAGTGACATGGGGTACTTCGCCAGAAATGGTGGTGGGGATAACCGGGGCAGTGCCTGACCCGGGTGACATGCTCGATGCAGTGAAGCGATCGGATGGGCAGCGCGCCTTAAATTATATGGGGTTGGCTGCCCGTACACCAATCACGGCGATTGCTGTGGATAAAGTGTTCATTGGTTCATGTACCAATTCTCGAATCGAGGATCTGCGTGCGGCTGCAGCCGTACTGAAAGGACGGCATAAGGCGGCTTCCGTTAAATTGGCCATGGTGGTGCCGGGTTCGGGTTTGATTAAACGGCAGGCTGAAGCGGAGGGGCTGGATAAGTTATTTTTGGCGGCAGGTTTTGAGTGGCGCGAACCGGGTTGCTCGATGTGTTTGGCGATGAATGCCGATCGTTTGGAGCCTGGCGAACGGTGCGCAGCCACGTCCAACCGTAACTTTGAAGGGCGGCAAGGTGCAGGTGGGCGAACGCATTTGGTGAGTCCAGCCATGGCCGCTGCTGCTGCGTTAGCAGGGCATTTTGTGGATGTACGTGATTTTTAGGGGTGGCAAAAGATGAAGACCTTGGAGTGGATAGCGCTGATGATCATTAACCGGATGGTGCGCGATGCAGGAATAGGCGCGGACAAGGCTGTTCGGGCAGCAGAACCAGTCATACAGGGATGGGCTTACTCATGCGCGCATTGACAGAGTTAACTGGTTTGGTGGTGCCTTTGGATCGTGCCAATGTGGACACGGATGCCATTATCCCCAAACAGTTTTTGAAATCTATTTTGCGTAGTGGTTTTGGTGTGAATTTATTCGATGCGTGGCGCTATCTGGATCAGGGAGAGCCCGGTCAGGATTGTAGTCAACGTCCTTTAAATCCTGATTTTGTGCTGAACCAGTCCCGTTATCAAGGCGCGCAGGTTTTGTTGACACGGGAAAATTTTGGTTGTGGATCGAGTCGGGAACATGCCCCATGGGCGATTGCCGATTATGGTTTAAGGGTGTTGATTGCGCCCAGTTTTGCCGATATTTTTTATAATAATTGCTTCAAAAATGGCTTGCTACCTATCGTGCTGCCCGCCGGGCAAATTGAGCGCTTGTTCCAGGAAACGTCCGTTCACCCGGGTTATCAGCTGCGTGTGGATTTGATGAAACAGGAAATTGTGACGCCTGCCGGTGAAATTTTAACCTTTGATGTGGATGCGCACCGCAAGTTGTGCTTGTTAAATGGTTGGGATGATATTGGCTTGACCTTGCAGCACCTTGGAGAGATTCGTGCTTATGAAGCACAAAGAAAAATTGATGCACCTTGGTTGTTTAGTTGATCAGATGGAGTAACTGTTGATGAAGATTGCAGTGTTGCCGGGCGATGGCATTGGCCCTGAAGTGGTTGAGCAGGCGGTGAAGGTATTACGGATTTTGGCGCTGGATGGTTTGCCAATAGAAATGGATTATGCAGCGATAGGGGGTGCGGGTTACGATGAAGTGGGTGATCCTTTGCCAGAAAACACGTTGGCGTTGGCGCGGGCAGCCGATGCGGTGTTGCTGGGTGCGGTAGGCGGCCCGCGTTATGACGCCCTGGAACGACCGCTACGTCCAGAACAGGGTTTGTTACGAATTCGTAAGGAATTGAATTTATTTGCTAATTTGCGCCCAGTGCGGGTCTATCCGGAATTGGCCGGTGCCTCAACTTTGCGCCCGGAAGTGGTGACGGGTCTGGATTTGATGATCGTGCGTGAATTGACTGGCGATTTGTATTTCGGCCAACCTCGCGGTATTCATATCAATGCCGATGGCGAACGCGAAGGTTATAACACCATGCGCTATGCGGAGTCTGAAGTGCGGCGTGTCGCTCACATCGGTTTCCAAATTGCCATGAAACGCAGTAAAAAACTGTGTTCGGTGGAAAAAGCCAATGTGCTGGAAACCAGCGAATTGTGGCGCGAAGTGGTCATCGAAACTGCGCGCGACTACCCCGACGTGGCGTTGTCGCACATGTATGTCGATAATGCCGCAATGCAGTTGGTGCGTCATCCAAAGCAATTTGATGTGATCTTGACAGGCAATATCTTTGGTGACATTTTGTCGGATGAAGCCTCGATGTTAACCGGTTCTATTGGCATGTTGGGCTCTGCCTCACTGGATGCGGCGAGTAAAGGGATGTATGAGCCTATCCATGGCTCAGCGCCGGATATTGCCGGGCAAGACAGTGCGAATCCTTTGGCAACCATCTTGTCGGCAGCGATGATGATGCGCTATACCTTTGGGCAGGATGAAGCGGCAGACCGTATTGAACGGGCAGTTAGCACAGTGATCACGCAAGGTTTACGGACTCAGGATATCCATACGCCGGGACATCAGCGCGTAGGGTGTGCGGCAATGGGCGATGCAGTGGTTGCTGCGTTGTAAATAGATATGACGAATAAACAGGATTGGATCATTTGATGATGCAAGTGGGCGTGGTGGGCTGGCGTGGCATGGTGGGTTCAGTGCTGTTGCAGCGTATGCGTGAGGAACGCGATTTTGATGGTTGCAATCCGGTATTTTTTTCTACTTCGCAGGTGGGCAGTTTGGCACCGGATGTAGGGAAACCCGTGCCCATGTTGCAGGATGCCTTTGATCTGACGGCCCTTAAAAACATGGATGTGATTTTGTCCGCGCAAGGTGGTGATTACACTGAAAAAATATACGGCCCCTTGCGGGCGGCAGGGTGGAAGGGTTATTGGATTGACGCCGCTTCAACATTACGGATGGCGCCTGAAAGCGTCATCGTGCTTGATCCAGTCAATTCGCATGTGATTGATGAAGCACTGGCACAGGGCAAAACGGATTTTATTGGTGGAAACTGCACCGTTTCCTTGATGTTGATGGCTCTGGGTGGTCTGTTTCAAGCGGATAAAGTGGAATGGGTGACAGCCATGACCTATCAGGCGGCTTCAGGGGCTGGCGCGCAAAATATGCGCGAATTATTAAATCAGATGGGCCACATTCATCAGGGAGTAGCCGCGCAACTGGATAATCCTGCTGCCAGCATACTGGATATTGATCGGGGCGTAGCGATGATTATGCGCGATGCGCATTTCCCGGCACAGCAGTTTGGCGTGCCTTTGGCAGGCAGTCTGATTCCATGGATTGATAAAGATTTGGGTAATGGGCAGAGTAAGGAAGAATGGAAAGCCAGCGCTGAAACCAACAAGATTTTAGGTTATGCGCCAGGACAAATTCCGATTGATGGTTTATGCGTGCGTGTTGGTGCTATGCGGTGCCACAGTCAAGCTTTGACCATTAAACTCAAGCAGGATTTACCGATAGATGAAATCGGGCAGATGATTGCCGGGCACAATGATTGGGTGAAGCTGGTGCCCAATGAACGCGAAATCAGTATGCGGCAATTGACGCCTACAGCGGTAACCGGCACACTGGCTGTGCCTGTTGGGCGTTTGCGAAAATTGTCTATGGGCGGTCAATTTTTGTCAGCATTTACTGTGGGTGACCAGTTGTTATGGGGGGCAGCGGAACCCTTGCGGCGTATGTTGCGCATTATCCTGGAACGTTAAAGCCATTGGATGCGGTGGGAATGGTATTGATTTTATATAAGGTTTTGATTAAACCAAATCACCCGTCAGGGCGCGGGATGATGATCGGAAATTGACTGTTGATACGCGTATAAGCGTGAAACTTGCAAAGCGGGACTTTGGCGCTCTCCCCCTGAGGGGAGCGCGCAGGGGGTGGGGGGAAACGGGCATGGCGAAGTGCTGTTTCTTCATTTTGGGCGGTACGTCGCCATGTCCGTTAGGTGCGAAGTGCCGCCTAATGAATGATCAGGTATCGAATATTGTTGTGAGCCGATTTTCAGAGAAGCCGGTGCAAATGGGGACATCTTTAACTTCGTTCCTGACAAATATAAAGGTTGAGACAATGAAAACAAAGAAAATTGTAATCGCCGTATCAGCTGCGATGGGGTTAATGCTTAATGGGGCGGTGTTGGGTGCCGAGCTGGGTAAAGTTCAGCTTAATTCCGGACTTAACCAACCTTTGAGTGCAGACATTGATCTGATAGTACCCAATGCCGCGGAGCTGAAACACCTGCATGCCAGAATGGGGGGGAGTGAGGCATTTCATCGTGCCCATTTGAACTTGTCCCCCATACTTAAAACAGTTCGTTTTCAGTTGCATTCGAAAGCGGATGGTTCAATGGTGGTGCATTTGAGCTCGGATCAACCGATCACAACACCTGTTCTCGATATGCTGATTGAACTGGATTGGGATACGGGCATGACTTTGCAAGAATATCGCTTGTCGTTGAATCCTGCCGGATTGAATCAGCGAATTCAGCAAGCGTCGAACCCGGTCGTCACTGGAACCATTGCCGGTAAAGCGCTATTGCCGGCACAGCAGACGCCGGGTACGAATACAATACCGCAGAGCCAAATTCCTTTGATACAGGAATCGGCGCTGGAGACGAATGCATTCACAGCTCATACCATTTGTATTCAGAAGGGCATGACTTTAAGTGCCATTGCTGTTCAATATTTACCGCATGGTATTCACCTGGATCAGATGTTGTTGGCTTTGTATCAGAAGAATGCACAGGCATTTGATGGTAATATGAGCCGGATGCAAGCAGGTCGAACTTTACGCATGCCTGATCGGAATGAACTGGCAGCGATCAATGAACATGTGGCTGAGCACGAAGTGCAGATTCAGGCAGAAGCTTGGGACAGGTATCGGCAAAAATTGGCCGTTGAGGCAAAACATTCGACTGTACGACGAGCATCTTCCAACGAAGTTCGTGGGCATGTTGAGGCGATGATGCCGGCAAAAATTGTTTCGCCAGGTCAAAGTTTGGATGAACTCAAATTATCGCATGAGGTGTTGCCGGTATCTGCGCATCGGGGAAAAACCTTAATCCAGCCGCAAGCCACCGCCATAGAAAAGAAACGGATGACCAGAGATGACATGGCTGCCCGGAAAAAGGCTTTGAAAGAAGAAAAAATACGCAAGGCGTTGCTGGAAGAAAATTCCCGGAATATTCAAAAATTACTGGCGTTAAAAAAACAGGCGATGAATGAAAATAAACCAGCGAGTCTTGTAGCAACCGTGAAATCCTCTCCTGATGCGGTTTCCGTTTCACGGTCGCAATCCATGACAAAGTGGTATAAAAAAATTAATTTAAGCGATGTGTTTGCAGGTGGTGCAGTTGTGCTGCTATTGGTTTGGCTTAAATCGATGATCCACCATCGTAAACAAATTGGGCAGAAACAAAAAATCTATCCTGAGCAGATTTGAAAATACTGGAAGTAATGAGGTGGATTCTCGTCTATATTTGATGCGAGAAAAAAATCGAAATTAAAGGGGTTGTGACAATGCAAGTAAAGAAAATCGTTTCAGGCGTATCTGCCGCCTTATGGTTGATGTGTTACACATCGGCTTTTGGGGCGGGATTGGGCAAGATATGGGTGAATTCTAAACTTGGACAACCTTTAAGTGCCGATGTTGAGCTGATCGTGCCTGACAGCGCTGAATTGAAGTCACTGCATGCCCGTATGGGATCAGCCGACGCATTTAATAAAGCTAATCTGGAAATGACTTCCGCACTCGAATCCGTTCATTTTAGTATTCATTCAAAATCTGATGGTTCGATGTTTGTGCATCTCAGCAGTGAAAAACCGGTTACGGATCCCTTTCTCGATATGATTATTGAGTTAGATTGGCGGAATGGGCAACTGTTGCGTGAATACACTTTATTGTTGGATCCAGTGGACATGCCATCACCAACGAGTCTGGTTGTGGCACCTGCATCGGTCAGCACCGCATCTGTTGCTGCGCAACAGCCAGTGAGCCCCAATACTCAAACCATCACGGTCAATGCTATTCCCAAACCGGAAAGTCATTCTGCGCCACGGCAGGTAATGAATGCCAATGCCAATGTGCCGTCAACGCAATCTGTTCCGAATACCATTGCCGAAACGGTGAAAATGGTCAAGATTCGGCGTGGCGAGACTTTAAGTTCTATTGCCATCCAGAATCAACCGTCAGGGGTGCATCTGGACCAAATGTTGGTCGGCTTGTATCGTGAGAATACCCAAGCTTTTGATGGCAATATGAATCGCATGAAAGTAGGGCAGGTATTGCGTATACCTGGTAAAGATACGCTCACAGCGATAAGTGAAGCCTCTGCAGCACGAGAAATTCGCTTGCAAACCGAAGATTGGCATAACTATCGTCAAAAATTGGCGGGCGAAGTTGAGCATTCGACGGTTAAAAAATCAAGTGCAAATGAAATCAGTGGCAATGTGACTGCTGCGGTGCAACAGAAAACCCCTCCACCGACTGCCGGTACGGATGTGCTTAAATTGTCTCATTCCGGTTTGTTGAAGGCAATGCAACCTGGCGCGGCTAACACACAACCAACGCCTGCCGAGCAAAAACGGATGAATCAGGACGATACGGCATCCAGCAAGAAAGCATTGGAAGAAGAAAAAACAAGAACGGCTATGCTGGAGAAAAGTGTCAATGATCTAAAACAATTGTTGGCATTAAAAAGTCAGCAACTGGCCCGTATGCAACCACCCCCAGCTGAGGTGAAGAGTAAACCAACGATTCAAGCCGTCAAAAATGTGACGCCCAAAGTATCAGAAAAACCACTGATTACACCGACACCGTCACATCCTGCACCTGTACCTGTACCTGCACCTGTGCCCAGTGTTCAAAAATGGTATGCAGCCCTTAATCCCATCATTGCCGTGGAGGCTATTGGTGGCATGGCGCTCCTCGGCTTATTGGGTTTGGTGGTGCGCAGGCACAAACGACGCTTGGGTTTAGGTGGGTTCGAGGACAGCATGTATGCTGGCGCTAACACGAACCCTAAAACCACCTACGATACGCAAAGGGGGGAGTCTGTTAACACAAAATCCAATACCTTTTCGACTAATTTTAGTCAGGCTGGATTGGGGATATTAGATACGCATGATGTCGATCCTGTTGCTGAGGCAGAGGTCTATATGGCCTATGGTCGAGATGGGCAGGCAGAGGAAATTTTAAAAGAAGCCATGCTGAAATATCCAGAACGTTATGAAATTAAGGTCAAATTGCTGGAAATTTATGCGAGGCGGCATGCGGTCCCTGATTTTGAGACTTTGGCAACGGATTTATATAGCATGTTATCCGAAGTCCCATCTACTCTGTGGGAGCAGGTAGCAGAAATGGGGCGTGGCATTGATCCACATAACCCGATGTATTACGATGAGCATCATGTGCTGGCTAGCCCTGCGGAAGACGTTTCCGAACCGGTTGATGAAATACAGCTTGAAGCCGAACCGGTTGAAGCGGTGCAAGTTGAAAATGCTACGGAGCATCATCCCCCTGTTGATGACATCGTGGCGGTCGATACACCGCAGTCGATACCGGATCAATCTGAATTTAATGTGAATGACGACACGGATCTGGTGCAAGAGCTGGATTTTTCGGATACGCTAAACTTCGATTTCAGTCTGGATAAAACAGAGAGCACAACACCGGCAGATACCCAGAAGGATGCCCAGGAGGAAGCAGGCCTACCTTCGCATCAGCTACCCTATGAAGTACTGGGTGAAGATGAGTACAGCATGAACTGGGAGGCGCCGGTCAACACGGGCGATGAGCCGCAACAAGGGGGCAGCGCGGCGCATGAGTTATTGGTGGTTGAACCGTCGCATGACACAGTTCAGACGGCGGTGGACGAGATCGTGATGTCAGCGGATGATTCGCATGAAGGTGACATGGAATTTGAGTTGGGTGGGATCAGCGATAGCCACGATATGGCTGACTTGGGGGCGAAACCCGTTTTTGATCAGCTGCCAATGCTGGATTTTTCTGGTATTGATTTAAATTTTGAATCAGAACCCTCTCCTGCGCCAACTGGTGATGCTGAACATGGGACGCATTCTTTGAATGTTGTTCCTGAACTGAGCGAGGATTCGAATATCGTTCCTGATTTGAGCGAGGATTCGAATATCGTTCCTGATTTGAGCGAGGAAGAGCAAGAGAGCCAGACAAAGCTGGAGTTAGTTCAAGTGTATCAAGAAATGGGTGATATGGATAATGCACGCGAAATTCTTCAGGAAGTGATTGCTGAAGGGAATTCGGAGCAACGTGGTATCGCGGAGGCCATGTTGAAAAAATTGGACGTAAGCGCGCGTGAATGAACAAATTTAACCTGTGTTTAGAACGTTATTAACACGTCCTGATAGACGGCAACCAAGCTGTCATCCAGCCACAGCTATTTTGCTGTGGCTGTTTTTTATGGTGAATTTAACTGAGGCGAATCCTCACCAGCTTGGATGGGACACGTTGTTTTTTGCCGTCATATTATTGCGCACAGGTTGGCATGAATGGTTGCGCTATTTGCGTCGCAGCCGGTGGCTACTTGGAATCATGTGGCTGGCTCAGGTATTGAGCAGTTTGGATGTGCCACTTTGGCAGGGTGTATCGGGGCTTCATTTCGCTGGCGTGTTGGGGGCGAGTGTGGCCGTGTGGCGCTGGATGTTAATGTTGGCCGTGTTAGCCAGCTTGATGGCCCGTTTGTCGCGAGAGGCATTGTTGTCCGGGATGTTAACGTTATTGACCCCGCTCAAATTCATGGGTATTAATCTACAGCGTATCGCCTTGCGTATTGGATTAACTTTGCATTATGCCGAAAAGCTTTTACAAGAAAAGGCATCATTTACGCAACGTATTCAGCAGTTATCCGAAATCCAACCTTTCACCGCAGAGATGTTGGCGCCTATGGTCCTTGATCGTTATGTGTTCAGCTGGGAAGATATTGTTTGTGTGGTGGGGGTGCTGGGTTGGCAATGGGGTATTCGTTCTTGATCCCACAGGAAAAACATGAGAAAGTGATCGAAGTGCAACGTATTGCATTGGGTATTGAATACTTCGGGCGGGATTTTTGTGGCTGGCAGCACCAGGTACAAGCATGCAGCATACAGGACGCGCTTGAAGTGGCATTGTCCAGGGTTGCAGGTAAACCGGTTGCTACCGTTGCTGCGGGTCGCACAGATGCAGGTGTTCATGCCACAGGCCAGGTGGTTCATTTTGATACCGATGTCCAGCGCCCCATTACGGCCTGGGTGCGTGGGGTCAACAGCCATTTGCCGGAGGGTGTGGCTGTATTGTGGGCTTTGCCGGTGTCGACACAGTTTCATGCGCGCTTTAGCGCGCTTTCCCGCAGTTATCGGTATGTTTTGCTTAACCACATGGTCCGGCCCGGGCTGCACAGTGGCCGTGTGGGTTGGTACCATGCCACTTTGAATATTGAGTGGATGCAGCAAGCCGCAGAGCTGTTGCTGGGTGAGCATGATTTCAGTGCATTTCGTGCGGCAGAGTGCCAGGCGCATTCACCAGTGCGCCAATTACATACGCTGCGCATCAGCCGCCAGCGGGATTTTATTTTGTTTGAGTTAAGCGCGAATGCTTTTTTGCACCATATGGTACGCAATGTGGTGGGCAGTTTGATTTGGGTTGGGCAAGGCAAGCGTTCTCCAGCGTGGATGACTGAGTTGTTACAGAGCCGTAACCGGCATCAGGCCGGTCCCACTGCTTCGGCTGCAGGTTTGTACTTAAGTCATGTTGCATATGCTGAACATTGGCAATTGCCCCAAATTTCCCCGGATTTTTTGGGTATCCCTTCAATTTAACCGTCGTTGTGCGAGAAGAAAATGTGGAATCAGCGTTATGACGTACCCGGATATGTGTTTGGGACGGAACCCAATCAGTTTTTGCGCGAACAGGTGCACCATCTTCAACCCGGGATGACGGTGCTGGCAGTCGCTGATGGAGAAGGGCGTAACGGGGTGTGGTTGGCTCAACAAGGCCTTACCGTGTGGTCTGTGGATGCTTCCAGCGTGGCGCAAACCAAGGCCAGGCACCTGGCGGCGGAACGTGGGGTGACATTGCACTTCGAATGCGCGGATATGCTCACTTGGGACTGGGGTAAACAACGTTTTGATGCCATCGTAGCAATTTTTATTCAGTTTACTGGCGCGGCAGATCGGGAGCGCCTATTTTCCGCAATGAAATCGGCACTGAATCCCGGCGGTGTGCTGTTGTTGCAAGGTTACACCCCTCGTCAGCTGGCGTACCGTACGGGCGGCCCGAACGCGCTGGAAAATCTGTACACCGGGACCATCGTGCGCAGCATGCTGGATGGTTTGGACATCATTCAACTGCGCGAACACGATAGCCCTATTAGTGAAGGTGCTCATCATCACGGCATGTCGGCCTTGATCGATGCGGTGGCGCGTAAGCCGAAATAATGCTGATTTGTGGAAGAATCGATATTTGTGTGAATTCAGGAAAGCGCTGAGTCAGGGAAAAACAGCGTTTTAAGTTCTGCGCCAGGATCAGATGCACGCATAAAGGCTTCACCCACCAAAAAGCCAAACACCTGATGAGACTGCATCAGGGTGACGTCGGCACGCTCGTGGATGCCGCTTTCGGTAATGACCAGGCGTGTGTCATCAATCTGGTGCAGCAAGCCCAGGGTGGTGTCCAGGCGGGTCTCAAACGTGCGTAAATCGCGGTTGTTGATGCCGATGAGCGGGGTGTTGAGTTGCAGCGCCAGCTCCAGTTCAGCCTCACTATGGGACTCTACCAATACCGCCATACCCAATGCATGGGCTACAGCTTCCAGATCGCGCAGTGCGCTCAGGGGTAGCGCGGCGACAATGAGCAGGATGCAGTCTGCGCCCAGTTGACGCGCTTGATAAATTTGATAGGGATCAATCACGAAATCTTTACGCAGCACCGGTAAATCGCAGGCGGCACGCGCTGCGATGAGGTGGGCGTCATCGCCCTGAAAGTAATTGTGGTCGGTCAGCACAGACAGGCAGGCTGCTCCGTTCCGGGCATAAGTACGCGCGATGTCGGCGGGTTGGAAATCTGCCCGCAATAACCCTTTGGACGGACTGGCACGTTTAATCTCTGCGATAATTGCGGGTACCTGCTGTGCAAGGCGGCTGCGTACAGCACCGGTAAAATCTCGTGCCGGGGGCATTTCTTCTGCTTGGGTGCGCAACAGGCTTAATGGGGTGCGGATTTGAGCGAGGGAAATTTCTTCGTGCTTGGTGTTCAATATGGTGTTCAGGATGTCGGACATGCGGGTAGTCGCCATAGGTTGTTGGTTATGCAAAGTCACGGCTAAGTTGGGTCAGTTGTTCAAGTTTCCCCCAGGCTGCACCGGATTCAATCTGGTGCTTTGCCAAATGAACGCCCTCGGCCAGGTGGTCCACGATACCCGAAACGTAAATCGCGGCACCCGCGTTCAGTGCCACAATGTCGCTGGCAGCACGGTGCTCATTGGTGAGTGCAGCACGAAATAGTTGCTTGGCCTCTTCAATGCCGTTCACTTGCAGGCCAGCCAAACCAGACCGTTGCAAACCAAATTGTTCAGGCGTAATGCGGTATTCCAGTACCTGATCCGATTTAAGTTCGGCGACATAACTTTCACCGCTGATGCTGAGTTCATCCAGGCCATCCGCACCATGTACCACAAGGGCATGGCAACTGCCCAGTTGTTGCAAAGCATAGGCAATGCGTGAGGTCAGCGAGGGGTGGTACACGCCAATGACTTGCTGACGTGCGCCGGTGGGATTGGTGAGCGGGCCAAGGATGTTGAACAATGTTTGTACACCGAGCTCTTTACGTACCGGCGCAGCATATTTCATGGCGCTGTGATGGTTGGGTGCGAACATGAAACCAATGCCTGCCTGACGCACGCATTGACCTACTTGTTCAGGCGTGAGGTGGATATTAATTCCTACCGATTCCAGTACGTCCGCACTGCCGGAAGTCGAAGACACGGAACGACCCCCATGTTTGGCAATCTTTACGCCTGCCGCAGCGGCGACGAATGCCGAGGCGGTCGAAATGTTAAATGTGTGTGTTCCGTCTCCGCCTGTGCCACAAGTGTCCACAAGGTCAGGCAAGTCATCCAGAGGCACTTTGGTCGACAAGCTGCGCATCACCTGTGCTGCTGCAGCAATTTCAGTCATGGTTTCGCCCTTGGCGCGTAACGCAATCAATATCGCAGCGATTTGTGCGGGCGTGAGTTCGCCCGACATGATTGCGTGCATCAGCGCCAGCATCTCGGCATATTCGAGAGAGTGCTGTTCAAGCAGACGGTTGAGTAATCGTGGAAAATTTGTCATTCAGTGAGTCTGGTCGGGGTGGTTAAGCGGCAACGCGGTCTGCCAGAAAATTGGCCAGCATAGCATGCCCGTGTTCGGTCAGGATAGATTCGGGGTGGAATTGTACCCCTTCTACGGCCAGCGTTTTATGTCGAACCCCCATGATTTCGCCATCTTCTGTCCAGGCCGTGATCTCCAAACAATCTGGCAAACTGGCACGTTCTATGACCAGCGAATGATAGCGTGTTGCGCGTAAGGGGTTGGGCAAGTTGGCAAACACGCCTGTATTATAGTGATGAATCATGGACGTTTTACCGTGCATCAATTGCTGTGCAGCAATAATTTTTCCTCCGAAAGCCTGACCTATGCTTTGGTGCCCCAGACATACCCCAAGTACAGGTACCTTGCCCGCCATTTCTTTGATGAGCGCGACTGAAATGCCCGCTTCGTTGGGGGTGCATGGTCCCGGTGAAATGACAATGTGCTGGGGATGACGTGCCAGCACTTCATCAACGGAAATCTCATCGTTGCGATGCACTTCTACCGATTCACCCAGTTCACCAAAGTACTGGACCAGGTTGTAGGTGAAAGAGTCATAGTTATCAATCATGAGCAACATAATTTTGGCTACCCCAAATGGAGGTTTGTGTTCACATACGACACTGAAAAAAATATGAGCCAGCGCAGCCGTTGTGCAAAGTCATCATAAAAAAGCGGAGATTGTACCCGTTCATTCTGGATTATCCGGTAGTCAGGGTAAGTATTCAACCCCACATTGCGAAAATCCTCTTGCTTTCATCATCGGGAAGTAAGGGGAAATTTGATTTGAAATCTACCATAAGTCATGCTAAAAAAACCATTCGCCGTTATCCGGTGAAATTAAGTTAGTCGGGGTCGAACAGACCGATCAACTCATCCGCTGTGAAAGCGCCAACGCCCATACTGGGTTCATCAACAATAGCACGGGTTAATTCACGTTTTCTTTCTTGCATGTGAAGGATTTTTTCTTCCACTGTACCCAGTGTGGTCAATTTGTAAGAAAAAACCGGATTCAACTGTCCCATGCGGTGTGCTCTGCCGGTGGCCTGATCCTCCACGGCGGGATTCCACCACGGGTCATAATGGATCACCGTGTCGGCGGCAGTTAAATTAAGCCCAACGCCGCCCGCTTTTAAACTAATTAGAAATAAGGGTACTTCACCGTCCTGGAAGCGTTGCACGGGGAGGGCACGGTTTTTGGTGTCGCCTGTTAAACGCACGAAGGGAATTTTAAGTCCTTGCAGTTCGGGTTCAATCAGATCAAGCATGGAAGTGAATTGCGAAAATAGCAAGACCCGGCGACCCTCTTCGATCATCTCCGGTAATAAATCAGTCAGCATGTCCAGTTTGGCAGATTGTTGTACTTTATGTGCCGTCGCAAGCTTAAGCAAACGGGGATCGCAGCAGATTTGACGCAATTTAAGCAGTGCATCGAGAATAATAATCTGACTTTTTTTGAAACCCTTGGCATCGATTTCACGGCGAATTCTGTCTTGCATCAAATTGCGTACTGATTCATACAGGTCGCGTTGATTACCCGTGAGTTCGCAGCTGCGGATGATGTCGGTTCTCGGTGGTAATTCGGTAGCCACCTGGGCTTTGGTGCGTCGCAGCATAAACGGTTTGATCCGTTGCGTCAGTGCGCTGCGACGTTGCGCATCACCCAGCTTTTCTATCGGGTTGCGGAATTGGCGTTTAAATTTTTCGGCGCTACCCAGTAAGCCGGGGATCAAGAAATGAAATTGCGACCACAATTCGCCCAGGTGATTTTCCATTGGCGTACCGGTGAGGGCAAGCCGGTGATGCGCCGGAATTTGGTGAACGATTTGTGTCGCCAATGCTTTGGGGTTTTTAATCGCATGCGCTTCGTCCAAAATGAGCAAATGAAATTGTTGTGCCAGCAGGTGCTCTTTGTCGCGCGGCAACAAAGGATAGGTGGTCAACACCAAATCATATTGATCGAGTTGATCAAAGTGTTGATGGCGCTCATTGCCATGTAGCGTGAGTACACGCAAGGCTGGGGTGAAGCGTGTGGCCTCGGCATGCCAATTGAACATCAAGCTGGTGGGTGCGATCACCAGAGACGGCAGGTTGCCGCGCCCCGATTGTTTTTCAACCAGGATGTGAGTGAGTGCCTGGAGGGTTTTGCCTAAACCCATGTCATCGGCCAATATTCCCGCCAACCCGTACTCACGTAAAAACTGTAGCCAGTTTAAGCCGTCCTGCTGATAAGGCCGCAGGGTGGTTGTGAGGCCTTCTGGCACAGGAATTGGCGTGATACCGTGAAAGGTGCGTAATTTGCGCCCCAATTCCAGCAATCTTTCTCCACCCAGCCAACGCGTTTGGGCAAAGGCTTCCAGTTCAGCCAAACGCGCTGCCTGGGTGATATCAAACTCCAGTTTCCCTTCACTGTTCAGTGGCCTGTCTGTATCAAAAAGCTCGATCAATATGGACAGAATGCCTTGTAAGCGAGCAAGAGGAATCGCTAAAAGCCGTTTGTCAGGCAAGCTGCAGATCACTTTTCCGGTGGCGTCAGCATCAGGATGAGTTAAAGCGCGCAGTTGTTCGGGTGAAAACTGGCGAAATGTTTCAAGCAATATAGGCAAGAGGCTGATGCGCTGCCCATCCACATCAATACCCAAGTCCAAATTAAACCATTCGTTGCCATGGCTGTCTTCTATTTCTATACTGACATCACCTTCGCTCTGGGCAAGTTGATAGGGGAATTCAGGCTGAATGTCGATTTCCCATCCTTGCGATTTTAGCCTGGGTAAATCATGCACGATGAATTGCATCCATTCTTGACCACTATCCATGCCAAATGAACGAGGTAGATTTGGGCTTAAATGAGTGGATGGGAAGGTGCGCTCAATGGGCAGGAGTTCGGTTTCTGAATAAATTTGTTCCAATAGCCGCGCTTCCTCTCTGGTATCGCGGCGTACAGTAAGTCGGGTTTGATCTTGCCTTTGGCTGAGGGTGTCTCCTGGTGTGTCACATGACACCGTCATGCCATGATAATCAAACCATATTTGTGCAACGGGAAGGTTTGTGACCGCACTCTCGCGCCGGCGCCAGTAGGGGTCTTGTTCAAAAGGAATTTGTAACAATACCATGCGGGGCGAGGGAGAAATATCTGCTAGCGCGATCACCTGTAATTCATTGGGTATCGGCCATTGAATATCCGGCATTTGTTTTTGTAAAGCGCGGATCACTTCGGGCATTTGCTCGCGGGAAATAGGGGGAGATCGAAGCAATACATTGGCGATGGTTTCAGGTAAACCAGTCACCAACTCACCGCATTCCTGCGTGTGGATGTTCAGTCGCCAGGGTGGCTCAATGTGAACAATGATGTTATGTTCAGGCAGTTCCACCCCCAAACGTTGATGATCATTGTCATCGCATAGCCATTGGAGTTGGCATTCCAGTGGGGGAGCCCATTGTAAGGGCGCTTGTTCAGTATGCAGCCAGTAAGCACGTCCCGATTCAACCAGACTCCGCATCAGTGCGCCACTCTCTGCGCCTCCAAGTAAAGGATGGTCTGATGAGTGTGGATTGTTTTGAAAAATTCTGGCGCACAATTTTCGATCCAGTTCATTCGCCATGACCCCCCCACGTCCCATGGCAATGTCATAAATATGCGGATAATCAGTGGCTTTACCCAATGTGCCATCTTTTTTGGGCCGCGCACGCATCAAGTGTATATGCAGACCCTTGTGCTGCGTATCCAGGGTAAGTACATACAACAAACGATTTGATGTTTGATCGGGTTCTTGTGGGGTGTGCAGCCTGGTGGTCGCCGTATTAATTTGTTGTAACCAAAGTGACGCGGCGACATCGGATGTCGGCTCTGATTCTGCAGATTTAAGCGGAGGTTTCATCGCGGCGTAGGCTGGCGATGTGGATTGTAATGCTTTGGGTGGATAGCGAAGACTGTATAGCAGCGTGGCAACGACATGTTTACAGTTTCGACCAATAGGACAATCACAGGAACCGTCGATGGTTAATTTCCCGTTGCGGTGGGTCAGATCGATGCGTTGTTGATAGGGCTTTGGACGCGTACCAACCACTTCACCATACAATCGGTCATTGACCAGCCAGGTTTTATTGACCAAACCCTGATGGAGTATCGTTTGCCCTCTTTGAAAAAAAGCGGCAAGAAAAGTTTTTTGAACATCATTAAGGGTGTAAGTAGCAAGCATAGCGTGAATGATCTGATTCTGTGTGAAATGTGGTAGAGAGTTCTTTAACGAACGGTCAACATTGGTTTAAGGTAACGGGCGGTCAAACTGTCTGGATGTAAGGCCACGTTTTCAGGCGTGCCGGAAGCAATAATTTCACCACCATGTTCGCCGCCTGTCGGGCCGATATCAATAATCCAGTCGGCTGTTTTAATTACGTCCAGATTATGCTCAATCACGACAAGGGTGTTGCCGTGACTGGCAAGTCGATGCAAGACTTTAAGCAGCATGGCGATGTCATGAAAATGCAGGCCGGTAGTGGGTTCGTCGAGGATGTAGAGTGTGCGGCCCGTATCGCGCTTGGACAGTTCCAGTGATAATTTGACCCGCTGCGCTTCGCCACCCGACAAGGTGGTGGCGGCCTGGCCCAGTGTGATGTAACCCAGCCCCACATCCATTAAAGTAGTCAGTTTGCGCGCCAGTGCAGGCACCGCCGCAAAAAAATCCAGTGCGACTTCAACCGTCATCGTTAATACCTCAGCGACGGTTTTCTCCTTGTATTGAATTTCCAGTGTTTCCCGGTTATAACGCAAGCCCTGGCAGACATCACAAGGCACATAAATGTCAGGCAAGAAATGCATGGCGACTTTCACCACACCATCGCCCTGACAAGCTTCGCAACGTCCACCCTTGACATTAAAGGAAAATCGGCCAGGACCATAACCGCGTTCACGGGCTGCAGGAACGCCAGCAAACAGTTCGCGAATAGGGGTGAATAAACCCGTATAGGTGGCAGGGTTAGAACGGGGTGTGCGGCCAATTGGGCTTTGATCAATATTGATGATTTTGTCAAATTCATCGGCACCGATTAAAGCATCATAAGGCTGTGGTTCAAGCGCAGATCCGTGCAAATGGCGCGCCATTGCGGCATACAGGGTGTCATTGATCAGGGTGGATTTCCCCGATCCGGAAACACCGGTGATGCAAGTCAGCACCCCAATCGGCAAATTTAAAGTCAGATTTTTAAGGTTATTGCCCCGTGCACCGGTGAGCACCAATTGGCGGTCGATATCCACTGGGCGGCGTTGTTGAGGTACGTCAATTTTCATGCGGCCGGACAGGTATGCGCCGGTAAGCGAGTCGGGGTTTGCCATAATGGCTTCAGCTTTACCGCTGGCAATAATTTGGCCGCCGTGTACCCCTGCGCCCGGTCCCATATCGACCACAAAATCTGCGCTGCGTATGGCGTCCTCGTCATGTTCTACCACAATGACCGAATTACCCAAATCGCGCAGATGGCGCAAGGTCGCCAGAAGGCGATTGTTATCATGTTGATGCAGGCCGATAGAAGGTTCATCCAACACATACATTACGCCGGTCAACCCCGATCCAATTTGCGAAGCCAACCGGATGCGCTGCCCTTCGCCGCCAGAAAGCGTTTCTGCGGTGCGATCCAGTGACAAATATTCCAGGCCCACATCGGTGAGAAATTGCAGGCGGGTGATAATCTCACGTACGATACGTTCGGCGATCGTTTGTTTGCTGCCCATGAGCGTCAATGTGGAGAAAAATGCCAAAGCTTGTTTAAGTGGCAATGCAGATAATTGGTGTAGTGAGTGCCCACTCACAAATACATGGCGCGCAGACAGGCGCAATCGGGCGCCGTCACATTCCGGACAGGTCTTGTGATTGAGGTATTTGGCCAGATCTTCCCGCACGCTGGCGGATTCGGTGTCGCGGTAGCGGCGTGACAGGCTGGTCAAAACACCTTCAAAAGTGTGTGGACGCGGGCGTCGCTCATCCGGGTATTGAAATGGAATTTGTTCCTTGCCGCTGCCATGCAAAATAATCGATTGTATGGCTTCGGGCAGATTTTCCCATGGGGTATCGAGATCAAATTGATAATATAAAGCCAGACTTTGCAGCAGATGGAAATAAAATGGATTGCGGCGATCCCAGCCCTTGATGGCACCGCCAGTCAGTGACAGATGTGGAAATGCCACAACCCGTTTTGGGTCAAAGAATGAGATGTTGCCCAAACCATCGCATTTTGGACAGGCCCCCATCGGATTGTTGAAAGAAAAAAGACGGGGTTCCAGTTCTTGCAGTGAGTAATCACATACCGGGCAAGCAAAGCGAGCCGAGAAAATTTGTTCTTCATTATTGTCCATATTGACGGTCAGCGCTCGGCCATTGGCGTGACGCAGCGCAGTTTCAAACGATTCTGCCAAACGCTGCTGCACATCGGCGCGTACGGTCAAACGATCTACCACAATTTCAACGGTGTGCTTTTTTTGTTTATCCAGTGGCGGCAAAGTGTCGACGTCATGCACCGTACCGTCGATGCGTACCCGTATAAAACCTTGTGCGCGCAGTTCATCGAACAGTTCGAGGTGAGCGCCTTTGCGGTTCGCGACTGCAGGCGCCAGCACCATTAAGCGTGTGCCTGTGGGCATCGACATCACATGGTCGACCATCTGCGACACGGTCTGGGCAGTCAAGTCGAGGTGATGTTCCGGACAACGCGGTGTGCCGACCCGTGCGAACAGCAGTCGCAGGTAATCATGAATTTCGGTGACCGTGCCTACCGTGGAACGGGGATTATGGCTGGCGGTTTTTTGTTCAATGGAAATGGCGGGCGATAAGCCGTCGATGGAATCCACGTCAGGTTTTTCCATCAACTGCAAGAACTGGCGTGCATAAGCAGACAGTGATTCCACATAGCGCCGCTGACCTTCGGCATATAACGTGTCGAAAGCCAGTGAAGACTTGCCGGAACCTGACAAGCCGGTAATCACCACCAGTTGATTGCGTGGTAAATCCAGGTTGATATTTTTTAGATTGTGCGTGCGCGCACCGCGTATGCGGATGTCATTCATGGCGAAAAAGCATTGGCCTCAAGACGAATTAACCTGCTAATATACCACTTTTGGCGATTATCTAGAGCGTATGCAAAATACTTCATCCCTTTCAGAAAAAATGACAGCAAGTGAAACGCGGGCAAGCGTAGGATTAGCCAGTATTTTTGGTTTGCGTATGTTAGGTATGTTCCTGATTTTACCTGTGTTTGCGCTTTACGCGACACATTTGCCGGGCGGGCAGGATCGCACGATGGTCGGTTTGGCGCTGGGTGCCTATGGTCTCACGCAGGCCATGCTGCAGCTGCCGTTTGGTATGCTTTCTGACAAAATTGGGCGGAAGCCAGTGATTTATTTTGGTCTGGTGCTGTTTGCGCTGGGCAGTTTTGTTGCGGCGAGTGCCACGACGATCGACACGATTATTCTTGGTCGGATCATTCAGGGGGCTGGGGCGATTTCAGCAGCGGTCACAGCTTTACTGGCCGATTCTACTCGCGAAGAACATCGCACCAAGGCCATGGGGATGATCGGCGGTACGATAGGACTGACCTTTGCCGCTTCATTGGTGCTGGGGCCAGCCATGTACCAATATTTGGGTATGTCGGGTATCTTTGCGCTGACGGGAGTGTTGTCATTGTTGGCCATCGCTGTGGTCAAATGGTACATCCCGGATTCAGGCAGTACTCACTTTCATAGCGATGCGGAAGCCAGCCCGGCAAAATTGGGTGATGTGTTGCGTCATCCCCAATTATTGCGGCTGGATTTCGGTATTTTTTCCTTGCATGCGGCACAGATGTCGATGTTCGTTGCAGTGCCCTTTGCGCTGGAACGCACGGGCCATTTGAACATTGACCAGCATTGGGAGGTGTATTTGCCCGTGGTGCTGGTGGCATTTATCGTCATGATACCTGCTATCATTTATGGTGAGAAAAAGGCCAAACTCAAGCAGGTCTTCGTTTCTGCAGTTGGTCTGCTGCTGGTTGCGCAAATTGGTATGGCCGCCAGTATGAACAGCTTTTGGGGGATTGTCGTGGCGTTAACGGCTTATTTCATTGCTTTCAATGTGCTGGAAGCAAGCTTGCCCTCTCTCATCTCCAAAATTGCACCGCCAGGTTCCAAAGGGACGGCGATGGGTGTGTATAACACATCGCAATCCCTGGGTTTGTTTTTTGGGGGTGCCATGGGGGGGCTGTTATCACAGCATTTTGGTTATTCTGCGGTATATGAATTTGGTGCCGGGATGATCACCTTGTGGTTGCTGGCCGCAATCGGGATGAAGACACCCCCTGCAGTCAAAACGCGGTTGTTCCATCTTGGAAAAATGGGGCCGGATCAGGCGCAATTGCTTAAAACTGCTTTGCAGGCCATAGAGGGCGTGTATGAGGCAGGAGTGATTGCTGAGGAGCAAATCGCAATTCTTAAAGTGTTGCAAAGCGGCTGGAATGAGCCTGCCGCAATTAAATTATTGGAGGAATCTACACATGGCATCGGTCAATAAAGTCATTTTAGTCGGTAATCTCGGGCGTGACCCGGAAACACGTTACATGCCCAGTGGTGATGCCATTGTTAACCTTGCATTGGCCACGACTGACAGCTGGAAAGACAAGAACGGCGAGAAACAGGAAAAAACCGAATGGCACCGTGTGGTGATTTTCGGTAAATTGGCTGAAATTGCTGCCGAATACCTGAAAAAAGGTTCGCAAGTGTATTTTGAAGGCAGCTTGAAAACACGCAAGTGGACCAACAAGGAAGGCCACGACCAATACACGACTGAAATCGTTGCCGACAAAATGCAAATGTTGGGTGCGCGCAGTGGTTCAGCGAAGATGGATGACGATGGCAGTAGCAGCGCCCCGCGTGCCAGCCGTCCAGCGGCACAGCCTGCAAACCCGCCGGCAGGTAAATCTTCTGGCGGGTTTGATGATTTGGATGATGATATTCCGTTCTAGAATATGCCTTAGGTCAACTCTGTAATTAAGACCCCGGCAAGCCTTGTGTTTGCTGGGGTTTTTAATATGGCAACAGGACTCATATCCTGTTGCCATCAATTTGATTCAGCAGACGATGGAGCCGCGAGATAGGGTGCTACGGGTGGTTTGACCATTCGGCCCGTAAAAGTTACCATGATTGTTTGAACCGCTCAGGATGTTCAGCGTGTTTTGATTGCGGGTTAATTGGGTGTTGATGAGTAATCCGTTGGTGCGATTAAACGCTTTGGCAGCACGCGTCTGGGACAGTAATTTTTCCCAAGCCGCTTTTACATCAGGCGCAGTATTCTGTTCCAGCCACGCTTGCATGGCAGATTCGTCCGCAGCTTGACCTGCCGCCCTGAGGGTCAGATGGCGCTGATGAGCGAGGGCGCTCAGTTCGGAGATGTATTTCGACTTCTCGTCCAGCAGTTGCTGAACGTTTTTGATATTGTTCTGAATGAGCAGTAATTGCTCCTGTTCAACCAGTTTGAGCAAATTGCGCATCACTGCGTTTTCTTCGGTCAGGTGTTCCAGTAAACGTGCGTGCAAAACGCTCATGCCTGATTATTCCGCGATTGCAGTAAATTCTGCACTGAGGTGATTAGTCCGCTCGCCACTTTTTCGCTATCGACTTGAAACTGACCACCAGTAATCGCGCGTTTGATCGCCTCGACTTTCTGTGTATCAAAGGCGCTACTCGTCGAAATTTGCGTCTGGAGTAAAGATTGCAATTGTGAAGACAGGGGTGATATTTTGACCGAGCTGGCTTCAGGCGCGACTGCAGGGCCTGTTGCTTTGCCAGTATTGTTGGTGCTGTTTGCATTGCCTGTTTTATTGCTGGAGGCACCGGACCCCACGGACAATCCCGTGATATTTTTAATAGAGTCAGTGATTTTCATGGTATATCTCTTTTGTGAATGCCCAGAAAGTCTGAGCTACAATTGAATTGTCGGCAATTTCTCGGTAAACTTTAGCATATTCACAAAATAAAACAACACAATTCAATAACTCACTTTGACCACGCCGTCTGCTTGGGCAATGCCGCTAATGATTTGACCGCTTCCTACTCTCACTTGCACGATTTGGCCTGCCATGGCTGATGCAATTGCGCGCCCTTCGGCAGAGATCTGAAAGCCGTTGCCATTTGAAATCAGTTTCACATTTTGGCCTTGCTGGATCGCAATTTGAGTTCGTAATGCATCTGCCCGTAACGGACTGCCGGCCGGCAGGGAAAATGCCACGACTCTCCCAGCGGCCTGGTGGATGTCGGTAATGATGCTGGGGGGCAATTGCGTCAGGTCGCCACTTACTACGCCAAGTTGGTTAATATTGATGATCTGTCCTTGCGCCAGCGGCACGGTACTGACCACATAACTGCCCATGACGCTCACATTGGCCTGTAAATAAACAACCCATGGCGAAGGGGAGGTGCAACGCACACCGACAGTTGTTCTGCCCCAAACACGGCCACCTGCAGGAATAAATGCTTGTAAGGCGTTGCACTGGGCCAGGCTTGCCTGTTGATCCAGTGCATCGACATGGATTTTTACCTGTCCAGGCAGGCCTTCGGATTGAACGTGCAGGAATTGCTCGGCACTGCGCAAAATACTCGCATGATCCTGTTTTGCTACAGGCGCGTCAGCAAAGCACAGTGCTGGAAACAACCATAAAACCAACCAAAGCGCTTTCATTATGCCACCATCATCATTAAGAAAGATTCGGAATGATATTATGTCATCGGTCTCCCGGTAAAGCATCGAACAAGATCAGGATTACAGGCTTATTCAGCGATTTGCTATTGGATAACAGGGCTAATATGACACCTGTAGCGTGGGGCGATGAATCAAGCCTGTGGATGGAGACCGAAAATGATGGGATCGCTTGACAGCAGTATGCAATTTCAGCAAGTGGCGTTGCGCTTGCGAGAGCAGCGCCAGGAGGTGTTGGCCTCTAATATCGCCAACGCCGACACACCGGGTTACAAAGCCCGGGATTTTAACTTCAATCAGGCGCTGCAAGCCGCGTTAACCAATAACGGTGGCGGCACTGGGATGGCGCAAACTTCACCCGCCGATCTGGCTGGTGCCAATCAATCCGCATCAGATGCTGTGGCATTGCAATACCGGAATGTGCAGCAAAACACAGTCAATGGTAATACTGTCGATCTGGATACCGAGCGTAACCAGTTTACTGATAACGCGTTGCGTTATGAAGCGAGTTTAACCATGCTTACTGCACAGATCAAAAATATGCTGGCAGTCATAACGGGGTAATACACATGTCTTTATTCAGTATTTTTAATGTGGCAGGGTCTGCGATGAGTGCGCAGTCGGAGCGCTTGAACGTGGTGGCGAGTAATCTGGCCAATGCGGACAGTGCGACCAGTTCCACCGGTCAGCCTTATCGTGCCAAACAAGTGGTGTTCGCCGCAGTGCCGGTGCCGGGAGCCAATGCGACAGGGGTTCAGGTGTCGCAGGTGGTAGAAGATAAATCACCGCCCCGTTTAAAATATGACCCCCAAAGCCCATTGGCGGATAAAAACGGTTATGTTGCCATGCCTAATGTCAATGTGGTGGAAGAAATGGTGAATATGATTTCTGCTTCGCGCTCTTATCAAACCAATGTGGACACGATGAACGCGGCGAAAACCATGTTGCAAAAAGCGCTGACGTTAGGTCAGTAATCAGGCTTAATCATTTTGATTCGTCATATCAGAGAACAGTAGCGGTTGCGAAGATCAACTGCTTCAATCATCCTGCAAGGAGAAAACGATGAGTATCGTGCCAACCAATACCGTGTCACCCAGTTTGATGGCGACCATGAATCCGTCTTCGGCGAGTTCAACGGCAAGCACAGCTGCGAATTCAACCACCGCATTGCAAAACCAGTTTATGACCCTGCTGGTCACGCAATTGAAAAATCAGGATCCTACGAACCCCATGGATAATGCGCAGATCACCAGTCAAATGGCGCAGCTGTCAACCGTGACCGGCGTACAGCAACTCAACACCAGTATACAGTCGCTGCTGGCGAACAATCAGGCCAGCCAGTCTCTGCAGGCGGCAAACATGATCGGACAGAATGTATTGGTGAACGGCTCATCGATTAATTATACCGGCAGCGCCGCCACATTTGGCGTGAACCTGGCCAGTGCGGCGGACAGTATGACTGTGACAGTGTTGAATGGTAGCGGGCAGAAAGTGGACAGTTATAATCTTGGTGCGCAGCCCGCAGGGATTGTGCCTTTACAGTGGGATGGCACAACCACGAGCGGTGCAGCGGCGCCTAATGGTGCTTATACCTTTCAGGTTTCTGCTTCACTGGCCGGTACGGCCGTGGCGGCGCAGCCGCTGTCCTATGGCGCGGTGACGAGCGTGGCCAACAGCGCTCAGGGCGTGCAGCTGGAGGTTGCAGGTATCGGCGCAGTCAGTTTGGCTAACGTGGCCCAGATTTTTTAGAGGAGTACGGCATGAGCTTTGGAACAGGGTTAAGTGGCTTGGCCGCTGCGGCACAGGATCTGGATGTGATTGGCAACAACGTGGCGAATTCAGGAACGGTAGGTTTTAAACAATCGCAAATACAATTTTCCGATGTGTATGCTAATTCCTTGTCGGGTGCCGGTAATTCGCAGGTCGGTATTGGTACAAAAGTTGCCGACATCGCACAGCAGTTTACACAGGGTAATATTACGGCAACCAGTAATCCTCTGGATGTGGCGATTAATGGCGCCGGATTTTTCCGTATGGCCAATAATGGCACAGTGACCTATACCCGTAATGGGCAGTTTCAGTTGAATAATACAGGCTACATTGTGGATGCCAATGGCGACAAATTAACGGGCTATACGATGAATGGCAACGGCGTATTGTCCACCGGCGCCCCATCGGATTTGAATATCAATACCGCCAGTTTGCCGCCAAAGATGACCAGTACCGTCAATGCGGTATTGACGTTGAATGCGACGGACACTGCGCCGACAACGAGCATCTTTAGTCCGAACGACCCCACCAGCTATAATAATGCCACCACTGTTTCCGTGTTTGACAGTCTGGGCAATTCCCACAACCTGCAAACCTATTACGTGACTAACGGCGCCGGATCGTGGAATGTTTACGCCACATCGGATGGCGCCCCTGTGGGCGGAATGGGTTATGCTGAGCCCACTGTTCCTGCTGGGGGACTCACGATCAACGGTACTTCTATTGGGCCAATTTCAACCGGCACAGCAACTTACTCTACGGCAGCTTTAGCACAGGCCGCGATGGCCACTGCTGCAGCAGCAGCAATCAATACTGCCGCGATATCAGGCGTTAGCGCCAGCGCCGCTGGCGGGGTGTTGACTTTGACCGATGCAGGCACGCTAACCGTCGGCGGCACTGATCTTGCTGAATTGGGTTTGACAGCAGGCACCTATACAGCAACAGGCACAACTGGCACAATCGCTGCGGCAGTTTCCGCCCAGAATCCGGTGGGTACACTTGCTTTTTCCAGCAGCGGAACGATTACTTCGGGTTCACCGATTGCACTGTCCGTGCCAGTCGGAGGCGGGGCTGCTACACCTCTGGCAGTCAGCCTCAATTATGCGGGCACCACTCAGTATGGCACAGCCTTTAGCGTGAATTCGCTACAGCAAAATGGTTACACTTCGGGCCAGTTGAGCAATTTCAACATTGGCAGTGATGGCATGATCGCGGGAAACTATACCAATGGTCAAACGGCGACGCTTGGACAAGTGGTGCTGGCCAATTTTACCGATCCCAACGGGTTGCAATCTGTGGGCAATAACCAGTGGGTAGACACGGCTGCATCCGGCACACCTTTAGTTGGTACGCCGGGGTCCAGCTCGCTGGGTGTTTTGCAATCTTCCGCAACGGAAGATTCCAATGTGGATTTGACGACTGAACTGGTGGATATGATTACTGCGCAACGTAATTATCAAGCCAATGCACAGACGATCAAAACCGAAGAGACGAACAGCCAGACGTTGATGAATTTGCGTTAAGGATTTATTTAAGGAGTTAGCTGTGGATAACATGATCTATACCGCGATGACCGGCGCGTCACATGTTTTAGAAATGCAGGCCAACACCGCTAATAATCTGGCCAATTTGAGTACCACTGGCTTTCGTGCTCAAATTGATACTTTTCGTGCGGTACCTGTTTTGGGGAGTGGTTTGCCAACCCGTACGTTTGTGGCAGCGTCTACAGTGGGCACCGATTTTTCACCCGGACCGATGCAGCAGACTGGTAACAGTCTGGATGTGGCGGTTCAGGGCAGCGGCTGGATTGCGGTCGATATGGGTGATGGTACACAGGCTTATACGCGTAATGGCAGTTTGAAAATCAATGAAAATGGTTTGCTGCAAACCCAAAGTGGCCAAAATGTGGTGGGCATTGACGATGGTCCAATTACTGTTCCACCAAATGAACAGGTGACAATTGGTACAGATGGCACGGTGTCGAGCATTCCCACAACGGGCGTGTTGTCATCGGTCAGTATGTTGGGGCAAATCAAATTGGTGAATCCGCCGGAAGCTACGCTGGTGCGCGGCGATGACGGTTATTTCCGTACCCGGAACGGCAAACCGGCCCCTGTTGACCCCAGTGTAACGGTAGAGGATGGTGCGGTTGAAGGAAGTAACGTCAGCGCAGTGTCCGCCATGGTGGACATGATCAGTTTGGGGCGTCAATTTGAAATGCAGATGAAACTGTTGACCAATGCTGAGAACAATGACATGAAAGCCAGTGGATTTATGACGCTGGTTTAACAGGATGAATTGGGTGTTGCGGTGGATAAGCCTGGCGCATCCACCAAACAGCAATATGTATATCGCAAATGGCAGCAAAACCCACTCTATTTCACATAGAGACTGATATTTTAAGGAGGACAGTATGATACGTTCATTATGGATAGCCAGAACCGGGCTGGATGCCCAGCAGCTGAATATGGATGTGATCGCCAACAATTTGGCTAACGTCAGCACCAACGGATTTAAAGCCTCGCGTGCGGTATTCCAGGATTTGGTGTATCAAACCATACGTCAACCGGGTGCGCAATCTTCCCAACAAACGGAGTTGCCGTCCGGTTTGCAAGTCGGTACTGGTGTACAGCCAGTGTCCACAGAACGGTTGAATACACAAGGTAACCTGCAACAAACGAGTAATAATACCGATGTGGCCATTCAGGGAGCCGGGTTTTTCCAGATACTAATGCCGGATGGCACTACCGGTTATACCCGTGATGGTTCTTTTCAAGTGAACAGCCAGGGACAACTGGTCAATTCCAGCGGTTATTCCGTGCAGCCCCCCATTACCATTCCTGCCAATGCGTTGTCGGTGACCATTGGGCTGGACGGCACAGTGTCGGTCACTCAGCAAGGCGTTACCGGTTCCGTGCAGGTCGGTTCCATGCAGTTGGCGACCTTTATCAACCCTGCTGGCTTGCAAAGTAATGGCGGGAATATTCTGGCAGAAACCTCTTCATCCGGTAGCGCCAGCACCAATACACCTGGCACGAATGGCGCTGGTACGGTCAATCAGGGTTACGTTGAAGCTTCCAATGTGAATGTAGCTGAAGAGATGGTGAACATGATCCAGACGCAACAGGCTTATGAAATCAACAGCAAGGCCATTACCACTTCCGATCAAATGATGCAAAGTTTGACCCAAATTAGTTAATAGTTTGAGTGCGCGGTGAAATTTGCCATGAAATTTACAGTGCCGGGTTTGCTCATGACGGGTTTGCTGGCGGGATGCGCGGTTGTACCCAGCAGTATCGTGCAGCAACCATTGATATCGAAACCGCAGAAAGCAGCGGCTGTACCCAGTAATGGGGCGATTTATCAAGTCAGCAGTTATCGGCCCATGCTTGAGGACAAGCGCGCCCACTATGTGGGTGACGTCATCACCATTTTGATCAGCGAAACGAATAATGCGGGCAAAGCTGCATCGAGTGCGGGCAGCAAATCGGGCAGTGTCGCTGCCGGCATCCCAACGGTAGTTGGATTGCCATTCAAAACGTTACAGGGCACATCTATCTCTGCCTCTTCGGCGAATAAAAATGCGACTGCCGATGTGTTGTCATCAGCAGACAACTTTACCAGTACGTTGGCCGTCACAGTGGTGGATGTCGAGTCCAATGGCGATCTGGTGGTCAGCGGCGAAAAACAGGTATCGCTGGATACCGGGATTGAATACATTCGTTTTTCTGGGGTCATCGACCCGGCTACCATTGTTGATGGCAATATTGTTTCTTCCACCCAAGTGGCCGATGCAAGGATAGAGTACCGTTCGGACACGCGTATAGACAAGGCTTCGGTGATGTCATCAATGGCAAAGTTCTTCCAAAGTATGGCGCCTTTTTAAATAAAATATGATGAATAAATTGTTGAAATTTATTTTTAATTTTGGTCTCGTTGCATGGTTGTCCGTTGGGTGTGCGCAGGCAGAAAGGCTGAAAGATCTTGCCAGTATTCAAGGGGTGCGAGAAAACCAGCTGATTGGGTATGGCCTGGTGGTGGGGCTGGATGGAACGGGCGACCAAACGGTACTTACTCCTTTTACCGTACAAAGCGTGACGAATATGTTGCTGAACAATGGCGTGAATATGCCGGCAAGTTCTATTGCGCTCATGATGTTAAAAAATGTGGCTGCAGTGATGGTTACCGCAACGCTTCCTCCCTTTGCGCAACCGGGGCAGTTGCTGGATGTGACGGTGTCATCCATGGGCACCGCCAAGAGTCTGGTGGGCGGCACATTGCTGATGGCACCGCTAAAAGGTGCGGACGGTCAGGTTTATGCTATGGCACAAGGCAATCTGGTCGTCGGCGGCGTGGGGGCGACGGCGAACGGCAGTAAAGCACAAATTAACCATTTAAGCGTAGGCAGAATTTCATCCGGGGCGACCGTGGAGCGTGCGGTGGCCAATTCTCTGGGGCAGGACAACATCATTCGATTAGAGCTGAATGACACCGATTTTGCTACGGCAAGCCGTGTCGTCGATGCGATTAACCAGCATTTCGGCACGACGATCGCTGCCGCTTTGGATGGGCGTGAGGTGCAGGTTCATACCCCGCTGGGCAGCAATGACAGGGTGGCATTTCTGGGTGCGCTGGAGGACATTGAGGTCAACCCCGCCTTGTCAGCCGCTAAAGTGATTATGAATGCGCGCACAGGCTCTGTGGTGATGAATCAATCGGTCACGCTACAGCCGTGCGCCGTCTCGCACGGTAATTTAACTCTCACAATTAATACTGAACCCAGCGTGAGTCAGCCTGCGCCTTTTTCCCCGGGCGGTCAAACAACGGTAACGCAAGAATCGCAAATCAACATTCAGAGTCAACCTGGGGCCGTTGCTTTGCTAAAAGGCGGCGCCTCTTTGTCCGAGGTGGTGAAAGCACTGAATTCCATCGGAGCAACGCCACAAGATTTGCTGGCCATTTTGCAAGCCATGAAATCATCGGGCGCATTGCGCGCCGATTTAGAGATTATTTGAGGTCGCTATGCTCACTACATCAAACAACTCGCTGATGCCGAACAACCCAGGCAATACCAATACTTTAGCGGCAGATCCAAACGGCATGGCGGGGTTGAAGCGACTGGCCATGCAAAATTCACCGGCGGCGATTAAAGCTGTTTCCAAACAGTTTGAAGCCGTGTTTTTGAACATGATGCTGAAAAGTATGCGTGAAGCTGTCCCGCAAGATGGCGTGCTGGACAGCGATCAAAGTCGTCTGTACACCTCCATGCTGGATCAGCAATTAAGCCAGAATATGGCGAGTAAGGGGATAGGGCTGGGGGATATGTTGGTACAACAGCTCAGCCGTAACAGTTCGGCAATGCCGGCATCGACAGCGCCACTGCCTGACATGGCGGAAGCGGGCACCCCGTCGTCAAGTGCTGCAGTCCTGCCTGCCGCAGCCGAATTTAACGGTACCAATGCCAAACATGTGCAAAGATTCAAAAACCGTTTGCAGCAGCACGCAGAAGCGGCGAGCCGTGCGACGGGCATTCCGGCTAATTTCATGTTGGGACAGGCTGCGCTGGAAAGCGGTTGGGGACGCAAGCAAATTATCGCAGCGGATGGTACTAACAGCCATAATCTGTTTGGCATGAAAGCCACTGCAGGTTGGCATGGTAAAACGGTGAGTGCGACAACAACCGAATACAGTCATGGTATCCCGCAAAAACGCGTGGAGAAATTTCGTGCTTATGACAGTTACGCGGCGTCTTTTCGCGATTATGCCAACACGTTGCGCAATAACCCGCGTTATCAGCATGTCATCGCCAATGCACAGAATGCAACCGAATTTGCTCGGGGATTACAACAGGCAGGTTATGCAACCGATCCGCATTATGCCGACAAACTGAGCAGGATTATCAATCAAACTTTCTCTGCGTAATGGATGGGGCTGTTTTAAGATGGAACCGCGAAATCATCCATTAGGCGGCTTTTTGAGCCTATGCAAGTGCTGACGATTCATTTTCGGTCATTTTCGCTTTGTTCGGCGCACATGATTTACTATGGGTTATTCTCAATCCCCCAACAATCTTGCAATTTGTCTTGTTATCATCTCGCGACCTGATGGATGGTTTGGGTTAAAGTTGTCAGCGCTTTTGTCGTTAACATAGATAACATCTCGGAGTCAGAACATCATGGGTGCAAATATTCTTAGTATTGGTCAAAGTGCGTTGAGTGCCGCGCAAGCCGGCATTGCTACGACGGGGAACAATATTGCCAATGCGGCTACGCCGGGCTATAGCGAAGAAACAGTGATTCAGAGCGAGGCAAATCCGCAAAATTATGGTTCCGGGTTCATTGGTAATGGGGTGAATGTCACCACCGTGCAACGGTCCTATTCCAGTTTTATCGGCACGCAGGTTAACGCCAGTCAGGCCGCTGTGAGCAGCATGAACAGCTATTACAACCAGGTTCAGCAAATTGACAATATGCTGGGTGATTCGACCAGCGGATTATCACCGACGATGCAAAGTTTTTTTGCCGGTGTGCAAACCTTGTCTACCAACCCCTCTTCTGCTGCATCGCGTCAGGCATTGTTGTCCGATGCGCAGGGCATGACTGCGCAATTTCAGAGTATGGGGCAACAGTTAGGTCAGATCAACCAAAGCGTTAATTCGCAGATCACCAGTAGCGTCGCCTCCATTAACACCATAGCAAGCCAGATTTCACAATTAAACCAAAGTATTTTAACCGCGCAGGGTGGTGGAAGCAGTGGTCAGCCGCCGAACGACCTGATGGATCAACGGGACCAGTTGGTGACCCAGTTGAACCAGCAGGTTCAGGCAACGGTCGTGACGCAGAGCAATGGGGAATACGATGTTTTTATCGGTAATGGACAGCCTCTGGTGATGGGCACGCAGACCTATAACCTGTCCACGGTGCCATCACCTGATAATCCGAGTCAGACGGATGTCGCTTACAGCGCAAATGGCAACAATGTGGTGTTGGGCAGTAACAGTCTGGCAGGCGGACAGTTGGGCGGGCTGCTTAGTTTCCGTTCTCAATCGCTGCAACCTGCCCAAAACAGTTTGGGTTTGACAGCGATCGGATTGGGCACGGCTTATAATGCCCAGCAAGTTTTGGGGCAAGACCTGAATGGTAATTTGGGCAGCCCTTTGTTTACTGTGGGGACACCCATCGTGAACGCGAGCTCGACAAATGCCGGCACAGGTGCTTTAACGGCGACCATCAATAATGTCAGTGCATTGACTACCAGTAATTATCAATTGAGTTATAACGGCTCGACTTACACGATGACGCCGGTTTCCGGTGGTAGCCCGACGACCTTTACTTCCTTCCCGCAAACGATCGCCGGTGTGACCTATCACATGACGGGTACGCCTGCAGCGGGCGACAGTTTTCTGATCCAGCCTACCGCAAGTGGTGCTACTTCTTTTGGTGTGGCGATCACCAATCCTGCCCAGATTGCTGCTGCCGCGCCGATTGTCACAGCTGCCAGTACGGATGCTCCGGTGATGACCGCCGCCCCCGCAACCAACACGGGCACTGGAACGATCAGTGCGGCCGATATCGGTTCTAACCCGGTGTCACCGCTGACAGCGCCGGTTACGCTGACTTATAGCGCCGTTGGGCCGCCGGTCAATAGCTTGACCGGCTTTCCGTCCACGCAGCCTGTGACGGTGACCAGTAATGGCGTGACGACATCTTTCGCGGCAGGGCAACCTGTGACGTATACTTCCGGTGCAACAATCAGTTTTCAGGGCGTCAGCTTCACGATCAGTGGCGTACCCAATACAGGGGATACCTTCGATTTATCGAACGGTGGTACGGGACAAATCAGCTCAGGCAGCGTGAATGCCAATTATTTGGCATCGCCACTGACAGCACCGGTTACCCTGACCTATGCTGCCGCAACCAATACCCTGAGTGGTTTTCCGTCCGGACAAGCCGTCACGGTGACCAATAATGGTACACCCACTGTTTTTCCAGCGGGGACGCCGGTGACCTATACGCCAGGGGCAACGATCAGTTTCGGCGGGATCAGTTTTACGGTCAGCGGTACGCCAGTCAATAATGATACCTTTACAGTCGGACCCAATACCAATGGCGTGGGGGATAACCGCAATGCTTTGTTATTGGGTGGGTTACAAAGTGCGAATACCTTATTGGGTGGCACGACGACTTTTCAGGGGGCCTATTCGCAACTGGTCAGCAGTGTGGGCAGTACCACCAATGAATTGAATGTAACCAGTACCGCCGAGGGTGCAACGCTGACTCACCTGCAAAATGCACAGCAGTCTCAATCGGGTGTCAATCTGGATCAGGAAGCCACCAATCTGCTTCAATACCAGCAGGCCTATCAGGCTGCAGGCAAGCTGATGCAAGTGGCCAGTACGCTGTTTAACCAGATTTTGAGCTTGGGCAATTAAAAAGGACATCACATGCGCATCAGCACCAGTATGATTTATAGTCAGGGCAGCAGCCAAATCAGTAACCTGCAAAATGCGATGGTCACCAGTCAGCAACACATTTCTGCCGACAGCAGCATCCTCACACCTGCGGACAATCCGGCTGCGGCAGCACAAGTTTTAAATGTAGCGCAGATGCAATCGATGAATACGCAGTTTACTGCGAATCGTCAGGCAGCTGAAAGCACACTGAATATGACCAGTACGGCTTTGTCCAGCGTAACGACCTTATTGCAAAGTGCGCAGTCGCTGGTGATCAGCGCGGGAGATCCCACCCTGACCGCAGCAAATCGCAGTGTTCTGGCGGCCCAGGTACAAAACGATTTCAGCAGTCTGCTGTCCCTGGCAAATTCTACTGATGCGACAGGTAATTATCTCTTCGGTGGTTACAATATATCTACCCCTCCCTTTGTACAAACCAGCAGTGTGGTGGGTGGCGTCACTCAGAATGGGGCGCAATATGTCGGTGATCAGGGGCAAATTCAGTCGCAAGTGGGTGCTGATCAACAAGTCACTGTCAGCACGTCGGGTTCTGCACTGTTCCAGTCAGGTGGTCTGGATATTTTTAATACACTGAATAATTTGGCCAATCTGTTGTCTACGCCCAGCCTGAGCAATGGGGCTCTTACCGCAGGATTATCCACCGCCAGCGATGGGATCACCCAGACTTTAAACAAAGTCTTGACGGCAAGTACAACGGTAGGTGCAACGCTTAATCAACTGAGTTCGCTGGATACGACCGGCGCGAATCTGGATATTCAGTATGCCCAGAACCTGTCTAACCTGCAGGGGCTAAATTACGCTGAAGCGATTTCCCAGCTGGATCAGCAAACCACAACGCTGCAGGCGGCCCAAAAGTCATTTGTGAACATAACGAACCTGTCCTTATTTAACTATATTAATTAATCAGGATTATTTATTGGTGCATGGTAACGGTGGTGAGGTGGGTTGCGAGATGGTTTTCTGGATCAAAAAATTGATGATAGACGCCGATCAAGTGAAACAGCCATGGCGAACTGGTCGCCAGCACCCGCGTGAGTCCGCAATTATCAGGGATCAGGCATCCAGATGGACCGATCCATGACGCAATACCACAAGCCGATGAGAAACATCGGTTTTATTTTATGCGCGCTATCTGGAATGCATCAGAAAATTGCGATTGCTCCGCATTACCCTGAATAAAGGCAGTTGACCGCTCTCTTCAACTTATCCAACTACCGTTTCCAGGATTTGCATAAACTTGACTATTTTTTATCAAACCGTTAATGGGGCAAAGGAATGTGAAGAATAGCTATTCGCCTGCATTGGCAGAGGCTTGCGGAACAGTCGGGTAAGTGATGTGAAACATGAAAATGTAAAATATGAACCGGACAGGGAGGCATTATGTTGGTGAAAACGCGTTTGTTGCTGGTGTTGGGTGTCAGCCTTTTGGGGTTGGTTATTGTGGGTGGAATGGGTTTGTATAGCGCGGAATCGAATGTCAGCCTGCTAAAAAATCTCAGTTTAAGGGACAAGACCGCCGAGACGAATATTTGGGCCATGAAGTCTCTCATACAGACCAATCGCGCTGAATTGCTTTCGGCACTGGAGCATGATCCCTCTCTGGCCATTTCAAGATTTCATACTGACCCTGTCAGCAATAATTTTGACATCATTGATGCAAATAATAAAAAAATTGTGGCACTGTTAAAAACTTATCAAGCCAGCATTACCGATCAGGAAGAAAAAAAATTAACGGATGCCTGGGTGGCAAACAGCGATCATTTTGCGATGGATTATGTTGACCGGATTGCGCCTTTTATACAGGCTAATGAGTGGGGTTCGGCAGGTGCGGTGACTGTAAAGGTTATTTTCCCATTGTATGCGCAATCTGCACTCAGCTCAGAGGCCTTGATTCATTACCTTGAGCAGCGTGCCAAATCCAATCGCATCAAGGTGGATGGCAATATCACCGCCATGCGATATGCCATGTTTGCCTTTATTTTATTGGGAATGGCGGTGATCATTCCGATGGCCTGGTCATTAATTCGTCACATTGTCGGTCCGCTCAATCATGCCACCAACGTGGCGCGTCACGTTGCGGATGGTGATCTTCGTTCGGAAGTAACGGTGACCAGCCAGGATGAGGTGGGCGAGGTGCTGCATGCATTAAAAGACATGAATACCCGGTTAGCGCAGATGGTGAGTGAGGTGCGTGTGGGTGCAGAGGCCATCGCATCGGCCTCTGGCGAGATTGCTGCGGGCAATCTGGACTTGTCCAACCGCACCGAAGCGCAGGCTGGCTCGCTGGAGGAAACCGCCTCGGCGATGGAGGAATTGACGTCCACAGTAAAACAGAACGCCGACAATGCAAGCCAGGCCAATCAGCTGGCGGGCACTGCATCGGAAGTGGCCGTTAAGGGAGGGCAGGTGGTAGCGGAGGTGGTTGCCACGATGAGCGCGATCAATGGTTCGGCACGCAAGATTGCCGATATTATTGGGGTGATTGACGGGATTGCATTCCAAA
>JAJYYK010000014.1 GCA_021801025.1 Pseudomonadota bacterium | reverse complement strand
TCGCTGAACCGCCGGCGTTTGCGAGGTACTGCAGCAGATAACATGATAAGTGCCCACGTAAAAATAAGTGGGCACCATTGTCGTGATTAAACCGGGTTTCCGGTAGGTGTGTCCGTTAGCCGCTTACCTATTACCAAGCCTGAATTCTAATTCAGACTTTCGGGACAACTAGTCTGACATAGGGGGACTGTATGGATGATGACTATATTGCTTTTGCATGAAAGATATGTTTGTGGTAACGTACCTACATAAGTAATTATTCATCAAGCGAGGTGCTACCATGACTATCACAACCCTTTCAAGCCGTCAGTTCAACCAGGATGCAAGCAAGGCCAAGAAAGCGGCAATGGTAGGTCCAGTGTTCATCACAGATCGCGGACGACCGGCGCATGTTCTGCTGACATTTGCCGAGTACAAGCAGATCACCGGCCGGCGCACAAAGATCGCTGACCTACTGGCTATGCCGGGCATTGAGGAAATTGAACTTGAGATTCCGCCATTGCGCGACCTTGCACAACCAGCGGATTTCTCCTGATGTACTTACTCGATACTAATGTGGTATCCGAATTGCGAAAAATTCGCCTTGGCAAAGCAAATGAATGTGTTGCTGCCTGGGCAGACAATATAGATGCCTCCGATTTGTTTCTGTCAGTGATCACCATACAGGAGATGGAAATTGGTGTGTTGTTGCTTGAACGCCGAGATCCCTTGCAAGGTGCAATATTCCGGGCTTGGCTGAACAGTCACGTCTTACCCGCTTTCATTGGTCGTATTCTAGCTGTCGATACAGCGGTTGCTCTCCGTAGCGCACAACTCCACGTGCCAGATCCTCGTCCTGTTCGTGACAGCCTCATCGCTGCGACAGCCCTTGTACATGGAATGACCGTTGTTACTCGCAACGTGGCTGACTTTGAAACAACTGGCATCAGAATATTTAACCCCTGGAACAGCCCATATGAAAAAAGGTGACGGTACCCTTTTTGTCCTCCACAAGTGTTGATTAGCCATGCGCGCCGCACACCGCTATATGCACGTCTTGGGGATAGATAAACGGAAAGAGATGCCGTCCAAGGTTCAGGCTACCCAATTAATCAACTCCAATGCATCCACACGCTCAAACTCCCGCAGGTTATTGGTCACAAGTATTAATCCTTCACTGCGGGCATGGGCTGCGATATGCAGATCATTGACACCGATAGTCTCACCTTTTCTTTCCAGCGCACTTCGAATGCGTCCATAATGTTGCGCCGCCTTGGACCCATAGGGCAAAATTTCCAGGCGAGTGCAAAAATCTTCTACGACTGACAAGGATCTCTCTGGCGCATTGCTTTTTTCTGCACCATGAAAAAGTTCGGCTAATGTGATTGATGAGATTGCCATATGACCTGCATGTTCGTTAAATAAATGCATTACAGACAGCGGTTTATTCTTGATCACATAGATGACGATATTAGTATCCAACAGGTACCGTAGCATCATAGTGGATCACGTTCGGGCTGACATTGACTGGCACGTTGATCCATGAAGT
The DNA here is from genome assembly GCA_021801025.1 of Pseudomonadota bacterium. Taxonomy (GTDB): domain Bacteria; phylum Pseudomonadota; class Gammaproteobacteria; order Burkholderiales; family Sulfuriferulaceae; genus Sulfuriferula. Next base: position 67,812 of record JAJYYK010000014.1, on the reverse strand, counting down.
CATCGGCAACTTGCGGCGTATCTAAAAAAAAGCTATCCCAAGTCTGACCAACTGGCGAAATAATACGCTCGTGACCACGCGCTCGAACATCCACACGTTTGATGTTGTCAGGCAAACGCAGCTCTGCCGGCAAACGGATGGCTTGGCTGCGATTGTTGGTAAATACGGCAGTGGTGGTCATGGTTAGATCCTTTAACTGAATGGATATGCTGCCAGTATATCCCACCCAAAAAGAAATATCCAGAGTCGACATCCTTCCCGCTCTCGGTAACTTTCAGGGTAGGTGAGCATTTCGCGGTGAGCGGTGCGATGAAAGCGGTAGAAAAACGGGGCGAAAATGTCAAATGTAAGGCCTGACCCCGTGTTCCGTGTTGACATATACCCATATTATGGATATTCTGTGTATATTATTTATCGGGAGGTTCAACCATGACCATGCACGTTAACTTCTCGCCAGAGATGGAAGGTTTCATCAAAAATAAAGTCGCCAGCGGTTTTTATGGCAACGCAACGGAAGTGATCCGTGACGCTATCCGGCGCATGCAAGCTGAGGAAAGCCGCATTGCAGCTTGGCAGGCTGCAATCAAGGAAGGTGATGTACAGCTCGATTGTGGCGAGGGGGTCGCCTACACGCTGGAGACCATGAAAGACATTACCCAAAGTGCTATCAGCGCCATGCATAGCAGCCAACCGATGAGTCTCGATGTCCTCCCGTAAGCAGCTACTCAAACTTTCCCCGAAAGCGCGGCAAGACATTGTCGATATTCTGCGCTATACCGGCGAAACTTGGGGTCAAAATCAGCTTCTGGTTTACCGCGACAAAATCAATGATGCACTGGAGGCGATCAGCCACACCCCAGAGCTTGGCCATAGTCATAACGAGTTGCCTTCGACACACTTGGTTTACTTGGTTGGTTCCCATATCATCGTCTACCGTATCAGCACTGACAGCATTGGCATTGTGCGTATCCTGCATCAGCGCATGAGCTTAGTCAGGCATGTCTAATGAGAGAGGGAGACGGGGTCAGGCCTTACATTTGACATTTCTCTGCTGTTGTTTTAGTCTTCGTACCACTTGGATTGGTGGTGGAATGGTCAAATGGCGAGGCCTTTACGTATTGAATTTGCAGGTGCTCTGTATCATGTGACGGCGCGCGGTAATGCGCGTGAGGATATTTATCTGGATGACGGAGATCGTCAGCGGTTTTTGTCTTTGTTGCTGAATACGGTGAATCGTTATGCCTGGTATTGCCATGCTTATTGTCTGATGGACAACCATTACCATTTACTGATTGAAACGATTGCACCTACTTTGTCCAAGGGCATGAAATTTCTGAATGGAAGTTATACGCAATATTTTAATCGCCAACATCATCGTGTTGGGCATGTGTTTCAGGGGCGCTACAAGGCCTTGCTGGTACAAAAAGAATCTTATTTGCTTGAATTGGCACGTTACATTGCCTTGAACCCGGTGAGGGCGCACAGGGTAAGGCATGCCGACGAATGGCGGTGGAGCAGTTATCGCGCCACGGCGGGATATGTTGAAAACGATCCCTGCCTGACGACGGATTGGGTGCTTGCCGGATTTGCCCAAACCAAAGAAGAGGCGCAACGTCGTTATCGGGAATTCGTTCAACAGGATAAAGAACAGGCCTCGCCCTGGAATATATTGAAAAATCAGATTTATCTGGGTGATGATGCGTTTGTCAATGAGATGCAATGCAAGCTTGATCCTGAGCAATCGCTTCAGGATATTCCCAAAAAACAGAAACAGCCTCCCATCAAGCCTTTGGCCTATTTTGCCGGGCAATATAAAACGCGTGATGAAAGTATGGCTCAGGCGTATTTGAGCGGACACTATACGCTTGCCCAGGTAGGTGAACATTTCGGGGTGAGTTATGCTACGGTGAGCCGTGCGGTGAAAGCGGTAGAAAAACGGGACGAAAATGTCAAATGTAAGGCCTGACCCCGCGCTCCGTGAAATCAGCAGCGGCTCAAACTGGGATATATTATTACACATATCATATCCAGGACAAGGGCTAACCCCCTTTCAGCACAGTACGTTCCACCAGCACGCTGTTTTGGCCATCGCCAAGCCATAATTGACCGTCTTGAATGGTACATTGCAGTTGCATGTTGCGTTGAGCAAGCGCACCGATGGCGCGCGTACTTTCCAGCGGCAGGTTGATTACGGTAAGGTTTTTTTGTCGCGCAAACTGGGTGCTGTTTTGTATGTACCACATGTCGGCTGTGCGTCCGCCATAGCAGAATACGATGACTTGTCTGGCGCGTCCGCAAGCTTTGCGTATGAGTTTTTCGTCAGGTATTCCGACATCTATCCACAATTCGATTGCGCCCGTCAGGTCCTTCTGCCAAATATCTGCTTCCTCTTCCATCGTCATACCCTGGCCGAATTCGAGATTTTCGCTGGCGTGCACGGCGAAAGCCAACAGGCGCACCATCATCCGTTCGTCAGTCTCCGAGGGATGGCGCGCCAGCGTCAGCGCATGGTCCTGATAATAGTGTCGATCCATATCCGCAATTTGCAGATTGGCTTTGAAAATAGTTGCTTTAATGGCCATGTTTTGTCTGTATGATTAAGCGCAGTGTGCCCGGCGCTGCAAAAGCCATCACCTAACACGGATATCCTTTAAGTGGTTTGCTGGCGATCGTCGGCGCCAAAAGGCTGGGTTTCGGATAGCGGGAATCTTTGCATGTTACCACTTGGCGGCTCGTCCGGCCAAATACCGCTGGTCCATCAGAAGCGGCTCAGTTTGTTTGAACAGCGTTTCAGCGATTTCAAGCGGAATTACTGCTGAATCTTACGCCGCCTGTTTAACCGTCGGCTTCATCACGGCGTAAGCTTCATCAGGGGAGATGGGGTCAGGCCTTACATTTGACATTTTTCTGCTGTCGTTTTAGTCTTCATGCCGCCTGGATTGGGGTAAAATGGCGAGGCCTTTACGTATTGAATTTGCAGGTGCTCTGATCCTGTGACGCGTGTGGTAATGGGATATTTAACTAAGGGGCACTATACGCTTGTTCAGGTGGGTAAGCATTTCGGGGTGAGTTATGCAACGGTGAGCCGTGCAGTGAAAGCGGTAGAAAAACGGGACGAAAATGTCAAATGTAAGGCCTGACCCCGCCTCTGTGCGCCTCTGTGCCTCTGGTAAGAATGTTCTGGCACAAGGTGACCGCAACACAACCTGACGAGTGTAAGGACTGCTCCCATGCTTGTGGGATCAAACCTTATGGCGCGAATTGTGTGTTAAAGTTATGTCAGCCGCCGGGATGACCGGTTTACTGATGACGCTACCCCGTGTGGCCTGTGTCAGGCTGCATCACATCACATTTTATTCAAGGTTAATTTCGTGACTCCTTTTTCCCCTGAACAATTTTTGAACCGTGAATTAAGTTTATTGGCCTTTAATGAGCGGGTGTTAGCTCAGGCACAAGATATTGATGCGCCTGTTTTGGAGCGTCTTAAATTTATTTGTATTGTCAGCAGCAATCTGGATGAATTTTTTGAAGTGCGCGTGGCGGGTTTAAAAGAGCGTGCTGTGTTGACGCCTACCTTGTTGTCGCCGGATGGTTGGACTGCGCGTCAGACTTTGTCCGAGATCGAATCGCGTGTGCGTAATCTGGTGGATCGCCAATATGAGTTGCTTAACCGGGAGATTTTGCCGGAATTGATTGCGCAAGGTATCCGGTTTGTGCGGCGCAACCATTGGAATGAGGCGCAAATCGATTGGGTGCGGGATTATTTTTTTCGTGAATTGATGCCGGTGTTGACCCCGATTGGTTTGGATCCCGCGCACCCTTTTCCGCGCGTGTTAAATAAAAGTCTCAATTTTGCAGTGGAGTTGTCGGGTTGCGATGCTTTCGGGCGCGATTCGGGTGCGGCAGTGGTGCAGGCGCCACGATCTTTGCCGAGGGTGATACGCATGCCGCAGGAGATCGCGGGTTGCGATTACGGGTTTGTGTTTTTGTCTTCCGTGTTGCATGCGCATGTCAATGAATTGTTTGTCGGCATGACGGTGGAGGGGTGTTATCAGTTTCGGGTGACGAGAAATTCCGAATTGTTTGTGGATGAGGAAGAAACCAAAAATTTGCGCGAAGTGCTGAAAAGCGAGTTGTCGCAGCGTAATTTCGGCGATGCGGTCCGGTTGGAAGTGGCTGACAATTGTTCCGATCGCATGGCGAATTTTCTGCTTCAGCAGTTTAATTTGAATCGCAATGATTTGTATCAGGTGAACGGGATCGTTAATCTGGCTCGTTTGATGCGAATTCCCGATCAGGTGGATCGGCCTGATTTGAAATTTCCGTCCTTCGTGCGCGGTGTGCCGCCGCAACTGTCCAAGGCGGAAAATATCTTTGCAGTGATACGCAAGGGCGATGTGTTGCTGCACCATCCTTTTCAAAGTTTTCAGCCCGTGATTGATTTTATCCGTGCTGCGGCAGAAGACCCCGATGTGCTGGCGATACGTCAGACCGTGTATCGCACGGGCACCGATTCGATGCTGATGGAAGCTTTGATTACGGCTGCGCAGGCAGGCAAAGAAGTGACTGTGGTGGTGGAATTGATGGCGCGTTTTGACGAGGAAGCCAATATTAACTGGTCGGCGCGTCTGGAACAGGCCGGTGCGCACGTGGTGTATGGCGTGGTGGGCTATAAAACGCATGCCAAAATGGTTTTGGTGGTACGGCGTGAGCAAGGCCGATTGCGGCGTTATGCCCATTTGGGAACAGGTAATTACCATGCCCGGACTGCGCGCTTGTACACGGATTTCGGTTTGTTGACCTGCCATGATGACATCTGTGCCGACGTGAACGAGGTGTTCACGCAATTAACGGGTTTGGGCAGCGCGTCGCATTTGCGCCTGTTGTGGCAAGCGCCGTTCAGTCTGCATGATCGGGTGCTTGAGGCCATAGGGCGTGAAACCGCACACGCCCGTGCGGGTAAAAAAGCATTGATGATCGTGAAAATGAATGCCTTACTGGAACCGCAGGTTATTCTGGCTTTGTATCAGGCCGCGCAAGCCGGGGTGAAAATAGAATTGGTGATACGCGGTGCATGCGCGATTCGGCCGGAAGTGGCTGGTTTGTCAGAAAATATTCATGTGCGTTCCGTGATAGGGCGCTTTCTTGAGCACACGCGGATTTTATATTTTTACAATAATGGTGCGGAGGATGTTTATCTTTCGAGCGCGGACTGGATGGAACGCAATTTTTTTGGCCGCATCGAAATCGCTTTTCCAATTCTGGAGCCTCGTTTGAAGAAGCGGGTGATCAATGAAGGACTTAAACCTTATTTGAAAGACAATACCCAAGCTTGGCGAATGAATGCAAACGGGCAGTACGTGCGGCGTGCGCATGGTCATGCGAAACCAAGGTCGGCGCAGTGCATGTTGCTTGAAACTTTGACGAAACGTGCGTAAGAAAATTGGGCTTAATGTCATGGGTAGTGGGTTGGGTGTTGGAACAGGTGGTGGCTTTGCACAACTGGAATGGGTGGTGAAATCGGTAGCATACAGCACGCGCGGGGCAGAAATGTTATTTCCAGCGAAACAGGCGTAGGCGCAGCAATCAAACAGATGTTCCTTGTTAAACCGGATTATAATCAGTGGGTACTTTACCCATGCTGGCCTGCTTGTTCCGGACAAATAAAACGAAATGCTGCATTTACAAAGGAGCGTAAAAAATGAAAGAATCACTTCCACCCCATGATCCCGTTGATACAGTGGGTAAAGCGTATGAATTTTTACTTGAAAAAGCACAGGAAAAAGCGCATCAAAGCGCGGCAGTCGTCCATCATGTGATGGATGAGATACGGGATGACATGGGTGCCCTGAATAAATTGAGTGATGTTGAAATAGACAAACTCACGTCATTTGTGGAACGGGATTTGGTTGATGCGGCGCAATATCTGGATAAAACAGGCAAGGAACTGAAGGAATGGCTGGGTTTTGACGTGGACTACATCAAACATGAGTTTTGGGAGCGGTTTTCCAAAGCGGCAGATCAGACCACAACAGCGCTGGTACTCCTGAAACTCAAGGCGGAAAACGCTGAATACCATACCGGTGAGATCACCGGATTGGGAACGCTGGTATGCGATCAGTGCGGTGAAAAATTGCATTTCCATCAACCGGGACACATTCCGCCTTGCCCCAAGTGCAATGGTACGCACTTTCACCGGTTGCATGCTGAATCTTGACACCTTCCCATTCCTTCAGCGATGGAAGGATGTCAGGAAAGGGGAATGATGCAATCTGCCGGGCATATTTCCTGACACAAGGGCGCAGCAAAAAAATTTTCACATTCCGTACATCGATCCGGATCAATTTGATAATGCTTCGATCCGGGAAAAACGGCATGATTGGGGCAGTCAAGCTCGCAAATCGTGCAATTGATGCACTCGTCGGTAATGAATAAAGCCATAATAAGTACGCAGTTCTAGAGTTCTAGGAGTTCTAGGAGTTCTAGGGGGTCAGTTCTAACATTCAAACAGTATCTTTTTTATTTGCTTCAAATTTCCGCACCACGCGGCTTACTGTCATGTAGTGTACGCCGAAATGACGTCCGATCTCTGTCATGGTATATGCGCCAGACAGGTATGCTTGCGCCATGGACTGATTTCTATCCGGGTAATGGATCTGAAATTCATCCAGAGACAAGGCAAGCGATCTCCGGTGTGCTTTTGACACTTCCCGTAATTCTTCAGCGTCTTTTGCCCCTTTGTGACGCTCGGTAAAAGCGGAGTCGCCCAGCAACAGCTGATGACGAGTATTCGATAACGGGCTGGGCAAATTCCTGCCCGCCAGCACAAACTGGCGATAGTGCATGAGCGCCTGGTCTCGTTGCGAACCAAATTGACCGAGCAACCAGTCCGTATCCAGCCAAGGTGGTGGCGCCGTTTGGCTGGTCATCAATGCATAGCTGCTCCAGCGCCAATCTTCGAGCGATTCCACCATGTTGGCACGCAACGGGTTCAGTACGATATAGCGCGACAATTCGAGTAAATGGCTTTCTTTTTGTACCAAAATGGCTTTGTAACGCCCCTGAAAAAGATGTCCACCCAAACCATGACGACGGTTAACGCGCTGAGTATACGAGCCATTTAATTGCCTCATCCCGCCAGATAGATTGCCATCCGGTGTTTCCACCAATAGGTGATAGTGATTGGTCATCTGACATAATGCATGGACCACCCAGTTGAACCGTGCGCAAACGATGCCCAACACCGTCAACCAATCGTTGCGATCATCGTCGTTCAGAAATATATCTTCCTGACGATCACCGCGCGAAGTGACATGATAAAGTGCGCCTGCAAATTCTAGTCTGAGTGGTCTGGCCATGGGCGGATTATAGCAGGGTTTGTAGTAATGTTAGAACTGACCCCCTAAATACATAACAGAGTGTGGTTGGCTAACCGCCTGTGATGCGGGGTGATAACCAGTCGGGGTGATATGACTGAATACGCTCAGTTGCCTCTGGGGTGACGCCAGCATTGCGCGCGAATTCGGGCCATCGGGCTACTGCGTCAGCAATGCGCTGCAGCAGTACTTGCGGTTGTCGAACGTCAAATTTTTGCGCGAGCGCTATGAGGTCAATATCGGTGATCCCCCATGCTTTCCCACCAACCAGCATTTGATGCTGCCGGGTCCATTTGCCAGCAGCCGGGTTGTGCGAAAAGCAGACATCGTAGGCGGGGGCCAGGCTCCAGCCGGATTCGGGATTCAGCAAAAAGGCGAGATTCTTGGTATGATCGTCGCAGTTAACGGCGGCAATGTTGAACGCGCAGCGGATCCAGGCTTGCTCTAGTGCCTGAGCACCGAGGTTCAGTTCCAGTACTGTGCGCAAGTACTGCTCATAGCTGTGGGTAGCGGGAATATTAAAATCCAGGTGTGTCAGGCCACAGAGACTCTGGGCGTGCAGTTTCTGATTGCCGCGCCGATCAAAGCGTTTGGTCATGAAGTGCGCCCGGCCATTTTCCTCCAGTAGCCGGCACTCGCTCATGTGGACGCCAGCTTCAGTAGCCATCAGGTAGTGCGCATACTCGATACGGCCAAAGCCGGTCGCATAATTTAATACCCCATCAAGACCAACATCAAATTTAAGTAGCCAGTGGTCATAGCCATCGGGCACCTTGAATTGACCGGAAACGACGGCCCGGGTGTCCGGATTCCAACCGATAACCGCTTTGGCGCGGGCGCCGCCTGCTGAACTACCAACGTCGAGGATATCCTGTGCAATAGCACCGAACTCTCCGCGCAGCGCGCGCCGTGCGTCTTCCACCAAGCTTGACATTTCAAGAGGTACTGCCACCCCAGGACTCCGTATATCGTCGTCGGCCGACGCGAATTCCAGCGCGCCCATTGCACGACGACCGACGTACACCATGCGCTGCAGCGTCGTAATATCGGTGGCCTTTGTACCCGTACGGACAAGGTACTCATCGATCAGCGCGTTGCCGAATTTGTCTGGTAATGCATCGGCCAGCATACCCGGTAAGCCGTGGAATGTTTCTCTACTCAGCAAAGGGAAGCTGAATCGTTTTTTAATTGACAACTTCATCAGCAGAGGGGAGAGCTCCAGCCCTGATTTTACAAAGGCGGGCAGATATTGGAATTCATAGAATCCGGGCTTGCCCCGTAACGGCGCGACAGCGCCCACGGACTGATCCCATATTTTTACTTCGACAACCTTGATTTCAGCCATGCAGCGCTCCTTTGCCTGAAGTGCTACGCGGCGCGCGCACCCGCCGAATTTTTGTTCGTTCAGCTTCCAGTAGCGCCAACGGCCCCGGGGCGCCAAGTTCTGGAATAAGGGCATCCAACCCGTCCAGCAAGTCGAGTGCACGCAGTACTGCTATCAGGTTGCGCAAGGTGATCGCCCCCGTTTTTTCAAAGCGCTTGAGTGGCGTCAGGCCAATTCCGCTTTTACGCGCGAGCTCTACTTGGGAAATCCCCGCGCCTTCAGGTGAGATACGCCAGTCATGGACTTTCTGCGCCAGGCGCATCGCGATTTCGGTATTGGTTAGGTGCTGGATAGTCATAGGCTAATAATAGGCTATTATACGATAAAATTACAAATAGTGTATTAATAGTAGCCCAACAGATTATTTTTGTCAATTTATATCCTATATTTGGTCTATTATAAGCAATATATTGCTACTAACAGACTATTATTAGGCTTTAATTCTCAGAATAAAGAGGGCACTAAAAGGGGTCAGTTCTAACATTCAAACATCATCTTTTTTATTTCCTTCTAATTTTCGCACCACGCAGCTTATTGTCATGTAATGTACGTTGAAATGTTGCCTGGTCTTTACCATAGTATATGCGCCAAACAGGTACGCCTGCGCCATGGGTAGATTATAGCCGGGTTTGTAGTAATGTTAGAACTGACCCCCAATAACCTCGCCAACGGCAACACTGGAAATCATCGTAAGCCGTGCCAGATCGTCGTTAGACGCTGGCCTAAAGCCGATTGAAGATGAATTGATGAATCGCATGTTCGCTGAAATGGAACACATAGACTTTAATCTTGTATTGCCACAACTAGACCTTGAAGACCTGAAACTTGATTGACACCTCACCAGCCGAATATCCGGCAGATTGAGCGAGTTATCAATTATCAAATTAACCCCATGCGTAAAGGTTAATTCGTTTCAGTAACGGAATGTTATTAACCTTTTCATCTTCGGGCTTATGGGTAAGAACACCCTGAATGTGCTGTATAGAAAACAGGCGGGTAAGAATTTAGGTAAGAATTTGAAGAATGAAAAATAAATAAATCTTTATAAATCATCTAATTGCAGCATTACGCTGGCGGAGAGAGGGGGATTCGAACCCCCGTCAGGATATTATCCTGAACACGCTTTCCAGGCGTGCTTAAAATTTAAACTTTATCCTTTATTGACAGCATGTTATCTGAAGATTAAAATGCAATAATGATTTATTGCCACACTTTTGCCACAATGATTCAGGGGAGTTCAGCATGCCAACAATCCGCAAGCGGGGTGATTATCAGTGGGAAGCCCAAGTACGCAGAAAAGGCTACCCGCCTCAATCTAAAACCTTCAACACCCGTTCAGATGCAGACCTCTGGGCCGCAACCATAGAAAGTGAAATGGGGCGCGGTGTATTTGTTGATCGTAGCGATGCCGAACGCAACACCGTTGGCGACATGATCGACCGCTTCACCACCGAGTTCGCCCCATTTCATTACAAGTTGCGCAAAGATGGGAAAGAGGCTTGGCGATTTCAATGTGCCCATTTAAAAAAAGCGCTTGGTCAATTTTCTCTTGCTGCACTGGATCAGAAGCTGGTCGCGCAGTATCGGGATAAAAGACTTACCTTGGTTGGCAGCAGCACAGTTCGGAAAGAATTGTTCATGCTCTCGAAAGTTTTAAAATTTACCGAAACGGAATGCGCAATTACCTTACCAAGAGGAAACCCTGTTGATAAAATCCGCAAACCAACAGAGAGCAAATCACGTGATCGCCGCCTAAATGACGAAGAATGGCAAAATCTGAAAATTGAGTGCCGTCATAGTCGAAACATTTATCTTTGGCCTGCTGTGCAGATGGCGGTGGAAACAGGCATGCGCCAAGGTGAACTGCTTGGATTAAGCTGGAAAACAGTTGATGCAAAAAGACGCTTTGCTCTTCTTGAAGATACAAAAAATGGCGAAGTGCGCGCAGTTCCACTTTCACCAGCAGCGCTTGCCGTGCTTGAAAAACTACCTACATCCATCAGCGGAGCAGTCATTCCGGTCGAACGCATGACCCTCTTTCATGCTTTTCAAGCTGCATGCAGGCGCGCAGGCATAGAGAATTTCACCTGGCATGATTTGCGTCACGAGGCACTTTCCCGGTTGGCTGAACGGGGCGACATGACTGTGCTGGAGCTGGCGGCAGTTTCCGGCCATAAAACTTTGCAGATGCTGAAACGCTACACGCATTTGCAAGCTGAAAAACTGGCTGAGAAGTTGGCAACAGTCCCCAGATAATCACTTCCTGTTATTTTTGGTTGTTTGTAGTTACTTGCTGTTTTATATTCTATCTAACTGAATTAATTCAAATAAAACTATTGACAACACCAAATAATCCTGCGAAAATTTAACCATGAAATCTCCTTTTGAAAAAATTTTTCGAACTAATTTTTCCTCTAAATTGGAGGGACGCGTTGGGGTTCGCGCATATTTTCTTTTTGGCGTGTCCCTTGCGATACAATACATGTCACTTGCGTTATGGTATCAAAGCTCAACCGTTGTGACTGGATTGTTCAAATTCATGATGCTGAAGGGGTTTTTGACAGGTACGGAAACTGTTACTGCAACAATCATCGTGACTTTCGGCTTGGCTGTATTGATTTTTGGCACATTGTTCAGAGAAAAAAATGGCAAAGCAATCATACTTATAATTGCTTGCTTATTAGAAAAATTTATCATCGATCAATTATTCAATCAAAAATTATTTTTCACTTCTTTTAGCTTCATTTCTTACAAAAACGAAAGTTATCCTTTCCAAAACTATATTCCTCTTCTACCTTACATACCTCCTCGCGCACCACGTCTGATTTGATTTTTTAGTGTCGGGTTGTCCGACTTATCAATCAGGCTTGGCGCGGCAAAATCCGTAGAACCGCTGCGCCTTGCTACCAAGCAAGGAATTCAATATGTCACACACTAACAATGACATCGAAGTCGCGCTGTTGCGCGAGCTTTACAGCAACTATCCACCCATTCTGCAGATAAAGTCAGTCGCAGAAATATTACGCGAGGACATTCCAACCATCCGCGCGCGAATCCGTCGCGGAAGCTTCCAAGTTGCCGTGCGGCAAGACCCAGGTGGACGACAATATGTATTATTGGCCGATCTGGTGCGATTTTTTGTATCAGGAGAAATTCAAACACAGCCAGCAATGCGCGCTGTTAGATCTCCACGAAATCCATGCGGTATCAATGGTACGCGACCACGCGGACGGCCAACCAAGACGGAACAACTGCTAAAACAACAAAATTGTGGAGGCTAAAAATGAGTATCGCCGCGATGAATTGGGTTTGGCAATTGCGGCTCAAACCCTCCATTAAATTTGTACTCTTAGCACTTGCCGACGCTGCGGACGATACAGGTTATTGTTGGCCGAGCATTCCAACTTTGGCAAAAAAGACATCTCTGGATGACCGCAGCGTCCAGCGTATTTTGCATAAACTGAAGGCCGATGATTTGGTTCAAGTGCAAAATCGGTTTCGAAATGATGGTTCGGCAACAAGCAATGGTTATCGTTTATCTCTTGAAAACGGTGGTGACAAATTGCCACCACCCAATCCGGTAGCATGCCACGAGGTGGTGGCACACATGACACCAGCAGGTGGTTCCCGTGTCACCCAAACCACCACCGAACACACCAAGCAATCCAAACCACCACAACCAAGTGCTGAACTGGCTGGCGAAGGTGGTGGTAGTCCGCTCATTTGTCCGAAACAATTTTCACCAAAAGAAATTGCGGTGGCGACACGTAACCTTGAAGTGTTATCACCAGAATTAGCGCAGGAACTACTTGATGAACTGGCTGGGCGGCTTAATGCCAACTCGGTGCGTGGTGCTCCACTAAGCTATTTGCGTTCCCTTATTGCTCGGGCAGTGGCGGGAACATTTGAACCTGAAGTCGGAGTTCGTATAGCACATACACGTCAACGCGACAAAGAGCTTGCAGCCATCAAGCCGTCAGCTTCACCCCCCAAAAGCGAATTAAGTTCCATTGATCCACGCGAACAAATTGAGAAACTGCGCAAGGTACTTTCCCCCAATAAAACTAACTTTAAAAGACAGGGCAATCATGGATATTTTGAATAATGACCTCATTAATATGGGCATATTTGTTGTGAACAAATGGATGCATGCAGAACTCGCGGTGTGGCGATTTAGCGGCCTATTTGTTGGGATTTGTTGGGCACTTTCTTGGTTATTCAGGGAAAACAAAGCAGGTCGATTTTTCTTTACCGTAGGTTTACTGGTAAGCGCGTTTGAATTTGGTCTTTACTTTGGTTTGCCATCCATGTCGACATCGCTGGTCGGTCAGCCCACTTATTTACCCGTAAATCATCTGTGGATAAATCTGGCCGGACTGGCAAGTGGGATTTTGATTGTTTGGCTGGTGATACGCTATTTCTCGCATGTCATTGAGATCATCGCTCAGCGATTCACCAGAACCAGCACGGTGGAACGTAATCGCAAGACTGATATTCGTCAAATATCTGTGCATTTACCAAATTCGCAGCAGCGCTACGATCCACGCAAATATTTTCAACCCGAAAAGGGAATTTTCTTTGGGCTGGATGAGCGTCAGCGGCCAGTATATGTGCCGTGGGACAAATGGCGCAGATCGCACATAGACGTTGTTGGAACAACAGGTAGCGGCAAGGGTGTCGCTGCCGGTGTACTGCTCACCCAGGCGGTTGCGAATGGCGAATCGGTGGTCGTGCTTGATCCAAAAAATGATGAATTCCTGCCGCATGTGATGTATCAGGCAGCGCAAGCAGCTGGTGTGCCATATGTGTTCATAGATTTGCTGGCTGATAATCCGCAATGGAACCCACTGCAGGACAAAAGCACGCGAGAAATTGAAGAGCTGTTTGGTGCTGGCTTTTCATTGGGCGAGAAAGGTACCGACGCGGATTTTTATCGGTTGGATGACAGGCGTGCCGCACGGGTGCTTGCAGCTATCTTGCCAACTCCGCGACCAATGCTCACTGATGCATATCGGCTATTGGCCACGCAGGAACCGGAAATTGTGGAAAGCGGGAAAAAATTTGCTTTCGATTTGGAAGAATTAAGCATGATTCCAGCCACCAAGATCAATCTGGGCGTTAATCTTGCCCAATTGATCCATGATGGTGCGGTCATTTATGTGCGTGGATCAATGCGCAATCCGAGCACCCTCAAGTTGCAGCGCATTTTTGTCTTGTCGGTGATGCAACATATTGAGGCGCGTAACCGTGAATCTGCTCGGCATGTGTGCCTGTTCATGGATGAGTTCAAGTATCTTGTCTCACGCTCGGCACTTGAGGCCATGGGCGCGATTCGTGACAAGCGTGCTCATGTCATCATTGCTCATCAGAGTCTGGGTGATTTGCGCGATGGCCCAGCTGATCTTGATCCTGAATCCGTAGTTGCTTCGGTCAATGAAAATTGCGCCATAAAAATGGCTTACGCCGTCAAAGACCCAGACACCGCCGATTGGCTGGCCAGAATGAGCGGGCAGATTCTGGTAGACGATGAAATCCGCCAAGTCAAAACCAACATCGGATTGGCAGAAACCCGCGAAAATCACCGCTCTTTGCGCCAGGCGGAACGGTCTTTAATTGATACCAACATGCTGCAAGCGTTGCCTGAGCGCTGTGCTGTGCTTTATGGGGCAGGCCTTGCCCAATTCTTTTTTACTGCGCCAATTGCAGTCACCAAAACCACGGCGGCAACTACACCAATGAGCTTTGAGCCAAGCATGTCAGAATCATCTGGCGCTGACGGAAACGTGGGCCATGCACCAACACTCGGAAGGGCCCTGCTCGATGTTGATTAAATCCTTCAATGAACGACAGGTGCGGGTAGGTCATAAGCGTCGCACCCTGCTGCATTACTTGCGTGATGAATCATGGAGTAGCCTTGCAAATCTGACTGGTGTGGCGGCGCTATCCGCGCCAGCCATGTTCAAAACGCTGTGCCAGATGGAGCGTGATGGTTTCCTGCTGCGGCACAAGGTTCCCGAGCTTCGTATGAACCTTTGGGGTATTACGCCCAAGGGGCTGCTGTTCGCATGGGATGAGAATGAGCCTATGGAAAACCGTCCATACTTCGAGCCGGGCAAACTTTCCATCGTGACCATACACCATTACCTTGACATCCAGCGTGCGCGGCTGGCTGCCGAACATGTGGGTTGGTCAAAATGGGTGCCTGGCAATCGGTTGCCGAAAGACATCAAGAAACGACCCGATGCCGTGGCCACCAATCCATCTGGCCAACGCGTGGCAATCGAAATAGAACGCTCGATCAAAACCGTCAAGCGTTATGAAGCGATACTTTCGACCTATTTGCAAATGATCAAGCAGGGCGATTATGCGATGGTTCACTATGTGTGCCCGGATACCGCATTCGCGCCGCGATTGTCACGTCTGTTTCAATTGATCCAGGCCGTGCCAGTGGTCGGTGAACGGGTGCCCCTCACCGACAAGCATCGTGCCAAATTTCCAGTCTACGCTTTGGAAAACTGGCCGCCTGTTGTTGGCGGGATGGGCATCTCTGTTGGATAAACGACATCGGAATAAGTGCTTTCCGATCACGCTTACCCAACTCCGTTCTCCATCTATTCCGCCATCATTGCGCACGCACGCTAGGGCGCACATGCTTGGAGGAAGCCATCCTCTTGGCGCTTCTGCCCGGCTGGACGCAAGGCAGCACGCCAATTCACCTCGCGCGAACGGTCTGGACGACCGTTTCGCTTGGGAGGGCAAGCCCTCTTTTCGATTGCGCCGCGCTGGACGCTTGCTCAACCAAAAATTCACCCGCCGTCGTCTGCGCTGGCGCTCGACCAAAGAAGAAAAGCACTGCGCCTCAGGGTTGCTAACGCAACCTTGAGGTGCTGCCCTTCGGGTTCCGCTGGACGCTCCATGTTTTCTTCTTTGGTCGAGCGCCAGCTTACGCTGTCACCGACGACGGCAGCAGAGCACAGCCTTGTCCGCGTGGGCGCGTCCATCGGCTTTGCCAGCGCTGGGGCGCTGTCATCTCTGCTTGGTTGCACCCCTGAACGGGGTGCAATCTTGGCTGCCCAGTTGGGCTGCCAAGACGGGAACGGCTGATGCCGCACTGGGGTGCGACTTCAGCCTTGCTCGCCTTGGGGCTCTCATCCCGCAGCTTCGCGCGTGGGCGCGCTGCGTGCAATACTGCTACTGAACATACGCAGCATTGCTTGCCGCAACCAAGTGCCTGTTAGCTTGGTAGGAATAAAGTTTGCCATGGGCCGCCCGGCAACCAAATTGCGTCGGAGGCTCGTTCTTTTGCGAGCATAAGAGTAGGCGGCATCAGGAATTCATGCAATGTGGCGATAATATCGGCAAGTGTTAAATTATCTGCGGACAATTTATTTTTCAGTAAAAAAGCTTTCCATTGCGTCTGTTTAATTTTATCGCTGGCAAATGGTTGGGTCAGTGCAAACGGTGCTGCGGTAGGAAGAGGCGTATTACGCCGTTCAAAGGTAGCTGAGATAGCTTGCGCCAGTACGTGACCTTCAAATGAAAATTTTTTCATGATCACCCATATGTCATAGAAATCCTTCATACGACTGTTGGCTATACCAAGCCAAACCATCGCCTGAAATTTTTCCGCAACCACAGTATAGATTGGGTAAGCCCGCAACTTGGGTGCTGGGAAATCCAGCATAGTGGGGAAAGTGATTTCTTCTGGCGCAGGCGTCACAGCATCGCCGTAACCAATATCAATCTGGATTGGAATAATGGCATTTTCAAGGCGTGCCTCGAACAGCACGCGCACCCCTTGATATTCCTGATTCTCGCGAATTTCAATGGCTCGCAGGTTGTCCGCAAAAAACGTCAGTCCATCTGGCGCTACGGGTACCTGGCAAATCTCTCGAAAAACGTGTTCCAGCTGTGCCAGATCGCCGGAACCAAATCCCAGCAGGTCAATGTCGCGAGTCGGGCGATGAGATGCGCCGTCCCATACCGCGAACATCATCGCACCTTTGAGTAAGAATTGATTGCGGTAATCGGATTGCCCCAGTCGATACAAAAGGCGCTCCAGTGCATATCGCGTCAATACCAAATCGAACGCCTCGCTGTTGCGCTTCGCGACATTGAGCAGGCGTTGGCGCACAGAGGCGGCAAGATTGCGTGGTTGATCTACGCTCATGTCAATGTTTCCAGATAGGGACGCATGACATGAGTTACCCGACAAATTGCCGCATAGTGCCAAAGTTCGTCCATGGTGCATTTGCGGGAACGCCAGCTTTCTCTGAGTGCTTCCAGGGCGACATCCAGGCCAATTTTGTTGCGGAATTTAAAACAATCAGCAACTGTTTTGGCGATGGAGTAAATTTTAGTGGGCACACCGTCTACGATGTGTGTTTCTATCCCAGTTTGAAGCGCATTTCCAGAAAACCGTACAATGTGTAGAGGAGTTCCCTTATCAACAGGCGCGCGTGCTTTATTGTCAATCGCTATCCAGACTTCAAAGGGAGCTTGCGTGGTGATCCCATGAAATCTCAGTGCGGAGAGCAGGCAAATCACTCCGTTGGGCATCCGTTTCGCAGCTTCTGCCAGACTGTGATTGGTAGTAATAGCACTATTGGCCAACATATAAAGGCCGTGTCCAATACGCTGAAGTTTACCAGCTTGGCAAAGACGGGCAAGATAGACGCGGGGAATTCCATCTGACGCCAGATCACGTGGACGGATAACACCTACTTCTTGAGCAAGACTTAGAACTTTAGAAATTTTTGAGGCATCCATGTATGATACCAAATGTCGGTAGTTGTTAATATTTACCTACATTTAGCATCATGTCAATATATGTTGTGAAAATGAGTCAACCATTCCAAGCAAGGATCATCTCGGCACCCCCTGCAAATAATCACATTAAAATAGAGAATTATTCTTCATAACGATTTAACACTAAGCTTTAGAATTATATCTGCTCGGTGGTAAACTGAGCACTGAACCAGAAAAAGGCTAAGGCACGCTACGCGCAATACTGCTGCTGATCGCAGGTCATATTGCTTGCGTATCTCACGCTGTTGGTAGTCGCTTAATAATCTATTTGTCGGAAAATATTTACCCAAATTTGTATTTGTGCAACCGCGCGTTCAGAAGTGTTTCAGGGTTTAAGACTAGAGGCAAGAAAATTGGCGCATGGATAGTTCGGTTCAAACTCGACAGCCGACATTCATGTTAGCATACCAAGCTATCTGGTGGCACTTGGTTGGCAGATTCGGTTTTCAAAGGGAGGGTGGAAGGAATTGAATGACCATCAGGAACTAACCATCAATTGGGATCGTTCAATTCTAATTGATTCTGTCATCGACGACGATTTAGTTCGCCGTTTGACACCATCAATTCTAAAACTCAGACAAAATGGAATAGAACCAATTACGGTCGGCATCGATAGCCCTGGCGGCTCTCTCGCATCTCTTGATGTATTGCTGGCACTGCTAACGGGGCCAACACAGGACGGTCACAGGGGGAAAATAATAACTGTTGCGACACATCGTGCCTATAGTTCGGCCGCCAACCTGCTAGCATTCGGAACCTATTCGGTTGCTCTCAGTCACTCCGAGATTCTGTATCATGATGTCCGCTATGGTGGTATGGACGATGTTACGCCAGAAAAAGCTCGAGACGCTGCAAAGTCCCTCCAAGAGGCGAATGATGCGTTTGCAATGCGACTCGCGAAGCGAATCATCAAACGTCTCGTTTGGATATATATCGACCAGCTTCCCGATTTTGTCGATATCAAAAAAAGGTTTCCCACGCGGCATAGTTCTTATATCGACATAGTCTCCGCGTACGCTCCCCCAATCAACGGTTTTGAGTGCATTGACCTCGCAGGCTTCGCAACTAGTCTTTGGCGAAAGTTATCATCAAGGAATGACACACTAATCAATAACGTGATGCATCGTCTGTCGCAGTGGATTCACTTGACAAAAATTGCGAAAAATTCCCCAACTTATCGTCAAAAGGGTTCACGAAATCCAGGCATGCTGGATGGGGCTCGTCATTTGCATAAGATGTTTAAGGGTCAACCTGAGCACCTCGAGAAGATTGAAGAACCTTTAAAACTCTTCCTCAGCCTCGTCATTGCCGACATCTCAACTGAGAAGTCTAATGATATTAACTTGGGTGCGATCCTAGATCGAGCGACTCGTGAGTACGGGATACTGCAGTCTTTCAATGATCCACGACATATCCGCTACGCTTCCGATTTGATGGCGCAGCACAGTCACATTTTCTTCTCACTAGATATCGCGAGTCTTCCTGAAAATGAATGCGCGGATTTGCTGACGAAGGCTGCACCACACGCTCGGTTGCTGTGGAATTTTTGTGTTCTTCTCTGTCGAGAGTTATTTGAAGGTGAGCATGTATTGACTCCTAAGGATGCACAGCTTCTTGGACTGATTGATGAAGTGACTGGCGGAGGACATGTACAGAGTAGACGCGAATGGCATATTCAAAAGCTTGCGGACACTAATAATGAAACTGGGCCTTCTGATGTGGATTCCGAATAACGGATAATGATCTTGAAGTAATGGGTAACGAGTAGGCAAAAACGAATTTTTTGAACCCAGCTAACACGGTCCGCAGAAGCAGTTCCGAGGTCGGTCTAATCGCCCCAGCCAAAGACCTACTTCTCGTCTGATCTCAAATGATGAACGGCTGCTATTATTGTCAGTTACATCCACTATGAGCAAAATCCCAAAGTAAGTAATGTGATTTTCGAAGTCTGTCATGACTGAAAGGCTATATACCACAAAATGTTGACGAATATCGGCTCTTCCCAATATGGCTGGCAGTCAAGGCATAAGAGGCCGAATGTCTCTTTTGAGTCGAAACAATCTGATCAAAATAGCAAAATTACAGGCTGAGCGCCGCTGTTCACCGATATAGACATCCGGGAAACCGTCGTCAGTGAGCAGTGAAACTTACTGCGATCTAAACCGTAACTATTTGGAAGAATAAGATAGATTTCAACCAATAGACGTTTCTATGGAGCCACGTGCAAGAAGATAATTTTAACTAAGGCAGTAATTTTTATTCAAACGAATTAAACCTTAAAAACCCCTCCCTCCAACTCTGGAATGTATTTAGCCGTATTTAATGGGGTAATTCCAATCATTATTGGGGCAATATATTGCATGAATACCCCATTTATAGTAATGTTACTCTGCTCATTCCAATGGTCGGTTATTTGATGCATTCTCTTTCCCCAGATTTTCTTTCCAGTCTGCGTTATGACGGGCTGCAAATGGCCACGCTACGCTCCATAGGAGAATATCAGGGTAAGCAGCAGCTTTACTTCACCCAGTCGCCAGAAGCATTGAGCGGTCTGCGGAAAATCGCAGTCATGGAATCCACCGAGTCATCCAATCGACTGGAAGGCGTGGTGGTGGCAAAAGACCGATTGAAATCGCTGGCAATCAAAAACGCCTCACCAAAGAGCCGTTCTGAACAAGAAATTGCCGGATATCGCGATGCATTGGCCTTGGTTCATGAGCCTGCTGAACACATGCCTTTCTCAGAAAACATGATCATGCAATTGCACGCCATGCTCTATCGTTACATGCCACAACCGGGTGGTCATTGGAAGGCAAGCAACAACGATATCATTGAAAAGCATCCTGATAGTTCGAGCCAGATGCGTTTTCAACCAGTTGCTGCGCACTTGACGCCAATGGCCATGGGTGAATTAGCAGGTGGCTATACTGTAGCAACTTCTACGCACTTGGCCGATCCGTTGGTTTTGGTGCCACTGTGTATACTTGATTTTTTGTGTGTCCATCCTTTTGCAGATGGTAATGGCCGCATGGCGCGCCTTTTGACCTTGTTGCTTTTGTATCAGCATGAATATGCAGTGGGACGGTATATCAGTCTGGAGCGTATTTTTGAGGAATCAAAGGAAAGTTACTTCGAAACGCTGGAAGTCAGTTCACAAGGCTGGCATGAAGGGAAACACGATGTGCGCCCCTGGCTGAATTATTTTTGGGGCGCGTTATTGCGCGCCCACAAGGAATTTGAAGAGTGCGTGGGCGACATTGAACGCGGGCGTGGCGCCAAGGGTGATCGTGTGCGCAATGAAATCTTGAAGCGAACGATGCCATTTTCGATTTCGGATATTGAGAATGCGTGTCCCGGAATCAGCCGGGACATGGTGCGGCTGGTATTGCGCGCGATGAAGGCGGAAGGAATCATCGCCCCAACGGGCAAAGGTAGAGGTGCCCAATGGCAACGCCTGTTGTCCGGGAGTATTGAGTAATGAATGCAGTAGAAATTGAAGCAGCCATATCAGACTTGGCCCTTCGGCCTTTCGATGCGACGGAGTTCCCGTTCGCCTTCCTGGCCGCTTTCGGCAATAAGGACACGGCCCTCAAGCGCCTGCGTACCGGCAACAACAACGCTTCGGATGTGCCCGGCGGCGTACTTCAGCGCAGCAACATTCATATCGCAGTATGCGAAGCGGGTGCTGTGGGCGAAACGCTCAAAGCGTTGCGCGTCAGCCCGGCCACCACAAAAGCCAAGGCCAAGTTCATTCTCGCCACCGACGGGCAGACGCTTGAAGCAGAAGAGATGTCCAGTGGCGAAACCATCGCCTGCGCTTACCCGGATTTTCCCAACCATTTTGGCTTTTTCCTGCCACTGGCTGGCATCTCCACCATCAAGGAGATCAAGGACAACGCCATTGACATACGCGCCACAGGGCGGCTAAACAAACTGTACGTCGAACTGCTGCGCGAAAACCCGAACTGGGTCACACGCCGCCACGACATGAATCATTTCATGGCGCGTTTGATCTTCTGTTTCTTTGCTGAAGATACCAACATCTTCGATGGTGACGGCGTGTTTACCAAAACCGTGGAGCAAATGAGCGAGCGCGACGGCGCCAACACCCATGAGGTGCTGTCTGAAATATTCCGCGCTATGAACATCAAGACCAAGCCTGATGAACGCGCCACGGCCCAACCGCGCCTGCCCAACTGGGCCAACGGCTTCCCCTATGTCAATGGCGGCCTGTTCTCCGGCAGCACCGAAGTGCCGCGCTTCACCCGCATGGCACGCACCTATCTGCTGCACGCGGGCAACCTGAACTGGAAGCACATCAACCCGGATATCTTCGGCAGCATGATCCAGGCAGTGGCCGATGACGATGAGCGCGGTGCCTTGGGCATGCACTACACCAGCGTGCCCAACATCCTCAAGGTGTTGAACCCACTATTTCTGGACGATCTGCGCGCCTCTTTGGCAGAGGCAGGTGATAACAAAATCAAGTTACTGAATTTGCGCAAGCGCATGGCGCGTATCCGCGTATTTGATCCGGCCTGCGGTTCCGGCAATTTTTTGGTGATCGCCTACAAGCAGATGCGAGAGATCGAGGCCGAAATCAACCGCCGCCGGGGCGAGGCGCATCTGGGCAGCGAGATTCCGCTGACCAATTTTCGTGGCATCGAGCTGCGCGACTTCCCCGCGGAGATCGCCCGCTTGGCACTCATCATTGCTGAGTTTCAATGCGACGTGCTGTATCGCGGACAGAAAGATGCGCTGGCAGAGTTTCTGCCGCTGGACGCGCAGAACTGGATCGTCTGCGGAAATGCACTGCGGCTGGATTGGCTGAACATCTGCCCGCCCACGGGCACGGGCGTAAAGGTGGTTGGTGATGATTTGTTCAACACTCCGCTGGATCAAACGGAAATCGACTTCGAGAATGAAGGTGGTGAAACCTATATTTGCGGGAATCCGCCGTATCGCGGCAGCAAGTGGCAAACCGATGTGCAGAAGGCCGATTTGGCGAATGCTTGGGCCAAGCATTCCAAGCTCGCCAAGACCACTGACTTTGTGACCGGATGGTTTGCCCGTTTTTTTGATTACGCAGACAGGGTGCCCAATGCGGTGGCTGCCTTTGTGGCAACCAACAGCGTATGCCAAGGCCAGCAAGCAATCGACGTGTGGCCGGCTGCGTTCGAGCGCGGCTGTGAAATCCGCTTTGCACACACTTCATTCAAGTGGGCTAATCTAGCTAGCAATAACGCGGGTGTTACCGTAGTCATTGTCGGGTTGAGCAGGAAATCTAACGTCCCAAAGTTACTTTACGAAGGCGACTTGTTAAAGCAATGCTCCTCCATCGGCCCGTATCTGGTGCCAGATAGTTTGGCTTATATACGGAAAACCAGCGAACCCATCGGTGAACAATCCCCCATGTTGTTCGGCAACATGCCGCGCGATGGTGGGAACCTGTTTCTAGACAGTGATTTGGTCGAAAAAGTCATGGTCGAAGATGCCGCAGCGCGGCCCTTCATTAAGCGATTCGTCGGCTCTGACGAACTCATCAACGGAAGGCAGCGATATTGCTTGTGGATTGAAGACGATGAAGTTGAGGGTGCCCTGAAAAGCAATTTTATCGCACAACGCCTCAAATTGGTCGCCGAAAATCGCAGTCAATCTGACGCGGAATCTACTCGCCAATTCGCAAAACAGCCGCATCGTTTTGTGCAGATCGCGGGTGCTGCGAAAGATACCGTTATCGTTGTACCGCGTGTTTCGTCCGAGAACCGACCTTACCTGCCGGTTGATTTCTTGACATCAAATTTCGTTATTGGCGACAGTGCATTTGCGATCTACGACAGCCCGCTTTGGAATTTCGCGTGTTTGTGTTCACGCTTGCATCTGGTCTGGGTTGCAACGGTCTGCTCTCGGATGCGTACCGATTTCCGCTACTCCAACACCCTCGGCTGGAACACCTTCCCCATTCTGCTGCTCACTGAGCAGAACAAAGCCGACCTGACAGCCTGCGCCGAGAACATCCTGCTGGCGCGTGAAGCACATTTCCCCGCCACCATCGCCGACTTGTACGACCCGGACAACATGCCGGACAATCTGCGTCATGCTCACGAGCGCAACGACGAAGTGCTGGAACGCATCTACATCGGTCGCCGTTTCAAGAACGACACCGAGCGGCTGGAAAAACTGTTTGAGTTATACACCAAGATGACGGCGGCCAAGGTCGCACCGAAGGCGAAAATGGGGAAGAAAGCATGAGCAGCCTGATCCTTTATACTGCCGACGATGGCCAAACGCGGATCAATTTGCGCGTAGAGGGCGACAGTATCTGGTTGAACCAACTGGAAATTGCCGAGCTGTTTCAAACCACCAAACAAAACGTCTCACTTCACGCAAAAAATATTTTTGAAGAGGGGGAGTTGAACCAGGTAGCAACTGTCAAGGAATCCTTGACAGTTCAAACCAAGGGAAAGCCAAGCACGGATTCAGTTGTCAAGGTTTCCTTGACAACTGCTGCAGGAGAAAGCCGCGCGGGGAAAGACAAAGGACAAAACACATGACCGATAGCCCCATCAGCCTGACCCCGCCACCCGAGGGCTACACCGACTGGTTGGTTGAACTAAAAATCCGCATCCATACTGCCCAGCAGCGCGCCACACTGGCGGTCAACCGTGAGTTGGTGTTGCTGTATTGGCAAATTGGGTGCGACATTCTGACGCGACAAGCTGAGCAAGGCTGGGGTGCAAAGGTGATCGAGCGGCTGGCGCAGGATTTGCGCGCCGCCTTTCCCGAGATGAAGGGATTTTCCCGCGCCAACCTGATGTACATGCGGGCTTTTGCCGAGGCCTGGCCGGATGCAACAATTGTCCAACAGGCTGTTGGACAATTGCCCTGGGGACATAACCTGGTGTTGCTCACCCGCCTGAAAGATTCGCAGCAGCGCCTAGCCTATGCCCAGAGCGCCATCACGCACGGCTGGTCGCGCAATGTGCTGAACATCCATATCGAAACCCGTTTGCTGGAACGCACAGGCAAGGCCGTCACCAACTTCGAGACCCGCTTGCCCAAACCACAGTCCGATCTTGCCCGCGAGTCATTGAAAGACCCGTACCGCCTGGACTTTCTCGGACTCGGCCGCGAGGCAGGCGAGCGCGAAATCGAAAACGCCTTGGTAAAGCATGTCACCGAATTTCTGCTGGAGTTGGGCGCGGGCTTTGCCTTCGTCGGGCGGCAAGTGCTGCTGGATGTCGGCGGGGACGAATTTTTCATCGACCTGTTGTTCTATCACCTGAAATTGCGCTGCTATATAGTGATCGAACTCAAGGGCGGTAAATTCAAGCCCGAACATTTGGGCCAGCTTGGGTTTTATCTGACCGCTGTCGATCGCCAGATCAAAAGCGAACATGACAACCTCACCATTGGTCTGTTGCTCTGCAAGAGCAAAAATAAGGTCGTGGCAGAATATGCCTTGGGTGATAAAACCCAGCCGATGGGCATTGCTGAGTACAAATTACTCCAATGCCTGCCTGCCGATCTACAAACCAGCTTGCCCAGCATCGAACAGATTGAGCGTGAATTGGGAAACGATGGCAGCACCACTGGAGACATGCTGGAATGAAATTTAGTCAACGCCAAGGTATTACCCCATTACCCGCCAATCTCAAGCCTGATGCCATGCCTGATGAACTGCGGAATGTATTGTGGAATCATTTTAATGTTTGGTTCGGGAATCAACCCGACAAATCGAAATTACTAGAGGCACTTTGGCATGTGTACTGGAACAAACCCATCGACGAGATCCCAATAGGGCAGAGCTATTCTGGAACGCACTATTATAAACGGGCATTGGAAATAATTCGCCAGCATTTTTTTGAGGCGAAGTGGTACGAGGTATATGATTTTTTGGAGTTCTTTATTGGTAGCGGTTATGCAGGACAAGAGCTTGGTAAAAGTGTGAATAAAGATCTTTCTATAAAATTAGCTGCTTATCGTGTTATCAATCAGCAATTCGTACCTATTACAACCGAGCATGAAATTGCCGCATTGGAAGAAGCGCTGGCGAACAAGGATAAATTTTCACATGCAGCATCCCATATTGCGACCGCGATTAGCCACCTCAGCAACAAACAGAACCCCGATTATCGAAATTCCATCAAAGAATCCATTTCTGCAGTTGAGTCGGTTGCGAAGATTATATGTGATGATGACAAAGCCACTCTGGCACAAGCCCTGTCAAAACTCAAAAAGTCCAGTAAGTTGCACGGCGCATTAAGCGAGGGATATACAAAACTTTATGCATATACCAGTGACGCCAATGGAATCCGTCATGCATTAATGAATGAGCCGAATTTGACCATAGACGATGCAAAGTATTTTTTGATTATATGCACCGCATTTGTAAATTATCTAAAAACGCTGGCATGACACGATCCATCAAAACAGCATCATCATGCCATGCACGCAAAAATATAAACCAACACATGCCAATTTTGCAACACTTAAAATACCAAAATCGGATGGAATCGGATGGAAACGGATGGAAACGGATGGAAACGGATGAAAACGGATGGAAACGGATGGAAACGGATGAAAACTGATAATAACCCCACCAACACCTACACCGTGCCATCGGTGTCCATCACCACGGCACGCACCGGTGCTTCCAGCAAGGCCAACGCGCTGGGAATGCGCGCCATGCAGGAACGCGCTTATGCCAAGCGCGGTGAACAATACCTGCTGATTAAATCGCCACCAGCCTCGGGCAAATCCCGTGCGCTGATGTTCATCGCGCTGGACAAACTCAACAACCAAGGTTTGAGGCAAGCCATCATCGTGGTGCCGGAGCGCTCCATTGGCAGTAGTTTTGCCGATGAGCCGCTGAGTCAGTATGGCTTCTATTGGGATTGGCAAGTCGCGCCGCAGTGGAACCTGTGCAACGCGCCGGGTGTGGATGAACCGCGTGTGGCCAAATCCAAAGTGGACGCTGTGCGCCAGTTTTTGGCAAGCGCCGATAAGGTACTGGTCTGTACCCATGCCACCTTCCGCTTTGCAGTAGAAGAGCTGGGCATTCAGGCTTTCGATGACCGCCTGATTGCCATTGACGAATTCCACCACGTTTCCAGCAGCCCGGACAACAAGCTGGGCAGCCAGTTGGGCGGATTCATCGCCCGCAATAAGGTGCATCTGGTGGCCATGACCGGCTCTTATTTTCGTGGCGACAGCGAAGCGGTGCTGGCACCATCCGATGAAACCAAATTCGAAACCATCACTTACACCTACTACGAGCAGCTCAACGGCTACCAATGGCTTAAATCACTGGACATCGGCTATTTCTTCTACACAGGCCGTTATGTTGATGCCGTAACCAAAGTGCTCGACCCTGCACTCAAAACCATTGTTCACATACCCAGCGTCAACTCGCGCGAAAGCTTGCAAGACAAGGAACGTGAAGTAAACGAAATCATGCACGGCTTGGGCGAATGGAAAGGGATAGACCCGGCTACCGGCTTTCATCTGGTACAGACCCGTGATGGCCGCACCCTGAAAGTGGCGGACTTGGTGGATGACAGCGACCAGGCCAAGCGTTCACGCGTGTTGAGCGCCTTGAAAGACCCAGCACAGAAAGACAACCGCGACCATGTGGACATCATCATCGCGCTGGGCATGGCAAAGGAAGGCTTTGATTGGGTCTGGTGTCAGCATGCGCTAACCATTGGTTACCGCAGCAGCCTGACAGAGATTGTGCAGATCATTGGCCGTGCCACTCGTGATGCCGTGGGCAAGGAGCGCGCACGCTTCACTAACCTGATCGCCGAACCGGCAGCCGAACAAGCCGCCGTGGCAGAGGCGGTGAACGACATGCTCAAGGCCATCTCCGCCAGCTTGTTGATGGAACAGGTTCTTGCACCCCGTTACGAGTTCACCCCAAAGGACACCGGGCCAAAGGAAGGCTTTGATTATGGACCAGAAGGCTATCAGAAAGGCCGCACCAACGTCGGCGTGAATGAAAGCACCGGCCAATATCACGTCGAAATTAATGGGCTGGCAACACCGCAAAGCAGTGAGGCCACCCGCATCTGCAAAGAGGACTTGAACGAGGTGGTCACCAGTTTCCTGCAGGACAAATCCGTGCTGGAACACGGCCTGTTCGACCAGGAAAACACCCTGCCCGAGGAGCTGACCCAGTTGCACATGGGCAAAATCGTGCGCGAGCGTTACCCAGACTTGAACGCAGCCGATCAAGAGGCTATCCGACAGCACGCCATTGCCGCTATGAACATCACCCAGCAAGCCAAGCTGGCCTTGGCCCAAGCCGATGCCAATGGTTCAACGCAAGATACCGCGCAAGGCAACACGGCCTTGCTGGATGGCGTGCGCAAGTTTGTGAATGTGCGCGATCTGGACATTGACCTGATTGACCGCATCAACCCCTTCGAAGCCGCCTATGCCGTGCTGGCGAAAGCAATGGATGAAAAATCACTGCGCCAGGTGCAGGCCAGCATAGCCGCCAAGAAGGCAAACATCCCCGAAGACGAAGCCCGCGAACTGGCGAAACGCGCCTTGCAGTTCAAAAACGAGCGTGGACGTGTGCCAGACATCAATGCCGCCGACCCGTGGGAAAAGCGCATGGCCGAAGGCGTGGCCGCATTTGCGCGCTACCGGGCGCAAGCGAAGGCGGCACAGGCGCAAGGAGAGTCTGGTAATGGCTGACATGAACGATGACGAGCTGCTGGATGCGCTGGGGGTAGAAGTCACCCCACTCAAGGCCTCCCGCCACACCCCGCGCGAAGAACGCATCATCGCCGGTTTTGAAGACATCCTGCGCTTCCATCAGACCCATGGCCGCGCACCGCTGCACGGTGAAGGCCGCGACATTTTCGAACGCCTGTATGCCGTGCGTCTGGATCAGCTACGCAAATTACCGGGGACACAAACTTTACTGGCTGCATTGGACGCCCCCGGACTGCTGTCTGGTGCAGCAGCGGCAACCCCAGTTAATGTCGATGAGCTGGACGAAGACGCCTTGCTGGCCGAACTGGGTATCGGTGATGAACCCGCCGACCAGAACGACATCACCGTGCTGCGCCATGTTCGCTCAACCATAGAAAAACATGCAGCGGAAGAAATCGCCGACCGCACGCCTTGTGCGGATTTTGACAAGTTTCAACCGCTATTTGAGCGAGTGGAACGGGAACTGAAATCCGGCATTCGCATCTCTCGGCGCTTCGGTCGTGATGCCAGCATTGCCATCGGAAATTTCTTCATTTTAGGTGGGCAACTTGCGTATGTGGCCGAAATAGGCGAAATGCTCAAAACAATAAGCGGCCATGACGATGCCCGCTTGCGAGTGATCTACAGTAATGGCACGGAAAGCAACCTACTATTACGCTCACTCCAAAAGGCACTTTACAAAGAAGAAACAGGTCGCAGATTGACGGAGCCGGACTTGGGCCCGTTGTTTGGCGATACGCCAGAGCCGGACGACATTGAAACCGGAACCATCTACGTGCTGCGCAGCCTGTCCAACCACCCATTCGTTGCCGAACACCGCGAACTGATCCACAAAATTGGCGTAACCGGCGGCAAAGTAGAAGCCCGCATCGCAAATGCAGGAAAAGATGCCACCTACCTGTTAGCCGACGTGGAAGTCGTTGCCACCTACAAACTGCACAACCTCAACCGCACCAAACTGGAAAACATCTTCCACCGCGTGTTCGGCGCAGCACAACTTGATTTGACCATCGAAGACCGCTTCGGCAACCCGGTCAAACCGAGGGAGTGGTTCCTGGTACCACTTCATGTGATTGATGAAGCAGTTCAGCGCATACGGGATGGGTCGATTACCGAGGTGGTCTATGACCCGGCGATGGCGCGATTGAAAATTTAGCGAGGCTACTGGTTCAACCACCTGAACTTTTACAGAGGTGCAAAATATGATAGCGCCAAGCATATACATCCCATATAATTTTTAAATTCAACGGGCTGACTTTTTGCGCATATCTGATGGTATGAGATATTATGCACACCTCTCCAACTTCCGCAGCTTTAGCACAATGTCAACGAGGCTATCTAGATTACTCGTCCCCTGCAAAATTTCATTTAATAACTTGACTCGAATTTGATCAAACTGATTATTGTTAATTGGGCTACAATGTGGTGCCAGAATTAAATTGTATGGCGTTACATACCGGACTCTGAGTTCGGCTTCGCCATTTAGTGAGACGACTTGCCCATCAATTACGGCCGCTCCATCATCATACTCTGCGCGACGAATAGGCCTACCGTTTAGTACTGCAAACTCCTCCCGCGCATACCCCCAGTAGGCGATCTCTTTGTCAATTGATGAATGATCGTACAGCCCGGTCGGCTGCGATGGGCGGGTCTTTATATAAATGAATGTCTGATAATATTCGCCAGCATTGACTGCGGCAATTTCCTCTATAACCAATTCTTGGTAATCGATGAGCACAGTATTAGGACTCAGCACGGCAAAATTATCGATATGCATATCCCCTGTTCGCCACCACCAAATTGGAAGGCTGTCACGAAAATAAAATGGCTCCTTGAAGAACAAGGCAAGCCTTTTAACCGCTTCGGTGGGATCACGGAACCACTGAATGCCACGAACCCCGGGGAATGCCTGCGCAAACCGGTTGCTGAAGAATACCAAACTACTTTGACCACTAATGGATGGAAGTTGCTCTTCTTCTGTGGTTTGAAAAGGGTTTTTACCAAGTTCTGGTTTAAATTTGAGAGGAACGTCGTAAAGACCGTGAAGCAACTGTTTGAAGTTGGTTTCAAACTTTGTATCGTCTGTAAAATCAATATATGCTCTTCCACCGAGACATATAGGTGTTTTCATTTGATTTGAAACGGATCGAATGATAGGCACGAACTTGGTCGATAATTGATTTATAAATAGTTCAGCGGTAAGGATGTTTTTCTCATAACCAACACCTCCCATACCATCGTTTGACTTCCTGTTGTAGTTGTCTGTGCATATAACTAGCACCCTGTCCGAATTGCTTAGTCCTTTCTCCATGAACGAGACCAGATTAGAACCTAGCTGCACATCCCATTGATCAAGAATTGTCTCAACGCCACTCTCTACGAGACGGCAAGCGAGCTTGTAGACCCATTGACTGTGTATTTCGTTGTCATGTGAGTAGGAGATGAAAACTGTTGGCGGCGTGGACATGGTTTCGTGCAACCTAACGTTAAATTAACCAACTGACGCTGCTTTACCGCGCCAGCTCGAGTTGAATGGTGGGTCATGCTTGAATCGACGTCGCTTTGATCTCGAGCATTCTAAGATAGTAGTAAACAAAGAGACATTTTGTTAAATGGTTAAGGCGATGTAACTCCCTGAAAACATTTAGTATCTTTCTGCTGAAGTCCAAGAAATACATGCGAATTGCCGTTTTTCGTTCGAGTCCTTCCTCTTTGGGGTAATAGACAAGTTCTTGAGTGACCTCGTCGTACTCAGCCTTATAATGCGCTATTGAATTTCGAAGGCGATTGTCGATTGCATCAACATTAACTTGGTACCAAGGATGATCAATCTGTTGAAGTTTAAGACCTAATGGTAAATCAACATACGTTTTGAGGTTCGTAGGCGCCCCCTTTGACGGAGAGAACCGATTATGACCACCGCGGTGTTTTATATTATTTATTCCTGCTACTAATACGAGAAGACGAGACATAATCTCTGTCATGTCTTTGAATATATCCTTCGCATCGAGGAATTCAAGCGCGGAAACACGATACGGAACTGTTTGTTTGCAGTAGCTTCGATCAAAATCTAAAAATAGCGCGGGTCGCAGCAACAATTCGATATCAATTATTCGCGGGTAAATTTCAAGACAATCAAGTTGGACGTCCCGTAGAAAGCCAGAATCAATAATTTCGGTGATGAATGCATCAAGGGCTGCTTTTTTCTTGCGCCCAAGTCGGTCAAGGTGCCGAGTAAACGAATCGACAGCATCAACATTCTTGTCGGGCTCCGCGAAAGGAAAAAAGGCTTTCTCTATTGCAAAGTACAGTGCGCGATTCAAGTCAAGCTGACTATCGCACGGCATTTGTACCCCAATAAAAGCCCAAACCTTTTCACGAAACAGGTCATGTTTTTCCTTGGAGTAAAGTGTGAGCAGTGTCTTAATTTCTGAAGATGCTTCATAAACACCATTCAAATAGTTGACACGCATCGCATGCAACTTCATCGATTCAAACCCAATCCTCTGCATAGCCATCATGAATGGCGTATGCCCCATTACGTATGGATCAAACGAAACTGGAAAATCGAGGTGAAGGTCAACAAAGTTCACATCGGGAGTGAACTCATTGCCCACAATTTGCTTCGCACCCATTATTTGAATGTCACAAGTAGTCGTTTCAAAGTCAGGCTTCATCGTAACATCGATTGGAGCACCGCACGACTTGCAGCGGAATCGCAGTGGCTGATATGCACGGTTCGATAGGCCAAGTCTGCAGTTCGTCTGGCTTGTGCAAACGTCGCATTGAACACTGATGTTGTAGTTCATAGGATAATCTCCCCCAATTTTGGTTGAGGGTAGTAGTAGAGTTAAGCGGTCATATCCAACAACCTCTGCTTCGATGTTAACCTGCCCAAGATCATATCTTGTCGAACATGGTCACAATCATACATCTAATATATGCCGAATGGTTAAATTTCGACCATGTCTTATCAGAACAATGAACAATGTTCTGTTCTAGATCCTCTGGCTAGTTAAAACCAGTTCATGCGCCATCTCTTCGTTCGAGATTCCTGCGTGCATGGCCGTGTTGAACCAACCTCCCGAAAGCATTCGTCACTTCAAACCAACCATTCTGGCTTCGGCAAAAAACCGTGGCTGTGCTCAGGCTTTGCCTTGCGCGCAGGCCGCACCAATTTTCGCCTTCGGGTTTTCCGTTCCTCCCTTACTTTCGAGGTTTGCGCTGTCGCGACACGGCTCCAAAACGCACGCAGCAACCCGACAAACGAAGGAGAAAACCATGGACGCAATGAACACAACCAGCCAGAAAAAACGCATCAAAACCGACACTCACCTAACCGCATGCGTGAAGAACGAAGTGGCACCAGCTTACACTGTCAAACGGCAAAATTCCGAAGAACAGATTATTTCGCAGGCGCTGGAAATTCTGACTCGCAGAATGCGCAAGGCCGAGGCGTATTTTCATTCGCCATCCGTTGTTCGTGACTATTTGCGGTTGAAAATGGCAGAGCTGGAATGCGAGGTGTTTAGTGTGATTTTTCTGGATACCCAGCATGGCGTCATTACCACAGAGGAAATGTTTCGCGGCACTTTGTCCCAAGCCAGTGTATATCCCCGTGAAGTAGTGAAACGCGCCTTGTATCACAATGCGGCAGCCGTGATATTTGCCCACAACCACCCCAGTGGCGTGTGCGAACCCAGCCGGGCAGATGAAATGCTAACCGATGCCTTGAAAAAATCGCTGGCATTGGTTGATGTC
The DNA here is from genome assembly GCA_021801025.1 of Pseudomonadota bacterium. GTDB lineage: Bacteria > Pseudomonadota > Gammaproteobacteria > Burkholderiales > Sulfuriferulaceae > Sulfuriferula. Next base: position 34,758 of record JAJYYK010000014.1, on the reverse strand, counting down.
AAAGCCTTGGATCACTTCATAGTGGCCGGAACCGAATGCATGAGCTTTGCAGAGCGGGGCTTGATTTAACCGCTGAACGACGGAAACCGGATGCACAATGCGCTTGTTGCATCTGGTAACGTCTGTTTCACTGACGGGATTTTTTGCCACAATTTTGCCACACTGAATTGTGGCAAAGCTGTTATTTGAGGTTATCCACACTGACTTGCAGTAGCGAATAATAACCGTAACTTATTGATTTGGCGGAGAGAGGGGGATTCGAACCCCCGTCAGGATATTATCCTGAACACGCTTTCCAGGCGTGCGACTTAAACCACTCATCCATCTCTCCGGGATTTTCAGGCTGTGTGTGTTGCCGGTTTCTTGGCATTAGACTAGCGTAAAGTGCCGCACATGATACCGTATCGGTGATATTGCGGCAAGGCGTTTGTTGCCGTGGGTTAGAGCCTGGGATCTTTGACCGGGAAACCACGTTCTCGCAAGTTGTTCAGTGTTGGATTGAGACATTTGAGTACAAAGGCTTGTCGGGCGGGATTGTTTTGCGCCAGTTTGCGCCATTTTTTACCCGGGGTTAAACCTGCTATTTCATACACATCGTTACTGGGGAGATAAAATGTGCGGGTAAATTGACGAATGAGTAAATTAAGAATAGGGGTAAGCAGCATGCGTTTCAGCTTGCCGGTGTTGGTCAGGCTTGCTTTGAGTGCGCTGTGTGCGTGGGAGATGTGCCGTGCTTCGTCAATGATATGCAGGGTGCAGAGTTGATAGATGAGCTGATCAATCAGCCCTTTGCCTTGTTGACGGATATGCCGGTTTAAGCGGTCAGGAATTTCTTCACCGATGGTGACGGCCAACCAGAACAGGGTGCTGTTTAATGGGGTATGGCGGCCTAAAAAATCGGCGATGACAGGCCGGTTGCGCCAGGCGCCGGGCAGGTGGATGCCGCTTGCTTCCATCAGTTTGAGGAACATCAGGCTGTGGCCTGCTTCTTCACGGATTTCATGCAGATGATAGGCCAGTTCTTGCGATGAATCTGTATGACGCAAATTTCTGGACAGGCGTTCGATAAAAATGCTTTCCAGCCAGATGCCGGCCTGAATAAAGCCGGTGAATTCAAGCTGGGAAAGGCGTATCCGGGTGGTTTCCGGCAGGTCGTGGTACTCCGCAAGACCATACAGCGATATGGCGTCTTCCGGCAGCCATGGCTGGCTGATGTCCAGCGACCCCCAGTCTAATCGCGCAACCGGATCAATATAGGGCAGGCTGTTGGTTGACAATTGTTCGAGTAAATAGTGATCGGCGTGTGCCATGGACAATATCAGGCAGAAAGGTTAATTGGGAGTGATGATAACAAATTTTTGGTGGATATAGGGTGCGTTAATTGATAAATGCACGGGTATGGCGACTGTGCTGTTTCATGATTCGGGGCGGCAATTTGTCTTGTCCGTCGGGTAATTCATTCTGCTGCATGGTGGATGAAGGTGCGCGGGTGGATGCCCATTACTCTCAACGCCACAAAATATACGCCTGCCCCCAAGCTCACCAGACCCAACAGACGAAAAATGCGTGAGACGAAATTGCTGTGCAACCAGATGGCATCGGAGCCGCTGGCGAAAAACAGGGCAGCAGCCATTAAGCCGGCTGCAAGGGCGATTTTCAGAATGAAGCTTGTCCAGCCTGGTTTGGGTTGGTAGGCTTGTTGACGGCGCAATTGCCAAAGCAGCAATCCTGCGTTGAAGCAGGCGCCCAAGCCGATCGATAAGGCCAAACCGGCATGCTGCAAAGGGCCGATAAACAGCAGGTTCATCAACTGGGTCACGACCAGGGTCGTCAGGGCGATTTTGACGGGTGTTTTGATATTTTGGCGGGCATAGAAACCGGGTGCCAGGATTTTTACCATGATGAGTCCCAATAAACCCAGACTGTAGGCCATTAATGCCTCGCGGGTCATCCATGCGTCATGGGCGTTGAAGTGACCATATAAAAACAGGGTGCTGATCAGGGGTAAAGCCAGCACGGCCAGTGCCACGGCGGCAGGCAGTGCGAGCAGTAAGGTTAAACGCAAACCCCAATCCAGTAAGGCGGAATACTGATCGGTGTCGTTGTCGGCATAGTGCTTCGATAAGCTGGGCAACAATATGGTGCCCAGCGCCACGCCCAGAATGCCAGTGGGAAATTCCATCAGCCGGTCAGCGTAATACAACCATGACACGCTGCCGGTGGCGAGGAAAGAGGCGAATATGGTGTTGATGAGCAGGGAAATCTGGCTGATGGATACACCAAATACCGCAGGCCCCATTTGTTTCAGTATTCGCCATACGCCTTCGTCGTGCAGCGCGAAGCGAAAACGGGGGAGCAGGCCCAGTCGGCGTAAAAAGGGAATTTGCAGCGCAAGTTGCAGTATGCCGCCGAGCATCACACCCCATGCCAGGGCCATTGCGGGAGGATGGCAGTAGGGTGCGAGCCACAGTGCGGCAATGATGAGCGCAAGATTAAACAGCACCGGGGTGAAGGCCGGGATGCTGAATTTGCTCCAGGTATTGAGTATTCCACCGGCCAGTGATACCAGCGAAATAAATAAAATGTAGGGAAAAGTAATGCGCAACATGTGCACGGTGACGGCAAATTTTTGCGGTGAGTCGGCAAAACCCGGTGCGCTGAGCCACACCACTGCCGGTGCGGCGAGCACCCCCAGCAGCGTCACCCCCAGCAGCGCGATGAACAGCCATGTGTAAACATGGTCGATCAACAGTTTGGTTTCGTCATGTCCGCGCCGGTTTTTGTATTCGGCCAGGATGGGCACAAAGGCCTGGGAGAATGCGCCTTCGGCGAACAGGCGACGCAGGAGATTGGGGATTTTGATGGCAATAAAGAATGCGTCGGTGTAAATGCCCGCACCAAAACTGCGTGCAACGATGGTGTCACGCATAAAACCAAAGATTCGCGACAGCAGCGTTAAACTGCTGATTTTGGCGAGGGTGTGAAGCAAGTTCATGGGCGATGTCCTGAGTGCATAGGGGTTAGGCGTGTGACACGGCTTCAAGGCGGGCATAGGCCAAAGCCAGCCATTTGATGCCATGCCCCGCGCCAAAATTAATCTGTACCCGCGCGTCCTCACCCTGACCTTCAAGGTTGACGATGACACCCAGACCAAATTTGGGGTGGCGCGCGCTCATGCCCAAGCGCCATGGGCTATTGGACGATGTTGGAGATCTCGATGCGCTTGTTGACGCTGCGCCCAGGCTGGCGGTGCGGGAATTTGCTTGCGGACGACGATTCGCGTGTGAGTAGGCGGCACTGGGGTTTGTGTCCCACGCATCGGTAAATGCCCGTTCATCCGTGCGACGACTGTTGGTTGAGCCGAAGAAAGCGGGCTGGATCGTTTGGACTAATTCGGCCGGAATTTCATTCAGAAACTGCGAAGGGATGCCATAACGGGTTTGTCCGTGCAACATGCGGGTGTGGGCATAACTCAAATACAGGTGTTCGCGTGCACGGGTTAAAGCGACATACATCAATCTGCGTTCTTCTTCTACCCCTTTTGCTTCATGCATGGATAATTCGCTGGGAAATAGTCCCTGTTCCAGACCGGTCAGAAATACGGTCCGAAATTCCAGACCTTTGGCTGCGTGGATCGTCATCAGTTGCAAGGCATCGTTGCTGTTTCCCGATTGGTGCGTGCCGGCTTCGAGTGCAGTGTGGGCAAGAAAATCCGCCATCACGCCTGTTTGATTCGCGCCAGAGGCTGTGTCAGTGTCGCTGTCATTGTCGCGCACAAACACGCTGGCTGCGTTGATGAGCTCATTGAGATTGTCCAAACGGTCCTGGCCGTCTTTTTCATTCTGGTAATGTATACTGAGCCCGCTGCCATCCAGCACTTGTGCGATGGCTTCGGGTAAGGGCAGGGTAGTGATGGGGTCTTGCAAAGCGTTCATCAATGCAACAAACCTGCCTAACCCCTTGTTGTCGGTGCTGGCGGCCACAGCGGCGCGCCACAGGCTGGTTTGTTGCTGGCGGGCCTGTGCATCGAGTTGTTCCAGTGTGCGTGTGCCGATGCCGCGTGTCGGGAAATTGACGATGCGCGTGAATGCATTGTCGTCGTCCGGATTAACCAGTAACCGCAAATACGCCAGCGCGTGCTTGATTTCCTGTCGTTCAAAAAATCGCAAACCGCCATAAACGCGATAGGCCATGCCGGCACTGAATAATGCATGTTCCAACACGCGAGATTGCGCATTGGAACGGTAAAGCAAGGCCATGTCCGACAAAGGATGACCCTGCTTGTGCAAAGTGGACACTTGCGTGCAAATAAATCTGGCTTCTTCCTGATCGCTGTCCGCCGCATACAATTGTAATGCGTCGCCTTGTCCGGCCGCCGTCCAGAGTGTTTTGCCCAGACGCCCGGGATTTTGGTTAATTAAAGCATTGGCGGCATCGAGGATGTTGCCTTGACTGCGGTAATTTTGTTCCAGCCGGATGATGTTGTCGTGGGCATAATCGCGTTGAAAGTCATTCATGTTGCCGCTGTGTGCACCACGGAAGCCGTAAATGGACTGGTCGTCGTCACCCACGGCCATTAAAGCGCTGTCGGCTGAGGCAAATTGTTTGAGCCAGCGATATTGCAACCGATTGGTGTCCTGAAATTCATCAATCAGCACATGACGGAAACGTTGCTGGTAATGCTCGCGCAGGATCTGATTACGGGAAAGCAGTTCATGACTGCGGAGCAAGAGTTCGGCAAAATCCACCACGCCTTCACGCATGCATTGTGCGTCGTAGGCGAGGTAATATTCAACCAGTTGACGGTTGTAAGTATCCCAAGCCTCAACCTGTTCGCCGCGTAGGCCTTGGTCTTTGTTCTGGTTGATGAATTGTTGCACTTTTTTCGGGTCAAATTTTTCTGTGTTGGCTTGTAAGCCTTTGAGCATGCGTTTGATGGCAGATAATTGATCGGCACTGTCCAAAATCTGGAATAATCGCGGCAAGCCCGCTTCATGATGGTGGGTGCGTAACAAACGGTTAGACAGGCCGTGAAACGTACCTATCCATACCGCATGCGGCGTGGCTGGCAGCATGGTGGTCAGACGAGTGACCATTTCTTTGGCTGCCTTGTTGGTAAAGGTGACTGCCAGAATCCCGCTGGGGCTGATTTGCCCGGTCTGTAGCAACCAGGCGATGCGAGTGGTAAGTACGCGGGTTTTTCCACTGCCTGCACCGGCTAAAATCAGGGCGGAGTGGTGAGGTAAGGTCACGGCAGCGAGTTGTTGGGGGTTGAGCCCATCGAGTAATTTGGACATAATGGTGTTGCAGGAACACGAAGATAAAAACGAAGGTAAGGTGACATTATAATGGCTAAACGCTTTGGCTGCTTTATTAAGGAAGCACGTCAACATATCAAGGAGTGGGATGCGGAAAGCGCTGAAGAAAAAATCCGTGCCGGTGGCGTGCTGGTGGTCGATGTGCGCGAACCCGATGAATTTGCGCGGGGGTACATTCCGGGTGCGTTGAATATCCCGCGCGGCATTATTGAAGCTGCTGCGGATTCCACTACCCATTATCGACACCCCAAACTGTGCATTGCCCAAGCGGACAATGTGCTACTGTATTGTCAGTCTGGCGCACGCTCCGCGCTGGCGGCATGGGCGTTGCAGCAAATGGGGTTTGAGAAAGTATATTCGCTGGCAGGTGGTTTGGACTGCTGGGATGCGGAAGGTTTTGCGTTAACAATTTGAACTGACAGGAATGAGGGGGCTGTGTTTAATTAATCCAGCTGCTATTTTCAGGTGATAGGGATGTCGAATGTTTGATACACAAGTAATTGTTAGAGATGTGCTGCTGAATACGGATCAGCAACTGATCGGTTATCAGTTTTTTTGGCGTGAGCCCGCATTGACACCCGGCGATTTGTTGCTGGAGGCACGGGATGTGCTCGGTTGGATCAGTCAATTACTGGATCCGTATGAAGAGGGTGCTGAGGAACCATTCAAGTTCGGTTATCGTTGTTATCTTTATGCACCGGCAGAGATGTTGCGCGAATCGGCTTTCGTCTCTTTTCCGCCGCATGCTTTGGGATTGATCGTTTCCACGGAAACTTTGAGCGATCCGCAAACCTGCCAGATTGTTCAAGCGATGCGTAAAGCGGGGTATGAATTTGTGCTGCGTGGTGCCGATTTGGCTGTATTACGACCGGAAATACTGGAAATATGCCAAATGGTCGAGGTGCAATTTGAGGCGGGAAATTTCACTGCTCAGGCACGTATTTATGCCCTGTTAAAAAAGCTTTCTTTGAGTATGGTTGCGAATCAGGTGTTCAGTTGGTCCGAATATGCGATTTGTAATAAACTGGGTCTTAACGTGTTTGCGGGACATTTCTTTCTGGAACCGCCTCCAGGCGAAGAGCAATCCAAAACCATTCCATCCTCCCAGGCTACCTTGCTGCGTTTGATGGAGGCGGTGCATGCCGATGCGGACATTACCGAATTAGAGGAATTGATTAAATATGACATAGGGGTTTCTTACAAGCTGTTGCATTATATTCATTCGGCTTCTTTTGGCTTGCGGTGCGAGATTAAATCCCTGCGCCATGTCATACAGTTGCTGGGTTATAAACCGCTGTACCGCTGGTTGGCCGTATTGTTGGCAACATCCGATCCCGAACGTCATTCCGCTGCGCTGTTACAGGCCGCTTTCACCAGAGGGCGAATGATGGAATTGCTCGGTTCTGTCCTGTTGACCAAAGCGGATGCTGAAAATCTGTTTATTACCGGTATGTTTTCCTTGCTGGACAGGTTGCTGGGGGTAAGCATGGCGGATGCCCTGGCGCAAATCAATTTACCTGAAGCCGTGGGAGAAGCCCTGATTGACGGCACGGGATTGTATTATCCATTTTTGGTGCTGACTAAAAGCTGTGAAACGGTGATTGCTGCCGATGTATCGCATCTCGACGGCTTGGGAATTTCAACTGCCCACATCAATCAGGCACATTTTGAAGCTTTGCGGTGGGCACAACGTTTGGCAAGTTAATTTTTTCTTTTGTTTTGCCGGATTAAAAATCCGGATTCCAGGTTGCCAGGAACGCCGAACCTCACTCGGGAGGCTGACGGTCCTGCTGTCGTGAAGTCTGGCTTAGTCGTCGGCGTTTGGCGAGGCCTCGCTAATTTCTCTCAATAATTTGAATAATGCACGCGTGCTTTTGGGCGGGCGTTGCGCTTCACTTTCCTTGTGCGCGTTGCGTATCAGGGTTCGTAGTGCTTGTATGTCGGCGGCAGGATAGAGTTGCAGAAAGGCCTGCAAGCTGTTTTCGTCGGTCAGTAGACGGTCTCGCCAGCGTTCAAGTTCGTGAAAGCGTGCATTTTCTTCGGTGTGGTGGGCTTCCCAATTGCGCATTTGGTGGGCGACGGGTTGGGCGTCAATGTCGCGCATCAAACGGCCAATATATTGCAATTGACGCCGCAGTCCGCTGCGTGCATTTTGGAGACGTTGCGCGGTTTCTATGGCTGTACGCAGGTTTTCCGGCAAATCCAGCCGTTTGAGTTTTTCTTTGGGCAGGGCAACCATTTCTTTACCCAGCTGTTGCAATTCCTCCATTTGACGCTTGAGGGCACTCTTGCTGGGGGGGCGGTTTTCGTTGTCGGGAAGATCGATTTGTTCCATGGTGCGCAGTAGTGTCGAAAATGTTGTTATGATACCGGCTTTAGCCGAGTGAGTGTGGGGTCTTTGTGTCAGAACAATTTAGTCATGATCGGGGTGCGCTGCAAGCGCTGGTACAGGAAATGCTGGATTACGCAGCGAAGCATGGCGCCAGCGCCTGTGCGGCTGAAGCATCGGTGGGGATGGGGCAGGGGATTACCGTGCGCCGTGGCGAAGTGGAAACCATTGAATATAATCGGGATAAAGGGCTTGCGGTCACCGTTTATATCGGACAGCGTCGCGGCAACGCCTCCAGCTCCGATTTCGGACGACAAGCGCTGAAGGATACCGTAGACAAGGCGTTGACCATTGCCCGTTATACGGCGGAAGATACTTTTTCCGGTCTGGCGGATGCCGATCGTCTGGCCACCAATGTGCCTGATCTGGATTTGTTTCATCCCTGGGCGCAGTCCGTGGATGCGGCCATTGCCATGGCGGCTGAATGTGAAGCAGCGGCTTTGGCCGTGGATGACCGCATCAGCAATTCCGAGGGGGCGACGGTAAGTACCCAGCAATCCTTGTTCGTGCATGGCAACAGCCTCGGCTTCATGGGCGGGTATCCGACTTCTCGCCACGGCGTCAGTTGTGCGGTGATTGCCGAATCCGAACGGGGGATGCAGCGCGATTACTGGTACAGTTCGGCGCGCAATGCGCTGGATTTACAACCAGCGCCAGAGGTGGGCAAGCGTGCGGGTGAACGCACAGCGCGGCGACTGAATGCACGCAAACTGTCGACTCGGCAAGTGCCCGTGCTGTTTGAAGCCCCAGTGGCCACGGGTTTGCTGTCGCATTTTGTTTCGGCAGTGAGCGGCGGTAATTTGTATCGAAAATCCTCATTTTTACTGGATGCGCTGGGACAGCCGGTTTTCCCGGACTGGGTGCGGATAAGTGAACGTCCGCATGTGTTGCGCGGTTTGGCGAGTAGCCCGTTTGACAGCGAAGGGGTGCGCACGACTGACCGTGAAGTCATTGTCGGCGGGGTCTTGCAAGGCTATTTCCTGTCAACTTACAGTGCGCGGAAATTGGGCATGAGCACCACCGGTAATGCGGGAGGCAGCCACAATTTGCTGGTGAACAGCAGCGGTGAGGATTTTGATGGCTTGCTGAAAAAAATGGGTACGGGTTTGTTGGTGACGGAATTGCTGGGGCATGGCATCAACATGGTGACGGGCGATTATTCGCGCGGTGCGGCGGGATTCTGGGTAGAAAACGGCGAGATAAAATATCCGGTTGAGGAAATTACGATTGCCGGCAATTTGCGGCAAATGTACCGCGATATCGTGGCGATTGGTACCGATGTGGACTTGCGCAGTTCGCGCCAGACCGGTTCCATTTTGATTTCCCGTATGACCGTTGCAGGGGAATAACAGCATGAAAGCAAGCCTGGCTTTGGCGTTGCGCATTGATGCCCTGAATGAATGGGTCGGTCAGAAGGTGAAATGGCTGGTGCTGGCGGCCACGCTTATTTCGGCTGGCAATGCTTTGTTGCGTTATGGGTTGGGGAAAGGCAGCAATGCCGGACTGGAATTGCAATGGTATCTGTTCGGTGCCATTTTTTTGTTGGGTGCGGGTTATACCCTCAAACATCGCGGTCATGTGCGCATCGATTTGGTGTACGCCCAATTGTCGGAACGTGCGCAGTGGTGGGTGGAAGTGTTTGGCACGCTGCTGTTTTTATTGCCATTTTCTGTTTTTATGGTGGTGCTGTCCTGGCCACTGTTCTCTTTGGCATGGCACAGCGGCGAAATGTCGCCCGATGCAGGCGGCCTGCCGCGCTGGCCGGTCGATTTGTTGATTCCAGCGGGATTTACGCTGCTCGCCTTGCAGGGCGTGGCAGAGATTATCAAGGCCCTGGCACGGCTGGCCGGGTATCAGGTCAATGATCAGCGTGAAACTGCGGATGTGGATGTGGAGACCATGACATGATCTGGCTTGCTCCGGCCATGTTCGGCGGTTTGGTGATTATCCTGCTGATGGGTTATCCCGCCGCCTTTTCTTTGGCCGCAAACGGGTTGCTGTTCGCTTTTATTGGCGTCAAGCTGGGCCTGTTTGACTGGGGGCTGATGCAGGCTTTGCCCAACCGGATGTTGGGGATAGTCGGTAATCAGACCCTGTTGGCAATCCCGTTCTTTACGTTTATGGGTTTGATTTTAGAACGCAGCGGGATGGCCGAGGACCTGCTGCTCAGTATCGGGCAACTGTTCGGCAGCGTGCGGGGCGGGCTGGCCTATGCGGTGATTTTTGTCGGCGTGCTGCTGGCCGCCACCACCGGCGTGGTGGCGGCTTCGGTGATCGCCATGGGATTGATTTCTCTGCCGGTGATGCTGCGTTATGGCTATGATGCGCGCTTGGCGACCGGGGTCATCGCTGCGTCGGGCACGCTGGCGCAGATTATCCCGCCCGGTTTGGTGCTGATTGTGCTGGCGGATCAACTTGGCGTGCCGGTAGGCGATATGTTTCGCGCCGCAATTCTACCTAGTGTGGTGCTGGCGTTATCTTATGTGGCATTTGTGTTTGTGGTGACGCTGGTAAAGCCGGATGCCGCACCGGCTTTACCGGAATCGGAGCGCATTTTGCGCGGCTGGACGTTATGGCGCAGCGCTTTGTTGTCGATATTACCCCCACTGGCGCTGATTTCTCTGGTGTTAGGCAGTATCTTTATGGGCTGGGCAACGCCTTCCGAGGGTGGGGCAATGGGTGCCAGCGGTGCCATGTTGCTGGCAGGGGCGAAACGGCGCTTGTCGCTGGATTTGTTGCGTCAGGCGATGGATCGCACCTTGCGTTTGTTAAGTTTTGTGATGTTTATCTTGATCGGTTCAACCGTATTTAGTTTGGTGTTTCGCGGTGTGAACGGTGATTTGTGGGTGGAGCATTTGCTCACCAACCTGCCAGGCGGGACCTTGGGCTTCCTGCTTGTGGTGAACGTTTTTGTCTTTTTTCTGGCATTTTTCCTTGATTTTTTTGAAATTGCTTTTATTGCGATTCCTTTACTGGCGCCTGTTGCGCAGAAACTGGGTATTGATTTGGTGTGGTTCGGCGTGTTGCTGGCGGTGAACATGCAAACCTCGTTTATGCACCCGCCGTTTGGTTTCGCTTTGTTCTATTTGCGTAGCGTGGCGCCCAAAAACTTGCCCTCCTCAAAAATCTATTATGGCGCATTGCCTTTTGTGCTGATACAGCTTGCCGTGGTGGGACTGGTGATCGCTTTCCCCGGTTTGACGGGCAGCGCTAGCCAAAAAAAGCTGTCCAGCGGCGTGATCGAAGTGCCGATGGATCAGCAGGGCTATGGGGATTATTATTTACCGAAAGAATGGCGTTAATTTCCATGATCATTTGAATACCATGAAACCATTTTCTGCCGCATGCGAGCGCAATCAATCGCATATTCTGGCTGCATTGCAGCCCGTATTGGGCGACCGAAAGCATGTACTGGAAATTGCTAGCGGTACGGGTCAGCATGCGGTTTTTTTTGGGAAAAATCTGCCTCACTTAACCTGGCAAACCAGTGAGTTGCCGCAGAACCACGCCGGGATCGCGATGTGGCTGGCCGAAGCGCAGCTCCCCAATGTGCTATTGCCGGTCGTACTGGATATTCATGTTGATCCCTGGCCGGACATTACCGCTGATGCGATTTTTAACGCCAATACGGTACACATCGTGTCGTGGGCGGGCGTGGAGCGCATGTTTGCGGGCATAGACAAACATTGAAAGTCGGCGGTGTGTTGTGTTTGTACGGGCCATTTAACTACGCCGGTGAATTTACTTCTGCCAGCAATGCCGAATTTGATGTGTGGTTGAAATTGCGTGATGCGCTCAGTGGAATTCGGGATTTTGAGGCGGTAGACCAACTCGCACAAGCGCAGGGATTTGAGTTGATGCAGGATGTGGCGATGCCGTCCAACAACCGTTTGCTCGTGTGGAGCAAGCGCGACATCATACCTGTTTAAACGGACTTCGTTCGTTCAGTTCATTGGCGTAGTGTTCTAATCCGGCTTGTTCACGTACCAGAAAATCATCCACTGCACGACCCAATCGCTCATGCGCCAACCAGTGCGTGGACAGGGTTTGCACGGGCAGAAACCCCCTTGCCAGTTTGTGTTCGCCTTGTGCGCCGCCTTCGAAGACGGCGATGCGGTGCGCAATGCAAAACTCGATGGCCTGATAGTAACAGGTTTCAAAATGCAAGCCTGAGTGCTGTTCCATTGCACCCCAGTAGCGACCATATAAACGCTCGCTGGTGAATACATTGAATGCGCCAGCAATCATTTTTCCTTCGCGCACGGCAAACACCAAAAGAATTTTCTCCCCCATGCTTGCGGCAATACGCTGAAAAAAATCCGGATTGAGGTAAGGTGTCGAGCTGTGGGCGTGGTAGGTCTGGGCATAACAGGCAAAAAAGAATGCCCATTGGGCTGCCGTGGCCTGGTGTCCCAGCACCCATTCGAAGCTGATGCCTGCATCACGCACGCGGCGGCGTTCCTGTTTGATTTTCTTGCGCTTCTCATTGTTCATGCCGGACAGATAGGCATCAAAATCAGGGTAGTCAAGATTTTGCCAATGAAACTGTACCCCGTGACGCACGGACATGCCCGCAGCCTGTAATGCGGGAATTTGTGCAGCTTCGGGAAACAGGCAATGGAGTGAAGACACATTGAGATTTTTTGCCAACTGCAGGGCGGCATGAATGAGTTGTTTTGCAATATGATCCGATTGGGCCAATATCCGCGTACCGGTGATGGGGGTAAAAGGCACTGCGGCCAGCAGCTTGGGATAGTAAGCCAGGCCATGGCGGGCGTATGCGTCTGCCCACGCCCAATCAAACACATACTCACCGTAGGAATGCGACTTGAGATACAGCGGCATGCCGCCTACCAGTTTGCCGGCTTCATGGGCAAGTAAAAACTGCGGGCACCAACCGGTTTTCGGCACGGCACAGCCCGATGTTTCCAGTGCCGATAAAAATTCACAGGACAGAAACGGATCGTTGCCTGCCAGCGCATTCCATTCTGCCGCAGGCAGATCGGCCAGGGCGTCAAGCGTCGAAATGCATGGCGTGTCCGGTGTGATGGGCACACTCACTGAGGCGCGTGGTTCGGTATGACTCAAAAACCGCTGCCTGGAGGAAAGCCGGACGGATTGATGTCGATGAAGAAAAAATTAATGAAGAAACTGAGCAGGGAGATAAAGATGCTGGCGAAAAGTGCTGTCGAGAAACTGTCTACCATAAACCCCCGAACGAAGTGCGATACCAGCAGAATCATCAAGGCGTTGATGACCAGCAGAAACAGACCCAGGGTGATGAGTGTCAGGGGGAATGTCAGGATGATGAGCAGCGGCCTGACGATGGCGTTGGCAAACCCCAGCAGCAATGCAGAGACAATCAGTGTCGACGTATCTGAAAATTTGATGCCATTGAACACGTAAGTGCTGGCCCACAATGACAGCGAGGTTACACCCCAGTGCAAGAAAAAGGCGGATAGCGATCTGGACATGGCAAAATCTCCTGATTTGTCGGGTTGATGGCGTATCATACCGTTCAATCCCCCGTTGTGATAGTGACGCATTAATGTGTGTGCATCTTATATGAAGGAGTCGCGATGAGTATTGACATGGCAAAGTTCCGGGTTCTGCCCGATGCGAAACTTGATCTGAGTCTTTGGCCGACACGGATTGATCCGGTATATGCCTCCAAGGCGGATTATCAGTCGATGTTGACCGAGCAAGTGACGGAGTTGAGTGCTTTGCAGGAATTGCATTACGCGGCATCCCGTTATTCCATCTTGTTGATTTTTCAGGCGATGGATGCGGCCGGCAAGGACAGTACCATTCGGCATGTGATGTCTGGGGTCAATCCGCAAGGGTGTCAGGTGTTCAGTTTCAAGCATCCCAGCGAAGCGGAATTGGCGCATGATTTTCTTTGGCGTACTACGCGTGATTTGCCCGAGCGGGGTCGAATCGGCATCTTTAACCGTTCCTATTATGAGGAGGTGTTGATTGTGCGGGTGCATCCTGAAATGTTGCGCAATCAGTACTTGCCAGAGGAAGATTTGTCGAGCGGACGCTTGTGGCATGAACGTTACCGTTCCATTGTAGAGTTTGAAAACCATTTGTATCGCAATGGCACGCGAGTGGTGAAGTTTTTTTTGCACCTGTCGGAAGAAGAGCAGCGCAAACGATTTATTCGTCGCATTGATGAACCGAAAAAAAACTGGAAACTCAGTATGGCAGATATTGAGGAGCGCCAATACTGGAAGCAGTATCAAAGCGCATATCAAGACTGCCTGGCGGGCACCAGCACGACCACTGCGCCATGGTATGCCATTCCGGCTGACGACAAGGAAAACGCCCGCCTGATGGTGGCCGCTGTGGTATTGCATACTTTGCGTGAGCTTAAGCTGGAATACCCTGAAATGTCCGATGAACGCCTGGCAGAGTTGCAAACGATCAGGGCGAAACTCGCGCATCAGTGAACTTATTGTCGAATAAGTCACCCAACATGGTCTAATTGATGTATTTGTCGGCGATGCCGCGCAAATTCCGGGTTAGAATACGCGCTTGTGGTAAGTCATCATCGTGTTAGCGGATCATCGTCGCTCATGTCTTATCCGTCCGCCTCATGTTGGGGCCGATGACAATAACAGCTTAATTTTAGGGATTTTATGACATTTGCATCACTCGGCTTGTCCGAAGATATTGTTCGCGCCGTGACAGAGCGTGGTTACACGGAGCCAACTCCGATTCAATTACAGGCCATTCCTGTCGTGCTGGCAGGCAACGATTTGTTGGCAGGCGCGCAAACAGGCACCGGGAAAACAGCCGGTTTTGTGTTACCCATTTTGCAGCGCCTGTCTGAAAAACTGGTGAAAGGTCCCTCTGAAGGCCGTCCACCCATCCGTACACTGATTTTAACTCCAACACGTGAGCTGGCTGCGCAGGTGGAAGAAAGTGTGCAGCATTACGGGAAATATTTGAAATTAAATTCAATGGTGATGTTCGGCGGTGTGAACATCAACCCGCAAATTCAAAGATTGCGTAGCCGTGTGGATATTTTGGTGGCTACGCCGGGGCGTTTGCTGGACCATGTACAACAAAAAACGGTCGATTTGTCCCAGATTCAGATTTTGGTGCTGGATGAGGCTGACCGCATGCTGGATATGGGGTTTATTCGTGACATCAAGCGTGTGATGGCCTTGATTCCCAAAAAACGGCAAACCTTGTTGTTTTCAGCTACCTTCTCGAATGAGATCAAGACGCTGGCCGAGACCTTGCTGAATCAGCCCGTTACCATCGAGGTGGCGCGTCGTAACCAGACTGCGGAATTGATTTCGCAAAAAGCCTATGCAGTTGATCGCGCAAGAAAACGCGAGTTGCTGACGCATTTGATTAAAGAAAACAACTGGTTTCAAGTGCTGGTGTTTACGCGTACCAAGCACGCAGCGAATCACCTTGCCGAAAATTTGGTGAAAGATGGTATTCCATCGATGGCGATTCATGGTAACAAGAGCCAGGCGGCGCGTACTCGGGCATTGAAGGAATTTAAAGGCGGCAGCTTGCAGGTTCTGGTGGCGACAGACATTGCTGCACGAGGTATCGATATCAGCGAATTGCCTTATGTGGTCAATTTTGAATTGCCGAATGTGGCGGAAGACTACGTGCACCGGATTGGTCGTACCGGACGCGCTGGCAGTGTGGGTGAAGCAGTGTCTCTGGTGTGTATTGATGAAGACAAATTATTGACAGCCATTGAACGTCTGACAAAAACCCAACTGGATACCATTGTTTTGCCGGGTTTTGAACCGGACCCAAGTATTAAGGCCGAACCCATTTTGAATGGCAGCCAGCGCGGCAACGCGCCACGCCGGGACGGACATGGCGGACGATCTTCAGGTAAGCCTGCGGGTGCGACGGGTGGTGCGCGTCCTGCAGCAAAGCCTGCTGCGCGCGCACCGGCTTTGAATCGTACTGGAGGCCGCAATCGTTGAAGATGCCGTGTTTCGATAACGGCTGATTTCCTTTAAGTCCGACAGGTTCTTGGGAAGGTTTTGTACTGTTTTGGGTGGTTGACTGGTTTGCCGGTTGCCGCCCAAAATCATTTGGAAATACCGTGTCAGTGGAGTCATTCATGGGTGTGATCAATTCCGCTATGCCGCAATCCCGTGCGGTGGAAACTTCGGTTGATTTAACGGATGCCGCGTGTTCATCCCAAGGTTTGACCAGCGCCGAAGCCGTGCTGCGCAGACAAAAAGAGGGTGTTAATGAGCTGCCGCCGGAAACATCGCATCCCCTGCGCAAGCTGCTGGAAAAGTTTTGGGCGCCAGTCCCCTGGATGCTGGAAATCACGATTGCGCTGCAATTGTTTTTGGGTAAATGGGACGAAGCCGGTGTGATTGCATCGCTGTTGTGCGTCAATGCCGTGATGGGTTTGTTGCAGGAGGGGCGCGCCAACAAAGCATTGGCTTTGTTGCGAAAACGCTTGGACATTCAGGCACGGGTGATGCGCGACGGACGCTGGCAACGGTTGCCCGCACGTGAATTGGTGCCCGGAGATTGCGTGCATCTTCGCATGGGCGACATCGTTCCGGCTGATGTGCGGTTGACGGCAGGGCAGATTCAGCTTGATCAATCCAGCCTGACTGGTGAATCCCTGCCGGTTGAAGCGGCGGTTGGTGGACAGGCTTATTCCGGTTCTGTGGTGACCCGTGGCGAAGCTGGCGGCGAGATTACGGACATCGGCACACACACCCGTTTCGGTAAAACCGCTGAACTGGTGCGCAATGCGAAAACCGTGAGTCATCTGCAATCGGTCATTTTCGGTATTGTGAAGTATCTGGTGCTGCTGGATATTGCGCTGGTATTGGTGATGCTGGCCTATACCCTCAGCCACGGCATGGCATGGACCGATGTGGTGCCTTTTGCACTGATTTTGCTGGTGGCTTCCGTCCCGGTCGCCTTGCCGGCCACTTTTACTTTGGCTACCGCACTGGGGTCGCTGGAACTGGCGCAACATGGGGTGTTGGTGACGCGCTTGTCAGCCATAGAAGAGGCTGCCGCGATGGAGGTGCTTGCCAGCGATAAAACAGGCACCATCACCGAAAACCGCCTCACACTGGCGGTACTCAAACCGTATGCGGGCATGGATGAAAATGCCTTGTTGCGTTATGCTGCAATGGCCTGCGACGAAGCCACGCAAGACCCCATCGATCTGGCGATTATTCAGTATGCACAGCAGCGGCATCTGCTTGATCAGCCACCTCGTCGTATCCATTTTACCCCCTTCGATCCACGAACTCGCCGTTCTGAAACGCTGTATGAAGATGGCGAGCACATTGCACGTGCCGTGAAGGGCGCAGCGCTGGAAGTGGCTGCCTTGTCTGGTGTACCAAATATCGCACAAGACATTGATGCGCTGGCGGAAAACGGTTACCGTGTGCTGGGCGTGGCGAATGGGACAGAAAATGAATTGCATTTTGCTGGGCTTATTGCCCTGCAAGACCTGCCTCGTGGGGATGCGGCCACAGTCATCGCGCAGTTACAACAGTTGGGGGTGCGTGTGATGATGGTCACTGGCGACAGCCAGCCTACTGCGCGGCATATTGCCCAAAGTGTCGGTATTGGTAACCGGGCTTGCCCGGCACAGGTCATTACTGAATCTGTCGTGTCGCAGGGAACGCATCCTGCGCAGGGTGCCACGCAAGCTTTGCCCGATTGTGATGTGTTCGCGCAGGTTTTCCCGGAAGATAAATTTAATCTGGTGCGGGCGCTGCAACAGCATGGGCAAGTCATCGGCATGACGGGCGATGGCGTCAACGATGCGCCAGCATTGAAACAGGCAGAGGTGGGGATCGCGGTATCCAATGCCACCGATGTGGCGAAAGCCTCGGCCAGCCTGGTATTGACCAACCCCGGTTTGGGCGATGTGGTGGCTGCGGTGGAAACCAGCCGGCGCATTTATCAGCGCATGCTGACCTATACGCTCAATAAAATCATTAAAACCCTGGAAATTGCCGTGTTTATGAGCGTGGGGGTGATGCTTACGGGCGTGTTTGTCATTACGCCATTGCTGATCGTGTTGTTGCTGTTTACCAATGATTTTGTCACCATGTCGATTGCAACGGATCATGTTGTCGGGGCCAGCAAACCCGAGCGGTGGCGGATTCCCAATTTGATGCGTACTGCAGCGCCCTTGGCGGCATTCAATTTGTTGCTGTCGTTCAGTGTGTTTTTCTTTGGGCGCGATGCATTGCATTTGCCCTTGTTGCAATTGCAAACATTGATTTTCGTGATGTTGGTGTTTACCGGCCTGGGTAATGTGTTTCTGGTGCGCGAACGGCGACATTTCTGGCAATCACGTCCGAGCCGCGTGCTCATCTTCAGTGCGCTGGCCGATGTGCTGGTGGTCGGCATTTTCGCCACGCAAGGGATATGGATGGGCGCCATTTCCCCTTTGTTGCTGCTGGCATTGGCGGGGGTAGTGATGATTTATCTGTTGGGGCTGGATTTTGTCAAAATGCGTATTTTGCATGGCCTGGACACTTCAACCCAAACGGTTTAAGACAAGTGAATACGAAAGGATGGTGTTGTAGCGGCTAAAAAGAACGTCTGCCTGCAGGCGCTTTGCAAGCAGACGTTTGGAGAAAGACCTGTTTTTAATTTTTGGGCAGGTTTTGCAGACACTTCGCTGTGGGATTTGTGCCTCCCGACCCAAGTCGGCGTGTTGCCTACTTCAGTTTCGTAATGCCCATGGTTTTGAGGATGAAGCGTTCATACATGGGTTCTGTCGCGCCGTTTTTCATTTTGCGGATGAAGTATTTTTCAAACGCAATTTTTGCCAGATGGACCCATTTTCCTTCCTTGAACCAGTTGGTGTTGCGGGGTGGGATTTGGGGCAACGCAACAAATGCTGCACCGGTATCACCAAAGTCAGCCAGACAAATAGCGTTCCAGGTGGCTTTTTCTTCCGGTTCCTTGCCATCCAGTGCCAGGCGAATGTTATGCGCGGTTGCGGTCACCATACTTTCAATCATGTAACCGGTTTTGGGTGTGCCGGTTGGGACAGGGGTCACTTCAACCGGGGGGATCGCAACACATACGCCAACAGAATAAATGTTTTTGTATTTCGGGTTGCGTTGATACGGGTCTGCGACAATCATGCCGCGCGGGTTGGTCAAGCCTTCGATGCCGAACACTGCATCAATGCCTTTGAAAGCGGGCAACATCATGGAATAGCTAAAAGGAAGTTCATGCTCTTTTTTAACGGTGCCATCGTCGTTGTGCTCGGCGACGAACATTTTGCCGGCTTCAACTTTGGTGACTTTGGCATTGCAGATCCATTTGATGTGGCGGTCGCGCATGATGGATTCCATCATGCCTTTGGAGTCGCCGACTCCGCCCAAACCCAAATGACCGATATAGGGTTCTGCCGTGACAAAGGTCATCGGCACTTTGTCACGGATTTTGCGCCGCCGCAAATCGGTGTCCATAAT
The DNA here is from genome assembly GCA_021801025.1 of Pseudomonadota bacterium. Taxonomy (GTDB): domain Bacteria; phylum Pseudomonadota; class Gammaproteobacteria; order Burkholderiales; family Sulfuriferulaceae; genus Sulfuriferula. The sequence continues at coordinate 15,586 of JAJYYK010000014.1, read as the reverse complement.
CATGGCATATTCGTAGGCCGGGCCATAACAGGACGCACCTTGTACCGCACCGACCACGATCGGGCCGGGTGCGGCGCAGAAATCATCCCACACCTGGCTGGATTTTTCAGCATGGTCGATCGTGCAAACTGAGTGCGTGAAGCCGGTTGGCCCCAAGCCGGGGACTTCATCGAATGCCAGTTTTGGCCCGACGGCAATGACCAGATAGTCATAATCCACATGTTCGCCATTCATCAATTCGATCTTGTTCTGGTCGGGGTGCACGCGCTTGGCGCCCAGCGGAATAAAATGAATGTCTTTTTTCGCGAGATAGGGTGCAATAGGGAAGGTGACTTCATCCCGGGTGCGCCAGTGAACGGCGGCCCAGGGGTTGGAGGGGGTGAACTGAAAGTAGTCATTGTTTGAGATGACGGTGACAGTGTCTTCTTTGCGAGCGAGTGCTTTCATTTCATAGGCCATTGGCATGCCGCCTATGCCTGCGCCGAGTATAACGATATGAGCCATGTTTATTGTCCTTTCTATTTTATGGATGTGACCACAAGATCATAAGCAGTATGCGTGCCATATTTTTAGCATGATGAATTTAATTAAATAATTTTTAATTTGTTGAGAATGATAAAATTTTGTCATGACAAAATGACCGGTATCTACTAATATCGTCAACATCTGTCATGACAGAATGTCTGGAGGCGTAATGATGCAAACATTAGAGCCGGAAATTTATTCATTGCTTGAGGCGCAAACTCATCCTTTTGTGTTGATTGACGCACATTACCGAATTGTGGGCGCTAATCAGGCTTATTGTGATAACTATGGCTTGACCCGAGATCAGGTTGTCGGGCGAAGTTGTCATGAGGTGTCTCACCGTTCGTCAGTGCCATGTCATCAAAACGGGGAGGATTGCCCGCATCAAACGGTATTCCGGACTGCAAAACCCTATGAGGTGATGCATACCCATTTCGATCAACATCAGCACCCGGAATATGCGCGTATCAAAGGTTATCCGGTTTTTGGGCGTGACGGTTTGCGTTATTTGGGAGAAGCGATTGTGCGAGTGAAGGACCCTGAGGGGATGACTTGTGAAGAGATGCGCATGATCGGCAGTTCGCCAGTGTTCTTGCATTGTGTGGAACAGTTATCCCGTGCGGCCGAATCCGAAGCATCGGTATTGCTGACGGGTGAAAGCGGGGTGGGTAAAGAACTGGCTGCGCAATATCTGCACAAACGCTCACCCAGGCGCGGTCAGCCATTTTTGACGATCAACTGTGCGGCGATTCCCGAATCCATGTTCGAGGATGAACTGTTTGGTCACGAGCGCGGTGCATTTACCGGTTGCATCGGGCGAAAACAGGGGTTATTTGAACTGGCAAACGGGGGGACCCTGTTTTTGGATGAGGTGGGGGAAATCCCGCTCACCCTGCAAGCCAAATTGCTGCGTGTTCTGGAAAATGGCGAGTTTCGCCGGGTGGGAGGGACGCAGATGTTGCAGGCTAACGTGCGCATTGTGTCCGCTACCAATCGCAATTTGCTGGAATTGGCGCAGTCGGGCCGTTTTCGTCTGGACATGTACTACCGCATTGCCGGGATCGATTTGCAATTGCCCAGTTTGCGCGAGCGACGCGATGACATCCCCGCTCTGGCAGAAGTCATTCTCAGGCGTATTGCCGAATCGGGTGCGCAGCGTTGCAAGTTGAGTGAACAAGCGAGCCGGAAATTGATGGCGCATGATTTTCCTGGGAATGTGCGCGAATTGCGCAATATTCTGGTGAAAGCAGTGGCTTTGTGCCAGCATCATATCATTGACGAAGCGTACATCACTTTTGCAAAAGTGGGTGTGTCCGGGTATGCCAGTTCAGTCCCTTCATTTATTTCTGACGGTGAGCCGGTGATCCACAGCACACAGGCGCCTGCCGCCAACGTGCCAATTTCCAGGATGGAAGCGACCTACATCACTGAGCTCTTGCGGTCTCACCAGGGACATCGGCGTAAGGTGGCTGATATACTTGGCATCAGTGAACGCACGTTGTATCGAAAGATCAAGCTGTATGGCTTAACCCTGGAAACGGCGGTTGAACAGTAGTCACGACATGCCACAAGATTTTTACTGTTTCATCTTTCATCTCCTGAGTGAGTATGCAATGAGTTCAACCCCTGTTTTCAGGATAAACGAAGGGAAAGAAAATAAGCGTGACCAAGTCTTTTAAGAATTCAGAATCGACCACTCTTGATCCGGAAGATTGGGATGACCTGCGTCAGCAGGGGCACCGTATGCTTGATGACATGCTGGATTACCTGCAACATATTCGCCAGAGACCTGTTTGGCAACCTGCACCGCCTGAAACCCGCATGGTATTTCATGCCGGTTTGCCGCAACAGCCCAGTGAGTTGAATGCCGTGCATCAACAGTTTATGCAGTCTATTTTGCCTTATGCGGTGGGTAATGCTCATCCAGGCTTTATGGGGTGGGTGCATGGCGGGGGAACCGCTGTTGGGATGCTGGCAGAAATGCTGAGCGCGGGATTGAATGCGAATTTGGGTGGGCGTAATCAGATACCCGTTGAAGTGGAACGCCAGGTGACGCGCTGGATGCGCGATTTATTCGGATTTCCCGAGGGCGCGAGCGGTTTGTTTGTCACGGGTACGTCAATGGCCCATTTGATGGCGGTGTGGGTGGCGCGCATCAAATTTTGCGGCCTGGATGTGCGCCGGGACGGATTGCCTCAAACAGCGCACAATTTGATCGCCTATGCTTCGGCCGCCACGCATGGCAGTTTCGCGAAAGCGCTGGATTTGGCAGGTTTGGGTACGATGTGTTTGCGTAGCGTACCCATGAACGGGTTCGAAGTGATCGACCTGAATGCGCTGGATGCGATGATACAGGCGGACCGGCAGGCCGGACTGCAAGCATTTATGATTGTGGGCAATGCAGGCACGGTCGATGCCGGTGCGATCGATCCGCTGGAGGCGCTGGCTCATCGCGCAACCCAATGCGGTGCATGGTTTCATGTGGATGGCGCCCTGGGTGCGCTGGGGATGTTTAGTCCGGAAATCGCGCCCCGCTTAAAGGGAATAGAACTCGCCGATTCCATTGCCTTTGATTTTCATAAATGGGGGCAAGTGCCTTATGACGCAGGTTTTGTGCTGATGCGGGATGGTGCATTGCATCAACACACTTTTGCCTCCCCCGCAGCTTACTTGCGACGCGAAGAAGATGGCCTGGCGAGTGATTCACCCTGGCCTTGCGATTTTGGCCCTGATTTATCGCGCGGCTTTCGAGCCTTAAAAACCTGGTTTACTTTGCAGGTTTACGGTGCTGAAAAAATGGGACAAAGCATTGCTCATACCTGTGCTGTGGCGCGTTATCTGGGCAAGTTGGTCGTTGACGCCCCCGATCTGGAATTGCTGGTGCCCGTGTCGCTCAATATCGTGTGTTTTCGATATGTGTGCGCAGATGCCGATGCGGTGAATGCGGCCATTGTGGTAGCGATTCAAAATTCCGGCGTGGCAGTCCCTTCCACCACCACCATTGGCGGAAAATTGGCGATACGTGCTGCGATCGTCAATCATCGCACCGAAAATGAAGATGTAGAGATACTGGTGCGAGCGGTGTGTGACTGGGGGAAGAAATTGGGTGAGCCAAACTCCGGTTAGTCGCCTAGTTGCCGCAGGCTACTTTCGCGCATTGGACAAGATGCGCGATAAATGCCGGTATTCGAACCACGTCAGCCCAATGACGATGACATCCGTGGCGGTGATGAGCAGCAATAACAATGAATGTGTCAAAAGATATTGATACATCTGATAAAGAATGAACAGGCTGAAAACCGTCAGCGCGGCCGGGTAGTATCCTGGCCGTTTTTGCCAAAGGCCGATAATGAGCCAGAGTTTGATGACGCCGTGACTGAGCAAATAGAAGGCGGTGAAGTGCTGGCTGCTGATGGACAGACCTTGCGCCATATGGAACAGGTAATTGGCAACGAAGTCGCGAGGGTCTTCCGTTAATTCCGCCTGTGTGACAGCGCGCACCAGATTGAGCAGAAATGGTTTGGTCACGAACCAGGTAAACATGCTGGCAGCGATTTCCGTCAGTGCAAACACCCCTTTGAACGCAAGACTGATCTCAAAGGCGATGTGTATGCTTTTCTCATCGAACAGTTTTTTCATGGCGGGTATTTTTTGGGGGTGCGTCACATCGCGTGGTTAGCGCCGAATCCATCCGGCAGCAATTGGATGCGCCAGGACTGTACGGTACATCTGTTCGGCCGCATGGGTGACAGCATTGCCAACTCTCCGCCACAGTGGCGAGATGACCACATGGGCTGCACTGGCCACCGCGACGGCACCCACCATATCCAGCGGGAAATGTACGCCCAGAAACACCCGTGCCCAGGCAACGGCAATGCCTGCTGTCCAGATGGCGGCTGCCAGTCGAAATGCGCCGCCAAACAGCAAGGTCAGACCGATACTGGCAAATACAGTCATGTGGTCGCTGGGGAAAGAGGAATCGGCTGCGTGCGGTATCCAGGTATGGCCGAGTCCGATCATAAAGGGCCGCGGATGCTGCCAGACCAAACCGATCGCCTGATTGACGCCGAGCGCCAGCAGGGCGACCAGACATGCCTTGATTGCCAGATTGCGGCGTGAGTTGCCGCCCCACAGCCACATACCCAGCAAGAGCAACGGGATCAGATCGATGAGGTCGTTGGCAATGACGGTGGCCATCTGGATCAACCAGGCCGGTGTGCCGTTGCCACCGTTGATGCGTAAAAACAGGCTGCGGTTGAACGCTTCAATGTACTGCATCATTTCTCCCGGATCTGTTCAAGCGGTTCGGCGCGTGTGCCTGTCGCACTGACACAATCAAACCATGTTTGAGCTGCATGGTATCCCGCCCGGGTGCCGCATGCAAGGCGCGTTGTGCTTCAGCGCTGACGCTGGCAAATATTTTTCCTTGCTGATTTTTGGACGGTGTAGTATCCTTTCGCCTCTTTACAGGTTCCGGCAGTCGGTTTTTTGAAGACCAACTGCAAGCCGGTATGCAGGACCGTAGCTCAGCTGGTTAGAGCGTTGCCTTGACATGGCAAAGGTCGCTGGTTCGATTCCAGTCGGTCCTACCAGGATTTTATAATATTGCAATGTTGGTTAAAAAAGCGCGGCAAATATCCGCGCTTTTTTGCGTTTCGGAGAAGGTGATCATGCCGCAAATTACTTTACCTGATGGCTCTGTTCGAGTCTTTGATCATGTAGTCAGCGTGGCCGATGTGGCCGCGTCAATTGGTGCCGGGTTGGCGAAAGCGGCCCTGGCCGGTCGTGTGGATGGCCGTTTGGTGGACACCGGTTATTCGATTGAACATGATGCGCGATTGGCCATTGTGACGGATAAGGATGCGGACGGGTTGGATGTCATTCGTCATTCAACCGCACATTTGTTGGCCTATGCGGTGAAATCGCTGTACCCGGATGTGCAGGTGACCATCGGGCCAGTGATTGAAGACGGCTTCTATTATGACTTTGCTTCGCCGCGCCCATTTACGCCGGAAGATTTGCAGGTCATTGAGCGCAAGATGCTTGAGTTGGCGCGACAGGATGTTCCGGTGACGCGCCGGGTGTTGCCGCGTGATGAGGCGATCGGATTTTTTAAGGGATTGGGCGAACATTATAAAGCCGAGCTGATTGAGGCGATTCCGGTTGGCGAGGATGTTTCCCTGTATACCGAAGGCGCTTTTACGGATTTGTGTCGTGGTCCGCATGTGCCTTCTACGGGTCGGTTAAAACATTTTAAATTGATGAAGCTGGCCGGTGCTTTCTGGCGAGGCGATCATCGCAATCCAATGTTGCAGCGCATTTACGGCACGGCTTGGGCGAAAAAAGAGGATCTGGACGCGTACCTGCACCGGCTGGAAGAGGCCGAGAAGCGCGATCACCGCAAGTTGGGTCAGCAACTGGATTTGTTCCATCTGCAAGAAAATGCGCCAGGATCTGTCTTTTGGCACCCCAAAGGTTGGCGTTTGTTCCAGACGCTAATTCAATACATGCGGGAACGTCAGGCCCGTGCAGGATATGTGGAAGTCAATACGCCGGATGTGATGGATCGCTCATTATGGGAAACTTCGGGGCACTGGGCAAACTATCGCCAAAACATGTTCATTACCCAAACAGAAGATGAGCGTGTTTTTGCGCTGAAACCCATGAATTGCCCCGGTGCGATGTCAATGTTTGCGCAAGGGGTGAAAAGTTACCGTGATTTGCCTTTGCGTATGGCGGAATTCGGCAAGGTGCATCGTTATGAGCCTTCCGGTGCGCTACACGGCCTGATGCGGGTGCGTCATTTTACGCAGGATGATGCGCATATCTTTTGTACGCTGGATCAGATGGAGCAGGAGTGCCGCGATGTGGTGGCTTTGATTCTTGATATTTACACTGATTTCGGTTTCGATGCGGTCCGCATTAAATTGTCCACACGTCCTGAAAACCGTATCGGTAGCGACGAGGTATGGGATCAGCTGGAAGGCGCTTTATCCGGTGCGCTGAATCATATGGGGATGGTGTATGAGTTATTTCCCGGGGAAGGCGCGTTTTACGGCCCGAAGCTGGAATTCGTGTTGCGCGATGCCATTGGTCGCGATTGGCAATGCGGCACGCTACAAGTGGATATGAATTTGCCTGAACGGTTCGATTTGAATTATGTGGGTGAAGACAATGCCCGTCACCGCCCCGTGATGCTGCACCGTGCGATGTTCGGTTCACTGGAGCGGTTTATCGGCATTCTGATCGAACATCATGCAGGCGCCTTGCCGACATGGTTGTCGCCTGAACAAGTGGTGGTGATGAGTATTACTGATCAGCAAGCCGATTATGCGAAAAAAATTCATGCTATTTTGATCGCCGCAGGTATTTTTTCATCTTTAGACTTGAGAAATGAGAAGATAAGCTATAAAATACGCGAACATAGTCTACAAAAATTACCTTACCAAGTTATTTTGGGTGATAAAGAAGTGACTGCGGATGTCGTGGCCGTGCGAGCCCGTCATGGCGAAGACTTGGGGCAAATGCCCGTCGACGCTCTGGTAACACGCATTAAGACAGAAACCGCCTTGCATCAATAAACGCGAGGAGTGAGTGATCTCACTCCTTTTTAATTTTAATTTTCAGGAGTTGTAGCGATCGCTCAGGATAAAGAACCACGTGTCAACGGTGAAATTACCGGTGCAGAAATTCGTGTCATCGGAATAGATGGCGAGCCGCTGGGGATACTTTCCGCAGCACAAGCGTTGAAAATGGCTGAAGAAGCTGAAGTTGATCTGGTGGAAATTGCGCCTTTGGCCAAACCGCCTGTGTCACGGCTGATGGACTATGGTAAGTATAAATACCAGCAAAGCAAGCGTCAGCACGAAGCCAAACTGAAGCAAAAACAGATTCAGGTCAAAGAAGTCAAGTTTCGTCCCAGTACGGATGAGGGTGATTACCAGATTAAATTACGCAACCTGATCCGTTTTCTGGAAGAGGGTGACAAGGCCAAAGTGACATTGCGTTTCCGTGGGCGAGAAATGGCGCATCAAGAATTTGGTTTGGCGCAACTTAAACGTGTGGAAGCTGATTTGCAGGAACTGGCGGTTGTGGAACAGTTTCCCAAAATGGAAGGCCGTCAGATGGTGATGGTGCTTGCACCGAAGCGAAAATAAGCGATAGAAATGCGGCCCGCGTACCTTTGGGTATGGGGGCGGTAAAAATTTGCGACAGTGTCGCAAAACGGAGGCCGGGAGGCCTGCCGCAGTGCAGGCAATGTCTGGGTTCCTAAATGTTTCGGAGTGAAACTGCCCAGCGTTGTCAAAACAGGAGTAAGTGTAATGCCTAAAATGAAGACTAAATCAGGTGCAGCCAAGCGGTTTAAAGCGCTGGCCAGTGGCGGGATCAAGCGCAGTCAAGCTTTCAAGCGCCACATTTTGACCAAAAAAACGACTAAAAACAAACGGCAATTGCGCGGGATGCTGTTGGTGGATGCCACCAATATGCGTTCTGTACGTGCAATGATGCCTTACGCGTAAGGAGATAGATTATGCCAAGAGTTAAACGTGGTGTGGTCGCTCATGCGCGGCACAAAAAAATCATCGACATGGCCAAGGGTTACCGCGGTCGTCGTAAAAATGTTTACCGGATTGCCAAACAGGCAGTAATGAAAGCCGGTCAATATGCTTATCGGGATCGTCGTCAACGTAAACGTCAGTTCCGTGCGTTGTGGATTGCACGGATCAATGCGGCAGCACGGCAGTGCGGTTTGCGTTATAGCGTATTCATGAATGGTTTGAAAAAAGCCGAGATTATGCTGGATCGTAAAGTGCTGGCTGATTTGGCGGTCTTTGACAAACCTGCGTTCGCGCAATTGGTTGAGCAGGCCAAATCCAAACTGGCTGTATGACACAGCTATTTTAGATCAAAAAAGGAGGCCGCTGGCCTCCTTTTTTTATCGAACTTCCCCCGAGTTGTGCGAGTCGGGGCGCATCACTGAACCGCGAGGAAATTCATGCATACTTTAGACAGTATTATTGTCAGTGCGGAAACGGATTTTTTGGCTGCTAATCAAGTTGCTGATTTAGAACAGGTCAAAGCCCGTTATTTGGGTAAAGCAGGATTGCTGACCGAGCAGATGAAGTTATTGGGCCGTTTGCCTGCTGAACAGCGCCCGGCTGCCGGCAGTTTAATCAATCAGGCCAAAGAGCGCATCATCGCTGCACTGGAAGCGCGCAGAACAGCAATCAATCAGGCCGAATTAACGCAGCAGTTGGCTGCAGAAGCGTTTGATGTGAGTTTGCCAGGGCGTGGCATGGGGAAGGGCGGTTTGCATCCCGTGACCCAAACGCTGGCGCGCATCGAAGCATTGTTTCGCTCATTGGGTTTTGAAGTCGCGGAAGGCCCTGAAATCGAAACGGATTTCTATAATTTTACTGCACTGAATATTCCAGCCAATCATCCCGCACGTGCGATGCACGATACTTTTTATCTGGACGAAAAGCATGTGCTGCGTACACATACCTCGCCCGTGCAGATTCATTATTTACAATCGCATGAACCCCCCTTGCGTATCATTGCGCCCGGTCGGGTGTATCGGTGTGATTCAGATGTGACGCATACGCCCATGTTTCATCAGGTAGAAGGTTTATGGGTAGATGAAACCGTGAATTTTGCGAGCCTGAAAGGCGTGTTAGCGGATTTCATGCAACGGTTTTTTGAGCGTGATGATTTAAAGGTGCGCTTTAGACCTTCATTTTTTCCCTTTACCGAACCTTCTGCGGAAATGGATATTGCTTGCGTGATGTGTGAAGGCAAGGGGTGTCGGGTTTGCAGTCATACCGGCTGGTTAGAAGTGTTGGGTTGCGGTATGGTACATCCTAACGTATTGTCCAGTGTGCATGTCGACAGTGAACGGTATTTGGCCTTTGCATTTGGTATGGGCGTTGAACGTTTAGCCATGTTGCGTTATGGGGTGGATGATTTGCGTGCATTTTTTACAAATGATCTGCGATTTCTTCGGCAGTTTAACTGAGGCGATCTGGTATGAAATTTTCGGAATTATGGTTGCGTCAGTATGTGAATCCGTTGCTTGATACGGCGTCTTTAGCGCATGTGTTGACAATGGCCGGGTTGGAAGTCGAGGCCATTGAGCCGGTGGCAGGTGATTTTTCAGGGGTGGTGGTCGGTCATGTTCGCACTGTTGCACCGCATCCCGATGCGGACCGTTTGCGGGTATGTCAAGTTGATGTGGGTACTGGAGAGTGGTTGCAAATCGTATGTGGCGCACCGAATGTGTGTGTGGATGCGCGGGTGCCTTGCGCCGTCGTGGGCGCACGTTTACCCGGCATGGAAATAAAATCAGCCAAACTGCGTGGCGTGGCGTCATCCGGCATGTTGTGTTCGGGCAAGGAGCTCGGCATCACCGATGTTTCCGATGGTTTGCTGATTTTACCTTCCGATGCGCCAGTGGGTTTGAGTGTGCGCGAATACTTGCAGCTGAATGATCACTCGCTGACGCTTAAATTAACACCCAATCGCAGCGATTGTCTGAGCGTACAAGGCATTGCCCGGGAAGTGGCCGCGATTACCGGTGCGCAATTACATACCCTTCCCACAGCCCCGGTTTCAGTCAGCGGTGCACCCGGATTTGACATGGGTGATGTGGAAGCGGTTGCGTGTCCCCGTTATCGGGTACAACGGCTGGACGGTTTGAACCCACTCGCCGCAACGCCTGAATGGATGCGCGAACGATTGGCGCGCAGTGGTGTCCGCTCTTTGGGCGCCATTGTGGATGTGACTAATTATGTGCTGCTGGAAACAGGGCAACCTTTGCATGCGTTCGATGCCGATAAAATCCGTGGCGCGATCGGGGTCCGTTGGGCACAAACGCAGGAATCGATTGTGTTGCTGAATGGGCAGGAAGCCCGTTTGGATGCCGATATGCTGGTGATCGCCGATGATGCAGGCGCACAAGCGATCGCCGGCATCATGGGCGGAGCGGCCAGCGCGGTGAGTGAAAGCACAACCTCTGTTTTGCTGGAGTCGGCCTATTTTGATCCGGACGCTATGGCAGGGCGGGCACGCCGATTGGGGTTGGCGACGGATGCGGCTTTTCGTTTCGAGCGCGGTGTTGATTTCGGTGCCACACAACAGGCGGCTGATCGTGCGGCTGAATTGCTGTTATCGATTTGCGGCGGCGTGGCGCATCCCGCTATCGAAGTATTACATGAATTGCCTGTGCGTACGCCGATTCATTTACGCGTTGCGCGCGTGGCCCGGATTTTGGGTGTTGCATTGGATGGCGCGGATATTCAGGAAACTTTGCAGCGGCTGGGTTGTGTGCTGAAAGAAACAGAAACCGGATTTCAAGTGAGCGTACCAAGCTATCGGTTTGATTTGGCGATAGAAGTTGATTTGATCGAAGAGCTGGCTCGCTTGTACGGGTATGATCGTATCCTCCCGAAGATGCCCCGCGCGGATTTGAGTATGACGGCCCATTCGGAGCAATTGCGTTCAGTCGAAGGCTTGCGTGAAATCCTGGCCGCCCGCGATTACCAGGAAGTCATTACCTATAGTTTTGTCGATCAGGCATGGGAAACTGAACTGGCACCACAGAACCAGGCCATTGTGCTCAAAAACCCGATTGCCAGTCAGATGGGAGTGATGCGATCGACCTTGTTTGGGGGTGTGCTGGATGTGTTGGACAGCAACCTCAATCGTGGGCAGCCACGTGTTCGAGTGATGGAGGTTGGGCGCTGTTATCAGGCGGCTGGAGACGGTGTTGTTGAAAATCTGCGTATTGGCGGTTTGTGTTATGGGTCTGTTGCGCCAGAACAATGGGGTTTGACGGCACGTAATGTGGATTTTTTCGATGTGAAAGCTGACCTTGAAGCGTTGTGCTGGCCTGAACCCTTGCAGGTGCTTGCGGCACAGCATCCAGCGTTGCACCCCGGACAAAGCGGTCAGCTTGTGCTGAATAATCAGGTTATTGGCTGGCTTGGCGCTTTGCATCCGGAATTGGTGCGTCGCAGGCAGTGGGGCAGTGCGCCCATCGTTTTTGAGATGAATGTTGAGCCGCTCTTGTTGCGCGAGCTTCCCCGATATTGCGCGATGTCACGATTTCAGGCCGTACGGCGAGATTTGGCGGTCATTGTCGGTCAGGATGTGTCGGCGCAAACCATCCTCAATCATTTGCGTGCGGCAAATGTGCCTTATGTGACAGAAATTGCATTATTTGACAGTTATCGGGGAAAACACATTGATTACGATAAAAAAAGTCTTGCATTTAGTGTGCACATGCAAGACAATCACAAAACATTAACGGATGGTGAGGTGGACGCGGCTGTCGTCCAGTTGACTGATTTAATGCAACGCCAATTTGGCGCACAATTACGTTCTTGAGGTAACTATGACATTGACTAAAGCCGAATTGGCTGATTTATTGTATGAAGAAGTGGGCCTGAACAAGCGCGAGGCCAAAGATATGGTTGAAGGTATGTTTGAGGAAATCCGTAACGCACTGGAAGCCTCGGATACCGTTAAATTATCGGGTTTCGGTAATTTTCAGCTGCGTGACAAACCACAACGTCCCGGACGTAACCCGAAGACCGGGGAAGATATGCCGATCACAGCCCGGCGTGTGGTGACTTTTCATCCGAGCAATAAACTGAAAGCATTGGTTGAATCCAATTATGGCGGAATACCGACCCAGCAGTGAACTGCCACCCATCTCCGCGAAACGCTATTTCACTATCGGCGAAGTTGCTGAGTTGTGTGAAGTTAAGCCGCATGTGCTTCGCTACTGGGAGCAAGAGTTCTCACAATTAAAACCGGTCAAGCGACGCGGAAATCGTCGTTATTACCAACATCATGAGGTGTTGTTGATACGGCGTATTCGTGAGTTGCTCTATGGACATGGTTTTACAATTAATGGGGCGCGGTTGCGACTCGATGGTGTGGAATTGTCTGCCGCTGAATCTGTCGCAGAGTCTGCGCCGCCGATTCAATCCGGCACCCATATCAATACTGATTCGGGTATCGATTATCAGCTTGTCCGGCAAGAAATTCTGGCTATTTTGTCTCTTCTTGCGCCCTCGTCTGCCGCTTGAACCTGTTGTTTTGTCCCACGAACAAGTTCTCGGCTGCAAGCTACTTCATTTTCGATGAGTAGTTTGCTATAATAGAAAATTCGGGGCGTAGCGCAGCCTGGTAGCGTACTTGCATGGGGTGCAAGTGGTCGGAGGTTCAAATCCTCTCGCCCCGACCAGGTAATAAGGTTTTAAACCAGCAAGGAACAAAGATAACTCAAGCGTTTACGAATTCATTTCGTAAACGCTTTTTAATTTGTTTATTCTTTTTTTCTGATTACAGCGCCAATACGACACTTCTTAACTTTACAAGCAAATCGTCTCGCAGGGCATGGAGTTCGCTTAGCCTTGCCAGCGCCTCCGATTTTCTGCTTTCGGTATGAAGCGCGAGCAAATTCAGTGCCAGTGTATGGGCTTGCTGGTGCAACTGTTTGATCTCGCGGAAAGTGGGTTGCGAACCATGGTGAGCAGCCTCTTCGCTGTCCAGCCGTGCGCCCAGGCGACATTCGTGAGGATCCAGCGGGGGTGTTTCGCTCTTGCCTTTGAGAAAGTCTTCTATGCCAGCAACCCAGGCGCGGTGCTCGACGCCTGCAAAGAGTAGCGGCAGATGATCGCGACTCACTGCAGGCCGATCAGCCCAAACCGGATCGGGCCGCCAGGTCGCTGCCCAGCCGGGAATCTCATGTGCGGGCATGGGACGTGCGATGCCATAGCCCTGAGCCAGTTCGCAGCCGAGTTGCAACAACATCTCGCCATGTTCCACGGTTTCCACACCTTCAGCAATGACCTTGCAGCGGAAGGCGGCGGCCAGGCCGATCACACCATCCAAAATCGCCAGATCGTCAGGGTCGCCGAGCATGTCGCGCACGAAGCTTTGGTCAATCTTGAGCATGGCAACCCGCAGGTGCTTCAGATAGCTCAGTGAAGAGTAACCGGTGCCAAAATCGTCCAGGGAAAACAACACCCCAATTTTCCTGCAGCGCTCGATCACATGGGAGACGCGAGCCATGTCTTCCAGTGCACTGGTTTCCAGCAACTCCAGTTCTAACTCGCCTGCCCCGATGTTCGGATGTGCAGTCAACAGCGCGTGCAGGCGCTCGACAAAGTTTGGTTCCCGCAACTGGCAGGCGCCGACATTGACGCTCACCGGGATATCCAGTCCTGCGGCATGCCAGATATCCATCTGGGTCAAAGCGGTGTCGACCACCCATTCTCCCATTTCGACGAACAGCGGATGATTTTCGATCACGGGCAGGAAGGCTGCCGGCAGCAATAGCCCTTTCTCCGGATGTTGCCAGCGAATCAGTGCCTCGGCACCGACGACTGTTCCTGTGCGCATATTCACCTTGGGCTGGTAATGCAGCACGAATTCGTGCCCGGTCAGCGCGCAACGGATGCGTTCCAGGCTTTCGTAATGTCCACGAATACCGCGATCCTGTTGGGTATCGAAGATATGGTAACGGTTCTTTCCGGCCAGTTTGGCCTGATACATGACATGATCGGCCTGGCGCAGCAGTTGATCCGCTTCAATGTCTTCTTCCTGCGGGTAAAAGGTGACACCAAGACTGGCTGAAAGCTGGAGCAGGGTATCGTGGAGATATACCGGTTGAGCAGCGGCAGTGAGCAAGCGACTGAGTATCGGTGTACTGGCTTCGATGCTGTCGAGGTCGCTGAGCACGGCGACAAATTCGTCGCCGCCCATACGGGCGAGCATATCGTTTTCCCGCAAAGCCTGCTTCATGCGCGTGGCCACCCCCACCAGCAATTGGTCGCCGATTTCCAGCCCATGCCGGGTATTAACCACTTTGAAATCGTCCAGATCGATATAGACGATTGCCAGCCGTTGTCCGCATTGCCGGGCCTGAGCCATACTTTGTTGCAGTCGCTCAGCCAGCCTCGCACGGTTGGGTAAATTGGTCAGTGCGTCATAGTAGGTAATCCGTTCGATTTGCCGCTCATACGCCTTGAGTGCACTGATGTCAGAAAACATGCCCACATAGTGTTCGATGTTCCCCTGCTTGTCGCGTACGGCGCTGATGGCAAGACGCTCGTCATACACCTCGCCGTTTTTGCGCCGGTTCTGAATTTCACCCGACCAGTACCCATTTTCGTTCAGATCGCGCCACATCGCAGCGTAAAACTGTTTCCCATGATGACCGGAACTGACGATGCGCGGATTTTTGCCAATCACTTCATCACGGCCGTAACCCGTGATGCGACTAAAGGCGTCATTGATTTCAATGATTGTATTGTCAACAGAAGTGATGACTATACCTTCGCGGGCATGGGTAAATACGCTGGCGATGAGGTGGAGTTTTGTTTCATATTGCTTGCGTTCGGTGATGTCGCGCCGAATAACCATCAACAGGTTGCGTTGCCCCATGTGGTCGTACATCGGCACTTTGCGCGTCTCTACGGTCATGTATCGGTCGTCTTCCCCGACAAAGTTTTCCTCACCCGCCAACGGATGTCCGGCCTGCCAGGTTGCTTCGTCGCTCACCTCGCAAGCTTCGTGACCGATACGGAATGCGGGTTGCAACGCCGCCAGGTCTTCTTCGGTTTTACCCAGCCAGGACATATCGTGCAGCCGGAATATCTGCCTGGCTGTTTGATTGGTGAACTGCCAGCGACCTTCAACGTCCTTCAAGCACACCGCATCGGGCATGGCATCGATTAACATCTGTAATGACACTTTACAACGTGACATTTCATGCTCCTGACGGAAATGGTATCGTTATTTTATTTCTCGTCTTAAGGTTTGGATAGCGGTTAATACGCGTTCAGTGGTCTCAGCAAAGTCGGTTCCTGAACCCAGCATGCGCTGCGCCTTGTCGGTTTGCCCCGCGTTGATGGCGTCGGCAACTGTGCCTGCGCTGCGATGAAAATCCTGGTGTACGGTTTTCAGATGGGTGAATGTGGGGCGAGTGCCATGTTGATGTTCCCCCTCGCCATGCAACCACTGGCCCAATGCGCACGCATCGTCCCGATGA
>JAJYYK010000013.1 GCA_021801025.1 Pseudomonadota bacterium | reverse complement strand
CAGTGGCGACTGGCAATGACGAGGCAGCTTGGGCTAAAAACCGTCGCACCGATATTGTGTATCAAAGCGAGTAAGCGTCATGCATAATCAGTCTGTCGCACGTTTGATGTGCGGGCTGCTTGGGCTTGCGCTGGTGATGCCAGCGCAAGCCATGGATGACGAGTCGGCGAATCGCCTGTCCGCCATCCAGCAACAGGTAGATGCCGTGAATCAACGTTTATCTGTTTTGGAACCACAGTCCCAAGCGGCTGCGGTATTAAGTTTGCAGTCGCAGATTGATGCGCTGAAAGCCGATTTGGCCACGATGCATGGTCAAATAGATGAGCAAACCCATGAATTGGCGCTTGCAGAAAAACGCCAAACTGACATGTATCAGGATTTGGATGCTCGTCTGCGCGCCTTGCCACAAGGCGGTATGTCCACGACACCTGTACCTGCTGCAGATACCGGCAATGCTTCATCCGCACCAACCGTAGATAACACTACCACCCCGCAAGCACAGGCCTATCAAGCCGCACTGACCCAATTCAAACAGGGTGATTACAAGGGTGCGATCAACAGCTTCAATCAATTTCTGAAGCGCTACCCGCATGATTCCTTGTCTGCGAGTGCGCAATACTGGATAGGCAATGCTTATTTTTCCCTGAAAGATTTTAAAAATTCAGCGCTTGCCCAACAAAAACTGATCAAGGTTTATCCCCAGAGTCCTAAAGTGCCTGATGCGTTACTGAACCTGTCCAGCGCACAAATTGAAATGGGTGATTTGGACAATGCGCACAATACGTTGCAAAATTTAATCAAAAAATATCCGGATTCTTCTGCTGGGGCAATGGGGAAAAAACGCTTGCAGCTCTTGCAGAGCGCCTCGTAAAGTGAGGTGCTGTCATGTCTGAAGTGTTGCGCGTCTCCGAGATTTTTTATTCCTTGCAAGGGGAAACCAGTCGTTCCGGTTTCCCCACGGTATTTGTGCGCTTAACTGGTTGCCCGTTGCGTTGCGGCTATTGCGATACCGCTTACGCTTTTCAGGGCGGCGAGCGCCTTGCCGTCACAGAAATTTTGGCGCAAGTTGCACTGTACCCGGTACGTTATGTGACCTTGACTGGTGGAGAGCCTTTGGCACAACGTGAAGCCTTGAGTTTGCTGCGCGCGCTGTGTGATGCAGGTTACGATGTATCGCTGGAAACCAGCGGTGCTTTGGATATTTCCGGTGTCGATGCGCGTGTCGCGCGAATCGTTGATGTGAAAACACCAGGTTCCGGCGAGGTGGAGAAAAATCGCTGGGAAAATCTGACACTTCTGACTGCGTACGATGAACTCAAGTTTGTCATTGTTGATGAGGCCGATTACCAGTGGGCACGCGGTATTTTGCAAAAATATGATCTCGCTGCACGTTGTCCGCTGTTGTTTTCCCCTGTACACGGCATGAATGCCGGTCTGTTGGCGGATTGGATACTGCGCGATCATTTGCCGGTGCGTTTGCAGTTGCAATTGCATAAATTGTTGTGGAATGATGCGCGAGGAAGGTGATTTAAGATGATAAAACCAGCCGTGGTGTTGTTGTCTGGTGGACTGGATTCGGCTACGGTGTTAGCGCAAGCGCAACAATCTGGCTATGCTTGCCATACATTGAGTTTTGATTACGGTCAGCGGCATCGGGCTGAAATTGCCGCCAGTTGCTGTGTTGCGGAAGCGCTCGGCGCGACAGAACATCGGGTTTTTCATCTGGATTTGTCTTTGTTTGGCGGCTCAGCACTGACCGATGCGCGCATTGCCGTGCCCGTTTCATCGGAAAAAGTAGTGGTGAATGCAACCGCCTCCGATATTCCGGTTACCTACGTACCTGCACGCAACACCATCATGTTGTCTGTGGCTTTGGCATGGGCCGAGGTCTTGGGCAGCGAAGATTTGTTTATTGGCGTCAATGCGGTGGATTATTCTGGTTATCCCGATTGTCGTCCCGAATACATTGCTGCATTTTCTCACATGGCCAGTTTGGCCACCAAGGCAGGGGTTGAAGGCCATCCTGTCCGTATTCACGCCCCTTTACAACATTTGTCAAAAACGGACATCGTTCGTCTTGGTACTGCCTTAGGCGTGGATTATTCCTTAACCGTTTCCTGTTATCAGGCTGATGAACATGGAAACGCTTGTGGTCGCTGTGATGCCTGCCGCTTGCGACGCCAAGGATTTGAACAGGCCGGCATTGCCGACCCTACACGCTATATTGCACATAACTAATTAAACGAGCCAGTTATTTGCAATTTCAAGGTGCGCGAGTGCCAGTATTTCCCCGTCACTTTTGCGGAAATTTTAACACGATGTAAAATGGCATGCACCGATAGCGCGACGGTACAGCTTGTTTAAAAGCGGTCTGTTGATCACACTCGGGCACTGGGGGAGACAAGGCGTGAAAGATCGTGTGATTTACCAGCAGTTTCAGGTGCTGCTGGCCAAAGCTCGGGAAAATGAAAAAAAATTAATTAAATTTGGACACTTGGAACAACAATTGATGGCCGCTCGCACAGTCGAGCAGCTGTTGTTGATCCTGTTGCAGGATTTTCCGAATAATTTTTCTCTGGATGCAGTGACTTTAGTCCTGTTTGACTATGAAAAACAGTGGACATTCGTTTTGGGTGAGGAATTGATTCGTTATTTCTCGTTCATGGGTCTGATTTTGGCATGTGATGCAAAGTTCTGTGAATCGCATTATTCCCAAGGCATATCGCCGGTATTAACCCGATTTGATGCTGAACGGCATGGTTTATTGTTTACCCCATTGCAACGTCCACCCTGTTCTGTAGCCTTGTTGCCTTTGGTACGGCAAGGGCGTCTACTGGGTGGACTGCATTTGGCCAGTGACAGTTTAAACCGGTTTTCCAGCAATAATGGCACTTATTTCCTTGAACGCATGGCGTCTTTTGTGGTGATGTGTCTTGAAAATGCGTTGTATTTTGAAAAGCTGGAGCGGTCCAGCTGGCTGGATGCTTTAACACAGGTGAATAATCGGCGTTATTTTGATGTGCGTTTAGCAGAAGCGGTGAGTCATGCTTTGCGCCACAAGCAGGCCTTGTCATTAATTATGTTCGATTTGGATTATTTTAAACATGTGAATGATAAGTGGGGCCATCAGGCGGGTGATTTGGTGTTGCAACAGGTTGCCAGGTTAATTCGTTCAGAGTTACGCGGTAGCGATAGTTTTGCCCGGTATGGCGGCGAGGAGTTCGTAGCGGTGTTGCCGGAAACGACTGTGGCCTTTGCAGATGAAATTGCCCAGCGGGTAAGAGCAGCCTTTGCTGAGTTTGAATTTCAAATTGGGCAAACCATGCCCATACGCATGACTGTTTCTATGGGGGTGGCACAGTTGCAATCAGCATCTTCGCAGGATGAAGAAACATCTGGGCGGCTTTTTCTTGGAAAGGCTGACGCTGCTTTGTACAAGGCGAAAATGCAAGGGCGTAATTGCGTGGTGATCGCTACGTGAATGACATGTGAGATACCCGTTAGCGTGAAACTCGCATAGCGAGATTTCGTTACCTTCCCTCCTGTGGGGAGAGAGTAATATTTCAATCAAATACCAGATGGTCGACATAATAAAGTCGTCTTTTTAAAGACGTTCTTTCGTCGGTTGGTGGTACAATCGCCAAGTTAAATGTTGGGTCAAGAGGGGATTATGTCTGGGCATAGCAAGTGGGCAAATATCAAGCACAAAAAGGCGGCAACAGACGCCAAACGCGGTAAAATTTTCACACGTTTAATCAAAGAAATTACGGTTGCAGCGAAACTGGGCGGCGGCGATGCCGGTACCAATCCGCGTTTGCGTTTGGCCATGGACAAGGCCTATGACAACAACATGCCTAAAGACACCGTGGAACGTGCGATCAAGCGCGGATGCGGCGAGCTGGAAGGGGTGAATTATGAAGAAATTCGCTACGAAGGTTACGGCATAGGCGGCGCGGCGGTCATGGTGGATTGCCTGACAGACAACAAGGTACGCACAGTAGCGGACGTGCGTCATGCATTCACCAAATATGGCGGGAATATGGGTACGGACGGTTGTGTCGCGTTTCAGTTTACGCATTGCGGGCAACTCTTGTTTGCCCCGGGTGTCAATGAAGATGCGCTCATGGAGGCTGCACTGGAAGCCGGTGCAGATGACGTATTGAGCCAGGAGGATGGCAGTTTTGAAGTGATTACACCGCCATATGCTTTGCATGCGATCAAACAGGCCCTGGATGTGGCGGGTTTCAAAGCCGAGTATGCGGAAGTGGGCATGAAACCACAGAACGAAATTGAACTCAGTGGCGACGAGGCTGTGACCATGCAAAAATTGCTGGATGCGCTGGAAATTCTGGATGATGTACAGGAAGTTTATACCTCTGCGTCCATTGAACATGCCGATTAAGTACAATTTTGAATTGAGCGTGAAGTGTGGCTGGATTTTAATCCGGCAATTCACACCCAGCAATGAGGTCACCGGCCTTCAGGCCGTGGTTTTAAACCAGCAAGGAAAAAGGATAAAGTCTGCCCTGCGAAAGACCCATCTGTTGACACCACAGCCTGGGTTCTAACCAGATAACTAACTTTAATTAATTGATCTGGCTGTATTGTTTACCGAAAGAAAAGTGAAATGTTTACCGGAATTATCCAATCAGTTGGTCGAGTGGTAAGGGTTGAAAACAAAGGTGTGGATGCGCGACTTACGCTGGCGACGGGCGGTTTGGCGATGGACGACGTGGCATTGGGTGATTCCATTGCTTGTAACGGAGTGTGTTTGACAGTGATAGAAGCCCATTCTGCAGAATTTTCAGTGGATGTGTCTGCAGAAACGTTACGTTGTACGACAGGCTTTGCACCGGATGCCTTGATCAATATGGAAAAAGCCATGCGGTTAGAGGACCGTTTGGGTGGACATTTGGTTTCCGGACATGTGGATGGCGTGGGTACCGTTCTGCGTTTCGAGCCAGTGGGGGATTGTATGGAGCTGGTTATTCGCGCACCGGAGACGCTGGCGCAATATATTGTGACAAAGGGATCTGTGGCGATTAACGGTGTCAGCTTGACAGTCAATGACGTGAACAAAACGGATTTTTCGATTAACCTCATTCCTCATACTTTAAATCACACCAATTTACATGTGTTGACGACAGCAAGCCAGGTCAACCTGGAAGTGGATGTAATGGCCCGTTATGCGGAACGCATTCTGAATTACAATCGTTAATTCAATTATTACAAGGCACTATAACAATGAGTTTAAGCCCGATAGAAGACATTATTGCCGACATTAAGGCTGGCAAAATGGTGGTCCTGGTAGATGAAGAAGACCGGGAAAATGAGGGCGATCTGGTCATGGCAGCACAATTCGCCACACCCGATGCCATTAATTTTATGGCCAGGTATGGACGAGGTTTAATTTGCCTGACCTTGACCGACGAGCGTTGCCGACAATTGGATTTGCGTCAAATGGTGTCGGATAACCAGACGCCGAATCATACTGCTTTTACCATCTCCATTGAGGCAGCTACCGGCGTGACCACCGGTATTTCAGCGGCAGACCGCGCCTGTACGATACAGGCCGCTGTGGCACGTCATGCCAAACCCACGGATATTATTCAGCCCGGTCATGTTTTCCCCCTGCGTGCGCAGCCCGGCGGCGTGCTCATCCGTGCCGGACATACTGAAGCAGGGTGTGATTTGGCTGCTCTGGCCGGCTTGGAGCCCGCAGCGGTCATCTGTGAAATTCTTAAAGAAGACGGCAATATGGCACGTCTCCCCGATTTGGTGGTGTATGCGAAGGAACATGGATTAAAAATTGGTGCCATTGCTGACCTGATTCATTACCGCAGCCAACACGACTGTCTGGTTGAGCGTGTGGGAAGCCGTCCTATCAGCACACCCTTTGGCGATTTCCGTTTGGTGGCCTATCGGGAAACGGTGACAGGCGGGGCGCATTTGGCTTTGGTGAAAGGCGAAATCATTGCGAACGAGCCTACATTGGTACGGGTGCATGAGCCGGTATCCATCATGGATGCGCTGGAGCTGGACAATCCGGTACATACCTTTAGCCTGGGTGGCGCGTTGAAAAAAATCAATGCAGCTGGGCGAGGTGTGCTGGTGCTGTTGCACCGAACAGAATCTGCTGATGACTTGCTGGCACATGCTTTGCCCGACAATCAACCCAAAGCGATACAAAAGTGGGATGCACGGACCTATGGTACAGGCGCGCAAATCCTGAAGGACTTGGGTGTAGGAAAAATGCGTTTGTTAGCCACTCAACGTAAAATGCCTTCATTGGTAGGTTTTGGTCTTGAGGTGCTGGGTTATGATGAGGACAGCGAGCAGACACAGAAGGAAAATAAATAGTGGGTAATTACGACGGCATAAAAGAAATCGAAATCGATCTCAATGGCAGCGGCTTACGAATTGGTTTAGTTATGAGTCGCTTTAACCGCGACATTTGCGATGGACTGCTGGCATCGTGTGCACAGGCTTTACGTCAGCATGGGGTTAAGCCGGAGAATACCGTTTTGCTTACTGTGCCGGGCGCCCTGGAAATTCCGCTGGCGCTACGTCAGATGGCTTTGAGTGGAAAATTTGATGCTCTGGTCGCTATCGGTGCTGTGGTACGTGGTGAAACCTATCACTTTGAAATTGTGGCCAACGAAATGGCCAGTGGTATTACGCGCGTCCAGCTGGATACAGGCGTTCCGGTTGCCAATGCGGTGTTGACAACGGAAACTGATGAGCAGGCGCATGAGCGCACAACGATCAAAGGTGCAGAAGCAGCCGCTTGCGCCATCGAAATGGCCAATCTTTTGGGAAAATTATGAGCGGAAATCGGCATCGGGCGCGTGAATTTGCCGTTCAGGGCATCTACCAATGGCTATTAAATCATCAAAGTATCACGCAATTGGCACAACAAATGCGCGAGCGGGAAGAATATGCCGATTTGGATGAGGAATGGTGCCTGGCGCTGATGCAAGGGGTAATTGGTTCGGTGGATGAGCTGGATGTGCGTATCGCAGCGTTTGTGGACCGCCCGATGCAGGTACTGAGTCCGGTGGAACATGCAGTATTATTGTTGGGTGCAGAAGAGCTGCTGAATCACCCGGAAGTGCCTTATCGTGTAGTGATCAATGAAGCGGTCGAGCTGACTAAAACCTTTGGTGGTGTGGATGGACATAAATACGTAAATGGTGTGATGGACAAATTGGCGGTAGCGATCCGTGGCGAGGAAGTTGTGCCACGTAAAATGCGTTAGGAAATGGTATTGTCGGACTGAAGTCGAACCTGCGCCTGGATCTGTAGCACTGTCGAACTGAAGTCCGATCTGCATTTAAATTCATAACATGCATTTTTTTGTGGATCAGGGTTTATCCTGACCGAAGTCGGATTTACATCTAAATCTATAGCATGTCGTTTTTTGTAGGTCGGGATTTATCCCGACACAGCGCCAATTGGAAGCGATAGGGTAATGTCGGCAGAATTTGACTTGATTCAACACTATTTTTCGCGCCCGGCGCCTTCGGCATTGTTAGGGGTGGGCGATGATGCGGCCCTGCTGCAACCCACTGCTGACCACTGTCTGGCAGTATCCAGTGATACGCTGGTCGCGGGCATTCATTTTTTTTCCGATGCAGATCCTTTTTGTCTGGGATGGAAAGCATTGGCAGTTAATTTGTCCGATTTGGCAGCGATGGGCGCGACACCTCGCTGGGTGACACTGGCCTTGACTTTACCCCATGTCGAGCCGGTATGGCTGGAGCGATTTTCTGCAGGATTGTACCAATGCGCAGAACAATATCAGATTGATTTAGTGGGGGGAGACACCACTCGCGGTAATTTAAGCATGACTTTGACCGTCATTGGTGAGGTGCCGCTTAACGTCATGTCAGAACCCGCTTCATTCCAGTCCGGTCATTCAAATATACCGCAGCGTGATGGCGCGCCCTTTACACCAGCTCGGCACCGTTCAAGCCCGGCACTGCGTAGAAATGGCGCGCAAATTGGTGATACCGTGTGGGTATCCGGTGAATTAGGCACCGCAGCGTTGGCTTTGGCCTCGTTACAAAATCGGTTGGTTTTGGATGCCCGCCTAACAGACGAGTTTGCACAGCGTTTACATCGACCTGTTCCAAGGGTGGCTTTGGGTATCGCTTTGCGTGGTATTGCGCACAGCGCAATTGATATATCAGATGGCCTCGTTGCCGATCTGGGACATCTTTTGCAGGCTTCCGGCTTGGCTGGAGTTATTGATTATAAACATATTCCTATGCACCAACAAGCGGCGAAGGTGGCTGATAAACCCATGTTGCAACAGTGTGCGTTATCCGGGGGAGATGATTATGAATTGTGTTTTACGGCACCCGCATCGGCGACAAGCAAAATGATTGATCTTGGTATAAAACTGGATCTGAAACTCACCGCGATCGGATACATTGAAGCAGGTACTGGCTTGCGCGTGCGAGATGATTTTGGTCGTGACATACTGGCCGGATACGCCGGATACGATCATTTTCAGGCCACTTAATGATGTCAAATGTCCAGCATACCACTCAAATCAGTGCGCCAGACTGGCATTTTGTTTTGCGTCATCCCGCACACTTTCTGGCATTCGGTTTTGGCAGTGGTTTGTCACCGGTCGCACCTGGTACGGCGGGTACGCTGGTTGCGATTCCTCTGTATTATGCTTTAGTGGTCTGGTTGCCCATGCCGCTGATGTATGCGGTCCTGATTGCGGCACTGGTTGTGGGCGTGTGGGCTTGCGATGTCACGGGTCGAGCGCTGGGTGAAGTGGATTATGGTGGTATTGTATGGGATGAAATCGCCGCTTTTTTCCTGGTGCTGGCTGTCACACCGGCACGACCTCTTTGGGTGTTGTTGGCGTTTGTGCTGTTCAGATTATTTGATATTTGGAAACCTTGGCCCATTTCATGGGTGGACAGCCGTTGTAAAAATGCAATGGGTGTGATGTTGGATGATGTATTGGCGGCAGTTTTTACTGTGCTGGTGATATTTAGTATCCAAAAGTGGTGGAGTTAATACGTGGAGAAAAAATGCGCCCAACTGATGCTGAGTTGTATCGTTTAGCAGAGCACGCCGGACAATTGTTGCAAGCTAGCGGGCGTGTGCTGGTGACCGCCGAATCATGCACGGGTGGTTGGGTTGGTCAGGTGATTACGGCTGTGCCCGGCAGTTCTGCATGGTATGTTGGCGGGTTTATCACTTACAGCAATACAGCTAAACAGATGCAACTGGGTGTTCTGGCCGAGAGTCTGACAGACTATGGCGCAGTGTCCGAAATCGTGGTGAAAGAAATGGCCAGTGGCGCCATAGAATGCAGTGCCGCCAATGTTGCGCTGGCTGTATCAGGTGTTGCTGGCCCTGGAGGCGGTACGGCCGATAAACCGGTAGGTATGGTCTGTTTGGCTTGGCTGATGGATGATGGAACGGGCATGCAAACCACCAGTTATTTTTTGGGAGACCGTGAAGCGGTGCGTGCACAAGCGGTGGCGGCGGTCTTACAAGGTTTAATTGAGTTGCTTAAGGCGCACGAATAAACAGACTGTTATTAATGAGCCTTAAGCCAGATGGCGAAGCTGTGGTATGCTCTACAATATTTATTATTAATAAGAGGTTTTTATGGATGAAAACAGAAGTAAGGCGCTAGCAGCTGCTTTGGCGCAAATTGAAAAAACTTTTGGCAAAGGTTCCATCATGCGTTTGGGTGATGGCGAGGTAGCAAACGATATTCAAGTGGTATCAACAGGTTCGCTTGGATTGGATATTGCCTTGGGTGTTGGCGGTTTGCCCCGTGGACGTATCGTGGAAATTTATGGACCAGAATCGTCAGGGAAAACCACCTTGACCTTGCAAGTCATCGCAGAGATGCAAAAATTGGGGGGTACTGCTGCATTTATCGATGCTGAACACGCTTTGGATCCGCAATATGCACAGAAATTGGGGGTAAACACCTCTGATTTATTGATCTCGCAACCCGATACCGGCGAACAGGCTCTGGAAATTGCCGATATGCTGGTGCGTTCCGGTTCAGTAGATATTGTGGTGATCGATTCGGTGGCTGCATTGACACCCAAGGCGGAAATTGAAGGTGAAATGGGTGATTCGCACATGGGGCTACAGGCCCGCTTGATGAGCCAGGCTTTGCGTAAATTAACCGGTAACATCAAACGTACCAATACCCTGGTGATATTTATCAACCAGATTCGTATGAAAATCGGTGTGATGTTTGGCAACCCGGAAACCACGACGGGAGGCAACGCGCTGAAATTTTACGCCTCTGTACGCCTTGATATTCGCCGTATCGGAGCAATCAAAAAGGGCGAAGAAATTGTCGGTTCGGAAACACGGGTGAAAGTGGTGAAAAATAAAGTGGCACCACCATTTAAACAGGCGGAATTTGATATTCTTTACGGTGAGGGAATTTCACGCGAAGGCGAAATTATTGAACTGGGCGTTATCAGTAAAATCGTAGATAAATCAGGTGCTTGGTACGCCTATAATGGTGAAAAAATTGGACAGGGTAAAGACAACTCTCGCGAGTATTTGCGCGAGCATCCGGAAATCGCGCGTGAAATCGAAAACAAAGTGCGCGACGCTTTGAATATTTCTCCAATGGCGGCAGCGAGCACAAGCGATTCTGTCGATTAACTTGACAAAGCGCCTGTGTATGACCGGAAACAATGATCAGCGTGGGGAGAAGATGCAAGGTGATCGTGCTTGCGTACCCACTCAGGAAAAATCCGCACATGTCCTGGCATTGGAGGCCATGCTGCGTGAACATGCACGTAGCAATCCATCACAACAACTTGAGCAAAAAACTGGTCCAAACCCATTGGAAACCAGGCCTGCACGAAACGAATCCGATCAGGAAGCCCCATTCAACCGTTATTCATCTGAAGCGCACCATGAATCAACAGCTTGCCGAGCCAATTCGGAAGCAGGGACAAACCCGGCAAGTCGAGAAAGATCCTTAAGTGCGCGAGCGTTTGATGCCTTATCGCGTCGTGAATACAGTCGCCAGGAATTGATGCGCAAACTAGGTCCCTGGGCTGAAGATGAAACCGTGTTACTTCGGCTGTTGGATAAATTGCAAGTTGATGGTTACTTGTCAGATCAGCGTTATGTGGATGCTCGTTTGCACGCCAGACAGATGCGCTATGGCAGTCAGAAAATATTATATGAATTACGTTTGCAAGGTATCGACGAGTCCTTGTTGACTGCGGCGGCAGACTTCTTGCAGACCACAGAGTTGGCGCGTGCGCGAACGGTCTGGCAAAAAAAATTTACTGAATTGCCACAGACACAAACCGGGCGAGCCAGGCAATGGCGTTATTTGCAAGCTCGTGGCTTCGGCACCGACATTATTCGTCGCGTGATGCGGGGAGAGGGTGAAGATCAGTAATAATTCGGGTTAAAGCTTTTCATTCGTGTATTTTTTGACAGCAATGAGGTCACCGGCCTTCAGGCCGGTGGATATTTAGTCAGGGCGGGGTTCGGCGCTCCTGCCAGCCTGAAGGCCGGGGTTTTAAACCAGCAAGGGAAAAGGATAAAAAGTAATCATTTGCAGAAATGAGCAAGTTAAATTATAATAATCGGCTTTCGGGGGTATAGCTCAGCTGGGAGAGCGCTTGCATGGCATGCAAGAGGTCAGCGGTTCGATCCCGCTTACCTCCACCAAGACACTGTTTTAACTGTTCCCAGACAACAAAAGAAAAACCCGTTCAACCCGGTAAACATAAGGGTTGCGGGCTTTTTTCATGCCACATTCATATTGAGTTAATTTTTTACACAATAAAAATAGAAACTTAATAAATAAAATCAAATTATTACGGCCGTCCTGATGACAATATTAAGCTATTGGGATCGCATGTCCTTACAAATACTTTGACATCACCTCTGAAAAGCGCTTGTACATAGAACGTTGCATGAGGTATTCTGCAAAGGAGGGTGGGTGTATAACCCAAAAAATTACCCAATTCGTTGATAAATTGAAGCGGTCTCATCTAAAAAACATAAAAAGTTAATCAGATATGTCTGTTGATACCCAGCAAACTAACCAAAATAATACAACGAAAGCATACGGAGAGGAATCACCGGGTAACCTCGCTACGGGCTTCAAGTTGCCGGGAGGTGGTTTCATCACTGACGCACATCACCATATTCTCAGCGTTCACGGTGCTTTCGAAGCAATTACCGGTTATACCGCTGCTGAAGCCATTGGCAAAAATCCTTCGTTTCTCAAATCCGGTCGCCATGGCATCATTTTTTATCAGCAGATTTGGGCCAATCTTCTCCATAATGGATATTGGGAAGGTGAAATTGATAATCGTCGCAAAGACGGGGAAATTTATCTGGCATGGGGACAAATCTCAGCAGTGCCCAACGAAGAGGGTGGGGTGGCCTGTTATGTTGTCCACTTCTCCGACATTTCTGATGACAAAAAAGAAAAAGAAGATCTGCAATATCTGGCTCTGTACGATCATCTTACCGGCCTTCCCAATCGCCGCTTGCTCGAAAGCCGGATTGAGCTGGCGATGGCCCGCGCAGAACGTCACAACAAGCTCTTCGCCGTTTGTATGCTGGATCTGGATAGTTTTAAACCCATTAACGATACCTATGGCCATGATGCCGGTGATGAAGTGCTGGTTACACTGGGACAACGATTGCCCCAAGTATTGCGAAAAACAGACATCGCCGCCCGCTTTGGTGGTGATGAATTTGTTTTGCTGATTGAAGACATTTCTTCCATGAACGACCTCGCCACAATTTTCCCCAAGGTGGAAGAAAGTATTGGTGCTCCGATCACGCTGAGCAATGGCGCAACCATTCAGGTCGGGGCCAGTATGGGCGTATGCATTTATCCTTTTGGGGAGGAAGAAACAGGCGACCAGCTGCTGCGATGCGCCGATCAGGCGCTGTACGAAAACAAGGGGAACAGGGCTGAAAGAACAAGTTTTTGGACGATTGGCGGAAAACAAAAAACCCAACGGACACATGCGCAATGCCTGCTGGATGAAGGCGCGCTGGAAGTCTGGTATCAGCCCATTCTGGACACACGTACACATCAAATAGTCGGTATGGAAGCTTTGGCACGGTTGCGAAATGAAGAAGGTCATATTCTTTATCCAGGAGACTTTCTATCACAGCTCACCATTGACGATGCCACCAATCTTAGTAGACGTGTGTTAAAACAGGCCTTGGATGATTTGGTCAAACTGGATGCGCTGGGATGGTCGCTTTGGGTATCATTTAATGTCCCGGCAGAGTCATTCTGCGGGGAATGCGTGTCTTGTCTGCAAGGCGTTATTGAGGCCAGTGGTATTGATCCGGCGCGGATCACACTGGAAATTCTGGAGAGTAGCGACTTCCTGGAGAAAAATACCGCATTATCCGTTCTGCATGAGATTAAAGCACTGGGTATTCGTCTCGCTCTGGATGATGTGGGCAGCGCTTATGCTTCATTGCTGCGTCTTAAGGACTTACCCATTGATGAAATCAAGCTGGATCAGGGATTCGTTCGTACGCTGGAGGGGCGTCCACGAGACATGCATTTTGTCAGGACCATTCAGGATTTGGCCACAGAACTGCAGCTGGATCTGGTCGTAGAAGGGGTAGAAACCGCTGACATCCTTGATGCTATGATCACAATCAAAGTACCCTATCTACAGGGCTACGCTATATCCCGGCCCTTGCCATTGGCCCAGTTACAGCAATTTCTATCCAGTTACAGGTTCGATATGGGCACCCGTCCTGCCAGCCTTTTTGGGTTTTATGCATCACAAATGGCTTCACACACTGCCACCAAACGGATGTTGTTGATCAATTCTTCGCAGATGAATCACAGCTCCCTGCCTGATGGCCGCCAATGTCGGGGGCATAGTGTATTACATCGGCTGGGTTATGGGGATGACAGCCATTTGGTGCGTCTGCACAGTGCTTATCATCACGCGCTGGGGGCGGCTGTGCATGATGTGGGCAATCATGACGCATGGCAGGCCATGGAATGGGCTCAGGCAGTATTTGCGCAGGCAATTTTAAAAGCGCATCAACAAGAAAAAATGGCGACAGAGGACATCGTCGCAGTTAAGGTATGAAACGCGCATTGAATTTTATTCCCCAAGATCCACGAGGATGCAAGATGCATGACGAGGCAATTCGCAAGTCTCTTTTGGATTAAAAGAGAAGGGTGCCAACCATGCTGGTAAATGGCTACGCGATCAGAAAACGTCTTGTGTCGTTGTCAACGCCAAGTCTTTAAAACATCCCTAAAACGTGGTTGTTGTGACAGCACTGCCATTAATTTTGCACCAGGACAGGATGCCCGAAGTAATAGCCTTGAGCCCAGTCGATTCCCAGCTCACAGAGAATGTCAGCGGTGTCCGCATCTTCAACAAATCCGGCAATTGAAGTCAACTCAAGATCTTTAGCAATATCGCTGATTCGTTTCACTATTTTTCTAATGCGTTTGTCTTTTACCCGACTGATGAGATTTCCTTCAATTTTTAGAAATGAAATAGGCAAATCAGCCAGGTATTGGAATGAAGAATAACCACTACCAAAATCATCAATGGCCAACCGCATTCCCAAATCAATAAAAGGAGCGAGTTTGGCTTTGACTGCATAAGCATCGCCAAATAATTGCCTTTCTGTAATTTCCAGTACCAAAGGCGTGAGAAAACCAATATCCATTTCACATGAGGTGCATGCAGTTTTCGCTTCGGAAAACAATTCGTGAATCAAATCCTGATGAAGCAGAAGATCCGCTGAAATATTGACAAAATATGCCAAATTATTCACCCCACTGGCCATATTGGCTGCACAATGAACGATGGATTGTTTAATAATGTGGTAATCAATCAAGTGGGTGAGCTGCAATTCCATTGCGGCTAAAATAAAATCAGATGCCGCGATCACATTACCGGATTCATCAATTAATCTGGCCAACGATTTTTCAGCAACGGGCTTTCTGGTTCTCAGGTCTACGATGACTTGATAAGCTGGCACCAGCTTGTGGGTTTCAATGGCGATATTGAGTTTGGCCGCAATGGAGTAAATTTTTCGTTTATTTCTGGCGATCACCACACGATTTCGCCCAGCCTTTTTAGCCTCATAAAGCGCAGCATCTGCTGCCCTGATCAGAAAACCCGGCGTATCCCCATCACGGGGGTAACTGGCGATCCCGATACTGACGGATGTTTTTATTTTTTGTGTACCGAATAGAATCGAGAAGTTTTCGATTGCTTTTCTTATCCGTTCGGCAATTTTAAGCGCACCCTTTTCATCGGTATCGGTCAGGATAGCCAAAAATTCTTCGCCACCCCATCTACATAACCAATCATTGGTGCGCAAGATCTGCTTGGTCACAACGCTGATCCCGGACAGTATCTTATCGCCGATATCATGGCCATAATTGTCATTAAGCATCTTGAATCGGTCCAGATCAAGCAAAATCAGACTAAAGGGTTTCCCCGTCCTTTTTGCGTACGCATATACGCGGTCCATCACCGCCTGAAACGCCCTCCGATTAAGAAGTTGGGTCAAAGGGTCAGTCGAAGCCATTATCTCAAGCGAAACTTTCAAACGGGCTTGATCCAGAGCCGCAGTAGCCAGTTGAGCAAACGCAATAAACGGTTCCAACCCGATTTGTTCAAAATAATTTGGGGTATCAACAAAGATTACGATCAGCCCCCTGACAGAATGCTTCGGATCACCAATCGGTAAGGTCAACCCTTCTCGCAAGCCATATCGAACCGCATTTTCACGCCAAACAGCAAATGTAGAATCTGTCCCTGTTTGTACCAAAACAGGTTTATTCGTTATCAGAGAACGTCTGCCGGGGCCTTTCATCGCATCAGGAGAAAGATCAATCACCAAGTCCCGTGTATACTCGAAAGCGCTGCCTACTGCATAAGAGGGTCGAATCGTTTCTGAATCTGGATTACCCAGATACATCCATGCCAGACAAACCCGCTCGGATGAAGCCGCCAGCGCATCACAGGCCACCCTCAGTATTTCATCGGGCAGATTGCCCTGCGCCAGGCTTTTGGTAGCCCTTAACAGCGCTTGATATATGGATAGCTGTTCTTGCAATAGTTCCATTTTGGCTCTAGTACCATCTCAGTATAAACATACGGATAAACATAGAGTAGGACACAAAAAGTGTCCTTGAAAGCGGCCGCCTTGGCTTCGGCAGTCGTTTTCGTGCCATTTTTGGGTCCGCAGTTGGCAGACTGGAAATATTACACCCTCAGTTTTGCACGGGCTTGCCTGAATCAAACCGCTTTATGCTACTCAATAAAAGCTGGCGTGATGGAGTTCCGTGGAGGTTACAGGAGCATTGCAGAAAAGCCTAACACATAAATCGTAGCGTTAATAGCAATAATCTCCGTTTCAAGGGCGCTTAAAGTATTTGCCTGAGCCAAGACAACCGTTCGTTGGGTTTAAGCACCAGATTAATTTCCGCCACCACGCCCGACGCCATGTGCAGCATCCAAAACCAGTTGATTAAAATCCGCCTCACTCATCAGTCCTTGCTCCGCCACAATTGCACGCACGGGTCTGCCAGTGCGTTCAGAAGTTTTAGCAATTTCTGCCGCTCGGGCATAACCAATCTGCGTGTTCAATAATGTTGCCAAACCCACACTGTCATGCACAAAGCTTGCACAACGCTCCCTGTTCACAAGCAAGCCCTCCAGATTTTTTTCGGCCGTAGCATGTATCGCACGCGTGAGCCAATCCATCGCATCAAACAAAGCCGAGCCCAGGGCAGGCATCATCACGTTTAATTCCAGTTGCCCTGCCTGCGTCATCAATGCCACAGCAGCATCTTGTCCCAGCACCTGAAAGCACACTTGATTCAACATTTCAAACATAACCGGATTTATTTTACCCGGCATGATGGATGAACCGGGTTGCACTGCAGGCAAACTGATTTCACCCAAACCTGTGCGAGGACCAGAGGCAAGCAGGCGTAAATCATTGGCGATACGTGTTAATTCCAGTGCCACACCACGTATTGCTGCAGAAAGCACTTGCAAGTCGTACATTGATTGCATTTGTGCGGCAAGATTACCGACCACGATGGCTTCACCGGTTAAAGCGCTGAGTTCCACAGCCATCCGTTCCGCATAATCCGGTGAGGTATTCAAGCCGGTACCAGCAGCTGAACCGCCCAAGCCTGTGGCACACAATAAGGGTCGGGAGGCAGCTAGTTGCTGTGATACGCGGCGCAAGGTCCAGGCGTAAGCTGCAAATTCACGGCCTACTGTGGTAGGTACGGCATCCTGTAAATGGGTGCGCGCACTTTTTATCGTGTTGTGTTCGCGTTCCGCCAGCGCATCAAACAACTTTGCCATGTATGCAATCGCATCTAGCATGCGCGGAAGTTTCGCCAGAACAGCCAAACGTATCGCCGTGGGGATCGTATCATTGGTAGATTGCCCCATATTGACATGGTCATTAGGATGTACCGGTGAATAATTACCTCTTTGCCCGCCCAGGGCAACATTGGCCAGGTTCGCAATCACCTCATTAGTGTTCATGTTATGGCTGGTACCCGCACCCGCCTGAAAACGGTCTACAACAAATTGATCAAGCATCTCGCCCTTCAAAATTCGCTGACAAGCCGTTACAATGGCGCTACTACGTTGAGCGTCCAGCCAATCGGGTTGACAATTAACCCGAGCGGCGGCCAGCTTGATTTGTACATGAGCGCGTACAAAATCCACATCGGGTAGGCGGCCAGAAATAGCAAAGTTATCTAAAGCACGGGCTGTTTGTATGCCATACCATGCGCTATCAGGAACTTTGTACTCACCCAGTGAGTCATGTTCAATACGGTAATCGGTCATTTTGCTGCACATTCCAAACAAAATAGGCATTATAGGAGTTAATTTATGTTAAAACGAGTGGTTTTCGGCTTAATCGCCATATTATTGATGGGCACCCTCAGTTCAGCGTGGGCATTCAATCTTACTGACACACAAGGGCATGGACAAAACCTGGCTGCATATAAAGGGAAATGGGTGCTGGTCAACTTCTGGGCGACATGGTGCCCCCCTTGCCGGGCTGAGATCCCGGACCTTATCGCATTACACAACGCCAACATTGCTCGCCTGGCCGTGATCGGCATTGCCATGGACTACGACGATCCAAAACAGGTGATCAGTTTTGCACATGACATGCACATCAATTATCCCATTGTTTTGGGTAACGAAACCACGGCCAATCAAATCGGTCAAGTTGAAGGTTTACCGACCTCTTATTTATACAATCCGGAAGGGAAGATCGTCGCCACTCAAGTGGGCGGTTTGACCCGTGCAGTGGTGGAGGATTATATCAACAGCCATACCACCTTGCACAGCAAGAAAAAATGATTTGATTGATCAAAATCCCTTGCCGGTTTAAGACACTGCCCTTCATGGCAGCAGGAGCGTCGCGCTCCGGCGAAAGTTGGAGTAGTGATACATGGCGCGGTCAGAGAGGGGATGGACACCCCTCCCTGACTAAGTATCCACCGGCTTGAAGACCGGTGACCTCATTGCTAACACAGCACATGTGAATGGGCACAAACGCCGAAATGTCATCACACAACACGACTTCAACACGGTTATGGAAATTCCTTCGTGTTAAACTTCCATCCGACGACCTTGTTTTTATTTTGGTTCTAAAAATTTTGGTTTGAATCGGAGGGCGGACAATAATGCGTAAAAAAATAAATATAAATGAGCTAAAGACCGGTATGTATATCGATGAGCTATGCGGAAGCTGGATGGATCATCCATTCTGGAAGGCAACATTTAAGCTGGAAGATCCGAATGATCTGGTTTCATTGCACCACAGTTCGATAAAGGAAGTTTGGATCGATACGGTGAAAGGACTGGATGTTGGTCCTCAAGTCCCTCATTTGGTGGAAGAAGACACTGGCAGCAATACATATCAATCTTTGGAACATGCAGCAACAGTCGCGCCTAAAATACAACTTGGTGTATCGTTGGAGCAAGAATTGGCGCGCGCCGAACAAATTCGTAATGAAGGCCGCCATGCAATCATGTCTATGTTCGCAGAGGTTCGTATGGGCAAGGCTTTACCTATGGATGAAATGGTCGGCCTGGTTGACAAAATTAATGATTCAGTGATGCGGAATCACAGCGCATTATTGAGTTTGGTAAAATTAAAAAACAAAGATGATTATACCTATTTACATTCGGTTGCCGTATGCGCATTGATGATTGCATTAGGGAAACAACTGGGGGTAGAAGAAAATCAGCTCAAATTATTGGGTATGGCAGGTTTATTGCATGATGTGGGAAAAATCGCCATGCCCGAAGATATATTGAATAAACCCGGTCGATTGACTGATGATGAGTTTGAGTTAATTAAAACTCATCCTGTACGAGGATGGGAAATTTTGAAAGAAAGCCCATCAATGAATGCCTTAGTGCAGGATGTATGCCTGCACCACCATGAACGGGTTGATGGCACAGGCTATCCAGATCAATTATCGGGACCGGCTTTAACTTTAGCCGCTCGTATGGGGGGCATCTGTGATGTGTATGATGCAATTACTTCAGATCGTTGCTATAAAGCAGGTTGGCCACCTGCTGAAGCCATTCGTAAAATGGCCGAATGGCAAAATGGGCATTTTGACGCCACGATTTTTCAGGCATTTGTTCGCACAATAGGCATATACCCAGTGGGGACGCTACTAAAATTAAAATCGGGCCGATTAGCCGTGGTCACCGACCAGTCCGAAAAAAGCCTGTTAAAACCTGTTGTTAAAGTGTTTTTCTCGACACGTTCCAATACGCGAATTAAAATGGAGTTAGTGGATTTGTCCCATGCGCAAGACACCATAGAAAATATAGAGCATGCAGATAAGTGGGGGTTGGACGTTAAAAAAATAACAGGTGTTGTTTAATCCTTGCATCAACACGGTCATTTGGTTTTAATCCAAAGCAATAAGGTCATCCTGCGCCAGAACAAATACACATTATTTCAATCCGTTAAACTGATATTTTCGGAATTATTTCTGTCAAGCCATGCTGATAGCGTTTGTTGTGGCATATTGATCAGTTCGGTCAATGCATATTGGGTTTCATTCGGACGGAACACCAGATGCTCAAATATTTCGCGTAACCGAATATGATCGGGATGCATTGCCAGCGCCCAACCTTTGCCACTACGCAGTATCCAGTGTTTTTCATTTAATGCGGTCAAAACGTATTCCAGTTCATCCCAATTGCTTGAAGAAGAGGTCGCCAGCTGCCGTACAGTCAACGTCTCGCCCTTGCGTTGAGCTTTCGTTAAACGTTCGAGAACAGATAAGGCGGTATAAAACGCACTACCAGGGGTGCGGATACTGACCAGGCGAGGTTGGTGATAATAAGGCAGGGTAGCGGTGAGGGTAGCGCCCAATAGCACAGCCATCCAGGACAAATAGATCCATATCAAAAACAAAGGCAGTGCGGAAAAAGCGCCATAGACGATGGTGTAAGAGGAAAAAAGGCTAATATAGTGTGAAAAGATCAATTTCATGCCTTCAAGGCACAGCCCTCCCAACAAGCCGCCTGCCCAGGCATGTCCAGCAGGCACGTAACGATTCGGGACAGTGAAATACAATACTGATAACGCAGTAACCGTCAGAATGAGGGGGGCCAGACCAAGCATTAACAAATGGAATGCGCCGATATCGCCACTGAGTCCCATTGCGAAGCGCACAAGATAAGTGGTTGTATAAAGACTCACCGCGATGAGCATGGGGCCTAATGTCAATACGACCCAATAAATCAAAAAGCGTTGAGTCCATGGGCGCTTGTGGCATACATGCCAAATGCTGTTCAATGCATCCTCTATGTTTTGCACCAACAGAAGCGCCGTCACAATTAACGCGCTGGTACCTATCAGTGTGAGCTTGCCTGCATTTTGTGAAAATTGCAGCATGTAAACATTCATTACCTTACTGGCCGTATCCGGCATCATGTTTTCCAACAAAAAAGATTTGAAGCTCAATGATGCCTGGGCAAAGGCGGGAAAGGCGGATACCACCGCGAGGCCCAGTGTGAGCAAGGGGACCAGCGCCAGCAAAGAAGTATAGGTCAGGCCGGCTGCGGTTTGGCTGGAACCGTCTGCCATGAAACGGCGGGCCAGCACAAAACTAAATTTAATAAATTGATTGAAGTGTTTACGCATCGTGCCAGTGTACTGGAAGCGTTGTAAATTAGCCATAAGCGGGTCATGACGGTATAATCAGGCGCAACTGTTTTTGACACCAAGATAAAATTTTACGCGATGAAGCAAACGCCTCATCGTAGAGAGGATTAAAAATGCGTGAAATTCTGGTCTTATATTACAGTAGGAATGGTGCGACCCGGGCGTTGGCACAGGTGATTGCCCTTGGGGTGGAGTCGGTGCCCGGTGTGGCGGCACGAGTGCGTACCGTACCAGGCGTGTCTTCGGTAATTACGGTGGTAAAGCCTTCTGTTCCTGATGAAGGCGCGCCTTTTGTGGAACCCTCTGATCTCGAAGAATGTATCGGACTGGCTTTGGGTAGCCCAACCCGATTTGGTAATATGGCAGCCCCGATGAAATACTTTCTGGACGGCACTTCCGCTGAATGGATGCGCGGCACACTGGTGGGCAAACCTGCTGCGGTGTTTACTTCAACGTCTACTTTGCATGGCGGACAGGAAAGCACATTGTTGTCCATGATGCTGCCTTTGTTGCATCACGGCATGGTGATTGTCGGCATCCCTTTTTTAGAGTCCGGTTTGACCGAAACGAGAACGGGTGGCACGCCTTATGGCGCCAGCCATTTCGCTGCACACGAATCATTTCCTGGTTTAAGTGAGGATGAGCGAAAACTGGCGTTTTCTCTTGGAAAACACTTGGCAGAAATTGCATTAAAATTAGCAGGGACAATTACATGAAGCGAATAATTTGGTTACAAAACACCTGCATTGTCAGTCTTATTGCTTTGATTGCATTGTCTGTTGCCTGGGAAGGCTGGCTTGCGCCGCTCAGACCGGGCGGTTCGGCACTGATTTTTAAAGTGGTACCACTGTTGTTTCCGCTGTTCGGGGTTCTGCATGGCAAACGCTACACCTACCAATGGTCTTCCCTCATGATTTTGATCTATTTTACTGAAGGTGCAGTGCGGGCCTGGTCAGATCATGGTTTATCGCAATGGCTTGCGGGTATCGAAGTGGTGTTGACGGTCATTTATTTTTTTGCTGCCATTTATTATGCGCGGGCCACCGGGCGAGCCGCGTCTTAACGGAATTTAAACATGCTTGACATACAATTATTGCGTAATGGCCGTGAGCAGGTGGCTGCGAGTTTGGCAACTCGGGGTTTCGTGCTCGACACCCATGAGTTCACACGCCTTGAGGCGGAGCGGAAACGCTTGCAAACCTACACGCAAACCTTGCAGGCGCAGCGTAACAGCAGTGCTAAAGCCATTGGTATTGCCAAATCCAGGGGTGAAGACATTGCGACCATCATGGCTGAAGTGGCGCATTTGGGCGAAGATCTGACTGTTGCCGAGTCTGCGCTCAATATTTTGCAGTCCGAATTGAATGACATGCTTCAAAGCATCCCGAATCTGCCTCATCAGTCCGTTCCCATTGGGCATTCAGAAGCAGACAATGTCGAATTAAGCCGCTTCGGCACCCCGCAGGAGATGGATTTTTCTGCACAAGACCACGTGGACTTGGGTGAAAAATTGGGCCTGGATTTTGAAATTGCCAGCCGCATGTCAGGAGCGCGTTTTGCCCTGCTTCGAGGTGGTGTAGCGCGGTTGCACCGTGCTTTGGCGCAGTTTATGATGGATACCCACACAGATCAGCACGGCTACACGGAAACCTGGGTGCCATATTTGGTCAATGCCGCCGCTTTGCGCGGCACGGGCCAATTGCCCAAATTTGAAGAAGATTTGTTCTGTGTGCCGCGACAAGGGATGGATCCTTTGTACCTGATTCCTACCGCCGAAGTGCCTTTGACCAATATCGTGCGCGAGCAAATCGTGCCGCTGGCTGATTTGCCGCTTAAATTCGTTGCACACACACCATGCTTCCGTTCTGAGGCTGGTGCTTATGGCCGGGACACGCGCGGCATGATACGCCAGCATCAGTTTGATAAAGTGGAACTGGTGCAACTGGTTGAGCCTCATTTGAGTTATGACGTACTGGAAACTTTGACGGGGCATGCTGAAGCTATCCTGCGGGCGTTGGGGTTGCCTTATCGTAAACTCGCATTGTGTACGCGTGATCTGGGTTTTTCTGCTGCGAAAACCTATGATTTGGAAGTGTGGTTGCCGGCACAAAAAACTTACCGTGAAATCTCCTCATGCAGCAATTTTGAGGCCTTTCAGGCGCGCCGTATGCAAGCGCGTTTTCGTAATGCACAAGGCAAAACCGAATTATTGCATACCGTGAACGGATCGGGTTTGGCAGTAGGACGCACCCTGGTTGCTGTACTGGAAAATTACCAGCAGGCAGATGGCAGCGTGGTGGTTCCTGAAGTAATTCGGCCCTATATGGGTGGTCTGGAGAGGCTGGTTCCATAAACATAGAGCCAAGTGTTGGCGCACCACAAACCCAACTTGCATCAATGTCGTGATACTCGCGCATGGATAGCGTGATTTCGATGTCAGGATAAATTCCTGTGGCAGAACCCGCTTAGTTCTGGCGTGCGTGGCCTGGCGGTCTGATATAATTAACCGTAACCATTTCAAATTCCGAGGCGCTGTGAACGATTTACATTCGCATCAAGACCACCAGCATCATCATGCGCATCATCATGCGCACGACATTTCACCAGACAGCATCGGTCACAAGATTTTTGCCACTGCGATTGTCCTCAATGCCACATTTGTGGTCGTTGAAGTGGGTTTTGGGTTACATGCTGATTCTTTGTCTTTGTTGGCGGATGCGGGACATAATTTCAGCGATGTCATTGGCCTGTTTGCGTCGTGGGCGGCGATGATAATGGCCAAACGCTTGCCGACAACACGCTTTACCTATGGCCTGCGCAGTTCCACCATTCTTGCTGCACTGGCCAATGCGATGCTGTTGCTGATCGCGGTAGGTGGCGTAACGTGGGAAGCGATCATGCGTTTAAACAGTCCCCAAGCCGTCAATGGCATGATGATCACTTGGGTAGCTTTGTTTGGTGTGGTCATCAATGTCGCTACTGCCCTAATGTTGATGAGGGGGCGAAAGGACGACATTAACCAGCGTGGCGCGTATTTGCATATGCTGGGGGATGCGGCAATCGCCCTGGGCGTTGCTGCCGGTGGCGTTCTGGTGGTCAAAACAGGGTGGTTATGGTTGGATCCCGCGATCAGCCTGGTGATCGCTATATTGATACTTGTTGGCACGTGGGGTTTGTTCAAACAGTCATTTCGCCTGGCATTGCAAGCGGTACCCGATCAAGTGGACGCCGAAGCGGTCAAAACTTATTTGTCCAGCCTGCCCCCTGTCAGTGCTGTGCATGATTTTCATGTATGGGGAATGAGCACCACTGAAAATGCATTAACGGCCCATTTGGTCACCCCAGCAGGGCACCCGGGTGATGCATTTCTGCATGGAGTCAGTGAGGAGCTGGCACATCATTTTCATATCCACCATGTCACCATACAAACCGAATTAGGTGACAACCAGTGCGTGTGTTCTTTGGTGAATGATGCCGGGTAGGGTTTTAACCGATTTCAGTCGCATTGATCTGTTTTAGAGACAATCGGTGTACGCTAAAATATCGAAGCTGACCGAAGTGTGTTTTAGCGATATTTTTTAAGGGGAAATTGGATGAGTGATTCCGGTATTCATGTGCACGAACATCATGGCAATGACCGTTTAAGTCAATGGGTTGCACTATTTACTGCAATTTTGGCTGCTTTGGGCGCGGTATTGAGTTATCAAGGCAGCCATTTAATGAATGAGGTGCTGTTGCAAAAAAACGAGGCAGTGTTGATGAAAGCCCATGCAACTGATCAATGGAATTATTATCAGGCGGTCAGCACCAAGTTGCATTTGACAGAGATGGCAAAAGTCCTGTCGCCAGCGGATAAGCAAGCCGGTTTTGATGCCAGTATCGCTAAATATAAGACGCAAAAAACAGCTATTAAAGTGGATGCGGAGAAATTCGAGACCGCATCTACCCATGCGAATGACGAAGCTGCGCGTTTGGATGCCCCCCATGAGTTATTGGCTTTTGCAATGATCCTGTTTCAGATTGCTGTGGCTTTGGCGTCGGTGACCGCACTGACCCAACGTGTCTGGTTAATGGGCGTTGCAGGGGTATGTGCCGTCGTGGGCATCGCATTGTGGGGGTACGGCGTACTCATTGTTTGATAGCGTGTTGAGCGGTATCTGAATTTATGGTGCCTGAAAGCCATCGCGCCGCCAGGTCAATACCAGCGTGTCGCGATGTCCGCCTTCCGATAAAGGTTGTATCGGGGTAGATTCGTGGATGACACGCTCATCGTCCAGCATCAGCAGCGTCCATTTTTCTTGCAGGGTAAAACGTTTGCCGCTGCTGCCGTTGGCATCGAAAATACGACTTTCACCCCCCGTAATGTTTTGACGATCAAGCAAAAAAATGGACACGAAGTCCACGCCATCGCGGTGCGCGCCTTCTGGCGTTGGACGACCGATGCCGTCGGTGGTATCAATCCGAAACATGTGTGCCTCCACATACCACGGTTGCTGGTTTTTAATCTTTGAACAGGTGTGGCCCAATGCGCGCAACAACTTGCGCCATGCAGGCGTCGCAATCATGGCGGGATCTATAGGCTCAAACATGCGAAACAATCCACCGTGAAGTGCATTGTATTGAACGGGTTGCCAATGCGCCCGATGGGGTGTTTGTGTGACTTCATCCGCATCGACAATGAAACAAGCGTGGCGTCGTCGCCGGTAATGTCCGCCATCTTTGAGCCAATTGTCCGGAGGTAAATCATCCCACCAAGGGTTGAGCGCCAGCAATTCATTCATCTCGCATTGTGTATAATGGCTGACGTCAGCTGGGCTTAACACCGCATAAGCTTGTGTCGCAATATCTGTTGAAAATCGTTCTGGCGTGCTGTATGTTGGAGAAATGATCATGCTGATGCGTGAGGGTGGGTTAAGATAATCCGTGCAAGTTTAGCAGGCTGGTATAATTTGACAATATCCGCCCCCTCGCTGGCAGACCCATCTGCCACAACGCATGCCGGTAGCCGCTATTTATGCTGGATATCGTGAGCGTGAGTCTTTTTACTTAAAAAGTAGTTAATTTATTGTACTAAATAGAATTTGTCATTTAACTTGTTATCAAGGAGCTTAACATGGTACGTGTTTTTCTGGGTATGGCATTAGCCATCGCATCACTGGGCGCAGCGGCAGCCTCATCCAAATTTTCGCTGAGTAGTCCGGACATGGTGGCAGGACAGATGATCGCTAACAAATTTGTTTATAACAGTTTTGGTTGCACTGGTGAAAACGTCTCTCCCGCATTGAACTGGAGTCATCCGCCTGTCGGTACCAAAAGTTTTGCGCTAACGGTGCATGATCCGGATGCACCCACCGGCGGTGCAGGATTCTGGCATTGGATCGTGGTGAATGTGCCAGCCACAAGCACAGGCCTTCCTCAAGGTGCCGGTGCACTCAACAGCACACTTCTGCCAAAAGGTGCGCAACAGCTTGGAACCGATTATGGCATTGCTGCATGGGGTGGCCCATGCCCTCCAGTTGGCAATAAGCCGCACCGGTATAATTTTACCGTGTATGCGTTGAAGGTAGATCATTTGGACATCCCGGCCAATGCCATGCCTGACATTGCAGGATTTATGATTAATCAGGCCATGATCGGCAAGGCGACATTCACTGCGCGTTATGGCCGTTAAAAACCGTTTTGGTTTCCTGATTTTCAGGACCGTACGTCAGAATTCCATTTATCCTTTTTCCTTGCTGGTTTAAAACCCCGGCCTTCAGGCTGGCAGGAGCGCCGAACCCCGCCCTGACTAAATATCCACCGGCCTGAAGGCCGGTGACCTCATTGCTGGTGCGGTTTTGACGTACAACCAAAACCGGTCTTTGTCTTCCTGTGGACGATTGCCTTGCCACACCAGTTGCCAGTTTGGCATCGGTGGCGGCTGCAAAAGCCCGGGTTGATCGATGAGCAACGCGTTGCATTGTGGATCGGGCTCATGCGTAGAAACAACTTTCGCCATGCCCAGATAATAATCAAACATGGGGCGGGTGGATTCGTTCAGACCCATTCCGCTCACGCAATGATAGCCCTTGGGTAAGTGATTGATGACACTTGCAAACACTTCGCGGTAACGTTTTGCATTGTCCACCCAGGGCAACCACAGGGTGGAGAACAGCAACCAGAAAACAGTCACACTTAGCGCCGTGGCCCATACGGCACGTTCGCGCAGATGAGGAAATACTCGCCAATTAGCGAACCAGACCAGTGTGGCGCTGAATGCAATGAATACAGCAACAGGGTGGAAAGGCATGACAAAACCAGGTGGGAGACCTCTGGTCAACCAGTCCCAATGAGGTGGCTGATGGGTAATTTGCATGATGCCCCAAACCAGCCAGCTTAAAACAATCGCCGGCAAAAAGATCAGACGCGCAAAATAATCGCCCAAGCGATTGATGACATCTGGCAAGGCGATGGTGCTGGGCGTAGCGAGCAATGTCAGGCTAATCAGCATCGGCAGGCCGTAAGCGGTGCGCGCTGAAGCCGAAGCTTGCATGACCGCCAGATAAACGATGAATCCCACCAGGCCAGCCTGTAACCCGGTGTGCTGCGTGATGCGCTGGCGTTCGCGCCACAGGGTCCATAATGCCAGGGGTAAGACAGGCCAGGCGAACCACGGCAAGGTTCTTATCCAGAAATCCGGGTTGTTGCTGGCACC
Organism: Pseudomonadota bacterium; assembly: GCA_021801025.1. Lineage (GTDB taxonomy): Bacteria > Pseudomonadota > Gammaproteobacteria > Burkholderiales > Sulfuriferulaceae > Sulfuriferula. Next base: position 41,532 of record JAJYYK010000013.1, on the reverse strand, counting down.
TAATTGCGGTACTGCGAAGCCAAGAAAGCGTCCCACGTTGTTGAGCCAAAACCATTCATAAAATAAAGACGCTGAGCGCAACCACAATGCAGCAGGCCAAATGACGAACCAGGGCAGCGCAGCAAGCAGGGCAATGCCCAATGCCACAGCGAATGGACGTTTCCGCCAAAGGGGAAACAGCAGCAGCAACAACACAGTCACTGCCAATACCCCGGGAATCAACACGCCTTTGGCAAGAAAACCGATGCCGGTGCCGCTACCCAGCCAGAAACCGCCCCAAACCGGATGATCGAGCGCACGCAATAAACCGTAGTAGGCAATGGCATACCCGGTCAGCATCGGCACATCGGTAATCATGATGTGGCTTTCAAACAGCAAGCCAAAACTGGCGATGAGCGCCAGCACGGCAAGGCGACCATAACCATCGCCCCACACCCCCCGCGCGATTAATCCGGTAAACAACAGTGTAAGCGCGGTAAAGAACCCGCTGGCCAGACGTATGCCGTCATGCAAGGGCAACCAGGAACGGGTGAGGGTGGCAAAAAAAGCGCCAGTCCAATAATACAGCGGCGGTTTTTCCATAAACGGAATGCCCGCATTGTTAGGCACTATCCAGTCATGGTAGGCCAGCATGTGCTGAATAATGCCCAGAATATAGGGCTCATCCTGTTTCCATGGGTCGTGACCGATGAGACCGGGCAGTACGTAGGCGACAGCCAGGATAAGTACCCAGTTTAACGGCAAGAGTGTGCGTGTTTGGCGCAAGTATTTCATTAAATTGAATGAATGGGTTAATGGCTATTGTGGTGATTGAAGTGCCAGCACGCCAGAACGACCTTCGAGTGAGCCCTGAATCACACGTTCATGAGGAAGCTTGTCAATATCGAAGGCCGCAAAATAATCCGCCATGCTGACTAATTGATAGCCTTGTTGCTGCCAACCGGTGAGTAATTGTTCAAACACGGGGGCAAGTTTCATACCTTCCAGTTCTGCGTGCAGGGTATAAACATGCCCTGTTGGGGATTCCTTTTCCGTCAAATTCAGCAGGTGCTGCGCGACGTTATGGGTGTCGATGTCGCCGATACCAATCAGTTCATCCAGGGTGGGGAGGGTGGTAGGCAATTGCGGACAGCTGGTTTGGCCGTTGCCCAACACAGGGATGAAAGGGTGTGTGCCGCGTGTGTCGGAGCAATAGGCCATATCCCATTCAAGTTCGTGCTGAAAAGCGGCATCGTTCATTTGCCAGCCGGCCGCGCCGTGTGTGGGTGGGTTGCAGCCAAACACACGCAGGTAACTGGCTTTGGCTTTGTCCATTTCGGCAAGCGTCCATGCCGGATCCCGTTCGGCAACAAAATCTTGCCATTTGATGTGATCGTAAGTATGAATGCCTGTTTCAAACCCCGCTGCAGCAACCTGACGCAGGATATTCGCACCGCGCCGTGAAATATCCGGGCCTGGCAGCAGCGTACCATACAACAAAGTTTTTAAACCGTAGTGCTCAAGTACCGAAGTGCGCGAGACTTTCTTCATAAACCCCGGACGGAATACGCGGCGAATAGCGCGCCCGGTGTGGTCCGGCCCAAGGCTGAACAGGAATGTTCCGCCAGCCTTGCGACGTTGCATGAGTTCGACCAGACGCGGCACGCCATCGCGAGTACCACGCCATGTGTCCACATCCACTTTAAGCGCCAGCATCCGCATCGTTGTTCCAGTTAATCCATCAGTGCGCGAGCAGCGCCCACTTGACTGCGGTAGGCTTCAAATACCTGCTCCAGGGCTTGCGCCATGGTGTATTCGGGTTTCCAGTCCAGCTCTTGCATGGTGTTGTCGATTTTCGGCACGCGATTTTGTACGTCCTGGTAACCTTTGCCGTAATAGGCATCGGCAGTGGTTTCGACGATATTGACTTTGGCCGCACTGTCGCGGTATTCAGGGAATTGACTGGCTAATTTCAACATCATGTGCGCCAGATCGCGAATAGAATGATTGTTGTGCGGATTACCGATGTTGTAAATTTTACCTGAGGCGATGCCATCGACATTATCAATAATTTTCATCATGGCTGAAATACCATCGGCAATGTAGGTGAATGCGCGTTTTTGATGCCCACCATCCACCAGTTTGATGTCTTCACCGCGCACAATATGGCCCAAAAATTGGGTAATAACGCGGGAACTGCCTTCTTTTGGGGTGTGGATACTGTCCAAACCGGCACCTATCCAGTTAAAAGGGCGGAACAAGGTGAAATCCAGCTCGCCTTTCATGCCGTAGGCCCAGATAACGCGATCCATGAGCTGTTTGCTGCAGGAATAAATCCAGCGGGGTTTGTTGATGGGCCCCAATACCAGTTCAGATTGCCCGGAATCAAACTGTTCGTCATGACACATGCCATAGACTTCGGATGTGGAGGGAAACAGGATACGTTTTTTGTATTTCACACACTGACGCACAATGGGCAAATTGGCTTCAAAATCCAGTTCAAACACACGCAATGGATCGCTCACATAGACGGATGGTGTGGCAATCGCTACCAAAGGCAGCACCACATCGCATTTTTTGACGTGGTACTCTATCCATTCCTTGTTGATTGTGATGTCGCCTTCAAAAAAATGGAAACGCGGGTGATCAAGAAATTCACTAATCTTGTCGCGCATCATGTCCATACCGTAGATTTCCCAATCGGTGGACTCAAGTATGCGTTTTGACAGGTGGTGGCCAATAAAACCGTTAACACCCAAAATCAGAATTTTTTTCATGCGTTTTCCTAGTATGTTGAGAGGTTATGTCAGTGCAACAATTTGTCCGTTCGTCAGGTTTTGGAAGTCTTTCGGACTCAAAAGCTGCCCATCCCATTCCAATTCCAGCAGTTGCAGCGTTCCGCCGCCCCCGCATTGCGCGTAGCAGGCGTCATTATCGCAAAAAAACACGGCATTGGCATGAGGTAAATGATCAATCAACCGGCTACGTAATATTTTTAACGGTTTTTTCAGCAGGGTAGTGAACGCGCCGGGATAGGGTGGCGCGACAGCGCGTATCAAATTATGGATGTCCATGGCCGAAGCCGACCAATTAATCAGACCATCCTCTGCCCGGCGTCCGCCAAAGTAACTGCCTTGTTTGAGGTCGAGCGGTGTACTGGGTGCATGCCCCGCCATCAATGCCGGTAAAGCTTGATGTAAGGTGACTTCCGCCGCACATGCGACCTTGTGGAACACGTCAATGGCCAGATCGTCACGCAAAATAGGCACGGCAGTTTGACCGACCAGATTGCCAGCGTCCGGTTTTTCGGTCATATAATGCAGGCTGGCGCCGGTTTGTTTTTCCCCATGGATAATTGCCCAATTTACGGGCACACGCCCCCGATAATGAGGCAATAAAGAACCGTGCATATTCAGCGCACCCTGTTTTGGAATACTGAGTAGTGGGGCTTTGAGCATCATTCGGTAGTAAAACGAAAACAGGAAGTCGGGCTGCAATGTGCTGATTTGTTTTACGATTTGTTCTGTGTTGGGGTCGTCAGGTGTAATGCACGGCAAGTTATTCCGCTTGGACAGTTCAGCAACGCTGTCAAACCAGATCGTTTCCCCGGCTGAATCCTGGTGGGTGACCACTAAAGCCACTTCCACGCCTGCATCCAGCAGCACTGACAGACAACGTACGCCGACATCGTGGTAGGCAAACACCACCGCACGCGTCATCGTTCGGACTCTGGCGATGAAGACAATAAATAGGCTTGGGCTGATGCTTCAGTGGAAGGATGCTGCAAAATGGCATCAATCAAGTAGCGCGGACGCTGACGCACCTGCATATAAATTCGCCCCACGTATTCACCCAGCAAGCCAATACCGAACAAAATTACGCCAATCAGAAAGAACAGGATACCAAACAGGGTAAACACCCCATCCACTTCCGGCCCAAGAAAAATACGCCGCAGTGCCAGATAGACCACAAACAGTGCAGACAAACCCGATAAGGCCAAGCCGACCAGCGAAAAAATTTGCAGCGGCATCAAAGAAAATCCTGTTACCAGATCAAAATTAAGCCGAATCAACTGATAAAGCGAATATTTGGATTCTCCTGCTGCGCGTTCTTCATGCGCCACCTCGACTTCTCCCGGATTACGTGCATAGGTATAGGCCAGCGCGGGAATAAAGGTATTGGCTTCATGGCTGTGGTTGATGGCAAGGATGATGTCACGGCTGTACGCGCGCAACATGCAACCCTGATCACTCATGACCACATGCGTGATGCGCTCCCGCAAACGGTTCATCGCCCAGGACGCTTGGCGCCGCCAAAAAACATCTTGTCGTTGTTGCCGCACGCCGCCGACATAATCGAAACCGGCATCCATTTTTGCCAGCAATTTATGAATTTCTTCAGGTGGGTTTTGCAGGTCAGCATCCAGCGTCACGATGCGTTCACCGCGACAATGGGCAAACCCGGACAGAATAGCCATGTGCTGCCCAAAATTTCCGGCTAACAAAATGACTCGGGTGACATCCTGGCGCAAATGATATTGTTCGCGTAACAGGGCGGCAGAACGGTCACGACTACCATCATTAATGAAAATTATTTCATAAGACACTGCCAACGCATCCAAAGCAGGATACAGGCGGGCAAACAGCACGTCCAGGCCAGCTTCTTCGTTATAAACAGGGATCACCACAGATAATTTTGGTGGATTCATCGTAAATTCTCCAGTAGTGTTTTGCGCAATGCGACACACACTCGTGTGACATCTTCATCTGTCATACCGGGAAACAGGGGCAGGGTAATCGTGCCTGCACCAATATGTTCTGCATGGGGAAACTGCCCTGCGCCAAACCCCATTTTTCGATAGAGTGCGAACAAATGTATGGGTGGGTAGTGCACGCCCAGGGCGATGTCAAGCAATCGCATTTGCGCAATAAATTCGCCTCGACTGATGCGCATCCGCGCCAGGGGCAAGACCAATTGAAACATGTGCCAGTTGCTTTGCGTCATGTCGGCAAGCGGTAGTTCAAACCCCCAGGCAGGATCAATCTGCGCGAAATATTGTCGCGCCAGCTCACGGCGCCGTTCAGTGAATGCGGTCAAATGGGGCAGCTGACCAAGACCTATGGCAGCGGCGATATCAGTTAAATTAAATTTTCCACCCGCCACATCGACTTCCATGCTGCCATCAGAAGTGCGCACCACGCCCTGTAACCGCAATTTTTCGCACAGGGGAATGAGCGCCATATCGGGCAACACCAAACAACCGCCTTCACCAGTGGTGATGTTCTTGTTGGCGTGAAAGCTAAACGCGATCAAATCGCCGAAACTGCCTATCGGCTTGCCTCGCCAGTTGGCGCCAAAAGATTGCGCTGCATCTTCTATCACGCGTAACTGATGTGCTGTCGCCAAGGCATACAAGGCATCGCGGTCTACCGGCAGTCCTGCCAAGTCCACCGCAATGATGGCTCGTGTGCGTGGGGTAATGGCGGCTTTGATCAGATTTAAATCAATATTGCGCGTGACGGGGTCTACATCTACAAATACCGGCGTGGCTCCCGCCAACACAATCACATTGGCCGTGGCAACCCAGGACAATGGTGTGGTGATGACTTCATCACCTGCTCGAATGTCAATCAAATCCAGTGCAATTTCCAGTGCAGCGGTACCGGAATTCAGGCTGCGAACTGGGCGATTGCCGAGAATAAGGGACAATTCACGTTCAAATGCCTGAACTTTTGGACCGCTGGTGAGCCAACCTGAGCGTAGCACATCACAGACGGATTCGATGGTAGCAGCGTCAAGCGTAGGGCGAGTAAACGGTAACATATAATTTTCAGCTTCGAGTAATTAAAAATACACCCAACATAATCACGGCAATTCCCATCACACGTTCAACACTGAGTGATTCGCCAAACAGCCACCAAGAAGCCAGCGCAGTGAGAATATAACCAAAAGAAGTCAGCGGGTAAGCCACGCTGACTTCTACCCGTGACAACACCACAATCCACAATACGACACTGAGCACGTAACAGGCTAAACCGGCAAAAATATGGGGCTCAAAGGCTAACTTTAAGCCCATTGGCAGTATGTTGTGAATAGAAATATTCATCTCGCCAAGCTGGCGCGCACCGGCTTTTAACAGCAATTGTGCCGCAGCATTCAACAGGACACAAATCCCCAACAATAACCAGCTTAAGGGATTCATTGCTGCGCCCCTCGTGAAGGGGTTGTGACAACAACCCTGCGCGTGTCACGGGCAATGACACGCATCGCCAGACCGTGTTGATGCAACAGGTCATATTCTTTGGGTGACATGACCGCTAACGCATAAGGTTGTTGTGCCCAAATGCGTTCGAATTCTGCCACGGTAGGTATCCACTTGTTAGGTTCTTGTTGAATGCCAAACGCCATTTCGTCAGGATGTGCCACCATGGTCATGGTACGCTGTAAATACGGGGGTAAGGTTTGCTCATACATGGCCACGCTATAAAACGGCACACCCGGCTTGAGCCAGGGTTTAATTTGTTGTGCAATAAGTTGCGCGGAGCTGGCGGGTGAGACAGTGTTGTAACCCAGGTAAACGGCTTGGCCCATCAATAATGAAAACAATGCCATGACAGTGATTGCGCTCAGAGTGCGTTCTTGTCGGGCCAGCATAACTGCGATGACTGTCCCTGCTCCCCACAGGAGAGCGCCTGCTTGTATCCAGGGCACAAAGTGTGCAAACAGGGTATAAGGGACTTCATTGCTGGCACTCCGTGTCGCCAAGGGTGCCAACGCAAATAAGGCCAGGGCGAAGGGCAGTGCTGCAGCCAGTTGCCAGCTTAAAATTTTCCCACTGATTTGATTCAAACGCTCGCCCATTAACAGGGCCATTGCAGGGAAAATTGGCAAAATATAGGGAACTAACTTGGAGTGTGAAACAGAGAAAAATATAAAAATAAAACCTGTCCATATTAACAGCAGGCGATTGGCAGAAAAACTCGCTGAATGACTGGCAGAAAAATTGAGTGTCGTTTCTTTGTCCCATCCACGCCACAAGGCATGGAGCATGGGCAAAAACCAGGGCAAAATGCCAAGTATGACAATTGGAAAGAAGCTAAACCATGGGTGCACACGACCACTGACTGGTGTCAAATAACGTAAAAAATGCTCATGTACGAAAAAAAACCACAAAAACTCTGGATTGGCACGTGAAACCAGCACAAACCAGGGCAGCGTGACGATGGCAAATACCAATAAACCTGCCCCAATGTGCAAGCGTTTCCAGATTTGGAGATCGCGCGCCAATATGCTGTAAAAAATCAGCACAGCGCCGGGAATAGCAATACCAATTAAACCTTTGCTCAACATCGACAAACCCATTGCCAGCCAGCACAGCAGCATCCAGTTGCGTTGCGCCGTGCGCGTCGTGCTGATTTGTGCCAGCAACAACGCCGACAAACTCAGGTTCATGAAGAACGTGACGCCCATATCCAGAATATTAATGTGGCCGATAGCGAAATACAGGAAACTACTCGACAAGACCAATGCAGAGATCAGTCCGGCACGACTCCCGTAAAGGCGTGAGCCGGTAAAATACACCATCAGGATACCTAAAAACCCGGTCAGGGCAGACCACAAACGAGCTGTCCACTCGTGTTGACCAAACAAAGCGTAGGCACTGGCAGTCGCCCAATATTGCAAGGCTGGTTTTTCAAAATACTTTAAACCATTGAGTCGCGGGGTAACCCAATCGCCACTCACCAGCATTTCACGTGGAATTTCAGCATAGCGACCTTCATCCGGACGCACCAGCGCATTGTGATTCAGGGTGGCGAACCACAGGACAGCCAATATGGCGAAAATCAATCCTATTAATAGCGGGTGCGGGGTGGGGCGGTTAGCATTCAAAACGATTCTGACCTAAGAGACGGATAAGGAAAAACGCGTCATTATAACCTTCATATCCAGTTTTGAGAGACGAGTTCGTTTTTAATATAGGCATAATAGATGGGCGCGGCCAGCAACCCCGTGATTCCAAATGCGGCCTCCATGAACAGCATGGCAATTAACAACTCCCACGCACGGGCCTGAATCTTCCCGCCGACAATGCGTGCATTAAGAAAATATTCGAGTTTATGGATAAGCAACAGGAAAGCCAGAGAGGCCAGTGCTACATTCAATGATTGACTCAAGCTGACAATAATGATGACACTGTTGGACATCAAGTTACCAATGACCGGAATGAGACCCGCCACAAAAGTGATGACTATCATGGTCTTGATTAATGGCAGGCGCACGCCTGCCAAAGGTAAAATCAGAGTCAAATAAACGGTTGTGATGAGGGCGTTGATACTGGCGATGCGTACCTGGGCACGAATAATACGGCTGAAAGCCAGCCTAAGGCGCGACGCACGCTCCTTGAGTGCCAAACCAAGCGGGCGGGAAGCGTCATCGGTTTGAGCGATTCTGAGCGACAAAATCGCACCGATAATCATACCAAGCAAGACATGTACAATTAACCTTCCCAGCTCCGTGCCGGCCAGCTGTAGTTTCATCGCATGAGCACTTAACCATGCGCTGATACTTTGTTGTATGGTCGCCGTATCAGCAGGCAAATAACTTAATGCCCAACCAGGGACTGCGGCACGCGCGCCATTCAAAATAGTGTCTAAACGGGCGAGGAGGGCAGTTAAACTGCCGACATCAGATCTAAAAAAAGCCAGTAAACTCAGTGCAGCCACACTTATTAATATGATGGCCAGTGCCGCCAGTACTGCAATAGCGGTAAATTTTGAGCGTTGGCCCGGTAGATGACGTGCAATATAAGGTGACAACAGACCCACCAATTCGTATACCAGTAAACCTGCCAACAGGGCCGGTAACAGTTGTAAAATTAAAATTAGACTAAGCAAGCCAACCGTAATCATCCATGCGGCGATGAGGGCCGCAGTGGGGCGGGGCGCAATATCCTGAATGATTTTCATTAAGCTGATTGACAAGTAACACGGCAATGGTTAGATTCTATCAGTTTGTTGCCTATCGTGATAAGCTTTGCGTGTGATAGCCAATGCATTATGTCATTTGTTATCCTGGATTTTGCATAAAATTTAATGATGATCATATTTAGTTTGATGACTGTATTTTTTAAGGAGATTTATCGTGTCTGTGCTCGTATGCAAAAAAGCCCCTGATTTTACCGCCACAGCAGTGCTGGGCAATAATGAGATGACTGACATTACATTTTCTGAGTTTACCAAGAAAAAATATGTGGTGTTGTTTTTCTACCCCCTCGACTTTACTTTTGTGTGTCCTTCGGAGTTGATCGCTTTCGACCACCGCCTGCAAGAATTCACCCAGCGCGGCGTGGAAGTGCTGGGTGTGTCTATTGATTCCCAGTTCACACACCTGGCCTGGAAAAACACGCCTATCGACAAAGGGGGCATCGGTCAGGTTAAATATACCCTGGTGGCTGATGTCAAACATGAAATCTGCAAAGCCTACGACGTAGAACTGGATGGCGGCGTGGCGTTGCGCGGCTCCTTCCTGATTGACCGAACCGGTATAGTGCGCCACCAGGTAGTCAATGATTTGCCATTAGGGCGCAATATCGATGAAATGCTACGCATGATTGATGCGCTTCAGTTCACTGAAGAACATGGTGAAGTTTGTCCGGCCGGCTGGAAAAAAGGGGATGCGGGCATGAATGCCACTCCGAGCGGCGTAGCGCAGTATTTGGCTAAAAACGCAGAGAAACTTTGATGGCTTGCGACCGTTCAAGTTGATGGACGGCTGTCAGAACTTAATTTTTGGCGTTTAATAAACGAAAGACCCGAATAGAAATATCCGGGTCTTTCGTTTTGCTTATCCAGTCCAGGCGTTTTTAGTGCAAGAATGAATTCACTACATTGTTGACCAGTGCGCCACCAATCACTAACCACGCAAACAACACCGTAGCCAGTAAAAGGGGTTTGATACCTGCCTGACGAATAGCAGAAATATGGGTAGCAAGGCCCAGTGCTGCCATCGCCATTGACAGCAACAGCGTATCGAAATCAATCGCATGTCCGACCCAACCGCTGATGGCTTGATGCAAGGGAACGATAGAGTTAAGCAGTACGACGCCAATAAAACCAAAAGCAAACCAGGGAATCACAATTTTGGCTTTTTTGCCGCCTGCTTTGCCGTCTGCAAGGAGGGCTCCCTCGGCCTGGTGCACTGGATCACGCGCTAACCAGGCAGACAGAAAAATCAGGAACGGCGCAAGCATCATCACACGGACCATTTTGGTGATGACGCCCGTACTGGCTGCAGTTGCGCCAATGATGGTATGCAGTGGATCAGTAGACTGAGCCGCTGCGGCGACCTGTGCTACTTCGTGAATGGTAGACCCTTCATAAATACCGAAGGCGGCTGGCGCAGCAGGTAAAAACGGGATGTGCATGCTGTACAGCGCGGGGTACAAAAAGATACCGACAGTGCCAAAAATGACCACGGTCGCAACAGCCACCGTCACTTGTTCAGCACGTCCACGCACCACGGGTTCAGCAGCCATTACAGCGGCTGCGCCACAGATTGCACTGCCCGCACCAATCAGCATGGCTGATTTGCGATCGATACCAAAGACGCGAGTGCCCAACACGACGGCCAGGATAAAAGTGCCGCCAACCATAATGGTATCAATAATAATTCCAGCCATTCCCACATCGGCAACGTTCTGAAAAGTTAATCTCAAGCCGAATAACACTATCCCTGCGCGCAGGAGCTTTTGCTTGGAGAAACCCACGCCATGGGCGCAACTATGGGCGATCATGGGATAAAGTGTATTGCCCACAATCATTCCCAAAACAATGGCAATCGTTAGCGCACTGAATCCGTGCGCAGGAAACCATTTGATGTTTCCTAATTGAATACCGGCAACAGCCAAAACGGCGCTGAGTAACAGGCCACTAAACAGCGAAGGGTGTTGCTGAGGTGCATGAGCATGCGACATAAATCATCCTTAACAGACATAAAATAACCGTCACAGTATAAATTTAAAATCAATAAACCACAAAACAGCTAATTTTGGTAAAATCAACCCATTGTGTAGGTTATAAGAGGTGGGGTGAAAAATTATGAGCCATTTACGGGTTAATTTACGTCAATTACAAATTTTTGTGGCGATCGTGGCGCATGGCAGCACCAGTTCTGCAGCAGATACGATTGCGCTATCGCAATCCGCAACCAGTGCTGCATTGAATGAGCTGGAACGTGTATTAGGTATGAGTCTGTTCGACAGAGTGTCCAAGCGTTTGTTAATTAACCATAATGGCCGATCTTTGTTACCACAGGCATTGGCTTTACTGGATGCAGCCAAAGGCATTGAACGCTGGGCTGAAGATGTGCAACTTCAAACAGGTGGCTTACGCATCGGTGCGAGCACAACAATCGGAAACTATCTTTTACCCGATATTCTTGCGCAGTTTCGTGCCACATTACCCCTGGCGGTTCAAGCCCAATGGAAGGCACAGGTTATCATTGAAAATACTGCCACTATTTGTCAGAAGCTGGAAAATTTTGATTTGGATATTGGTTTGATTGAAGGTTATTGTCATGGCGCAGAATTACTGGTGCAACCATGGTTAGAAGATGAGCTAGTGGTGGTCGCTGCCGCAAATTCACCTATCTTGCCCAAACTTTCTGAAACGAATGTGAGTCTGGATACATTGCGTGACGCCGTGTGGCTATCGCGCGAAACAGGATCAGGCACACGGGAAAACATCAATGAAGCTTTGCTGCCGTTTTTGCACCACTTAAAGCGGGGCGTCGAGTTTGGTGATTCTGAAGCCATCAAGCGGGCAACAGCGAATGGATTGGGTATCAGCTGTTTGTCGCGTTTTGTTGTGGCGGACATGCTTACCGATGGAAAATTAGTGGTTGTACCCACGACGCTGCCTAAATTTAGCCGCAGGTATTCTATCGTGCTGCATCAACAGAAAAACCTTACCCCTGGTTTAAATACGCTTTTGCAGTTTCTGGAGCGCGTTTAGATTTATCACACACACTGTTCCAGACTGAATTACCCAAAATTCTTAATGATGATGCTGGTGATGGGTATCCGGGAAGTGTTGATGGCTATGTATCAGTGCTTCATGTTGATGTAAATCACGATGCTTGCTGCCGGGTATTACCAGATACGCGTGTTCGTGCTGAGGGTGTTCGTCGAGTGATCACATCGCTACGCACTGTTCGATCATTCTTTCCATTCCATGACTTCGTATAATGTATATTATGTTAAATATAATAATAAATTGCACGCTGGACTTGAAATTGTAAGCTCTCACCCCACATTGCAACGGTAAGCACCACTTTTACAGGAGCCATGATAATGGTCAAGAACAAGTTATACGGTATGTTATTGCTGTTGTCTGTTGCAGGGTTGAGTTTCAATGCATGGGCTGATAATGCACCCACTTTGCATCAGGTTTATGAAGCCGCACAAGCAGGAAATCTTGCTCAGGCAGACCAAATGATGACGGTTGTCCTGCAGCAACACCCCAACAGTGGCAAAGCGCATTATGTTGAGGCTGAGTTGTCGGCGAAAGAAGGACAAATCGATCGCGCCCGGAGCGAATTAGCCACGGCGCGTCAACTCGCGCCTGGTTTGCCATTTGCAAGGCCTGACGCAGTAGCCGCTTTGGAGGCCAGAATTTCTGGTGCCCCGGTGACTGCTGCGCATCCCAGCAACACCGCCTCACAAGGATTTCCATGGGGATTGATGCTCTTTGGTCTGGGTGCCATCTTGTTGGTATTCTGGATCGTTCGAAAACTTTCTTATCGCAATCAAACTGTTATTTCACCTGGGCCCTATTATACTGGCACTGCAGGCGGCATGCCCACTTCACCCTATGGCGGAGGTTCACCCATGATGCCTATGGGTGGCGGCGGTGTAATGGGCGGCGGCATGGGATCAGGGGGGCTGATGTCTAACTTGGTCACTGGCGCCACAGTAGGTGCCGGTATGGTCGCTGGCGAAGAATTGGCGCATCATTTTCTGGATGGCAATCACAACACTTCCGCACCTGATAATTCGGGCTGGAATGATGCATCGGTTAACGACAACATGGGTGGTAACGACTTTGGTAGCACTGATGGTGGTTCCTGGGATGATGCTTCAAGTGGGGGTGGTGATTTCGGCGATGGCGGCGGCTGGTAAACCACCGATTATTTTGCACTGACATGCCATGCATCACTCATCACTAATACGAATATTTTTTCTATAAATCAATAATAATGCTTGTGCCGCGCACGATAACCGTTTTACAAATTCTGCCTGCTTTAAACTCTGGCGGTGTAGAGCGCGGCACGCTGGAAATTAGCCGCCATCTTGTGCAGCAAGGCATCCGTTCGCTGGTGATGTCCGGTGGGGGACGCCTGACTGAACAGCTGCAGGCTGAAGGTGGCGAACACTTTACTCGCCCGCTTGGTAAAAAATCGCTGTTGACTTTACGGCATGTCCGCCCACTGCGGCGATTTATGCTTGAGCAAAAAGTCGATATTTTACATGTTCGTTCTCGCCTGCCCGCATGGATTGCCTATTTGGCATGGCGTGGCATGAATCCAAAATTTCGCCCACGTCTGGTCACCAGTGTGCATGGTTTTTACACCGTCAATCGTTACAGTGGCGTCATGACCTTTGGCGAGCGTGTGATTGCTGTATCGAACACCATCGGCGATTATTTGGACACCAATTACCCACAATTGGACAAACAACGGGTACGCGTTATTCACCGTGGCGTGGATCAACATGAATTCCCTCGTGGTTTTCAGCCAGATGAACGCTGGTTGGCAAAGTGGCGCCAACAGCACCCTCACCTTCAAAATGCTCAACTGCTTACCCTGCCTGCACGGTTAACACGCTGGAAAGGCCAATTGGACTTTATTGATCTCATTGCACGACTTGCGCAATCCGGTTTATCCGTGCACGGGTTGATCGTCGGTGATGCCGATCCAAAAAAACAATATTACCAACGCGAACTGGAAGCCCATATTGCCGCATTAAATTTGCAGCAACACGTTAGCTTGGTTGGTCATCGAAATGATTTAAAAGAGATTATGTCAATCTCTTCCATGGTATTGTCTTTGTCTCGAGATCCGGAAGCGTTTGGGCGCACCACACCTGAAGCATTAAGTCTGGGGGTTCCTGTCGTCGGCTATGACCATGGCGGCGCAGGTGAGGTGTTGCATGCCTGGTATCCTCAGGGTGCAACACCTGTTGGCGACCTGGATGCTTTAACGCAAAAAGTCAGCCAATTGCTGGCACACCCTGTTCCCGTCCCACCTCAGACTGATTTCACACTTGAACAAATGCAGGCCGACACGCTGTCCGTTTATCGGGAGTTGCTGGAATCAACCAGAACCAGATAAAATTCACTCATGAACCCTTTTGTTCATAAAGCCATGTTTCTTTTTTATGTCGACTTTATCATTCACCTCCCCAACACTGATGTGACACCAGAAAAAATATACGACAACCATTTGGCGCGAAGCTTGTGATCGATATTGTACGTAGTAACCTACCAGCCAAACGTATTGCGATGAATATTGACTTCTTGCGTGACCGCCATATAATCAAAGACAGGAGTTGGCAGTGAGCGTAAAGAAACTACCCAAAGTATTGGTCGTAGGGAAATATCGCAGTATTGTGCACTGGGTTGAGAACACAGCCACTGCATTTTCTGAGTTAGGCTGCCAGGTTCAACATTTTGCGCTCAATGGCGATGGACCCTGGCAATCTTTGCATTACAAATGGGCGCAACGCTGGCATGGCGATGCAAATGAGGCGATACGCCGAGATTTAGAGCTCGCTTTAAGCCGTTTCCAACCTGATCTGGTGCTGTTTATCGCAATTGCTGCGCTACATATGCCGGAAAAATGGTTTTCCACAACCCGACAGGTTTGTCCGCACGCACACACTGTGGTGTGGATTGGGGATCGGCTTAACCACGATGAAAGCCTGTTTTCCAGACATGTTGACCAGGTATTTGCGACTGACAGCGCTTTTATTGTAGATCTACGCTTGCAAGGGTTTGACGTGCCTGCCAGTTATTTGCCGCTTGCAGTTGACACACGGGTATTTCGGCCTTTCGATGCTCCGCGCACGAACCGCATTGTTTACGTCGCCAACAACAGTCCGGGGCGAGGCGAGATGATGCTTCAGATCCATCAACCCATCAGTTTGTATGGTAAAGGTTGGTCCAGCTTAAAAAATACAGGGCATGATATCCATGCCAAACGGCTTCCCTGGTCAGCATTACCCGCTTTGTATGCCAGCAGTCTGGCAGTACTGAATATCCGTAATGAGAAAAATGTGGTCAATGGTCTGAACCAGCGCAGTTTTGAACCGTACGGCAGCAAGACTCCAGTGCTCAATGATGACATGGTAGATCTGCCACGCTGTTTTGATCCTGGTAAAGAAATTTTGGTCTATCAATCCATTGATGAGTTACATGCACTGTATGATCGTTTACAGACAGACAGCACCTTTGCCAAGTCGATAGGTCAGGCAGGCTGGCGGCGCGTACAGGCAGAGCATACCTGGTTGCATCGCGCACGCAGTATTTTGAATGCTTTTCAGTAATCGGGTAAAATGCGCCCTTCAACTTCTCCCTGCTCAATACCGCAATGATTTCAACCCCAAATTCTCCCCGACTATTGAGCGCTGCCGGGTGGTTAGCTGCCATGCTCCCTGTGGGACTCATGATAGGCAATGCAGCGGCGGAGGTTGTGGCTGGCCTGCTGGTGATTCTGTTTATCCTCCACACGCTCATCCATCATGAATGGGCAGGGTTAAAACAGGATTGGGTGCTCATTTTATTGGTGCTGTGGGGCTATGGCGTCCTGCGGGCATTATTTTCCGATCATGCCGCCAGTTCGTTGCTGAACGCTTTGGGCTGGTTGCGCTTTATTTTGTTGGCGGTGGCCTTGCAAGTTTGGGTGCTACCTCATCGGCGCTGGCGACAGGCTTTGATCAATGTCGGCTTATTGACGATGACCTGGCTGGCAGGCGATGCCGTGTTTCAATACATACATGGCAGTGATGTATTTGGTCATATCCCACAAGCTGTTCCGCTGCGTTTAACGGCCTCTTATGGCAAAACTATTGTTGGCATTATGTTGGCGTGGCAATATTTGCCTTACGTCCTTGCTGATTTTGAACGCGGCAAAAGCTTGCGTGCATTGGCATTGGCTGGACTATGCCTGATTGCCATCACATTAAGTGGCGAACGCATGGCCTTGTTATTTAGTTTGTTTTCTATCGGCTTGCTTGTCTTAAGCGTGCCAAAATTGCGTCGCACAGGCATTGCATTAGGATTGAGTTTAGTTGTAATAGCCGGCAGCGTCATGCTGCTGAAGCCCCAGTTATACGAACGGCAAGTTACGTCCACTTTAGCGGTCATCAAAGATGTACCCAATTCTTCTTATGGTCAACTTTGGCGGAGCGCCCTGGACATTAGTCAAGACCACCCTGTTTTTGGTGTGGGCATGGGTAATTTTAATTTTGCTTGTCCCGATCCGCGTTACGGTGGTAATGTAGATATCCGCTGCGCGCCTCACCCACACAATATTTACCTGCAATGGTTATCTGAGGGCGGACTCATTGCATTACTGGGTTTTATCGCAGCCATGAGTTTGGTGATGAGGCATGTGTGGCGATATGCGCGAAAGCACCGGGATAATTATCTGGTGATGGGTTTAGCCGTGACTTTGGTGGCCCGCTTATGGCCATTGGCCTCCAGTACCAGTTTTTTTCATGGCTGGGCAGCTATTCCCTTTTGGATGATGCTGGGATGGGTCATGGCAGAAATTGATGTGCGCAGCGTAGGCAAATAAACACCCTATGAATCCCCATATCGCAATCATTTTACCGCCCAGAGAGCAGCATTCTGCCCAATATAAAGGTGCTGTGGCGTTGTGCATGGCAGATTTTACCCGCCACAGTGCCTTTCAAGCGCAGACCGTCATCATTGGCAGCACTGAGGCTGATTTTGGTGAGCTGCATTACATTCAATTGCACCACTGGAAGCATTGGTATTTGCGTGACAGCTATGCCTATGCCAGGGCGTGCGCACGCTGGATCCGTGAGCATGGGCACGGTATCACCCATGTTGAAGTACAGAATCGTCCGTTAATTTTTCGGTATTTAGCCCGATTATTGCCGAAACACATCCGGCTGTACTTGCATTTTCACAATGATTCTCAAACGATGCAGGGCGCGCGACGTATTGCAGACCGAAAATGGTTGGCTGAGCGCGCCACAGGAATTTATTGCGTGAGCGAATACATTCGTCAGCAATTCCTGACGGGTTTAATTGCGGAACAGAATAAAGTACATACCGTGCATAACGGTATTGATACGAGCGTCCATGTCCCGCAAACCAAAACCCGCAGCATTGTTTATGTGGGGCGTATTATTCAGGAAAAAGGCGCATTGCCGCTGGCAGAGGCCTTCGCTTTAATTGCACCGCATTACCCGGGCTGGCATTTTGTCGTGTGCGGTGCGGACCGTTTTGAAGTGGTTTCGGATTACGAACGCGCGACACATGCCTATTTATCGCGTTTGGGTGAGCAATGCCACTATACCGGTTACATTGACCATGCGGCGGTCATGCAACAGTTTTGCCAGGCTGCCATTGCGGTGATTCCCTCGGCATGGCAAGAACCTTTCGGACGGACCGTTTTAGAAGCCATGACGGGTGGTGCAGCGGTGGTGACCAGTGGTTCTGGCGGAATTGCCGAGGTGATTGGTGATGCGGGGCAATTGGTTCGTCCGTTGACGGCCCAACGTTTGGCCGATGCGCTTGAATTGCTGTTAAAAAATGATGAGCTGTTGCATAACAAACAACATCAGGCACGCGCTCGTGCGGTAACCATGTTTGACATTCGCCTCATGGCCGCCCAATTGGATGATTTACGCCGGTTGTAGGCTTTTTGTCAGTCCATTACTCTCAAAGAGGCAACTCACTGCCCAGCACCTGCTGATAAACCAGCAAGGTGTCGCGCGCCTGACTGGGCAAGCTGAATCGTATTTGAGCCGTACGTCTGGCCGCATCAGCCAGTTGCTGACACAGTTCCGGCTGGCTGACGAGGCTTTGGATTGCCTCACTTAACGCTTGTGCATCAGCGGCTTTCACGATCAATCCATTTTCACCATTTGCGATCATCTCCGGCATGGCGCCAGTTGGCGTGCCAATACACGGCAATCTGCTGGCCATGGCTTCCAAAAAGGCAATGCCGAAGCCTTCCTTGATACTGGGTTGCAAATACATATCCGCAGCGGCAAGCAAGTCAGGCACATCATTGCGATTACCCAGGAATAACACCTGCTCTGCCACTTCCAGACGTTTTGCCAGGGCGTGCAGCATCGCTTGATCAGCGCCTGACCCGGCGAGGGCGAGGCGCAGTTTGGGGTGTGACGGTCGCAGCGCTGCAAGCGCTTCGATGGCGTAGCGTTGACCTTTAGCTGGCACCAGCCTCGCCACGCATAACATGACAAAGTACTCTTCCCACCCCAGTTGATGCCGGATAGGGAAACGGTTGCTATTCAGAAATCGTTCGGTGTCTATGGCGTTATGAATCACATGGGTGCTGTTGCGCGGATATTCCAAAGCCAACAAGCTGTGCTGCACCATGTCTGACACACAAATAACCTGACGGCAGTAATGAAATGGGCGCACCTGCTTGACAATGTTGTGCGCAGTGCCGACACAGGGTACCTGAGTGCCTGCATGGCCCACCATGGCAATGGACTTGGGCATGTGAGCATGAATGATGTCCGGTTTAAAAGTTTTTATGGCCTGGTTTAACGACCACAAGGCAAACAGATTCCAGCGTCCGCCTGAACGAATATTGATGCGGGGAATTCCTGCTTCATCCAGTGCCGTATTCAGATGATTATCTAACCCGTTACCTGCTGGTAATGTTACGCAAACAGTTAATCCCAAAGCCTGTTGTGACCGGCACAAATCAAGCACATGGCGTTCGGCACCACCGGTGCCAGTAGAAGCTATCAGATGTAATATCTTCAAATGACGCCCCTGCCCTGTGCTATAGTTCTATCAATTTTTTTATTATGCACTGTGTCCATGGAAGCTCTTTCTGCATTTGTCACCACATTTAACAATGCCCGTACCCTCGCCAGTTGTCTGGAAAGTGTGAAATGGGCGGATGAAATTGTTTTGCTCGATTCTGGCAGTACAGATGCCACACTGGACATCGCGGCCCAATATGGCTGCAAAATATTTCATCACCCCTTTTTAGGCTACGGCAAACAAAAACAACTGGCTTTGGAAAAAACCAGTCATTTGTGGGTACTGCTGCTGGACGCAGACGAAGCATTGTCTGAGGCTTCACAACAGGAAATTCGCCAATTATTGCAAACCAGCCCTGATGCAGACGGCTACACGATACCACGCAAAGAACAAATGTTTTGGCAAATGAATAATGATTACATACGTCTGAACAAGTTTCTTCGCCTGTTTCGTAAAGATCGTGGGCACATCAGCACCATGCCTGTTCACGCCGCGCCCAAGGTTCAGGGCCGCATCAAATCTTTAACCGCGCCATTCTACCACTACGGCGAAACCGATATCGATATAAAGGTCAGCAAACTCAATGCCTACTCTACCGGGCTGGTACGAGACAAGGTAGCCAAGGGCACCCGCGCTAGCCCGTGGATACTGGTATTTTATCCACCGATCTATTTCATACGCGCTTATTTTTTCAAACGCGCCGTGTTGAATGGTTGGGGCGGATTCATTACTTCAGTGTGCGGCGCATTTTATGTTTTCCTGAAATATGCCAAACTGTACGAATACCATCAACGCAAACGTTATGGCAAATCACTGATGCCCCCTGGCGCGCCGGACAGCCCACCGGTGTACGAGTCAGACAAGCCGTGTTGATTTTTTAATTATGTTAACATTCGCCATGTTTTTTACCACCGAGTCAGGCTGAAGCCTGACCGCAAATCCCCCTCTCCTGCCCGTAGGTCAGGTTTTAACCCGACAGTCCGCTGTGTAAACTTTACCGTTGCGTCAAGATGAAACCTGACCTACCGGAGAAGTGCTAATACAGCATTAAGCAGGAATCATGATGACAGGGACGACAGGTGGTTGGCGCAAGCCTTGCAGCACATGCGCCGGTCGTACCGCTTTCATGCACGAATGGTGTGCGCACGCCTGTTTACAATAGCAATTGATACAGGGCAAATCAGCTTGAATGGCCACCACGTTGTCGCCCTGCGGTCTGACCCGGTAGGCATCAGTCGGTCCACACACCACCACCATCGGAACACTGGATGCCGCAGCGAGGTGCGCGGTGCCGGTATCATTGCCAACCTGCCATTTTGCGGCTTGTGCCAACGGAATGATGTCCAGCACGTCAGTTTGACCACACAGGTTAATGATGCCTTCTCCAGCCAGTTCAGTAATGTGCCGACAATCTTCCATTTCATCCTGACTGCCGATCAGCACCACTTTATCGACTTCGCCCTGGTCTAACATCATGCGGGCCAATTCCGCGTAGTTGACATCACCCCAGCGTTTTAAATAACCCGCAGCCTGACAACCTGGATAAAACAGCGCATAGCGACCTGGCTGCAGACCATGCTGTTGCTGTAATTGTTGCACATGCTGAGTACAGCGTTCCGGGACATGAAATACCGGCCGTGGTGTGCTGGCTGGGATGCCAGCGGCCCGTAAGCTGGCACGCATGCGCTCAACCGGATTAGGATGGGCGCCAGCTTCCGGCCCACTAAAATGATAAGGCCAACGTGGGCGATTGCCGATGAGATAACGGGGATGCGCCCCTGTCATCTTTAACCACAGCAACATCAGACGCGAACGATCATTTGATTGTAAATCCACAATCAAATCATAATTGCCTTGGCGAACTTCTTTCACCCATTGCCATAATTTGGTCCATTTCCCCTGTCGTCCACGTACGTTGATGGCCAGAATCCGGTGAAATCGGGCGTCATCATGGAACAATTTGTCCCAGGGAGGTAATGTGTTTAAATCAATGCGGGCGTTTGGAAATGCCTGTACGACATCTTCAATGATGCAAGTGGACATCGCAATATCGCCCAAAGCACTCCATTTCATAATGAGAATGCGCCGGATGCGCGAATCAGCAGGTAAATTGGGCGGCATGACGAGTTATTTTTTTGAAACAGCCAGTGAGAAAGCATCCAGCAAAGGCTGAATCCCGGCACGATTAAGCTTGAGTGCAGTCTGATTAACGATCAGATAAGAACTGATATCCATGATTTCATCTACTGTGACCAAACCATTGGCTTTCAGTGTCGCGCCGCTACTGACCAAATCAACAATCACATCAGCCAGATTGACTAATGGCGCCAGCTCCATTGAGCCATACAATTTGATCAGATCGATATGCATGCCGCGTTCAGCAAAATAGTTGCGCGCAATGTTCACATATTTACTGGCTACCCGCAAACGACTGCCTTGTTGCACTGCCCCAATGTAATCAAATTCAGGGCGGGCAGCGACCATCATTTTGCACCGCGCGATATTTAAGTCGAGCGGCTGGTAAATATTTTCGCCACCATGCTCAATCAACACATCACGCCCTGCAATACCCAGATCAGCCGCACCATGCTGAACATAGGTCGGCACATCGGTGGCGCGCAGAATAAGCAAACGCACGCCTGGGTGATTTGTGGCAATAATCAGCTTTCTGGATTTATCCGGGTCTTCGCTGGCCACAATACCTGCCGCTGCAAGCAATGGGGCGGTTTCCCCGAAAATACGACCTTTGGACAATGCGATGGTAATCATTTTTTACTTTCTGGCGTTTGCTGTCTCTAAAAACATTTAGACATTCATTCAGACGAGATGCGTGAGTGATGCCCTTAGGGCTCGTAAATGAATAACATGGACTTGCGCCGGGGTCGCTTTGGGATGCAGACCAAGGCGCAAGACGAGCGGTTGCGTCGTTCACAACAAGCGGCTTGCAATGCGGGGATGCGCTCAAAGCGACCCCGGCCCGAAGGGTTGCCGTGTATTCGGGCGTCTGCGGCGTTGTAAAGCTTGCGAATGGAACAACCATTCGCCGCACTTTGCGGCCTTACATCCATCCCGAATACACGACAACGCAAGTCCATGTTATTCATTTACGAGCCCTTAATGTATGCGACGAACTTTAGCACCCAGTTGATTCAACTTTTCTTCGATGCCTTCGTAACCGCGATCAATGTGGTAAATGCGCTCAATGGTGGTTTCGCTTTCGGCAACCAGTGCGGCGAGCACTAAAGAGGCCGAGGCACGCAAATCGGTTGCCATGACGGTAGCAGCTTGCAATTGCGCTACCCCATACACCAAAGCAGTGTTACCCTCTACCTCAATCTGTGCACCCAAACGCTGCATTTCCTGGACATGCATAAAGCGGTTCTCAAAAATCGTTTCGGTCACCCGCCCCACCCCATTAGCGATACAATTCAAGGCCATGAATTGCGCTTGCATGTCGGTAGGGAACGCTGGATAGGGCGCTGTGCGCAAAGAAATCGATTCGGGTCGTTGATGCATTTGCACGGTAATATGATGGTCCGTGGCCTGAATGAGCGCACCGGATGCCCGTAATTTATCAATCACCACATCCAGCGTATCTGGCCGGGTGTGCGTTAAGGTCACATTACCTTGCGTCATGACGGCGGCAACCAGATAAGTCCCGGTTTCGATGCGATCAGGCATGATGGGATAACTTGCGCCATGCAACCGCTTAACACCTTGAATAATAATAGTATCGGTACCCACACCCTGAATGTCTGCGCCCATGGCAATCAAACAGTGTGCCAAGTCGGTCACTTCCGGTTCACGGGCTGCATTTTCAAGAATAGTCGTGCCTTCCGCCAGGGTAGCCGCCATCATTAGATTTTCGGTGCCGGTCACTGTCACGGTATCCATCACAATGCGCGCGCCCTGCAAGCGGGATGCACGGGCATGAATATAACCGTGTTCAATGTGAATCTCCGCCCCCATGGCTTGCAAGCCTTTAATATGCAAGTCCACAGGACGCGAACCGATTGCGCAACCTCCCGGCAACGACACACGGGCTTCACCCCAGCGCGCCAACATTGGGCCCAACACCAGAATAGAGGCACGCATGGTTTTCACCAGACTGTAAGGGGCTTCCAACTGTTTCAGCTGTACCGCTTGCAGGTCGATGCCGCCTTGCTCATCCCGGCTCATTTCGCAGCCAATGTGTCCCAGCAAAGTAAGTGTAGTGCTGATGTCCTGCAATTTGGGTAAATTGTCCAGATGTAATGTGTCGGCACTTAATAATGCGGCACATAATATAGGCAAAGCCGCATTTTTTGCACCAGAAATGCGGATTTCTCCACAAAGGCGGTGCCCGCCTTGTATCGCTAATTTATCCATTTTTATCCATTAACCTTGCATCTCAGTCCATTGTGCCGGGGTGTAGGTTTTAATTGACAGTGCATGAACTTCTTCGCGCATACGCTCACCCAAAGTATTAAATACCAGTTGGTGACACGCCACACGTGATTTTCCGACAAAAGATGAACTGACAACGACAGCTTCAAAATGTTGTCCATCGCCGCTGACACGTACCCAATCACAGGGCAAGCCTTGCTGGATGGAGGTTTGTATGGTTTCGATAAGTTGCATAGATGTAAATTCCAGGTTAAATTAAAAGCTTCAGGATATGCTCAGTACCGCAGTTTATAACCCCGTTGCAACAGAATTAGGCAAATACCGGATAATGCCATAAAACAGGTTGTTACGACCAACAAACTGATGCCTGGCGATACATCGCTAAATCCCAAAAACCCATAGCGAAACCCATCCACCGCATAAAAAATGGGATTAAATTTTGACACTTGCCACCAAAATACAGGCAAACTGTGCAGCGAATAAAACACCCCTGAAAGAAATGTTAACGGCATGATAATGAAGTTTTGAAAAGCGGCCAACTGATCAAATTTTTCTGACCAAATTCCCGCAATAATTCCCAATGCACCCAGCATCCCCCCGCCCAACATGGCGAACAGCAAACTCAACAGTGGCGCGTGAAAATATTCCGGCGCAAACAGCAAGGTACCCAGCAAAACACCTGACCCCACGATCAGTCCACGGAACATTGAAGCCAGCATGTATGCCAGGAAAAACTCCAAATAAGAAATGGGCGTCAGCAGCATAAAAACAATGTTGCCCGTGATTTTAGACTGAATCAAACTGGACGAACTGTTGGCAAATGCATTTTGCAACACCGTCATCATTACCAGGCCCGGCACCAAAAAATTGATATAAGACACGCCAGGATAAACTTGAACATGCTTGGAGAGTGCATGAGAAAAAATCAACAAATACAATAAGGCTGTAATAATTGGGGCCAAGACAGTCTGAAACCAGACCCGCCAGAAACGCAAGCCCTCTTTATACAGTAAAGTGTAAAATCCGCTCATGCACGCCCCATGATTTGTACAAACACATCTTCCAAATCGGGATGACTCAAGGACAAATCATCAATATGGACACCCGCTTCACGAAGGCTGACCAAAATAGGTTCAATTTCCTCCGGCGATGCGATTTTCAGGGTATAGCCGTGTTCTGTCTTGTGATAAACCCGCGACTGTAATGTTTCAGGCAAACTGTCCGGGTTCAGGGTAAGATGCAATTTCATCTCGCCACAGGATTTCAGTAAATTGGCTGTGCGGTCTAATGCAACGATTTTACCTTGTTTGAGCATGGCTACCCGCTCACATAACGTCTCGGCTTCTTCCAAATAATGCGTGGTGAGTACGATCGTATGTCCCGCAGAGTTCAATTGTCGAATGAATTCCCACAAGGATTGGCGCAATTCTACGTCAACGCCTGCAGTGGGTTCATCCAGCACGATCACCGGGGGTTTATGAACCAGTGCTTGCGCCACCAACACACGGCGTTTCATACCGCCAGACAGGGTGCGCATATTCATGTCGGCTTTTTCAAACAAGCCCAGGCGGGTCAGGATTTCATCGATCCAATCATCGTTGTGACGCAAACCAAAATAACCGGATTGAATACGCAAACTCTCCCGCACGGTAAAGAATGGATCGTAAGCCAACTCTTGGGGCACCATGCCCAACTCCCGGCGTGCGGACTTGTAATCGTCGACGACACAATGCCCCATCACTTGGGCACTTCCGCTGGTGGCACGGGTTAACCCGGCTAAAATGCTGATGAGGGTGGTTTTTCCAGCACCATTAGGACCCAACAGGGCAAAGAACTCCCCTTGCTCAATAGTCAGTGAAATATCGAGCAACGCCTGGAAATGGCCAAAACTTTTATGAATGTGGCTGATTTGTATCGCAGGCGTACTCACACCACCTCAGTAGAAATGAAAGAGGTAACACCGTATAAATCAGCCAGCGCATGCAAATTGGCAGACAAATTGATGCACTGAAAGGCAATCTGGCTGCGCTCTGCCGCACGACGACATGCCAGCACAAAAGCCAATACCGTTGAGTCCAGAACGCATACGGCACTAAAATCAAAAATATTCTGCCCACTCTCTAGCGCAAGCAAGGCCGCAGCCAACACAGTACCGACAGTGTGTAGCGTCACCTCTTCAGGCAGGATATAGGGCTTCTTGACGGTTAACATAGCGGGACGATTACCTGGAAGCCGTATCAGTGGTATCTTGCTGGTTACGATTGGTGAGGGTGCGAAGCAGTCCAGCCACGCCATCCTTACGGATTTCCGATCCGAATGAACTCCGGTAATTGGTCACCAGGCTAACGCCATCAATACTGACATCATAAACTTTCCAACCTGCGGCGGTTTGTTCCAGACTGTAATCAATGGGGATAGGTTGTGCGCCAGGTTGCTTCACCTGGGTATTAACGGTCACATCAGTGCTGCCTGCTGGCATATTGAATGGCTTGAACTCAATGGTTTGTTTGTTAAACGCCGCCAAAGCACCCGCATAGGTTCTTACCAGCAGCGTGCGAAACTGCGTAACCAGTTGCTGTTGCTGTGCGGGTGTGGCTTGCCGCCAATAGCGGCCAACAGCCAATTGTGTCATTTGTGTGAAATCAAAATGAGGCAATACTTTGGTATCAATTAACGCATACAGCTTTTGCTTGTCATTGGCAAAATCAGCCTTGTCGCGTTTAAGAATTCCCGTAACTTCCAGCGTGGTGTTTTTGACCAGCACATCGGGCGGCATTTCTTCCGCTTGTGCGACAGTAAAAGACAAAACCAAACACAGCATACACGTTAAGTGCAACATCTTTCGCAACATGGTGATTCCTATTTAATATATGGGTTATATTGGACCCGGAAAATCCATTAGGCCGCTTTGCGGATTGAATGATTTTTTTGGGTTGAAGAAAACTATTTTTCAGCGCCGGTAACCAGGGCCAACTCAGCCACATCCAGGTTATAAGCTCTAACGGTTTGCAAATACTCAGCCTGGGTCAATGCATAACTTTTAAGTGCATCGGCCACTTTGTCCGCTTTTTCTAACCCTGCGTTGAAATCAGCCAATGCTGCAATCATCCAGCGGCGGCCTGCCGTCGCGCCTTTCGCCAAATCCAGTTGGGATTGATAATCGGCTTCCATGTGGTGATAGGCTTCAGCTACTTCAAATGGAATGCCTGCCTGAGCAAACTGCGCTTTATAGTTCAGTGCATCCAACTCGGCCTGCTGCTGTGCAATTTTGGCTGACATCACGCCCGACTGGAAATCCCATTTAATGCCCACGACAGGGGTTAGTCCTGCATTGTTAAATGGATCATACAAGTAAGGGTTGTTTAATTGGGTTCGATTGGATGCGTAATTCGCCTCGCCAATGATACCGGCATAAATATTGGGGTACCTGTCTGCCTTTGAGGCAGTGACCAAAGCACGACGGGCACGCATACCTGCTTCCAGTTGCGACATTTCGGGGCGGTCCGCTATCGCCGTTGTTTTAAAATCCCCCAAAGTGCCTTGAGGCAGGGCAACAGGCGTCAGACTGTCATCAGCCACTTCCAGATCACCACTCATGCCCACACCGGTCAATAATTTCAAACCATCCATGCTGATTTTTTCAACTGCGATGGCTTGACTGATGTATTTCGACAACATACCTTGTGCCGTTTGCAGCGCATACAGATCGGTTTGTTTGGACTGACCGTTGTCGCGGTCCAAATTCTTTTTGACTGAACCCAGTGCATCATTCAGGTGCGATTGCACATCTTCCAGCATACGGCGCAGATCGCGCGCGGTAAGATAAGAAAAGTAAGCCCGCTTCACCTTCTTGATCATCTCTTCCTGTCTTAAGCGAACATCACCCTCCTTGACTTCAATATTGCCTTTGGCTGCTTCGCTATAAGCCGTTATTTTCCCAAAAGTATACAAGGGCTTAATAATGGCAAATTCGAGAGAGGTCCAATCAGACAGTCCGCCAGGGAAAGGACCGTCTGTGCGGGGTTGCGTACCTGAGTAGGCCCCACCCTGATAAAAACCGCCATTGACTTGGGGTGCAAGCCCTTCAAACATATTGGCATCAAACATCAGGTCGCGGTGACCTTTTGCCTCATCGAGCAAAGCGCGTGCGGATTCCACCAATTCCTGCTTCTCTTTAATGCTGGGATCAGCATTAAGGGTCATTTGTATGGCTTGATCCAGAGTAACTGTCTGGGCAACGCTTAATTTTGGCAACAACACACCGAAACCAAGAAAAATGAGACGAATTATTTTGATATTCATGGTTTTACTCCAACATTAGCAGCCCCGCCACCGTTGCTTTGATTACCAGAGTCTGAAGCTTTATTATACAGAAACTGACTGATTAAGTTTTCAAGTACCACTGCAGATTGCGTGATTTTAATCGTATCACCATTGACCAGGTTATGGCTGTCGCCACCGGGATCCAATGCCAAATATTGTTCACCCAACAAACCAGATGTCAAAATGGAAGCTGAGGTGTCTTTCGGAAAAGCATAACGACTATCGAGTTGCATGCTGACTAATGCTTCAAAGGTCTTGTTATCAAAATGAATCGCGCTCACCCGCCCCACCACTACACCCGCACTTTTAACTGGTGCGCGCACCTTCAATGCGCCAATATTATTAAAGCTGGCGGTAACAGTATAGGTTGAACCCCGTGAAAACCCCTCAGAATTGCTGACTTTCAATGCCAAAGCAAAAAGAGCGGCAATCCCCAATGTGACAAACAATCCTACCCAGAAATCTAACAGGGTTCTATCCATAGTTCATGCTCCCCTGAACATAAAAGCGGTCAATATAAAGTCTAATGCCAAAATCGTCAGCGACGAAGTGACCACGGTGCGCGTTGTCGCACGAGAAATGCCTTCAGCTGTGGGCACGGCGTCATAGCCTTCAAACAAGGCTATTACCGTTACAGCGAAACCAAATACCGCGCTTTTAATCACGCCGTTCAGAATGTCCTCGCGAAAACTCACCGCAGACTGCATTTGCGACCAAAATGTACCGTCATCGACTCCCAACAGGCGCACACCGATCAAGTAACCACCATAAATACCCGTCATGGAAAAAATGGCTGCCAATAAAGGCATGGAAATCACCCCTCCCCAAAAACGTGGTGCAACAATCCGGGCAATCGGGTCAACGGCCATCATTTCCATGGCTTGTAATTGCTCGGTGGTCTTCATCAGGCCGACTTCGGCAGTGATTGCTGACCCGGCACGACTTGCGAACAGCAAAGCAGCCACCACCGGACCCAATTCCCGTACCAGAGAAAGCGCAACCAAGACCCCCAAAGATTGGGCAGAACCATAAGTTTGCAAGGTTTGATAACCCTGCAAGCCCAGCACCATGCCCACAAACAAGCCGGATGCCACAATAATAATCAAGGACAGCACACCACTGGAATAAATTTCCCGAATGACCAGCTGAAATCGGCGCCAACTGGTACCGGAACGCATCAAAACTTGCGATAAAAAGCGGGTGGCAGTCCCCAGGCGGGTAATGCTGTCCAGAGTAAAGCGACCGATGCGGCTAAAGAAATTGTTTGCTTTCACGCCTTCAGCCCCAAATCACTGGCGTAATCTGGCGCGGGATAATGAAAAGGCACTGGCCCGTCTTCTTCTGCGTGAACAAACTGATGGACAAAAGCTTGTTTTGATATGCGAATTTCATCTGGAGTGCCTTGTGCCTCTACCCGACCTTCTGAAATAAAATACACGTAATCAACAATTTTTAATGACTCTTCGATGTCATGTGTCACTAAAATTGAAGTTAAGCCCAAGGCATCATTCAGCCGCCGAATCAGTTTACCGATGACACCCATAGAAATAGGATCCAGCCCGGTAAACGGTTCATCGTACATCATCAATAGTGGGTCCAGCGCAATTGCACGGGCCAGTGCTGCGCGACGTGCCATGCCGCCGGACAATTCATTGGGCATCAGTTGTTGTGCGCCACGCAATCCCACCGCATTCAGCTTCATCAACACCAAATCATGAATCATTTCTGCTGAAAGGTCTGTGTGTTCACGCATTTGAAAAGCCACATTATCAAACACATTCAAATCGGTAAACAATGCACCAAACTGAAACAAAAGCCCCATTTTTCGCCGTAACTGGTACAAATCATGGTTGTTAAGCTGATGAACAATCTGTCCATTCACAGACACTTCGCCTTGCGTCGGCCGTAATTGACCGCCGATTAACCGCAACAAAGTTGTTTTACCACAGCCGCTTCCACCCATGATGGCAATAACGCGCCCACGCGGCACAGACAAAGAGATGTCTTGCAATACGGCATGATTGCGATAAGCAAACGTCACATTTCGAATGTCGATCAGATTGTCTACGGACACTGTGTTAAATATAAGGTCTGGAAAGGAAGGAATTCTATCGTCATATGAACTGATAGGCAAGTATGTTACCTTAATAAATAGTTTCTGCCGTGAGTAGTTTATCCTTTTTCCTTGCTGGTTTAAAACCCCGGCCTTCAGGCCGGCAGGAGCGCCGAACCCCGCCCTGAAAGGCGAGGTTTTAAAGGCGCGGTCAAAGAGGGGATGCGCCCCCCTCCCTGACTAAATATCCACCAGCCTGAAGGCCGGTGACCTCATTGCTGTGGTTACTTTAAATTTGATTGAAGGGTAAAAACGCCTATTATGAACGATGATGATGTCAGTTTTATTAAAACAGGATCTGCGCTTGATGTCTTGTTGATACATATTTAATTAAAAAACAGCTTGTCGGAATTAATTCCCGCGTGTTTGTTGTACACTCCGGTTTTCTCCTGTTTGTCACTGGATTTTAATCCGCTCGCGCCACCATGCAGCACCCTCAACAACCTGGATTATGCAAAAAACTGGCCATGCAATTTGATCTGTTTTATGAAATTTC
This sequence comes from Pseudomonadota bacterium, assembly GCA_021801025.1. Taxonomy (GTDB): domain Bacteria; phylum Pseudomonadota; class Gammaproteobacteria; order Burkholderiales; family Sulfuriferulaceae; genus Sulfuriferula. Next base: position 11,183 of record JAJYYK010000013.1, on the reverse strand, counting down.
TCACCCGGCACAGCTTGTGCGCACTGAATCACAAGCGTTTACCGACACTTTGGCTGAAATTGTTCTGGCCGATCAATTAGGCTTTGGCTGTGCCTGGTTAGTTGAGCATCACTTTATGCGCGGTTATTCGCATTCCGCAGCCCCCGATTTGGTGCTGGCAGCGGTCAGTCAACGCACGCAACGCATACGCCTTGGTCTGAGTGTCACACCGCTACCCTATCACCATCCTTTGCATGTGGCGGAACGCGCTGCCACGCTGGATATTCTGTCACAGGGACGGCTGGAATTGGGTATAGGGCGAGGATTTTCACCGCAAGAATACCAGGCGTTTGGTGTCAACATGGCGAATAGCCGTACGCTCACCAACGAGTCTCTGGCGATTTTGCGTCAGGCGCTGTCCGGCCAGCAGGTGACTTTTCAAGGGGAGCATTTCCATTTAAATGCGCTCAATGTAGTGCCTTCCCCGATACAGCGCCCCCACCCGCCACTGTGGACTGCCGCAGTCAGTCCGGACACCTTTGTCTGGGCAGCACAAGCACAACTGGGTGCATTGGCTGGCCCATTTAAACCGTGGATAATGGTCAAACAGGACATACGTCATTACCTGGACGCATGGCAAGCACCGGAACCTGCTCGCACAGGCATGACCATAGGCTTGTTTTGTTTACCAGATGGCAAACGTGCCCGCGAATTGGCCGGCCCCGCATTGGTATGGTTTTATCAGCAATTATTGTCCACCACCCTGCCTGTTTTGGAACGGCTGTACCCCAGTTACGAACATTTCCACGACCTGGGGCGTTTTCGTCACTTGCTTAAACTCGGCATTAACTTAACATTACTGGAAACTTTTGGCATGGCGGTGGTCGGTTCGCCCGCCGAATGCGTGGACAAATTGCAGCGTTACCGTGAAGCAGGCGTCACCAATCTGCTGTGCGCAGTGGGTGCAGGCGCATTGGACACCGCACTGGTGCAAGAATCCCTGCACTGCATTGCCAATGAAGTGATACCGGCTTTTGCTGTGTAATGCGTATTTTTGTCACAGGCAGCAGTAGTCACCTCGCTCAAGCTTTATTGCCCATGCTGTGTGCCGACAATGCGGTGGACACGGTGTTTGGCATGGATCTGCATGCCAGCACTTTCCGGCATTCTAAATTTAGCGCGCTGCAAGCGGATATTCGCCAAGTTTCACCGCAATCACTGTTGCCCCAGTATGATGCGTTAATTCATCTGGCCTGGGTGGTATTGCGCGGCAAAATGCCCTTACAAAGTATGCGCGAAATCAATGTAGGTGCCTCTCAACATTGGCTTGCCACTGCTGCCGAATTGAGCGTGTCACGGATTATCCACCTGTCCAGTGCATCGGTGTATGGGCAAGGCGAACATTTGGATGAAAATGCCCCGCTCTCGCCGATTCGGCATTTTAATTATGCGGAACACAAAGCAGAACTGGAACGGTGGCTGATCCAACATTATCCCAATATCATCCGATTGCGTCCCCATATTATTTTGGGTAAACACGCACAACCTTTATTACATCGCATTCTGAACCTGCCAATTTATCCCAAATTACCTGAGCCCCAGCCACAATTGCAATGCGTACACGAAGACGACGTGGCACGCGCCATCATCCAGACACTTAAAATGCCTGCACAAGGCCCTTACAATCTTGCCGCACCCGATTATTTCAACTTGCGTACAGCCATCATGCAAAACCGGCCACATGCCACTGGCATTCCACCCACACTGGTGAAAGCTGGTCTGAAGCTATTGTGGTCAACCACCGGTTTTGGCGGTGAGCCGGGTTGGTTCGACGGCGTGAGTCACAGCCTGACGCTGGATTGCAGCAAAGCAGAACGGGAACTGGAATGGCAAGCTCAGATGAGTGCAGCGCAGATGTTGGGAGCGCGGTGATCAATGATGGAGCTCTGGTTAAATGGTCGTGAGGTTCGGGTTATCCAGTGTGGTTTATTGAGGCCGATCCAAGCCGAAACCGTTAAAGTCCGCGTAGCTCGCAAAGTTTAGTCATTGCCACACCACTGCTCAGGACTTCACGAGCCAGACTGAGGCCAGCCTCGATGGTGGGAGTCTTGCCAGCGATATAGATACGCACCGCGCTGTTAAACAAGACTGCATCGAGATGTGCGTCATCTGTGCCCGCCAAGAGGGCTTCAGTTCGACGTGCTGTTTCTGACGGCGATTCGCAGCGGTGGTGCGGAGCTTCCCTAAGGCCGAAATCGGTCGGTGCCAAGATATATCGTGTCAGTTCACCCGCCTGGTAGTCGGCTACCAGCGTCGGTGCCAGCGGTAGTTCATCGCCACCGTCCAGCCCTTGTATGGCCAAAACGCGCGTTTGTCCTCGCTGGCCTGCTGCCATGGCGAATCGTTCGAGAAAGGTATCATGCGCCGCACCGATCAGCGAGCATTTCGCTCCAGCCGGATTGAGCATGACTTCGCACGCATGAAGAAAAGAACGATAGAACAGTACTTGTCGGACAGGTTTTAGTCGGCCAACCCCATGCAAATAGCGATTGGCATGCAAGTGGCCAAAAGCCTTACGTTCTATCTCCTGTTCAACCAGTGCTGGTTCATGGGCAGCCTCCACATTCAGTGCTTCAAGTACGCGGGCATTCGTCACACCATCTTTAGGCGGCAGTCCTGTATCGGAGTGCAGCACCACAGGCACGCCAGCGGCCGACGTGACGATCGCCGCTGCCACGCTGAGATTGAGCGCCCGCTTTCGTCCATCGTATGGACCATTGCAGTTGAGCAGTCCCTTCACTTTTGGAGAGATCAGCGTTGCCGTGCCTTCCATGGCGTCGAGAAAACCTATCATTTCCTCCAGGGTGGCGCCTTTGAAACGCATGGCAGTGAGAAAAGCACCCACCTGTGCCGGATGGGCAGCGGCAGAGACCAGAAATTCAAGCGCCTCCTTCGCCTCCTGCTGGCTCATGTCTTTGGCACCATGGCGCCCCTTGGCAGTCACAATCAGACGTTTGCGGAACCGCTCGCCAGCTTCACTCGTGTACTCGTTCATGCTTCACCTTCATAACCCTCTGGAAAATAAAAACAAGAATGCCGAATTTTCCTTTTGCTGGGAGTTCTTCCCTTAACCAATTTGCAAGGAAAAATCAGGATAAAAATTAATTTTGAATGATAACAATTAAATAACAGAATAAGCCAGAATATACATTAAGCATATTTCGCTGTTTTCGTAAAAGAGGGCATTCTTGTTTATGGTCATGCAACGCTTGTCACTCAGCGCGCCAAATAGGCTTCATAATGCCCACGAAACAGCCGCTCCAATTCATCAATCACTTCGGCGGCTGGTGCGCCATGCACCATGTGGCGGCTCATTTGATTGGACGTGTCATGCAACAATTTGCCAGGTTCCAGCATGGGATAGGTTGCGCGCAGCCGTTTCACGGCTTTAATCACATTTTCATGTTCAGGGCGGGGGATTTCCAGCGGCTGCAAGACTTCTGCGGGTGCTACGCCGGTAGTACGGGTAGCCAGAAAATCCACATAATCCATCACACTGGATTGCTGTTCCGGACTTAAATGATTAAACACTTCCAGCAGTTTTTTTTCAGTTCGATTCATGATGTCCCTATTTTTCCTTGTCTACCACATTCAGGCTAAATACAGGCATTTTATGTCGTTCAGTCATTAGATCCAGGGCGCTCACTAACGCCAGGGAAATTTCAGCGGCGGTTTGTTGTCCTGTCGTCCAATGTTGACGCGCCTCAGCAAGAATATCACCAATGTCGTCGGGTAAAGGGCGATTGTCTTCCATCATCATGTCTTCAATCATACCCGGTTTAAGTTCCGGCCGAAACAACATGGCGTAACTCATGTCATCAGGGCGTACTGCCAACCATCTACCCTCATCATCAACCACCAAAGGCGCCACGCCTTCGGGCAGACTGGCGTTGCCATTCACCATAATTAACATGCGCTTGCCATCCACCGCAATGGCCAGTGGATCGTCTTTACCTGCCTCAGTTTTATGGCAAACGGTCCAATAGGTATTGAAGTAAGGCTCGTCGGTAATCTCTCCTCCAGCATTTTCCACCACCAACAAAGCGCCAAAACCGATACCCACAATGGGTCGACGCATGCGTTTAAAGTTACTGATGAGTTGTCTTTCCTGCGACAACCAGGGACAAGCCAGATCGTCATTGGCCGGATAGGCGCCGCCCAATAACCATAAGGCATCATATTGCCCCGCAGTGGTAGAAAGATCATTACCCAAAAAAGGGCGCTGGTATTGAAAGCCAATATTACGGGATTCTAATTGTTTTTCTATCATCCCGAGAAATTCAGGATAAGAGTGCTGCACAAGCATAAATCGTTTCATAAGCCATTTCGCCAAAATTAAAGTACGTCTTGCCTATTGTACAGGATGCAAGTGCGGTCCAAAGGTGTAAAATGGTGAAGTTTTTCGGAATGTAATCAGCCCGACAAATTGAATATTGATGCCCCCTTGAATGAGTGATATGACGAATGAGTGAAGCATGGAAGCAACTGGATCTTGAAGGCGACGGCCTCCAGGCGCTCAGCCTCAAATTGGCGCAGCAATTAAAACAACGCAAACGCGCGAACCTTCTGTTACTCGCTTTCCCTTTTGGTCTGCACCGGGATTATCTGGAACATCCAATGGGTGCCTGGCTCTATCGTGTAGCACTGGTATTGGCGATTACGGCGTATGTATTGCATCGCCCTTGTCTGGGCAGCGTCCTGGTTGTTTTGATGACGGCAGCGGCATTGTATGACATCCGCTGGATTGACGATCGGGTGGCCACCCTCAACAAGGCCTTGCGTATGGCGGCTTACCGAAACAGACCCAACAAGGTGCCAGAAAATTTTCATGGTCGTTATGTGGATGAAGGTTTAGACGATTACCTGAAAGTGAAGGAACAGGAACGCGGTGGGCATGTGCCCGCAGGGAAAGATCCCGCTTTCAACAGCAACAGTCGTATGCCGTCGTTTGCACAACAAGAGGCGATGCTGAAAGCATTGGCGAAACAAGCCCCTGATTCGTCAGACCAATAACAAATATCTATATGGCTCCTGGATTTTATATCATCTTGATGGCGCAGTTTTTGTCTGCATTGGCAGACAATACGCTGCTATTTTCAGCCATCGCGCTGTTAAAAGAAATTCATGCCGCCAATTGGTACACACCTGTATTGCAAGAATTTTTTGTGTTTTCCTACATTGTTCTGGCCCCGTTTGTGGGCGCGTTTTCGGATGCGCTTGCCAAAGGAAGGGTGATGTTTATCAGCAACAACATCAAACTGTTGGGCTGTGGAATGATGTTGACTGGTTTTAGCCCGCTCTTGGCATACGCCATTGTGGGCATCGGTGCCGCTGCCTATTCTCCTGCGAAATACGGTATATTGACCGAGTACCTGCCCAGCGAAAAATTGGTGGCCGCGAATGCCTGGATGGAAGGAACAACTGTTTTGGCGATTGTTCTTGGCGCGCTTTTCGGTGGCATTTTGTTGAATCCCCATTTTAGTGTGATGTTCGCTCAACATTTGCCGTGGCCTATTCAAGGTGACACGGCCAAATTTTCCATTTTGGTGGTGGGCTTACTTTATGTATTGGCTGCGGCGCTCAACCTGTTTATTCCGGTTACCGCCCCGGATCATGATACGCCGAGCAGAAACCCCATTGATCTTGTTCGGGATTTTTGGCACAGTTTTAAACAGCTATGGCTCGACCCTTTGGGGCAGGTTTCTTTGGCAGTGACTACCCTGTTCTGGGGAGCCGGTGCTACATTACGTTTGGTTATTTTGGCTTGGGCCGTCGCAGTGATGCATTTCAGTATGCAGCAAGCGACGCAACTGACCGCTTTGGTGGCGGTGGGCATCGCCATCGGCGCAGTCATTGCCGGAGAGTTTATTAAATTAAACAATGCAATACGTGTTGTCTCGACGGGCATCATGATGGGTGTTGTGGTCATGGCAATGAGCTGGGTGACCAACCCCGTATTGGCCGCAATTTTACTTACTTTAATCGGGATACTGGGCGGATTTTTCGTGGTACCGATGAATGCTCTGTTGCAGCACCGTGGGCATCTGCTGATGGGTGCCGGTCATTCTATTGCGGTACAAAACTTCAATGAGAACTTGTCTATTCTGCTTTTGCTTGGTGTATACGCGCTACTGGATCGCGCTGGTTTATCTATTAGTTTCATCACCTTGCTATTCGGCGCGTTCATCAGCATATCCATGCTGAGTATTCGGGTACATTTCCGTCACATCAATCCGGATCATCATGCCTGATCTGAACTATGTGTTTTCTGAGGAAGGTCCTTTGGCAATCGCCCTGCCCGGCTTTCGTGCACGCACCGGACAGCTGGAAATGGCCAAACAGGTTGAACAGGCTATTGAAAATAAAAGCGTGCTCATTGCCGAGGCGGGTACAGGAACGGGAAAGACCCTGGCCTATTTGGTACCCGCCTTGTTGTCGCAAGGAAAAGTCATCGTTTCGACGGGCACCCGGCATTTACAGGATCAGCTATTTCACCGCGATTTGCCTTTGGTCCGCGCTGCCTTGCGTTTACCGGTAGCCGTGGCTTTATTGAAAGGCCGAGCCAATTATATCTGCCACTACCATTTACAACGGGCAGTTGAGGATGGTCGTTTCCAAAGCCGTGAGACCGTGGCCCATCTGGAACAGATTCGCGTTTTTTCTGAACACAGTCAAACTGGTGACAAATCGGAACTGTCCGGCATACCCGACGATGCAGCAGTGTGGCAACATGCCACGTCAACCCGGGAAAACTGTTTGAGCGGGGAGTGCCCGCAAATCAGCCAATGTTTTGTGTTCGCTGCACGCAAACGTGCCATGGAAGCCGATTTGGTGGTGGTCAATCACCATCTGTTTTTTGCCGATGTCTGGCTGCGCGACGAAGGTGTGGCTGAATTGTTGCCAATCTGCAACACAGTTATCTTTGACGAAGCACACCAATTACCTGACACAGCAGGCGTATTTTTTGGTGAAACGGTTTCTACCGGCTATTTGCTCAATTTCGCACGCGATGTTCGCCTGGAAGCGGCGGTGCGCTGTAAAGATTACCCTGTCCTGACAGAAGCGGCGGTCATACTCGAAAAATCGCTACGCGATTTTCGCCTCAGCTTTGATGAAGACAATGTGCGCTGGCCGATTCAGCGTTTCCAGCAACGCGAGGGCTGCGTGACCGCGCTCGCCGTCTGTGTAGAGGCCTTAAATACCGTCAACACCCATCTGGAACTGCAAGCAGCGCGCGCCAATGAGCTGGAGTTGGCGTGGCAAAACGGCCTGGAACAGGCCGCACGCTTAACACGCTGGCAGCAGGATAACCATCAGGATACCGTACGCTGGTTAGAAGTATTTGGACAAGGCGTGGCACTGAATGCCACCCCCCTGTCCGTCGCAGAGATTTTTTCCAGCCAAATGGGTAATTCACGCAGTTGGGTATTCACTTCAGCCACCATGTCGGTCAAGGGTGATTTCAGTCATTTCCGTGGTCAAATGGGGTTAGAGGGTGCTGACAGCCATTGCTGGGACAGTCCCTTCGATTACGGCCAGCAAGCCATGCTGTATGTGCCGAAAATCATGCCCGACCCCAACTCTTCCGATTATACCGCTGCAGTGATTCAGGCGGCACTGCCTTTACTGATCGCCAGTGAAGGGCGGGCATTCCTGCTGTTCACCTCCTTGCGTGCGATGCGTGACGCGCGGCGTATGCTGGAAGAAAATTTAACCCAGGCAAAATTGGACTATCCCATCCTGATGCAGGGCGAAAGGCCGCGTAGAGAATTGTTAGAGCAGTTTCGGACACTGACTAATCCCATCTTGCTGGGCAGTCAGAGTTTTTGGGAAGGTGTGGATGTCAAAGGTGAAGCGTTAAGCCTTGTGGTCATTGACCGATTGCCTTTTTCTCCACCCGATGACCCGGTACTGGCTGCACGCATTGAGCAAATCAAACGCGCAGGTGGCAATGCGTTTATGGATCACCAACTGCCCCATGCCGTGATTACCCTGAAACAAGGTGCAGGACGCTTGATTCGCGATGAAAATGACCGTGGTGTACTGATGATCTGCGACCCACGCTTAATCAGCAAACCTTATGGACGCCGGATATGGCAAAGCTTGCCCCCAATGAGACGCAGCCGGGTAGAAAGCGAAGCCGTGGCGTTTTTAGCAAAAAATTAAGCGTTGACATACAAATTTGAATTCGCTAATTTTATTTCGCAGCAATGAGGTCACCGGCCTTCAGGCCGGTGGATATTCAGTTCGAGAGGGATTCGGCACGTCTACCGGTCTGAAGCCTCGTGTATTAAATAGTGCAGAATTTTCCGCTTTATGATATAACAAAATCAACACGCTGAAAAAACTCGTAGAGTGCCTTGTGCCATAAGAAATTTTAAAAATTATTCCTGGAAAATATGTGCGGTTCAATGGCAAAAATTGCGCGCTGACTGACAACTTTCTGTAATTTCTCAAACAAATCGTCCCTCAGGTCATGAAGTTCGTTCAACCTTGCCAGTGCTTCCGAATTTCTGTCCCCGGCATGAAGTTCCAGCAGTTCGAGTGCCAGGGCATGTAGTTGCCGGTGCAGCTGCTCAATAACCTGAAAATCCGGTTGTGTACCATAGTAACGCACACCTTCCTCATTCATCCATGCGCCCAGGCGGCATTGGTGAGGATCCAGTGGAGGCATTTCACTTCCCCCCCCGAGAAAATTTTCTATGCCAGCAATCCAGGCGCGGTGCTCGACGCCGGCAAAGAGCAGCGGCAGATGCTCGCGACTGACCACAGGCCGGTCAGCCCAAACCGGATCGGGCCGCCAAATCGCTGCCCAGTCGGGAAACTCATGCGCGGGCATGGGGCGTGCGATGCCGTAGCCCTGAGCCAGTTCGCAGCCGAGTTGCAACAACATCTCGCCATGTTCCACGGTTTCCACACCTTCAGCAATGACTTTACAGCGGAAGGCGGCGGCCAGGCCGATCACACCATCCAGAATCGCCAAATCATCAGGGTCGCCGAGCATGTCGCGCACGAAGCTTTGATCAATCTTGAGCAGGGCAACCCGCAGGTGTTTCAGATAGCTCAACGAAGAATAGCCGGTGCCAAAATCGTCCAGGGAAAATAACACTCCAATTTCCCTGCATCGCTCGATAATATGGGAAACACGGGGCATGTCCTCCAGCGCACTGGTTTCCAGCAGTTCCAGCTCAAGCTTGCCCGGCCCGATATCCGGATGCGCAGCCAGTAAAGTATGCAGGCGCTCGACAAAGTTTTGTTCTCGCAACTGGCAGGCGCCGACATTGACGCTGACAGGGATGTCCAGTCCGGCTGCATGCCAGGTTTCCATCTGGGTTAGGGCGGTGTCGATCACCCATTCTCCCATTTCGACGAACAGAGGATGGTTTTCGATCACAGGCAGGAAGGTGGCTGGCAGCAATAGTCCTTTTTCCGGATGTTGCCAGCGAATCAGTGCCTCGGCACCGACGACTGATCCGGTACGCATATTTACCTTGGGCTGGTAGTGCAGGACGAATTCGCGCTCAGTCAGTGCACAGCGGATGCGTTCCAGGCTTTCATGGTGACCGTGGATTTCGCGATCCTGCTTGGCGTCAAAGACATAGGAGCGATTTTTTCCGGTCAGTTTGGCTTGATACATGGCCCGATCAGCCTGACGCAGAAGTTGATCTGCTTCGACGTCTTCTTCCTGTGGATAAAAGGTGACGCCGATGCTAGCCGAGACTTGGATCGTGATGCCGCCAACCTGTACTGCCTGGGCAGTCGCACTCAGTAGCCGGATGCGCATCGGCACGCTGGCTTCGATGTTGTCGAGGTCGCCGAGTACGGCAACGAACTCATCGCCACCCATACGGGCGAGCATATCGTTTTCCCGCAAGGCCTGTTTCATGCGCGTAGCTATGGTCATCAGCAACTGGTCGCCGATTTCATGACCATGTTTGGTGTTGACCACCTTGAAATCATCCAGGTCGATACAAATCACCGCTAACTGTTGTCCCTGCTGCCGGGCCTGAACCATGCTCTGTTGCAATCGTTCGGCCAGTCGCACGCGGTTGGGTAAGTTGGTCAGCGTGTCATAGTATGTTATGCGTTCGATCTGCCGCTCATACGCCTTGAGCGCACTGATGTCGGAAAACATTCCCACATAGTGTTCGATGTTGCCCTGCCCGTCGCACACGGCGCTGATGGCAAGCCGCTCGTCATATACCTCGCCGTTTTTGCGCCGGTTCTGAATTTCACCTGACCAGTATCCCTTGTCGTTCAGTTCGCGCCACATCGCAGCGTAAAAGGCTTTTCCTTGCCGCCCTGAACTGACGATGCGCGGATTTTTGCCAAGCACTTCATCACGGGCGTAACCCGTGATGCGGCTAAAGGCATCATTGATTTCAATGATTGTATTATCAACGGCAGTGATGATAATACCTTCGCGGGCATGGGTGAATACGCTGGCGATGAGGTGGAGTTCTGTTTCATGTTGCTTGCGTTCGGTGATGTCGCGCCAAATAACCATCAACAGGTTGCGTTGTCCCATCTGGTCGTACATCGGCACTTTGCGCGTCTCTACGGTGATGTGTCGATCATCTTCCCCAGCAAAGCTTTCCTCGCCCGCCAACGGACGCCCGGCCTGCCAGGCCGCTTCATCGCTCACCCCGCAAGCTTCGTGACCGGTACAGAATGCGGGTTGCAACGCCGTCAGGTCCTCTTCGGTTTTACCCTGCCAGGACATATCGTGCAACCGGAACATCTGCCTGGCCGTTTGATTGATGAACTGCCAGCGGCCTTCAATATCCTTCAGGCACACCGCATCGGGCATGGCATCGATTAACGTCTGCAACTGTTCATGACAAGGTGGCATTTTTTGCTCCTGATAAAAACAGTGTGATTACTGTGATCATCTGATTTCTCGTCTCAAAGTCTGAATAGCTGTCAATACGCGTTCAGTGGCCCCGGCAAAGTCGGTTCCTGAACCCAGCATGCGTTGTGCTTTGTCGGTTTGCCCTGCGTTGATGGTGTCGGCGATTGTGCCTGCGCTGCGATGAAAATCCTGGTGTACGGTTTTCAGATGGGTGAATGTGGGGCGAGTGCCATGTTGATGTTCCCCCTCGCCATGCAACCACTGGCCCAATGCGCACGCATCGTCCCGATGA
>JAJYYK010000020.1 GCA_021801025.1 Pseudomonadota bacterium | reverse complement strand
TCATCTTTCATGGTGGATGGTTTCCTTGGTTAGTTTCCGACTTCGACAATCAGATTCTCCACAGAAATCTCCACCACCTCAACCCATCATGCTCAAATCGCCCATACACCACTTTCAACTATAGCTCTTGCTTTACACGATGGAATTATTTGCAACAGAGCCTTTGTTACCAGGTTCTGCAAATAAATTTGGTAATATGTTACATTTCCCAATCGCCTCAGAGGTATTTCATGCATAAGCGTAATCGTTGGTTTATTACCATTGGCCTTATTTATGGCCTGATCGGTGGTGCAGTGGCATTGACCTTCCTGAGTGCACCAACCCTCATTCCTGGCAATGTCCCGCGTATTCATGGTCATATTATGTTGCTTGGGTTTATCCTGATGTTTATTTATGGCATTTCCCTGCATGTTTTGCCGCGGTTTTCCGGTCAAACCCTGTATTCGGAACGCATGGCCAACTGGCAATTGTATCTGGCCAATGCAGGCTTGCCACTGATGATTGTGGGGTGGTTATTGCTGGCCAACTGGCTGGTATTGATCGGCGGGACATTAAGTTACGCGGGTATTGTGTTATTCGGCATTAATATTGTCATGACGGTGAGACCAAAAGGATTATTCTGATTCGGATGTTACATATTGATGCATGCATTTTAAGTGGCGAACTGAAGATAAACGGAGGTCATCATGAGTGAATACCGTGGTTGTGAATTGCCGGAAGATCTGTATTACGACCTGGATTATGTGTGGATCCGCCCTGAAGGAAATGGCGTGTTGACCATCGGATTGACCGATCCGGCCCAAACCATGGCGGGCAAGGTACAGTATGTCTGGATTAAAGAGTCCGGTACATATCGGGCGCAGAAAAAACCCATGGCACGAATTGAATCCGGTAAATGGGCAGGCGGCATTCCCGCGCCATGTTCGGGAACAATTGAGGCACGAAATGAACAGGTATTGGACAGACCCAATTTAATCAACATTGACCCCTATCATGATGCGTGGCTGGTGCGGTTTCGACCTGATCATTATGCGGAATGCATGGCAAAACTGGTGACTGGCGCCGAGGCGCAAGTGGCGATGCACAAGTGGATAGAGCGGTATGATGTGCAGTGTATGCGGTGCCAGGATTAGGGCTTGTCAAAATGGCTGTCCTGCCCTGTCCTGTCATGCCCATGCAGGTGGAAACACCGTGAAATCAGTCAGCCGGATTTTATTGTTACAGAAATGATGTGTTGTGAGAAAAACCCTTTGGGAGATCAATCATGAAGGTTGAATTGTTGGCGTCGGCCTGGTGTCAATCCTGCCGCCAGGCAGAACAGGTGTGGCAAATTGTTGCAGCGGAAAAAGCGATAGATTTTGCGGTGGTGGATGCTACCCAACCTGAAGGCAGGGAAATTGTGAGCCGGTTGCGAATCAAGACAGTACCCGCGTTGATCATTGATGGTGAATTGCGTGGAGTGGGAGTGACAACCCTGGCTCAGGCGCGTGAATGGACTGCGTCATCACCGGCGCGCACGGCGCAACAGGGTCAAAATGTGGGAATCCTGATGTCAGACGACAACCGCTGGTTTGTGGTGTCAGCGATGATGTATTTGATGCTGGGCGGACTGGGTTTGGTGGTGAATGGCGCTTTATTGTCAGATGGGCCGGCCAGACCGGTCGCACTGCATTTGGTGACAATTGGCTTCATGTTGATGCTGATCTACGGTTTGGGTGCGCACATGTTGCCGCGATTCACCGTTAACCCAATCCGTACGGGATTTTGGCCCTGGTTGCAGATGGGTTTGGCCCATTGCGGAGTCATTGCCTATGCGGCTGGGTTTTTGATCCCTCAACATGGGTTGATTGTGGCAGGTGGTGCCGCTGTGTGGGCCTCATTATGGATATTTGTATGGCGCTTGTGGCCGGTATTGTGGCCAAAACCCACCAAACAGGATGGTATTGTATTGCGTGTACATAACGCTTAATTTTCACATAGCACCTTACCCTAATGATGACATAAGGAGAACAACAATGATAAACGCAAACTTACCAGAAGTAGATGCAGAAGGTTATTTGGTGGACCCTGGCACTTGGAATGCAAGCGTCGCAGAAGCATTTGCGCAACAAGAACACATTACACTGACGGATGACCATTGGGATGTGATTCATTTTATCCGTAGTTATTTTGATGATCACCAAGTTGCGCCTGATGCACGCTTTGTCATTAAACATTTAATGCAACGTTTAGGGCCGACCGCGCGCAATACATTATTTGAGCTATTCCCTTATGGTTACGTGAAACAGACTTGTAGGATCGCAGGAATGAAGCGTCCACGGGCTTGGAGTACAGGTTAAGGCTCTGTTGCAAATAATTCCATCGTGTAAAGCAAGCCCTACCCACGGTTTCTCAGGACGCAGAAATCCCAAATTGGCGTTCGATAAATCGTTCGTTGTCAGGTGTCAAGATAGCTGTCTCTACCTGGCTGTTTGACAGAGTGTGTCATCGACAACGTGATCAGGAACAACTTCATTCTTGTGATGAGCTGAAATCTCATGTCATCAATTCCGAGCGCCAATCTTGGCTTGGCATATACAAGGATGGTCTTGCCGAACTTAAATGCCGCTGGCAAATTACCAAGTTATAGGCGACGATGAAGGCGATCATTTGTTTGATCTGAATTCAAAACAGACGCGATCGGACAGCATCTTGCCAAATTCACCCAGGCAGATCGCATCACTGTCATACAGCAACATCGCTATGGTGTGCAGGGGGCATGGTCATCCAGCGCACGGCGAACCAACTTGCCCTGACCGGGCATATCACCCCAGCAAAGAAAGTAGAACCGCACCCATTTGACAGAAATGCGGCTCCAAATCAGTGTCAAATTGACGAATGGTTATAGACCAAATGCCATTCAAAAAATTGACACAAGTAAGCGCACGTTATCTGGTGATGCGTACAAAAGCACACTCCCCTTCGTTGGACGTAATTCTTCCGAACTAGGCTTGCAGTCAAGTCCTCATGCTTATATACCAAAAGCCAGTTATATTTTTTCTATTAACATAATGATTTTATTTATTTGTTAAGTAAAAAATATATGCAAGGCAACGCTTCAATTTTTATCCTGAAAACCTGAAATCCGACTCCCAAGCAATTCCTCTTCTGAAGGATATTCAGCGGATCACATCACGCTTAATATTCCACCCTGTATCGCAATGGAAAATTTGATGTGTGCAACAGCGTCTAAATTAAATCCGATTGATCAGCTTGCTTCTTCCCGTTTTACGGAGATGGATATGAATGTCAACGATTCAAAAAAAACTAAACGACGGCTCGCGATCTGGACACCTGAAGACAAGACGTTTTGGGAACAGGAAGGCCGAGCAATCGCCAATTTGAACTTGTGGATATCAATTCCCGCCCTGTTTCTCGCCTTTGCTGTGTGGATGGTATGGAGCGCAGTGGTCACGAAACTGCCTGCTGCCGGCTTCAAATACAGCACCGACGAATTGTTCTGGCTCGCCGCGTTACCGTCCCTGACTGGCGCTACGCTACGCATCCCTTATTCGTTTATTGTGTCCATTGTTGGCGGACGGCGCTGGACCGCGATTTCAACTCTGTCCTTGTTGGTGCCAGTCATTGGTATCGGCTACGCGGTGCAACATGTCAACACGCCATACTGGGTGATGGTGCTACTGGCCGCACTTTGTGGCCTGGGTGGCGGCAACTTCAGTTCGTCGATGGCCAATATCAGCTTCTTCTTTCCGAAGGCCCGAAAGGGATCGGCCTTGGGTCTTAACGCTGGACTAGGTAACCTGGGTGTTTCAGCCGTGCAGTTCATGGTACCTCTGGCCATCTCGATGGGTATTTTTGGCTGGCTCGGCGGCGATCCGCAAACCATCTTGTTTCATCACAATGAATTCAAACAGATATGGCTACAAAATGCCGGGTTCATTTGGGTGTTACCAATTACATTGGTTTCAACGCTTGCAATGCTGATGATGCATGATATTTCTGATGCGCGGGCTTCATTTTCTGAGCAGGCTGTTATCTTTAAATCGAAGCACATCTGGTTTACCTGCTGGCTCTATCTCGGCACCTTTGGCTCTTTTATCGGTTTCGCAGCTGGATTCCCCTTATTGATCAAAAGCCAATTCACTGGTATCGATCCGCTGTCTGTGGCCTGGATGGGCCCATTTCTTGGCGCGATCAGTCGCCCGATTGGTGGGTGGGTGGCCGATAAGTTAGGCGGTGCGCGGGTGACCTTCTGGAACTACATTGTGATGTCCCTTGGGGTTATTGGTGTATTGCAATTTTTACCGCAAAACGGATCTGCTGGTAATTTGGTTGGTTTTTTCATTAGTTTCATGGTGCTGTTTGTGACTACCGGATTTGGCAGTGGTTCAGTTTTCCGCATGATCCCCATAATTTTTATGGAAGAAGCGCTGAGCCAATTACACCGTAAGGGCACTGTGGTGCAGGCTGATGCGCTCAAAGAAGGCAATAAGCAGGCCGCAACGGCATTGGGTTTTGCTGGTGCAATGGGTGCCTATGGTGGCTTTTTCATACCAAAAAGCTATGGCACGTCAATTGCCATGACGGGTAGCCCCAGTGCCGCACTGATTGGGTTTGTCGTGTTCTACCTGACGTGCATCATCGTCACCTGGTGGTTCTATTCGCGCAAGGGTGCAGAACGCCCCTGTTGAGTCAGAAAATTTATCAGACGCCATATTTGAAGAGGGATACATCATGAGCCACTTTCTCGACCGACTTAAGCACTTCACCCAACATCGTGACCAATTTGCTGATGGGCATGGTGAAGTCACCACAGAAGACCGCACCTGGGAAGACACCTACCGCGGTCGATGGCAACATGACAAAATCGTGCGCTCGACCCATGGCGTCAATTGTACTGGGTCATGCTCATGGAAAATCTATGTGAAAGGCGGCATCGTCACTTGGGAAACCCAGCAGACCGACTATCCTCGTACCCACCCCGACATGCCCAATCATGAACCCCGTGGTTGTCAGCGTGGTGCCTCGGCCAGTTGGTATCTGTATTCAGCCAACAGGGTGAAATACCCAATGGTACGTGGCCGGTTGATGAAAATGTGGCGCGAAGCGCGCAAAACGCTGGATCCAGTGGATGCTTGGGCCAGTATTGTGCAAGATCCCACCAAGCGTAGCGAATACCAGAAATTGCGCGGCATGGGCGGCTTCATCCGTGCAAATTGGGACGATGCCAATGAAATGATTGCGGCGGCCAATGCATATACCATCAAAAAATATGGTCCGGATCGCATTTTTGGTTTCTCCCCTATTCCGGCCATGTCCATGGTGTCATTTGCTTCCGGCGCCCGTTATATCAATCTGCTTGGCGGTGTGATGGGCAGCTTTTACGACTGGTATTGCGATCTCCCGCCAGCTTCGCCGCAAGTTTGGGGCGAACAAACCGATGTGCCTGAATCAGCTGAATGGTTCAATGCCAACTACATTATGGCTTGGGGTTCGAATGTGCCGCAAACGCGCACCCCTGATGCCCATTTCTACACCGAAGCGCGTTATCGTGGTGCCAAAACAGTTGCGGTGTCGCCTGATTATTCGGAAGTCGCCAAACTCAGTGATGAATGGCTGCACCCCAAGCAGGGCACCGATGCCGCACTGGCGATGGCATTGGGTCATGTCATTTTGCGGGAATTCCACTTTGGTGAGCAGCCCTCTGCTTATTTCCTCGACTATTGCCAACGTTACACCGATATGCCGTTGCTGGTTCATCTGGAAGAACGTGAGATTGCAGGTGGTCGTCGTGTACTGGCCGCAGGGCGGACCGTGCGCGCCAGCGACTTTACCAACAAACTGGATCAGGATAATAACCCGGAATGGAAAACAGTGGCTCTGGATGCGACAGGCAAAACCGTCCTGCCCAATGGCTCGATGGGTTTTCGTTGGGGAGAGCAAGGGGAAATGGTCGGTAAATGGAACCTGGAACCGCGCGATGCACGTGATGGCGCCGAAGCCGAGTTAAGCTTAAGTCTGATTGATATCAAGGACGGCATCGCCGATGTCGGATTCCCTTATTTCGGTGGTGTTTATGCGGAACACCACCCCGGTAATGTGCAGGACGATGTGCTGGAGCGTAAGGTTCCATTTCGTTTTCTGTCGGTGGTTGACACGCAAGGGGTCGAACGCATGGCGAAAGTCGCCACGGTGTATGACCTGATGGCCGCGCACTACGGTGTTAATCGTGGCCTGGGCGAAGAACCCAACCCTTGTGCCAAACAGTACACCGACAATGTGCCCTACACGCCGGCGTGGCAAGAGCAGATCACCGGCGTACCTGCAGACGTGGTAATCCGTATTGGTCGCGAATTCGGCAGCAATGCTCACAAGACACGCGGTAAATCCATGGTGATTTTGGGCGCAGGATTAAATCATTGGTATCACATGGATATGAATTACCGCGCCATCATCAACATGTTGATGATGAGTGGTTGTATCGGCGTACCCGGCGGCGGCTGGGCGCATTATGTCGGACAGGAAGCATTACGCCCACAAGCGGGTTGGTCGGTATTGACCTTCGCACTTGATTGGGTGCGCCCACCGCGGCAGATGAATTCAACCAGTTTCTTTTATGCCCACACTGACCAATGGCGCTATGAAAAACTAGGTGTCGATGAAATACTTTCTCCGTTGGCCGATCCAAAAAAATTTGGCGGTAGCATGATTGATTACAATGTGCGCGCTGAGCGCATGGGGTGGTTGCCTTCGGCACCGCAATTGCAAACCAATCCATTGAACCTGGCACGCGATGCCGCAGCTGCCGGACTACCTGCGAAGGACTATGTAGTGAAGGGGCTGAAAGAGGGCAGTTTGCACATGAGCTGCGAAGATCCCGATAACCCTGTGAACTGGCCACGGAACATGTTCGTGTGGCGTTCTAACCTTCTTGGTGCTTCGGGTAAAGGATCGGAATATTTTCTTAAACACCTGTTGGGTGCAAACAATGGCCTGCTTGGTGACGAGCTGAGCTCAACGGACCCACGACCAAACGAAGTCGCTTGGCATGATCAACCCGTCGAAGGCAAGCTCGATCTGTTGGTGACGCTGGATTTTCGCATGAGCTCTACGGGTCTGTTCTCTGACATTACTTTGCCAGCAGCCACTTGGTATGAGAAAAACGATCTCAATACCACTGACATGCATACTTTTATTCACCCGCTGTCAGCGGCAGTCGACCCCGCCTGGGAAGCAAAAACGGATTGGGATATTTTCAAAGGTTTTGCCCAGAAATTTTCCGAGATTTGCGTAGGCCATCTCGGGGCGGAACAAGATGTGGTACTGACACCCCTGATGCACGACTCTGCCGGAGAGCTTGGACAAGGTTTGGATGTGCGCGAATGGAAACGCGGAGAAATCGATCTGATTCCTGGTAAAACCGCGCCAAATATCACTGTAGTGGATCGCAACTACCCAAACACGTTCAAATGTTTTACGTCACTTGGGCCTTTGCTGGATAAAGCGGATGGTGGCCATGGCCACGGCATTTCTTGGGATACGCGAGAGGAGGTTAAAGCGCTGGGTGAACTCAATGGACTGGTTCACGATGCGGGTGTCAGCGCTGGTCGTCCGCAAATCATCACAGATATTGACGCTACCGAAACCATCATGATGTTGTCGCCTGAAACAAATGGGCAGGTCGCCAAAAAAGCCTGGGCTGCGCTTTCCAAAAAAACAGGCCGCGATCACAGTCACATGGCAAAAGGACGCGAACAGGAGAAAATCCGTTTCCGCGATATTCAGGCGCAGCCACGCAGGATCATCAATTCACCGAATTGGTCAGGAATCGTCGACGAAAAAATTTGCTACAACGCAAGCTATACCAATGTTCACGATTACATTCCATGGCGCACCCTGACAGGTCGTCAACAGTTCTATCAGGACCATGCCTGGATGCTCGCTTTCGGCGAAGGGTTCGCATCATACCGCCCCCCCGTCAACCTTAAAGCGGTGCAACCTGTGCTGGGTAAATTCAGCAACGGCAACAAGGAAATTGTGCTGAACTGGATCACACCTCATCAAAAATGGGGCATTCATAGTACCTATACCGATGGTTTGCTCATGCTCACACTCAGCCGCGGCGGTCCGTGTGTGTGGATTTCTGAGGATGATGCCAAGAGTGCCGGCATTGTGGACAACGACTGGATCGAGGTATTCAACGCCAATGGCGCAATTGCCGCACGTGCGGTGGTTAGTCAGCGCGTCAAGCCTGGCATGGCAATGATGTATCACGCACAGGAACGCATTGTGAACACGCCCGCCTCGCAAATCACTCATGCCAGAGGTGGTGTGCACAATGCGGTCACTCGCGTGGTGCTGAAACCCACACACATGATTGGCGGTTATGCACAGCTTTCTTATGCGCTCAACTACTATGGCACAGTTGGCGCGAACCGTGATTCATTCTGCATCGTGCGCAAGATGGACAAGGTGGATTGGATGGATGAGCCTGCGGGGCCCGCTTACAACCATGAGCGCATTACCCCATCGACCTGAACTGCAGACCAAGGAGAAATACAATGAAAGTTCGCGCCCAAATTGGCATGGTGCTTAACCTCGATAAATGCATCGGCTGTCATACCTGTTCAGTGACTTGCAAGCAAGTGTGGACCACGCGTCCTGGCGTGGAGTATGCATGGTTTAACAATGTGGAATCCAAACCTGGCATTGGCTATCCCAAAGAATGGGAGAATCAAAACAAATGGAAAGGGGGTTGGACCCGCTCCACAGGCGGCACCTTGCAACCGCGCCAAGGTTCACGCCTGTCCATTTTGATGAAAATTTTCGCCAATCCAAATTTACCGGAAATCGACGCTTATTATGAGCCATTCGACTTCGATTATGAGCACCTGCACAAAGCACCTGAACTCAAAGCCGCACCGACTGCGAGACCACGTAGCCTGATCAGCGGCCAACGCATGGAGAAAATAGAGTGGGGGCCGAATTGGGAAGAAATTCTCGGTGGCGAATTCGCCAAACGCAGCCATGATGCCAATTTTGAGGGTATGCAGAAGGAAATGTATGGTGAGTTCGAAAAGACCTTCATGATGTACTTGCCACGACTGTGCGAGCACTGTTTGAACCCTGCATGCGTCGCGTCATGCCCCTCAGGTGCCATCTACAAACGCGAAGAAGACGGCATTGTGCTCATTGACCAGGACAAATGTCGTGGCTGGCGCATGTGCATCTCAGGTTGCCCCTACAAGAAAATTTACTATAACTGGGAAAGTGGCAAGTCAGAGAAATGCATCTTTTGTTATCCGCGTATTGAGGCCGGGCAACCCACAGTGTGCTCGGAGACCTGCGTGGGGCGAATTCGGTATCTGGGGGTATTGCTGTACGACGCAGACCGTATTGAAGAAGCTGCCAGTGTAGCCAATGAGAAAGATTTGTATGAAGCGCAACTGGGGGTGTTCCTTGACCCGCATGATCCACAGGTCATCGCCCAGGCACGGCGCGACGGCGTGCCGGAAGCATGGTTGGAGTCCGCTCGCAAATCGCCAGTTTACAAGATGGCCATGAAATGGAAGATCGCTTTGCCGCTACACCCTGAGTATCGCACGCTACCGATGGTCTGGTATGTGCCCCCACTCTCACCTATCCAAACCGCAGTTCAGAATGGTCTGGTTAGCAAAAATGGTGCAATTCCCGATGTGTCGCAACTGCGTATTCCTTTGCAGTACCTCGCTAACTTATTGACGGCTGGTGACATTGCGCCAGTACAGCGCGCACTTGAGCGTCTGTTGGCGATGCGCGCATATATGCGCGGGAAACACGTGGATCAACAACCTAATATTGCAGCGCTTCAACAAGTGAATATGGATGAAGCCAGCGTAGAAGACATGTACCGCATCCTGGCGATAGCGAACTACGAAGACCGTTTTGTCATTCCAACGACACACCGCGAATACGCCGAGAATAGCTTTGATCTCAAAGGGTCCTGCGGTTTCACTTTCGGCAATGGTTGTTCCGATGGCGAGTCAAAACCCTCGCTATTCAGTGCCAAAAAACGCCGTACCATTGCCATCAAATCGGAGATGTAATCATGAATACGTTCTCTAGACAACTGCGGGCACTGGCCTTGCTGCTCGACTACCCACAAATCGAGACACACACACCTGACAGAGCTCGGTATAGTGCTTACTCCACTTTATCCGGCAGAAGCCAAAGGGTCACGCGAATCTCTGCTGGATTGCATTGCCGGTATGGCGGCTAGCGACCTAATGGATTTACAGGCCGATTTTGTTGATATCTTTGATCGCGGTCGCAGCACCTCACTTAACCTGTTCGAGCATATCCATGGCGATTCGCGCGACCGTGGACAAGCTATGGTTGATCTGCTGGCACAATATCAGGAAATCGGACTCAATTTGCAGACCAATGAATTACCTGATTACTTACCGATTTATCTCGAATACGCTTCAATTCTTGATCCGGTCGCGGCGCGCGCCGCGCTTGAAGAAATTGTGCACTTGGTTGCACACATCACTGCTGCACTTGAGCGACGTGAATCTCCCTGGGTGGCAGTCACCGCAGCAATTTGTCACCTTGCTGGAGCAAGCGACTGGCGGTCATTGATTGCGCAAGAAACCCAACCAGAAACGCAATCATCCATCACTGACGCAACTGATGCGCAACATGCAAGCACTCATAATGATTGGACGCCTGAAGGTTTGGACGCGGTGTGGGCAGAAGAACCAGTGAATTTCCTCGGTACTTGTGGGGCACAACAACAGGTTCCTTTCGCGCAGCCCATACAATTTATCCCGCACGTTACCCAGCCCGAACCTACAGGAGCCTGACATCATGAATTTGAATGATCTATTATTCGGCGTTTATCCTTATATCGCTGGCACCGTATTCCTCGTAGTGAGTCTGGTACGTTTTGATCGTGAACAATATCTTTGGCGCAGCGAATCCAGCCAATTGTTGCGCACCGGGACGCTACGCTGGGGATCGAACCTGTTCCATGTTGGAATCATCGGTCTGTTCTTCGGCCACATGTTTGGTCTGCTTACTCCTTTAGCCGTATTTGAGGCGATGGGGCTGCGACCACAAGACAAACAAATCATCGCCATGGTCACTGGTGGTAGCTTGGGTTTACTCATTCTGGCCGGATTGTCGCTGCTTATCCTGCGTCGCTTGAGTGAGCCGCGGCTGATGGCGACCACTAAACTTATGGACTGGGTCACGCTGTTTTGGCTGCTGGCTACCCTGTTGCTTGGGCTCTCTACCATTATCGAATCCTCCCAGCATCTCGATGGCGCTGAAATGCTCATACTGATGGCTTGGGCCAAACACATCGTCACTTTCCAGGGCATGGCTGCGGCAGGCTTCATCGCCCAAGCCTCCTTAATCTTCAAACTGCATATTCTTTTTGGCCTGACACTGTTCCTGTTATTTCCTTTCACCCGTTTAGTTCACATCTGGAGTGGTTTCGCCTCAGTTGGCTATTTGCTACGTCCGTGGCAACTTGTGCGCAGCAGACGTTGAGCCCAGCTTAAATAGAAGGACATGACAATGAAAA
This sequence comes from Pseudomonadota bacterium, assembly GCA_021801025.1. Classification (GTDB taxonomy): domain Bacteria; phylum Pseudomonadota; class Gammaproteobacteria; order Burkholderiales; family Sulfuriferulaceae; genus Sulfuriferula. The sequence continues at coordinate 6,291 of JAJYYK010000020.1, read as the reverse complement.
CCGCCATGAAATCAATTGACAGTGACCCAGAAAAGCTGATCGCGTTGTTGCGTGGACGCGCAGCAGAACTTGATCTGCAGATCAACGGTGATGAGGAATTGCTGGAATCCGTGTTGCAGCATGATGTGGAAATTCCCGAGCCGGATGAAGCGGAATGCCGGCGCTATTACACACTTCATGCCGATGCGCTGCAACAGGGTGATATGGTTGAGGTTGATCATATCCTGTTCGCGGTGACACCGACTACCCCCATTGATGCTTTGCGCGCCAGGGCTGAGGATACGCTCAATACCTTGCTTGTTCATCCCGATGAGTTCGGTGGGCTGGCAAGCACTCTGTCCAACTGTCCCTCAGGACAGCTGGGTGGGAATCTGGGCCAACTTACCCGGGAGCAGTGCGTACCGGAATTTTGGCAAGCCTTGATCGAGTATGGTCAGCCCGGCCTGTTGCCTCGACTGGTACGTACGCGCTTTGGTTTGCACATTGTGCGCATCGCTCGTCTCGCACACGGTCAGTTGCCGGCATTTGCTGCGCTGCATACACGGATTGCACAGATATTAAATCAACAATCGCTGGTACACGCACTGCATCTCTACATTGAAGTGCTTACACAGCAGCAAGATTTGGGGTATGTATCCGCCGAAAGCAAGAATTACCCAGCCCCGCAAGCTTGAAACTTTGGATGATCACCAAACAGAAAGGGAGTGAAATGAAAAAATTCAGATTGTCGTTGCTCACAGCGGCATTGGGGTTGGGAATTGGGGGAAACGTCTTTGCGGCGGAAGCAACGAACCTGTCAGACTGGTTCAGCAATGGTGATGTGTCAGGTGATGCTCGCTTATATGACTTTGGTCGTGATTATGCTGGCGCACAACCTGCATTTTTACGGGATATGAATGCTGTTTCACTGGGCGGTAAAGTGAAATTTGAAACCGCTACCTGGGATGGGTTTTCTGCAGCAGCGGCTTTGTATGGGGCCTATGACATCGGCATGAATAACTATACCCCCGGTAAAGACCCCACTGGTTATAACTTGCCTTATTTGAATCCCTTGCTGATGGGTACCAATCGCAGCCAGACTTCATTAGGTGAAGCTTATTTGCAATACCAGAATCCGGGTTTTATGCTGCGCGCCGGGAATGAACTAATTGATAATCCATGGATTAATCCCAGCGACGGGTTTATGATCCCCAACCTGTTTGAAGGGGTGAGCACAAAAATGAGTTTGGGTTCTTCCGGTGCGCAATTGTCAATAGATCGCGTTTTTGAGTATAAAAACCGTAGTGATGCTGCATTTGATGAAACCAGCTTGAGCGTTTTGCCGTATCAAAAAGTGTTCTACCCTGGACAAACCGGTGGCGCGACGGATGCTGGATTGACCTACAAGGGTCAGACGGTGAGCGCTGCGGCATGGTTGTATCAATGGGATAATCTGGCGCAGATGACCTATCTGGAAGGCGGCTATACCCCTGCCTTTGCGGGACGAACCTGGTTTGTCAACGGTCAGTATGTAAATGAAATTGGTTTGGGTAGCGAGGAAGTCGGCCCCATCAATGCCCAAGTGTATGGTTTAAAACTGGGCATGAATCTGGAGCAACATTTGGGCAATATATTTGTGGCATATAATGATGTACCCAGCAATGGTGTAACGCCAACCCCGGGAATTAACCCCACTACTGGATCGAGAATAAATAATACGGTATACAACGGCAACCTGTACTCGCCTTATACCCAAGTTTATAACACGGATCCACTGTACACCACGGTGATGAACTATGGCTTGGTGAATGCCCGTGCGCCGGGCAGTGCGTGGATGCTGGGTGCCAACTTGCATCCAATGAATCAGCTGGATGTTATTCCCACCATATCTGAATATTACACCGATCAGACGCCTGCGGTTGTCGTGCCCAACGTCCGTGCTTATATGCTGGATGTGGTGTGGCATTTCAGTGGAAAACTCAAAGGTTTGAGCTTGCGTGACCGTTTGGGTGTTGAACATGATGTACCGTTGATGGGCTCTGCTTATGTGGACAATCGTATTATGATGCAGTACAACTTTTGATTGCCTGTGACCGGTTTTTTCACAGCAATCGGCTGCGTGCAGTGCAATCCTTATTTCGCTACATATCTGCCTGATTAACTGAGACACCATCCTGAACCAGAATTGGTGACACCCGATGCATCATGCACGCAGACTTTAATGTGAGAATAACATGACCCTATTGCACACAGTTCAAACACCGGGATCAAACAGCGTCGATAACTTCATGCCGAGTTTCAAAATCTTCACTGGATTTAGCTCGTGTACGCCAAAATTGCACCGTTTACTGAGGTACCCCATCGTGAATATTATCCCCATCCATTCCCAACGAATGCCGCAATCTATAGCAGATGGATTTGGGCGTAACATGGGTTACCTGCGTATTTCTGTGGTCGATCGTTGTAATTTGCGCTGCACGTATTGCCGCCCCAATGGCGATGATTTTCACGCTGTAGCGCGCGAACAACTGCTAACTTTTGAAGAGATTATTCGTGTAGCACGTCTCGCCACTCAACTTGGCGTACATAAAATACGCTTAACCGGTGGTGAGCCGCTGGTACGCAAAGGTCTGGTGGATGCCGTGGCGCAGATTGCCGCCTTGCCTGATGTGCGCGATTTGGCTTTAAGTACTAATGGGATATTACTGAAAAAATTTGCCAAACCTTTACGTAATGCTGGTCTACATCGCGTAAACATTAGCCTGGACAGCTTAAACCCGCGTACTTTCGAAAAATTAACTGGGGGTGGTCGTTTAAATGAGGTTTTGGCAGGCATTCATGCCGCACAAGATGCCGGTTTAACGCCAATACGCATCAATACTGTGCTGGTGCGCGGTTTCAATGATCAGGAAGCCGCAGCACTGATCGATTTTAGCGTCCGCGAACAGCTTGAGTTGCGTTTTATAGAACTGATGCCTATGTGTGAAGGCCTGGACTGGAAGCGTCACTACTATCCTTTTGCTGAATTATTGACCCAGGCTGAGATCATTGAACGTGTAGACCTCAGCCTTTCGCAACGGCAAGGATCTTCGTCGGCACGTTACGTGCCATTACGCCACACATTGGGAAGGATTGGTTTAATTGAACCCATGTCCAATCATTTTTGTGATAGCTGCAATCGTTTGCGCTTGATGTCTGATGGTAAATTGCGCCCATGCTTGTCTGCCGATCAGGAGGTGGATTTGCGCGCTGCGTTACGTAAGGGGTGTGATAACGAAACATTGCTTGATTTAATCCGCTTGGCCACTGCCAACAAACAAAAACTCAGTACTTATCATTTTGACAGTATGGGTATGCAACGCTCAATGATTGCTATTGGCGGTTAGTGTATCCTCAACTTTTGACTTGTCAAAAATGATTTGTCAAGCAGCGCGCTGTAAAAACTCGCGGAACGCTTATGCAGTAAAGAATTTTTGAAACTCATCACTGAAAAGCACATGCAGATTCATGGCAAAAATTAAACGCGTGATTAACAAGCAAATGCATCTTTTCCACATATTCGCCGCGACTGGCGCGATCCGTGATAATCAATAATTCAATGCATGCAATCGTTATTCCTCAAAACCCATTTCGTTTTGAAAAGCCGTACCATCAAGTAACTGTATTACCACAATAGCACCCGCTGCGAGATTGCTACCCTCGGCTGGCATCACAAGCAAGCCATCGGCATGCGCCATGGACAGCAATACACCGCTACTCTGTGTGCCAGTAGTCGTGGCAAGATAGCCAGTTTCATCTCTGGAAAGTTTCACGCGAATGAATTCAGTGCGTCTGGGGTGTATCTTGAGCGGATGCGCCAGACGCGCCGTTATGGTGCGCCGATGAAGGCGCATATTGCCCATCATACGTCGTAGCGCTGGCGCGACGAATTCCTCGAAACACACCATACTTGAAACAGGATTGCCAGGCAGTCCAAACACAAAAGCATCTAAAGGCTGTGCGTCCGCTTGTGAGATAGTTCGATGCAAAACACCAAAAGCTAACGGATGACCAGGTTTCATTGCCACCCGCCAGAATTTCATGGACACATTCAGTTTTTCGATGGTCGGCCTTACAAAATCATACGCGCCAACCGATGTGCCTCCAGAGACCAATAACACATCGTGCTCCAGTCCGCGCAACAGATATTGTTCGAGTTCGAGAGGATCATCGTGCGCAATGCCTAGCAGCACTGGTTGAATGCCGAGTGCCTGTACCTGCGCCATCAATGCGTAAGTATTAGCATCGGGTATCTTGTTCGGATCAACTGGCTCGTCAATAGCTTCAATCTCATTGCCAGTGGACAAAATTGCGACCCGTGGATGGCGATAGACTTTTATATGTTTTGCCTTAACCGTTGCCAGGATGCCGACAACCCCAGGAGTAATTTCAGTACCTGCAGTTAATACTACTTCACTGCTGTGCATATTTTCGCCCTTAGCTCGCACATCCTGCCCCGATTTTGCCGTCACAACGATCTGCACTGTGTTGGCAGATACTTGTTTGCTATCCTCCACGCGTATCACTGCATCCGCACCCAACGGCAGGGGCGCGCCAGTCATGATGCGCGCACATTGTCCATTTCGTAGTACAACACTTGGCATATCGCCTGCCCTGATATCCTCAACAATTTGCAAATTAACCGGTATGGTTGCCAGATCACCGCTATTCACAGCAAAACCATCCATCGCCGACACATCGTAAGGTGGCAAATCACGATTAGACAGGATACGCTCATTCAGCACACGCCCTAATGATTGTTCAAGCGTAACCAATTCACTCCCCATCATCGTGACCGAATCCAGAATGATGTGCAGCGCACGACTAACCTTTATATGTTCCATTAAGCAATTCCTTTTTTTGATAACTTGCGCGATTTCTTCTGGCATGTCCAGATCAAAAAAACTACGCACTATGGGATCGGCCGTTCGCATTTGCGCTTCTTTTATTTGCTATCCACCCTATTTCGGGCATTTTCCCAGTCTTCATGCGTATCCAGATCAAAGAAACTGTTTAAGCTCGGGTCGGCGCGGATTAAATCGGCTGCATCCACACAAGTCATGGTCAGTTGTTGCAAGGCAGAAGTGATACCAAGTTGTCCGGCATTGAAACGTGTACGCAGCAACGGTAAGCAGCGGATGGAATAGAATGCGGCGAAAGGCTGTACATGGCCCTGGACGATGGCCGTAACGGCGTGTTGGTGCGCACGCTGCTCGGCCAAAAGACGAATCATCGCCGGATGAATCATCGGCATGTCACAGGCGATGACAAAAGCCCAGTTGGTGCGAATTTCTGCCAAGCCGCAGATCAGTCCATCCAAGGGGCCACCGGCTTCGGTGGCGTCACAAATTTGCGGCAGGCCGAGTTCGGGGCGCGGTGCATGCACACTCAAAAGTATGCTGGCGAATAAAGGATGAAGTGTGTCGATGAGCGTTTGAATGACAGTCGTTTGGCCAAACGGCAGCATGGCTTTGTCACGGCCCATGCGTCGTGATTTACCACCCGCCAGGATGAGCGCCGTGCAATCAGCGATCATCAGATGCCAACCAGTGGAGGATAAATTGAGCAACCCCCGCGCCGTCGTTGAGGGACAGAACAGGTAACTCGTCCATATCATGCGCCGTGTCGCTAGCGATGGCAATCAATCCCGAATCATCGGCACAGCGCAAGGACTTGGCGGACCCATCTCGCCACACTTCTATTTTGGCACAGGCCATGTGCGTAAATCCTTCAATCAGCACCAGGTCCATGCCGGCGCAATAGGTGGGAATCAGGTTTTCCGGGCTAATTTGTGGCACAACATCCTGAATAATTTGTAATTGGCTGGTGGTGAGGAGCATGCTCATGACGGCACCGGCCTGTTTGTGTCGCCAGCTGTCCTTGCCTGGAATGTCCAAAGGGATGGTGTGATGGGTGTGCTTGAGAGTCGCTATTTGCAAACCCGCAACAACCAGGTAAGGCAATATCGATTCGATAAGCGTAGTTTTTCCGGCACCGGAATAACCAACTATGCCCAAAACAGCGGGCGTGGTTAGGGGTGTGGCGTGACCCATGTTTCCCCCTCCAGGTTGATTTCTTTTTTCCAGATGGGTACGCGTTGTTTTAATTCATCGATGAGCCATTCGCAGGCGTGTAAAGCCGATGCTCGGTGTTCTGCACCCGTAGCAATGAATACGATTTGTTCTCCCGCACCCACCATGCCGATACGGTGCACGATGCGTGCATCGAGTAACTGAAAGGTATGCAGGGCTTCTTCCCGCAAGGCAATCAGTA
>JAJYYK010000003.1 GCA_021801025.1 Pseudomonadota bacterium | reverse complement strand
TTGCGCAAGCCAACAAGGAGCTTGCGGCCTGTTCGGGGAGCATTGTTTGTGAAGCGAAGACCTACGTAAAATGGCAAGCCATATCGGGACAACAGGATCTCTATACAACCAATGGAGTGATTAAAGGAGCTGGCAAGTCGGTATGGGATACTGCCGCCGGCCTTGCGCATATATTGACGAATCTGCCTGATACCATTAAAGACCTGCAGGCACTGGTTGATGACCCTGCGGTACGGAATCAGGTGGGTTCGCAGGTTATTGATCAGCTCAACGGCGAATTGCAACAGGCGAAAACTGATTTGCAGGTCGGCGGCACACAAAACGCAGATAACCTGGGTCAACTGATGGGTGGTATATTAAGCCAGGTTGCTATGTTGGGTGTAGGCGGGCTTGGCTTGGTCGGCGATGCTGCCAAAGGGGCAGAGATTGCTGATGAGGCCGGGGCGGCGGTGCAGGCAGGGGTGGTTGCGGGGCCGACAAATAGCGTAGGCGCTGATGCCGGAGCTGCTGCCGATTGGGTGAAACCGTCTGGCTGGCGCCTGCCAGTTACAAATGGTCAATGGTCGGGCACCCCTGGCAATTCAAACTGGGCTTCATTCAACGACAGCGTGAATGCGATCACCGGTGGTCAGCCAATTCCGTTTAGGAACGGGTATCCCGATTTCAGTCAGTGGTCGCAAGGCACGTTTACCTTTGACAATCTGACAGGGACTAACACCGACTTTGGCGTGGTGTATGACGCTGTTGCACAAGAATATGGCTTGGCAAACCGCACGGCGGGTCAGAATTTGCTCCGCGACTTGGGCTTGACTCCGCATCACGTTGAAGATGGCTTGACCATCGAGTTAGTCCCGACTGACGTGCACGGAAACGTCCCCCATATCGGCGGCGCTTCTAACTTGCGGAATGGAAACTAAACATGACAGATGTAGTATCGAAACTTAAGGCATTGGGGTATAGACCGCTAAAGGATGGCGCTGGCAAGTCGTCAAGTCATCTTGAATTTTCCGATCAGATCGGATTTCCACTTCCTGATGATTATCGCGCCTTTCTATCCGCCTTTCCGGAAACAGGGGTATTCGATAGACAAGTTGCGTTCTCTGGATCAGAAAGATCGCCCTGGGCTGCTGATGGACGTGAGGTACTTGAAGTTCTATATGCGCGTTGTCCCGACCCAAGCAATGATCTGTTCATGCTGCGCACGCAATATGCAGATCAAATTCCTGCACACTTTCTTCCGATTGGGCAAGTGACAGGAGCAAATCTTCTTTGCCTAGATTTACGCAACGAGTCGCTTGGGCAGGTGTATGTGTGGGATCATGAGCACATGGACGATGCTCGTGGCGGGTTCTACTTGGTAGCAAACGGTTTCAGTGCTTTTGTCGATCTACTCCGTGCGTTGGAGCAGATTCAGCCGAAGGCTGGGCCGAAGCTGGTAAAAAAGGAGCTACCGGATACGCTGAAAGCTCGCGTGGCCGAGCTTCTTAAGAACAAAGGCAATTGACTTTAGCTGTGGTCACTGGTGGTGATATTGGTAAGCTTGAGCAACTATTGGGGTTTGATCTGGGCTACTTGGGTAGATCTCTAGTGCGCGTAGATATTCCAAATCCTGTTGGATACCGTATTCCTTCTGGGAATGAGTTCGGGACTAATAACTTTTGGCGCCCTGGCGGCCTTACTTGGCCTGGTGGCTTGCCTGAGGCGGTAATCGATCCACTGCCAGTAGGTAGCTATGTTGTGAAGCCAGTCTTCTAGAGAGGTTATGTATGCGAAAGCTGATTTATGACGATGATGGTGTCGCGGTGTTTAAGATTGGCTCTAAGTACTATATCCGTTACGATGCGGGTACCCATCAGATTGTAATTCGAGAGGATGAAATCTCAGAGGATGAAGCCAAGCAGGTGATGGCTGGTACTGCGAAGGCGACGCAAGTATTGTTTGCTGTGCAACGAAGGTTAACCGCAATGGGTGTTGACCCCTTCGTGTCGAATGTGTATAATTAATTTCACAAAAAAATCATGATGTTAGGTGATGAACGAATCAAGTTGATGGAAGGTTGGTAACGAATGATTGCAAATGACAGAGTTACCGCTGATGTACGGAAGAATCATGGTATGTTGAGCAAGCTGGTTGTGCTGTCATTGGCGTGCTTACCCATCACAAGCCATGCTGACGGGATGCAGCAACAGCAATTCCAACAACAGGCGAATCAACAGTTTCAGCAACAAGTGCAACAACAGCAACAAGATATGCATGATGCTCAGTACCAGCAACAACAAGAAAATGAGCAGTTTCAACAGCAGCAATTCCAGGGACGGACAATTCAGAAACCGTTGAATCGACCAGAAAGAACAGGTTTTTGGAAATGGTTTCTGGGGCCTTAGTTCAGAAATGTTTGTCATTTTTATCATGCATCAATAATGACAACAACAACTACCTGCGCCAGTCAGCCACCACGCAAAACGGCTCCGCCCTTGTCGCAGGTGGCAATGTGTTGCTCAGCGCAGGCGGCAATGTGTTGCTCAGCGCCGGCGGCAATGCCAACTTGACCGCCTCCAGCGTCACCGCCGGTCAGGACATCCAGATTGCGGCACAGAATGTAACCGTACAAGCTGGGGTAAACAGCAGCAGCAATGAATACCGCACAGGCGGCAAAGATTACCTGAACCATACGGCCAGCTCAACACAAAGCCTCACCGGCGGCAGCTTGAGCGCAGGCAATAACCTCGCCATCCAGGCCACGGGCATACCGACTCAGGCCGGAACCGGCGACATTACCCTGAATGCCGCGCAACTCGCCGCACAGAACGGCCAGGTGGCCCTGCAAGCCGCGCACGACATCACCTTGGGCACGGTAAACACCACGCAAAGCAATTACAGCCATACCTATACCCAAAGCAGCGGCCTGTTCAGCAGTCGCAGCACCACAGACATTCAGCGCAACAGTGCCACCACTGCCCATGGCACCACGGTGTCGGGCAACAGCGTGGCTATGGTTGCCGGGAATAACCTGACCGTGACAGGCTCCAGCGTCACTGGCGCTGGTAACACCCCGGGCAGTAGTCAGGTTAGTATGATTGCAGGTGGCAACCTGATTATAAACGCAGCTTCCAATAGCGAAAGTTTAAACAGTACATCATCCGAGTCAGGCGGCCTTTTCGGTGGGGAAAGTAACAACACTGCTAACCAGAGCCAAACCACGGCACAAAGAGCGCAGATTCATGGCAGCTCGATCCAGATGCAGTCGGGGGGTGATACGGTGTTACAGGCTGCTGAGATCAGAGGACAAAATATTTCGGTCAATGCCGGGACGATTGATGGACAGGTCGTCAATCCGAATGCTCATATTGTGCTGGACGACAAAGGGGACGCTACCCTTTATATATGTTAACATTATAATTATGCCAAGATTACCCAGAACAGTTTTTGCTGGACTTCCGCACCATGTCACCCAACGAGGTAATCGGCGCGAGGACGTTTTTTTCACAGACGAAGATCGCGAAGCCTATTTGACTTGGCTTAGAGAATACTGCGACAAGTATAAGCTGGCAGTACTTGCTTATTGCCTTATGACTAATCATATTCACCTGATTGTCGTTCCGACCACCGTCGATGGTTTGCAACGTGTACTCAAACCGCTGCACATGCGATATGCTCAGCGCATCAATCGGGCGCGAAACTGGAAAGGTCACTTATGGCAAGGACGGTTTTTTTCATCACCTCTGGATGAAATTTATCTGTTGGCGGCGGTTCGCTATGTGGAGCGGAACCCGGTACGGGCGGGCATGGTGGAACGGGCTGAGGATTATCGCTGGTCAAGCGCTGCGGCACATTGCGGAGACAGATCAGACAACGTGTTGAATCTCGAACCAGATTGGCGCAAGCAATTTGCGGCGATTGATGACTGGTCTGCGTGGCTGTCCGAAGCGGACGAAATAGAGAAAATCAGGATATTGAGGCAAAATGTGGAAAAAGGATTGCCCTGTGGCAATGAAAGTTTTGTTCAACGTTTGGGGAAGATAGCGGAACGCCACTTGGAGTACCATCCACAGGGCCGACCAAAAAAATCTCAAGATGACAGAAAAGGGTAGCGTCCTCTTTTACCCTTAATAGCGCATGCACGGTTTGATGAGGGAGGGCAGGCGAAAACCTGTTCTCTACTCTACCCTTTTACCAGCATTTGGGATTTTGGAGTATAATTATCCGCGTGATAAAATTCGTAATTCAATTCAAGCTAAAGGGGACGACCATGTTATTAAGAACAATTGCATTATCAGCTGGTTGCGCATTGCTTTCTGCAACAGCATTAGCCGACACATCAGATATCAAGGCGGCCAACAATCAGGTCGGCATTCAATGGACATCCACCAATGTTAACTACACGGAAACTGGCAATGGTGTTCTGGGTGCTAATGGTGCTACGTTAGATACCGAAGGTGGTTCAGTGTCAGGTTACGCTATTTCAGCATCTGTGATGAAAGATTTGTTGCTGGGCAATGATTACTTCAGTCTGGAATACAATCACGCCAGCGGATCGACCAATTATGTTGGTGCTTCTCTGACTGGGGGCGGCGTATATGGGTCTTTAACTGCGTCGTCTGGGGCTACGCTGATTAATTACAGCGCTCGATATGGTAAAGGCTTTACGAATCAAAACATGCCAAACGTGATGGTGACTCCATATGTCGAATTGGGCCACCACGAATGGGATCGTGGCGTGAATACGGGCGAAACCTACACCAACAGTTATTACGGTGCAGGTTTGCTTGGTCAATACTCGCCAATCCCTAAATTAGTGTTATCTGGGAATGCGTTAATCGGTGAAACTTTTGGTTCTAACATTACTGCAAACGCCATCCCAAATCTAATCCCCGCTTTTAATGGATTTTCTGGCGGACTTGGTAATTCTGCGTTGTATAAAGTTGGCGTCAGTGCCGATTATGCCTTTACACAGAATTTTCATGGCAATGTTGGTGTTGATTATACCAGTTTTGATTATGGCGCAAGTGCCATCTACTCTGGTTATGGCGAACCTAACAGCACAACCGCTTACACCGTTGCCAGGGTGGGTATCGGCTACGCATTCTAATTTGTATTGGTGATGTGTGTTGTCAGATCATTGGCTGATCATTGATTTGGCAACATCCAACAGCTCATGCCTGCTCGCTCATGAGCATACCCTCCCATTTAGCCTGTTCAGTTCCGTTTTTATGGTCTGATCGCACGATGCAATAGTCGCCATGCTTGTGCCAGTTCATGCGCATGCGTGATTTGCGATAATGTTGCATGTTGACTGATATCCTGCAAATTCTTCACCGCTGGCGTGAATCCGCTGTCCTGGGCCAGCATGTACCATTTCATGGCTTGAACATCATCTCGCTGGACGCCTTTGCCTGTTGCATACATGTAACCGAGGTTGTTTTGCGCACCTGCGATACCTTGATCTGCAGCTTTTTGGTACCAGATCATGGCATTGGCATAATCTTGCGGCGTTCCTTTGCCGAAGTCGTACATGATCCCCAGATAAAACTGTGCTGGCGCATAACCCTGATCTGCGGCTTTTTGATACCAGCGTAACGCGGTCATGTAGTTTTGGGGTGTGCCTTGCCCATTGTCATACAAGACGCCTAAATGGTATTGCGCAGCTGCATCCCCCTGTTCAGCCGCTTGTCGATATCTCGCAATCAGTTGCGCGTAATCCCTTGTTGCATCTTTGCTGTTCACGCGCATGACGCCAATGGGGCTGGATTGTGGATTATCCTTTGCACGCACGGGCGAACAAGCGGAAATGCCAAAAAATAATACGATGACGCCCGGCAGGATATAAACGGGTTTGAGTGTTGTTTTCATGGCATGGCCTGAGATGTCATCTTTAGTCCCCTTCGAATGTAGGCGGATCCAGCTTTGGACATCCCATTTTCATTCCTCTTGCGTCACTTTTTGATCTCACTTTCAGGCCAAACACAAATCCAGCGCAGTTTCCCAATCGGGCAGTTTAATGTGAAATGCGTTGTGCAGTTTGTCGTTGTTCAGCACGGAATTAGCCGGGCGTTGTGCGGGTGTCGGGTAGCTTGTGGCTAGAATGGGGGTGAGCGCGACCGGTTTCCCCTGCGGTAATGGGGTGCGGGCGAGGATGGCGCTGGCGAATTCGTACCAGTGGGTGCGGCCACCGTTACTTAAGTGGTAAATGCCGGATAAATGGGGCTGTGCAAAGGGGCGCTGGGCCAGTATTTGCGCGCTGGCTTCAGCAATCATTCGCGACCAGGTGGGTGCACCGAACTGGTCGTTGACGATGTTGAGTTGTTCGCGCTCACGAAATAACCGTTGCATGGTCAGCAGAAAGTTTCCGCCTCGCAGACCGTACACCCAACTGGTGCGCAAAATCAGGTGGGGAATACCCATTGCTTGAATGGCCTGCTCACCCTCCAGTTTGGTTGCACCATAAACGCCAAGGGGGTTCGGTGTATCCGTTTCTTGCCATGGTCGTGTCTGGCTGCCATCGAACACATAATCGGTAGAAAAGTGCAGCATGGCGGCACCGAGTGTTTTGGCTTCTTCCGCCATGATGGCCGGCGCAATGGCATTGATGGCACGCGCAATTGCTGGCTCGGATTCGGCCTTGTCCACAGCAGTGTAGGCAGCAGGGTTCACAATCAACTGTGGGCGTATAGCGCGCAAGCCATCACGCAGTGCGCGAACATCACTTAAATCCAGTTGATCGCGCCGGGGGGCAATCACGGTTCCCAGCGTGGACAGGCTGCGTTGCAATTCCCAGCCCACCTGGCCGTTCACGCCAGTGAGCAAAATTTTCATGCGAACACCTCGCACTGCGTCAGCGGCAATCCGGCGGCATCTTTGGCGGCGAGCGACGGTTCGCCCTCTAACGGCCAAGTGATGTTCACCTCCGGGTCATTCCATAACAGGCAGCGCTCATGGGCGGGTGCCCAATAATCGGTGGTTTTGTAGAGAAATTCCGCAGTATCCGAGGTGACCACAAAACCGTGTGCAAATCCGGGCGGAATCCACGCCATCAGTTGATTTTCGGCAGACAGTTCCATGCCCACCCATTGCCCGAAGGTGGGGGAAGCGCGGCGCAAATCGACGGCCACATCATAAACGCTGCCGGCAATGACCCGCACCAGCTTGCCTTGGGTCTGCCGGATTTGGTAATGCAAACCACGCAGTACGCCACGGCTTGAGCGGGAATGATTGTCTTGTACAAATTCGTCCGGAATGCCCAGTTCAGTAAACATCTTGCGGTTGTAACTTTCGTAAAAGAACCCGCGTTCGTCACCGAACACTTTAGGTTCGATGAGCAGAACATCCGGCAGAGAAGTGGGGATTATGCGCATCAGAATAACCGTTCGTTCAGCATATTCATTAAATATTTCCCGTAAGCATTCTTTTTCAGGGGCTGTGCCAAACGTTCCACTTGTGCGGCGTCAATGTAGCCCTGGCGGTAAGCGATTTCTTCCGGGCAGGCAATTTTCAGCCCTTGACGGTTTTCTATGGTCTGGATGAACAGGGAGGCTTCCAGCAGGGATTCATGCGTGCCAGTGTCCAGCCAGGCATGGCCACGCCCCATGACCTCGACTTTGAGTTGTCCCCGTGTCAGGTATGCCATGTTGACATCCGTGATTTCCAGTTCGTTACGTGGCGAAGGTTTGAGATGGCGGACGATGTCTATCACTTGCTGGTCATAAAAATACAAGCCGGTGACGGCGTAGCGTGATTTGGGCTGTTGAGGTTTTTCAGCCAGACTGATGGCATTGCCCTGGGCGTCAAATTCCACCACACCGTAGCGTTCCGGATCATTGACCGGGTAGGCGAACACCGTGGCACCGCTGTCGCGCGTTGAGGCAACGCGTAAGTCATGGGCGAATTCATGACCATAAAACAAGTTGTCACCCAAAATGAGCGTGCTGGGGCGATTGCTGATAAAGTTTTCCCCAATGATAAAGGCCTGTGCCAAACCATCGGGCGATGCCTGCACTGCGTACTGCAGCGATATGCCCCACTGACTGCCGTCGCCTAATAATTGTTCAAAGCGCGGCGTGTCTTGCGGTGTGGAAATAATCAAAATATCGCGCAGGCCCGTCAACATCAGTGTGCTGAGCGGGTAATAAATCATCGGTTTGTCGTACACCGGCAGCAGTTGCTTGGATACGGCCTGGGTAATGGGGTACAGGCGGGTGCCAGACCCCCCGGCGAGAATGATACCAACCCGATTATTCATGATGCGGTGTTCCCATAATTTTTTTGCACCCAATGACGATAGTCACCACTGGCAATATTTTGTACCCAATCCTGGTGAGACAGGTACCATTCCACGGTTTTTCGGATACCTGTTTCAAAATTTTCTTTTGGCAGCCAGCCGAGTTCGCGTTCAATTTTGCGCGCATCAATCGCGTAGCGCCGATCATGTCCGGCGCGGTCACGGATATGCTGTATCAGTTGCGCGTGAGGTACCGGGGCCGATGCTGGAAGCGTTTGATCCAAAATGCTGCACAGGGTGTGGATCACTTCGATATTGGTTTTTTCATTCCAGCCGCCAATGTTGTACACCTCGCCGACTTTGCCCTGACCCAGTACGGCACGGATGGCACTGCAGTGGTCGCCTACATACAGCCAGTCACGGACATTGAGGCCGTCACCGTAAACAGGTAAAGGCTTGCCCGCCAGGGCATTCATAATCATCAGCGGGATGAGTTTTTCGGGAAATTGATACGGGCCGTAGTTGTTCGAGCAGTTGGTGGTTAGCACAGGCAGGCCATAGGTGTGGTGCCATGCGCGCACCAGGTGATCCGAAGCGGCTTTGGAAGCGGAGTAGGGGCTGTTGGGTGCGTAAGCGGTGGTTTCGCTGAAGGCGGGATCTTCCGTCCCCAAAGAACCATAGACTTCATCCGTGGAGACATGCAGGAAACGGAAGCTATTCTTGTCATCTCCAGTCAGATTCTCCCAGTAGGTGCGCACCGCAGACAGCAGATGAAAGGTACCCACCACATTGGTTTGTACGAAATCTTCCGGCCCGTGTATCGAACGGTCCACATGACTTTCTGCCGCAAAATTGATCACAGCGCGTGGGCGGTGTTGTGCCAGCAGCGCGCCGACCAGATTTACATCGCCGATGTCGCCGTGTACGAATTCGTGCCGGGGGTCATCGGCAAGGGTAGCCAGGTTATGCAGATTGCCTGCGTAGGTGAGTTTATCGAGGTTGATAATTGGTTCGTCGCGGTCTTTCAACCAGTCGAGCACAAAGTTGGCACCAATAAATCCGGCGCCGCCGGTGATAAGGATCATGGATTTGCTCTATAAAAGTAGATGGGTGTGGTTTTTTTTCGATCAGCGATTAACGGGGTGAAGCCCCGGCAGAGGATTGATGCCATGAATAATGCCTCATCAGTCGCTACTTTCGTCAGTTGTTATCATCGTCACTGCGCAGCATGAACGAGACATCTTTATTTTTAGGCAATGCGTAATTATACACGGCCAGCACAATATCAGTTTTCGGTTGAATCACTTTCAGATTGATATAGACCAAATGATCCCCTTCGGCATAAGTTCCAACGACCACTGCTTGCGCGTCGCAAGCATGCGCGATGTCTTTAACATTGCGCGACAGCATTAACTCACCCTGATCCTGTTTCATGAAAATATTTTCACGCAGCTTCATTTCAACCACTTGTAAACCCGCTTGACTGAATTTGGCGGACACCTGTTCCGAAATAAGTCGCCCCAATGTGGAGGATTGTTCCAAATGATCGATATTTACCAGCGTTGCAACAATTAAGGGTTGTGTGGGTGAGAGTTTGCCCTTCAGTTGTTTCAGGAGTTGCTCGGTGGCGTTGTAGTTGTCCGGCGTGAACTGATCAAGGGTGGCCATCGTGTACGTGGCGGGTTGGTCGGCACAACCGGCCATCAGCCCGGCAAACAGGGTGACGAAAACAATGATGAAAGTTAGACGCATGTTAATTCCCAACTACAGTGAAATGTTTAGCTGCTGATACATTGTACAGGTCTTCGTCGGTGTCTCCGACATCATGGATGGTTGTGGGTCGAGCCGAATACTTTCAGTCATTTTATGACGAGACAAGCACAATGATTGATATATCAATGTGGTTGTCAGTCTTGGTCGGCCTGAGCGTAGTCTTTCCGGCTAACTCACCACAGCTTCTTCTGCAAACACCAGTCGTACCTTTTCATCCTCGTCAATGTCTACTGTGACAGAGCCGCCTTGGGCCAGCCGCCCGAACAGCAGTTCGTCGGCCAAAGCGCGGCGCAAAGTGTCCTGGATCAAACGTGCCATAGGACGGGCGCCCATCAAGGGGTCGAAGCCTTTCTTGCCCAGCCAGTCCTTCAGTGCATCGGTAAAGTGGGCATCGACTTTTTTCTCTTGCAGCTGTGCTTCGAGCTGCATCAAGAACTTGTCTACCACACGCTGTATGACTTCCGGTGACAGAGCTGTGAATGAAATGATGGCGTCTAAACGGTTGCGGAACTCGGGTGTGAATTGGCGTGTGATGGCAGCCAGGTCATCACTTGTGTGTGCGGCATGGGTGAAACCGATACGGGATTTGCTGAGTGCTTCTGCACCGGCATTGGTGGTCATAATAATGATGGTGTTGCGAAAATCGGCACGGCGTCCGTTATTGTCGGTCAAGGTGCCATGGTCCATCACTTGCAGCAGTACGTTATAAACGTCAGGATGCGCTTTTTCAATTTCATCCAGCAGCAACACAGCGTGTGGCGTTTTGGTAATCGCTTCGGTTAACAGGCCACCCTGTTCAAATCCCACGTAGCCGGGCGGCGCACCGATCAAGCGGGAAACTGCGTGGCGTTCCATGTACTCGGACATGTCATAACGGATTAACTCAATGCCGAGCGTATAGGCCAGTTGGCGTGCCACCTCGGTCTTGCCGACACCGGTAGGTCCGGAAAACAGAAATGAACCAATGGGTTTCTGTGGGTTGCCCAGACCGCTGCGTGCCATCTTGATGGATGCTGCCAAAGCGGTGATGGCGGCATCCTGACCAAATACCACTGCCTTGAGATCGCGTTCCAGGGTTTTGAGCTGTTGCGTGTCATCGCTGGAGACGGTTTGCGAAGGTACGCGCGCAATCTTGGCGATAATTTCTTCAATTTCGCGGCGGGTGATGACCTTTTTCTGTTTCGATTTGGGCAGAATACGTTGTGCAGCACCGGCTTCATCAATCACATCAATGGCTTTATCGGGTAAATGGCGATCATTAATGTAGCGGGCAGACAATTCCGCTGCCGTCGTCAAGGCCGACAATGTGTATTTGATACCATGATGGATTTCAAAGCGTGATTTGAGTCCGCGCAAAATCGCAATGGTTTCGCGCACACTCGGTTCATTGACATCAATCTTCTGGAAGCGTCGTGACAGTGCGTGGTCTTTTTCAAATACGCCACGGTATTCGGTATAGGTCGTCGCGCCGATGCACTTGAGTTGCCCGGAAGACAGCGCAGGTTTAAGCAGGTTGGAGGCGTCCATCGTGCCGCCCGACGCAGCGCCAGCACCAATTAAAGTATGAATTTCGTCGATAAACAGGATGGCTTTGGGGTCTGCCTGCAACTGCTTGAGCACTGCTTTGAGGCGTTGTTCAAAATCGCCACGGTATTTGGTGCCGGCCAGCAGTGCGCCCATATCAAGCGAGTAAATGGTGCTACCAAGCAGGATGTCAGGAATATGCCCTTCAATAATGCGTTTGGCCAAACCTTCTGCAATGGCGGTTTTACCGACGCCGGCTTCACCCACCAGCAGGGGGTTGTTTTTGCGGCGACGACAAAGGGTTTGAATCACGCGTTCCAGTTCTGTGTCCCGGCCGATCAGTGGGTCAATCTTGCCCGCCAATGCGCGTGCATTCAGGTTTTCGGTGAAACTGTCCAGTGCGCTGGATGCACCGGTATTGTCTTCGGTAGCCTCATTGCCAGAAGTTTCTTTTTGAGCCGAATCACCCTGAGGCACCTTGCTGATGCCATGTGACAAAAAGTTCACCACATCCAGTCTGGATAATCCATGTTCGGTGAGGTAATACACGGCATGGGAATCCTTTTCGCCAAAAATGGCGACCAGTACATTCGCGCCGTTAATTTCTTTTTTCCCTGCGGATTGACCATGCAGGATGGCGCGTTGAATGACGCGCTGAAATCCCATCGTAGGCTGGGTGTCGACTTCATTGACCCCGGCGACGATCGGTGTATGTTTGTTGATGAATTCTGTTAATTGCAGTCGCAGTTGTTCAATATTAATCGCACAGGCGTGAAAGACTTCAATCGCCGAAGGGTTATCCAGCAACGCGTACAGCAAGTGTTCCACGGTAATGAATTCATATCGTTTTTGTCTTGCGTCGACAAAAGCCAAGTGCAGGCTAACTTCCAATTCTTGGGCGATCATTTAATCTTCCTCCATCATGCATTGTAAAGGATGCTGATGTTGACGTGCATAAGCAATAACTTGTGCTACTTTGGTTGCGGCAATATCGGCCGGGTATAAACCACAAACGCCACGCCCCTCAGTATGAACTTTAAGCATAATGCGCTGAGCCTGTTCGTGATTTTTCCTGAAAAAATGTTGCAAAATTGTTACTACAAAATCCATGGGGGTATAGTCATCATTTAATAACAGTACCTTATACATTGGCGGTGGTGCCAGCTTGACCTTGCTGGGAGCCAGTAGTGTGTCATCCCGCTGTTTTGTTTTCACGATCCGGTGCTTTCCTTTAATCCAAAGTTAATTTTGACGGTTTACATGAAATTATCAAGTGCTTGAGCAAACTTTTTTAAATTTATTTATTTATTGCTTGCCAAACGCGAAATAAGAGAGTAAAACGTCAAACTGAGTTGAGTGTCAAGCTTTCAGCAAGTCTGGTGCTGCCGTTGTATGAACTTGATCCTCAAACACAATAGCCGCGTTGGCTCGTTTTTTTATCAAGGATGCAGTAATGGCAACTGGAACAGTAAAATGGTTTAATGATTCTAAAGGTTTTGGATTTATTACTCCTGATGACGGTAGCGAAGATCTTTTCGCACACTTCTCAGCAATCAACATGGGTGGTTTTAAAACCCTCAAAGAAGGCCAAAAAGTGAGTTTTGAGGTTTCTCAAGGCCCTAAAGGCAAACAAGCTTCTAATATTCAGCCTGCCTGAGTTAAAAGGTTCGTTTTAAAAACGCAGATTTCGGTCTGCGTTTTTTTACGTCTGTACATCAGGTTTGTTGATTTATGTCTTGCTGCCAGGCGGCCCAGTTTTTAGGCAGGGAAGGGTGCTGAAGCCCGGCCGCACCCTTATTGCCAAATCATTGTGACCTGTTACATCTGGGCAATCATCGCTTCACCAAACGCTGAACAACTGATTTGCGTTGCGCCCTCCATCAGGCGGGCGAAGTCGTAGGTGACGGTTTTGTTGGCAATGCTGCCTTCTATGCCTTTGATAATGCAGTCTGCGGCTTCATTCCAGCCCATGTGACGCAGCATCATTTCGGCAGAAAGTATGATGGAGCCGGGGTTCACATAATCTTTTCCGGCATATTTGGGTGCTGTGCCGTGTGTGGCTTCAAACATTGCCACCGAATCCGACAGGTTGGCACCCGGAGCGATGCCGATGCCTCCCACTTCTGCTGCCAGTGCATCCGAGATATAGTCGCCATTCAAATTCAGCGTTGCGATGACATCATATTCATCAGGACGCAACAGTATTTGCTGTAAAAATGCGTCGGCAATCACATCTTTAATGACAATCCCATCAGGTAAACGGCACCAGGGTCCGCCATCAATTTCAACTGCACCAAATTCGCGTTTGGCCAATTCATAGCCCCATTTTTTGAATCCACCCTCGGTGAATTTCATAATGTTGCCTTTGTGCACCAGGGTCACAGATTTGCGCCCATGGTCAATGGCGTACTGGATGGCGCGCCGAATGAGGCGTTCACTGCCTTCAACCGAAACCGGTTTGATACCAATCGCAGAAGATGCAGGGAAACGGATTTTGGTGACATTCATTTCCGATTGCAGCCAGGCAACTATTTTTTTCGCTTCTGGGGAATTCGCTTCCCATTCAATGCCGGCATAGATGTCTTCAGTGTTCTCACGGAAGATCACCATATCCACTTTTTCCGGGGCTTTCACCGGGCTGGGCACGCCAGTGAAATAGCGCACTGGACGCAAGCACACATAGAGATCTAATTGTTGCCGTAAAGCAACATTCAGCGAACGCATGCCGCCGGAGGTGGGCGTGGTCAACGGCCCTTTTATGGATACCACATGTTCGCGCACTGCGGCGATGGTTTCATCCGGCAACCAGACATCAGTACCATAAACCCGGGTAGCTTTTTCTCCGGCATAGACTTCCATCCAGGCGATTTTTCGGGTTGTGCCATAGGCTTTGCTGACAGCCGCGTCCACAACCTTTCGCATCACCGGTGTAATGTCTATTCCGGTGCCATCCCCTTCGATGAAGGGAATAATGGGTTGATTGGGTACGTTGAGCGTGAAATCCGGATTAACGGTAATGCGGGTCCCGAATTGGGGGACTTGTATGTGTCGGTAAGGCATGATGGGTCCTGATATGAGTGTTCTTAAAACAAGCTTGTGTAAATACGGCTTGCGTGGCTACTTTACTTCGGTCAGCATTGCAAATCTTGAGGTAAAAGTCAAACCGGATTGTTTGTATTGATCTGTATTTTTGGTGAATTCGCAAGGTTTTATTTTAATAAACAAATATTAAACAGATAGATGGTGGGTATTATATTCAATTTATCCCATATCTGGGCCGGATTGCGCATCGATTTTTTAAAAATCGTGTCAACCTGATGGAATCAGCCTGCGTTATTTGCCGTGACGACAACAATGTTGTGTCAATGTAACCCAACCACTTAATTGTTTAAAGGATATAAACATGAACAAATTGCTTGCTGCTTTGATCGCTGCTTCTTTCGCTGCTGTTTCTTTCTCCGCTGTGGCTGCTGATGCTGCACCTGCTGCTGATGCATCTGCACCTGCTGCTTCTGCACCTGCACCAGCAAAACACAAAATGAAAAAACATGCTGTGAAAAAGCACCACGCTAAAAAAGCTAAAAAAGCTGAAGCTGCACCTGCTGACGCTGCTGCACCTGCTGCCAAGTAATTTAGCATCTGCACTGAATAAAAAGCAGGGAGAAATCCCTGCTTTTTTGCATTCTGAATGTGTGTTGTGATGTTTTTCCGTCCCTGCTCCTGATCTTGCGTCATCATTTTTGATTGTATGCCCATGTCAATTTGGAAACCCCATGTTACGGTAGCCGCCATCATTGAAAAAGAAGGCCGTTTTTTGCTGGTGGAAGAAGATACCCCGGAAGGCGTTTTGCTGAATCAGCCCGCCGGACATCTGGAACCCGGTGAATCGTTGCTGGCTGCGGTTCGTCGCGAAACGCTGGAAGAATCGGCCTGGCATTTTGAGCCAAAGCATCTGGTGGGTATTTACCAATGGCGCCCACCGGCTCACGATCTTACCTATTTACGGTTTTCCTTTGCGGGGGCTTTGCTTGGGCATGAACCGTCGCGTACGCTTGATACAGGTATTTTGGGTACCCATTGGTTGACCGCTGAAGAAATCGCTTTGTCGCGAGCGCGTCACCGCAGTCCTTTGGTGTACGATTGCGTGCGTGATTATTTGTCCGGGGTGCGATATCCTTTGGCTTTGTTGCACCATTACAGTACTGAAGGTTGATCTGATGGCAGGAGTGAGCACAGTTGGCTAAATCTCAAGAACACATTGTCGTCGGCATGTCTGGCGGCGTGGATTCCAGCGTGACGGCCTGGTTGCTCAAGCAGCAGGGCTATCGCGTGACAGGTGTGTTTATGAAGAACTGGGAAGATGAAGAGGATGAGCACTGCCCGGCGCGGCAAGATTTTCTGGATGTGCTGGATGTGGCCGATGTGATCGGCATGGAGATTGAGGCCGTTAATTTCAGTGCGGAATACAAAGACCGTGTGTTCGCTCACTTTCTGCAGGAATATCAGGCTGGACGCACACCCAATCCCGATGTGTTGTGTAACTCGGAAATAAAATTCAGGGCCTTTCTGGATTATGCGCTGGCGCTGGGCGCAGACAAAATTGCTACCGGGCATTATGCACAACTGGAAAAGCGTGCGGGGCGGCAGGTTTTGCTTCGTGCAGTGGACAGCGGCAAGGATCAAAGTTATTTTCTGCACCGTTTAAATCAAACCCAATTGGAAAACACATTGTTTCCTTTAGGGGGAATGCCTAAATCTGAAGTGCGTGCGATAGCGCGGCAAATTGGTTTGCCGAATGCGGCGAAAAAAGACAGTACAGGGATTTGTTTTATTGGTGAACGGCCATTTCGGGATTTTTTACAACGTTATCTTCCCATTGAACCTGGTATGATGCGGTCACCGGAAGGTAAAGAAGTGGGTACTCATCAAGGTTTGATGTATTACACCATTGGTCAGCGTCAGGGCTTGGGCATCGGCGGTGCGGGAGAAGCCTGGTTTGTGGCGGACAAAGACCCCGGTCGCAATGAGCTGATTGTGGTGCAAGGACACGATCATCCGGCTTTGTATCGTATGCAGTTGCATGCACAGGATTTGAGTTGGGTTGCCGGCGAGCCGCCTGATTCCCTGTGTGGATTAAGTGCCAAAACACGTTATCGCCAAACCGACGCGCCTTGTACGATGCATTGCAGCGAATCCGGGGGCATCGAGCTGAAATTTGTTACGCCGCAATGGGCGATTACCCCGGGGCAATCCGCCGTACTTTATCAAGGCGATGTGTGTTTGGGCGGCGGAGTGATTGTTTAACCTGCATCGTCTGTCCGTTCATACATTTTCAAATAAACGGCTTTTTCCAGAGGCGGAAGATGCGACACCGCCAGCAGATCGTCGAGATGAGCCGGTGTGCTGATGCCCACCAGTGAGGTGCCGACGCCCGGCGTGGAACGGTTAAATTGCAAAGCACGTTGCGCATGGTTAGGCAGCATGGGCAGGGTTTGTACCACGGCATCCATGGCAGTCTCCGCCAAACGGCCTTTGAACAGGGTATGGCTGGCCATCAGGTAGACGCCCAGTTGGTGCGCTGCCTGAATGCTTGACCCCACGTTGCCTTGACCGGTAGTTTGGCTAAAGCGCGTGAAACCTTCCTGCATCACCTGGTTGAAGGGCAATTGCACTACTTTGAAATGGTGCTTGGCCTGAATGTCTTGCCACGCCGCTTGAGCCGCTTTTTCTGCCAGGCCGATTAAAGAGGCGATGGATTGAAACAGGGGGTTATCTGTTTCTGCCCGGAACCCGTTGAATGTGGAAATGCCATAGTAACGCAAACGGCCCGCTTTCACGGCTTCTTCCAGTACAGTAAAAGCTGCCAGCAGCTTGTTGTTGAGCGCTGCTTTACCGATGACAGGAATATGCACCTCAGGTTGGTCGATTAAAAAAGCATCCAAAGTCTCCACGCCCATCAATTGACGCGATAACTCCAGTTGAAAAGCGATGTATTCCGGGCTAATGCAGTGCATGCTGACCAGGTCTTCCACTTTGCCCAGCCCTTTTTCCACCACCTCCTGCTGAAACCATTCGGCCAGATTGTCAGGCTTGCCTTCACGCATACTTAAAAAACCACCTTTGGACACCAAAAATACCTGCTCACGCTCAACACCCACCGCCATCGCACGGCGCAGGCCGACACCGACGGCAGCTGCCGAACGTCCATAGCGGTAATGGGCGCTGGTGTCGATGACATTGATGCCCTGTGTCAGCGCGCGCGAAATGATTTCCGCATACTGCGCATCGACTTCATCTGTGGGGGCGCCGGGAAATGTGCCAATACCCAAAGACGATAATTGCAAATGCACGTTTAAAAAATCGCTGTAATGGCCGGGTGCACACGATTGTCCAAAACTGCTGACGTACTGGCGGGTTGCAGCCATGGTGGCGTGGCCGGGGATTAAATCAATACTCATGATGACTCACTCAAAAAGGGATGAAGTTGAAGTAACTGGTTCAAATGAAGTACCTCTGCACGGACAGGTGCTTCTTGCACCACGTCAAGGCGTGAACGGAATAGTTGTGCATAATGGGATTCATCTTCGTCCAAATCCCAGTTGACAGCACGTAACGCCGCAGCACCGGATTCGGGCAGGGCTTCGGGTAATTCGCGGCCGGACAACAATGCCCACACGCCCGTCCACGCGCGTGCCAGCACCAGAGGGTGATAGCCTCCTCCGCCGGTAACCAGCAGTCGCGGGTTGCCCTCTGCGCCACGCGGTGCGCTGGCAATGATAGCTTGTACCACAGACAAAAATCCCTGTGTAGAAATGTTGAGTTTGCCCAAGGGGTCAGCAAAAATCACGTCCGTTCCGGCCTGCAAGACAATGGCGTCAGGCTTGAAACCGGCCAGTATGGGCTGCCAGACCGTTTCAAACAATAAACGGTATTCGGCATCATGGGTGCCGTGAGGCAGAGGGATATTCAAACAGGTATTGCCTGCGGCGACTGTGTCGGACAGGGCGCCGCCAGAGAAGGGATAGGCGTAGGCGGTGTCCATGTGCAAAGACAGGGTAAATACATGCTCATCCTGCTTAAATGCAGCTTCGACCCCATCGCCGTGGTGCGCGTCGAGATCGACATACAGCACCCGCAACCCTTCGCGCCGCAAGCGTAAAATTGCCAGCACCAAGTCATTAAAATAACAGAAACCTTGTGCTTGATCGGGTTTCGCATGGTGCATCCCCCCAGCGGGATTGAACGCCATTTTGCCCGACAAAACGATTTCTGCCGCCTGAATTGAGGCGCCTGTTGCCGTCGCAGGGATGGTGAAGAACTGTTCAAAATAAGGATTTTCCAGTGTTCCCAAACGGTGACGCTCGCGCACAGCCTGCGACACACGACCCAGCGCTTCGGCGCGTTTAAAGGCGGACACAAATTCGGGCGTATGAAACCATTCCAGTTCAAAATCAGCCGCTTTGCGCGCTTGAACACATTCGGACGGTTGCAGGGCACCATAGGCCTGTATCAGTTCCGTGGCCAAAGACACGCGCGGAATGGATAAGGGATGGTTGTCACCGTAAGCGCGGCGACGGTAATTCGAACCGCCGATGTAAATGGCTTTGGGCGTTGGGTGTTGCGTTCCGGATTTCATGACACTCATTTGGCATTCACCGCCATAAGCAGGCACACCGCTTCTGCTGCAATGCCTTCACCACGCCCGGTAAAACCCAGTTTTTCGGTGGTGGTGGCTTTGACATTGACCGCGTTCAGGGGGATTTCCAAATCAGCGGCAATATGCGTCTGCATCAACGTAATGTGCGGCGCCATGCGGGGTGCTTGCGCGATGATGGTGCTGTCCACATTGATGACCTGAAACCCGCATTCTGATATTTTGTTACGCACTTCACGCAACAAGCGGCGGCTGTCGATATTGTGATAACGCGGATCGTTGTCGGGAAAATGCCGCCCAATATCCCCCAAACCGGCTGCACCCAATAAGGCATCGCAGATGGCGTGGAGCAGTACGTCGGCATCGGAATGCCCTGCCAGACCTAAATCCCAAGGGATATGTACGCCGCCGATAATGAGTTGGCGATCTGCAGCAAAGGCATGCACATCAAACCCGTGCCCTATTCGTAATCCTGTCATGATGGGGCTCCAGGCGTGAGATTGACGCCGGATAAGCGGGCCTGCTGCCAGGCTCGCGCCAGGGCCAAATCTTCCGGATATGTGACTTTGAAATTGCTGGTGCGAGATGTCACCAGCAATGGAGCCAAACCCAATAACTCCACTGCACTGGCCTCATCGGTGATGGGTGTGTTCGAGCGAGCAAGTAACGCGCGATTCAGTAACCCGCGGCGAAACATTTGAGGCGTCTGGGCCTGCCACAGGTGCTCGCGCGGTGGCGTGCTGCGTACCCGGGCTGCCTCATCCGCCAGTTTCAGCGTGTCCGCCAGGGGTACCGCCAACAGTCCTCCCACGGCATCATCTGCGATGGTGTCCAGCAAGCGTTCAACCAGATCACCGGTCAGGCCGGGGCGTGCCGCATCATGCACCAGCACCCAGTCTGTTTCCAGGCCACCCATCGCAGCCAGGCCATTCGCCACGCTGTCGGCGCGGGTTGCTCCGCCACAACGTAATATCGTTAAGCGGTTACCGAACTGTTGCCAGGAATAATTGTCCCACCACAGGTCGTCGGCAGCCAGCACCACAAATACCCGCTCAATGCGCGCGCAAGACAATAAGCCGCCGATCGCGTGGGCGATCATGGGCTTGCCCGCGATATCGAGATATTGTTTGGGTAAATCAGAGCCCATGCGCGCACCTGATCCTGCTGCGGGAATCAAACCAAGGTAACGCGGCGCAGCGGCATGGTCTTCCTGAGTCGTTGGGTTTTCCAATCGCGTATCATCCTTCTTGCATCGTGTGCGAAAAGCAGCATTATGCCTCAAGCGGAGGTCAGCTGCCATGTGATTAGTTGGGCTGATGAGCGATTGGGGTTGATCCGGTGAAAACCCGTTCAATCGGCTGTTCACCAGAAACGTGAAACAGACGGGACTTGTTGAAATTTATACTGCCAACTTAACGCAATAAGCGTACAATTCGCACTTGACTTGAACTTTTTTGGTTTCGGTCAGTCTATGAAGTGCATCAGAAACACATCGGGGGCGACCTGGCTTCGACGTGGGTTGCAAAGCAGATCAGTGCATACCGAGGACGGATTACCTCGTAAATACAACCGAATCGTTTAACTGCAAACGACGAAACTTACGCTCTAGCCGCTTAATCCGGTTAGACCCTGCACCAGCCAGCATACGGGTTGGGTTGCGCAAGCAACAGCAGGGTAATTTAAGTATGCTCGCGGGGGTCAGGGTTACTTTGACCACTGTTAAAACCAAGGTAACTCGCGGGTAGCAAGCCTGTTCGGCGGGCGTGATACCGGCTAAAACCAAATCACCGAACTAAGTATGTAGGGCTGACTGTAGAGGGCTTGCGGACGCGGGTTCGATTCCCGCCGCCTCCACCAATACCAAGGACTCAGACACTCTCTGAGTCCTTTTTCTTTGCCCTGAACCCCGCATACATCGGCTTTGTTTTCAATATGTTGCGGACTTCGTGTCTGTGCACCATTCAAAATATCGGCGGATATATTCTCTCTCCACGCCGATATTCTCTGCTGACTTTCCACTCACCACGAGGCCAAAGTCCGCGAAATCATAAAATTTAATCCTTTATTTTCATAGAACTATGCGCGGACTCAGATGAAGGGTTTGATGAGGAAATTGCTAGGCAGAGGAAACTTCACCATCGGAAGGGGCGCGTTTTCGGCCATGGCCGCGGTCGCGAATCCGACTATCATGTTCTGCTAAGCGACAGTGCATTCAACGATAGATTTCAATTTGAGCGAAACGGTGTTCCCAATTCCATCTAACGTTCATTGCAGTTGCAGCCACCCCTGATAATGAAAGACACTTCGGGTTGGAAGGTAACGGAAAGAGGTCGTGCAAAACTTTGGCGGCTCCACCCCGAAATCTAACGTGACCCGTCGAACTGACTCGTACCCCGGATTGCTTCCATAGAGAGCGCACGTTAAACAGGCCGTTGACGACTTGTCGTCTTCAGGCAGCTTCAGTTCGGCATCCGTCACCTTCCAGATCCGATTGTAAATCGAAAGGAGACGGGATGGAACTGACAACAATTTATCAACGTGTTATTGGGCTGGATATACATCAAGCGCAAATTACAGCTTGTGCGATGATCCAGCAGTCTGATGGAACAACGCTTGTTGAACAACGGCAATTCGGTGCATTCAAGCGGGATCGACGTGAACTGGCTGAGTGGGCGGCATCGCTCAAACCCGAGCAAGTGGTGATGGAAAGCACGGGCATTTACTGGAAGATCCCATACGCTGCGCTGGAGGCGGTTGGTATTGACGGGATGGTTGTCAATGCCCGGCACGTCAAGAATGTGCCTGGTCGCAAAACAGATGTTGGTGATGCGCAATGGCTGGCCACGCTGGCGCGCGCGGGTTTGCTGCGCAACTCATTTGTACCGCCGGCCAAGCTGCGTGAACTGCGTCTGATTTCGCGGCAGCGGCAGAAACTGGTCGGGCAAATCTCCTCCGAGAAGAACCGCTTGCACAAGCTGTTAACTGACAGTGGTATTCGTCTGGGCGTAGTCGTCAGTGACATACACGGCCAGTCGGCGCGTGCCATGGTCAAAGCCATCATCGCCGGGCAGTCCGTTCAGGAAGTGCTCAACTTCGCCAGTCGGCGTCTCAGAGCCAGCCGCGAGGAACTGTTCGATGCGCTGCAAGGCGAACTGACTGACAACCATCGCTTCGTTCTCAACGAAATCATGTGCCACATCGAAGAAATCGAGGCACGTATTGCCCGCTTCGATGCGAGGCTGCTTGAGGAACTGAAGGACGAACATAACAAGCTGGTCTTGTTGCAAACCATGCCTGGCGTTGATCTGATCGGTGCCGCCATGCTGCTGGTGGAAATTGGTACTGACATGACCGCTTTCGGCAATGCTGACCGACTGGCGTCCTGGGTGGGCATCTGCCCCGGCAACAACGAATCGGCCGGCAAGCGTAAATCAGGGCGTGTCCGAAAAGGCAACCTTTATGCCCGTCGCTTGCTCTGCGAATTCGCTCACGCCGCCAGCCGTACCAAATCGGTATTCCAGTCGAAATTCCAGTCCTTGCTTGTTCGTCGTGGTTATAAGCGATCCATTATCGCCGTGGCTCACAAACTTTTACGCACCATCTACTTCATGCTCAGCCGTGGCGAACACTACCGGGATTCCGCCACCGATTATGAAGCGCTTTCCGCTCAACGCAACGCACCACGCTGGATCAAAACCCTGATTCGTTTCGGCTACTTGCCACCACAATCAGCTTGATCCCGCCGCTTTCAATTTCATGGCCTTTATTGGTCAGGTATGATTACGTCCTGAGAACGTGTTCTTTCACGTTAAAATGGCCACGATTGCACTCTGGATGAGACCAATGAATTCCCCGACGCTTGAAAAACAGTTCATCGGAATTTGGCAGCGCGCGAATAATGAGCCGTCGCTGAATGCGTTAACACCTGAACATATCGTGAAATGGGCTAGCGATAAGCAGCTCATCAATCCGGTCGCGAAGCTTGCAGATGTAGGAGCCTTCCATCCGACGCCGTGTATCGTCCTGACAGTCGAAGGTGGCATAGCATGCTTCCCGACCATCCCGATTTCCGGTGATGAGAACTGGCGCATAAGGCGCAAACATTTCGACGAACAAGCCGCTCTTTGGGACAAGGTCGAGTGGTTTATGCCGCTATGGCTGCCGATGGGTGAGATATCCAAGCTGCTTGCCTCCGTCCAGCATGTGACGAGAGCGCGATCTCTCGAGCTTTTCGAGTACCACACGTCAACGCTTTATACACTGGCCTTCCAAGCTGTCTGTATCGAACAGATATTGCCCCTTGCTCGCAGCCTTACAGAAATCGTACCGTTGGCGCGGGAAGCATATCTAGGCGCTTATAGCGGCTATTGGGCTAGCAGTGTCGGAGCACTGATACCAGCGATCGAGGGCAGCCTAACAAGAATTGTGTCTGATCTTGGGGCAAAAGCAACTCCTGCAGAAAAAATTGATCACGCGGTGAATCGCGCGATTGAAACTGCTGCGCAGCTCTATTTTGACCATATGTGGGTGCCGCCAGAATATAAGACCTGCGAGTATTTATTCGGGCAAGACGAGCGTGTTTTTGCCTTTGAGACATTTCGGCGGTGGCTCAAAAATCATTTTTTCTGCAACACCGACGATTACCGTGGTGTAACATGGCTGAATCGGCACATGTTTGCCCACGGCACTGCTGCGTCATGGCAGCGACCGACGAATTTCGCTCGGATGGTGGTCGCTCTTGCGACACTAGCTGCCATCGAATCCTGGTACGACGCTTCTCATAGCGTCTCATTTCTCCTCCCCGCTATGAACGAAGACAGCACCTTGCTATGGCAACAAGCGCTGCTTCGTGGCAATGTGCAGATGAGGCTGAAGCTAACAGAACAAGAACATTTCCGGAAACATGGGCATCTGGTTCCGCCATTGCCAGCAGACGATGGAGTCCTGCTCCGCAAGGGATTGCTTTCCCAGCAATGTATGAGTGATCTGGTTCGACCTTTACGCGATGCCGGCTGGAATGTGAAAGTCAACGAGCCCGACGACAATGCGCTCTATATGACCGTCGATGCTTCACACGGCGACAAGCTTCTCAGTGTTGCGTTACTCTACAGCTGTGGAACTGAAAATGACATTTACAAGATGCTCGCTAAGAAATGCGTGGCCGTCCTCTATTGTGGCCCACCCTATAAGCAGGAATCTTTTGCCTATGGAGTTTCAGTGCACGTCGGCCCTGTTTTGGGCTGGCAGCCGCCAAAAATCGGTTAAATGCATACAGTTAAACTTCGAAAACTCCGAACGCTTGAACACCCCTGTGTCGGTGTTGCGCGATCTACGCCCACACCAACGGCGGATCAACCGCCATGTCGAACAGGATCGCATCGTCTGGCAGCGTGTCATCCAGAATCGCAGCAACCGTCCACGGCGGCAAAAGCGTCAAATTGATCATTCTGCTAACGTAGCTGTTATCTACGCCCTCACGGTTAGCCAATTCCCGCATAGTTTTCACCTCGCCGGATTCGAGCATGGCCAGCCAGCGATGGCCTCTGGCCAGCGCCAATTGCAGCGGCGTTGTTGCAGTGTCCCAAGGTCTGGGTTTGATTGTTTCTCCGTTGGGTAGCGTAACCAGTTTTCGCCCACTGCGCCGCTTGATCTGGATCGGCACCGACACTGTCAATCGGCCATCGCTGGCCTCAATGACGTCAGGTGTGCCCATCTTCTGGATTCGGATATCACTCATGCCAAGGATTCCTCGGGCTGGGTCGTCTCCGGCGGTTGCAATTCAAGCACCAGACGCTCGATGCCATTTGCGCGCAACCGCACTTCGAGGTCATTGGGCGACACAATGACTTTCTCCACCAAAAGCCTGACGATCCTGGATTGCTCAGCTGGGAAAATCTGCTCCCAAATCACATCGAGCCTAGTCATGGCCACAGTGATTTTGGCTTCGTCCAGGGTGGGGTCGAGTTTTATCGCCTGCGGCAACATCTCACGCAAGAGTTCCGGGGCGCGCAGGACCATCCGCAGTTGCTCCAGTACCGCCGATTCCAGTTCTGCGGCTGGCAGGCGCGGCAGACCTGACGCACCAGCGTGTTCCTTGGCATCCCGTTGCGGCACATAGTATCGATACCGACGGCCATTCTTCTTGGTCGTGTGCCACGGCGACAGCGCGCGGCCATCGTTGCCGAAGACGATGCCCTTGAGCAGATATGGCACGGTCGCCCGCGTCGCATTGCCGCGCACCCTGCCATTGGTGACCAGGATTGCGTGGACGCTGTTCCACAGTTCGCGGTCAATGATGGGCGGATGCTCGGCTGGATACCACTGCTCCTTGTGGCGCAGTTCCCCAAGGTAGGTTCGATTGCCGAGCATCTTGTAGATCAGGCTCTTGTCGATCGGCTTGCCTTCCCTAACCTTGCCGTCCTGCGTGGTCCATGCCTTTGAGGTCACCCCGTCAAGGCGCAATTCCTTCACCAGCATGGTCGATGAGCCGAGTTCGACGAAGCGTTGGAAGATGTGGCGGACAACCTTGGCTTCGCGTTCGTTGGGCACCAGTCGCCGGTTCTCGACGTCATAGCCGATCGGCGGCACGCCGCCCATCCACATGCCCTTGCGCTTGCTGGCCGCGATCTTGTCGCGAATGCGCTCGCCGGTGACCTCGCGTTCAAACTGCGCGAAGGACAGCAGGATGTTGAGCATCAGGCGGCCCATGGACGTCGTGGTGTTGAACTGCTGTGTGACCGAGACGAACGACACGCCGTAGCGTTCGAATACCTCGACCATCCTGGAAAAGTCAGTCAAACTGCGCGTCAGCCGGTCGATCTTGTAGATGACGATCACATCGATTTTTCCGGCCTCAATGTCGGTCATCAAGCGCCGCAGTGCCGGGCGTTCCATATTGCCACCAGAGAACGCCGGGTCGTCATAGTCATCTGCAACAGGAATCCAACCCTCGGCGCGCTGGCTGGCAATATAGGCGTGACCGGCGTCGCGCTGGGCATCGATCGAGTTATATTCCTGATCCAAACCTTCTTCGCTGGATTTGCGAGTATAGACCGCGCAGCGCATGCGGCGCTTCAAGACTTCGCTCATGGCCGGGCTCCTTTCGTCGCCTTCGTCTTGGGCATTGCTGGCGCCTTGAGGCCGAAAAACAGAGGCCCGGACCAGCGGGTTCCGGTGATTTCGCGGGCGATCATCGACAGGCTCGGGTACATTCGGCCTTGGAAGTCGTATTGGCCATCGGGGGTTACTATGACTCTGTGAGTCACTCCTTTGTATTCTCGGGTCAGAATCGTGCCGGCGACCGGGCGGTGATCGCGATCACGCTTTTTGTTCTGGCCCGTTTCTATGATGGTTTTGATACGGCGATCATTCCGGTCCATCAGGTTGCGATCAACTTTGCGGAATTCGATCTCCTGCAGCCGATAGGCAATACGCCGTTCCAGAAACTGGCGGTTGTGCGTGGGGGTATCGCCGCCATACAGGCGTTTCCACAAAGCCTTGATCGCAGCCATATCCAGGCTGGGTAATTGTGTGATCTGCGCCAACACCGATGGCGGTGTCACGAAGGGATGGGGTTTCTGATTCATAAGGTCTCCTTTCAGATGAATTGGTTGGAGACCCGATGAACGCTTCGTTCGGACGGAACAGCAAGTACAAACTCGCTCTCTGCCGTCATATTTGCGGACTGTTCGGTGCCGCTGGTACGCAGGCGTACCAGGCCGTTGGCCAGCAACGACGCGATCTCGTGGCGACGCTGCTCCGGCGTCATCCGGTCAGGTGGTATTTGGTTGATTGCGTGCATTGGTATCGGTCCTCTCCATCAAACTCGCTTGAATAGCGAAATTGTCCGGATGAACCGCCTTTGGCGCCATGAGGGAATTTCGGGCGCGTGCGGAGCGTTGTGGACTACTGCAAAAAGCCGGAGCCGTCAGTACCCAATCCGCAAACGAATCAGCGCAGTAAATGACTTGCCAGGACAGTGTTCAGGAACTGCTTCCCTGCCGGTGCGCTGGACAGCAAATCAACGATCTGCGCCTTGATCTGCTGTAGATCCAACCCGGCCTTTTCGGCAGCTATAAGTACCGCCGAGTAAACGTCGAGCACATCAAGGCCGGTGATGTCGTAGCCGTGACCGCGTGCAATCCAGCGCAACGCGGCCAGCCCCGCCGCAACGGCGAACTCAGGCTGCTGCTCCGCAAAGTCCCTCGCGGCTCGTGTCAGTGTACGTGGGTCGGTTGGGCTATCGTTGACCAGATCGATGGCAACGCTGAACAGTCCGACATCCTTTGCGGCTGCGAACCACTTGCCTTCAGCACCGGGCGTGCTCGCAACCAGATCACGCAGGATCTGCTCGGGTGGTGTGTTCGGATATTTCTTGACGATGGCCCGGAAGGTGGCGAGGTTGGTCGTGCCTTGATTCGCTTCGATCGCGTAGCGCCGGTAGGCTTCCTCGGCGAGGCCCGACGAAAGCAGGATTTCTTCGCACGTTTGCGCAATCTGCCAGCCTGGATCGTTCCGCCCGCGAGACTCCTCGGCGTACCGGATCGCCTCGGCCTTCTTGCCCTGCGCTGCCAACGCCTTCACGCCCCAACGCCGATCATGCCACCACTTAAAGGGCGCCTTATCGATCAGCGCCAACAATTCCTGGTGACGGCCCGCCGTGTACAGGGACGCCAGACAGGCACTGGTGCCCTTGAAGAATCCATGGCCAGGCGCTTTAGGGCTCCAAACATTTTTAACAATGGGCATGAACTCATCTGCCCAGTGCGATGCCATCTCCGGGGTCACGCATAGCTCGCCCCAGTAGTCGCCCAGCAGTTCAATGTAGGGGATCCTGTCGTCCTGGAACGCTTGCCACAGGCGTTCCAGCCAACGCTGGCGCAAAGATGCGTCGACGTCTGCCTTGGCGATGAGGGGCACCAGTGTCTCGATGGCCTTGTTGACCGCCGAGCCCAGGGCGCCAGAAGAACTATCGACTTGTTCCAGCGCAGGCGAAAGTTTTTCCAGCAGGGTGATGGCACCCTCAGCCGCAAGCACAGGCCCCTTGCGTGCAACCAGCTTGATTTCCGCGAGCGCTTCCTTGATACGCTGGATCGGCGTGTCTGATCGCCAGCCGAAAGCGTGGCGGCGGAAACGGGTGCTGAACTGCCATTTGTGCGCGCTCATGGTCGATGCCTCATCTGTTACCGCACAGGGTATCGACCATTGCGGACGAATCGATCAAAGGTGTCCTCCTCGGCTTCTTCGTCATCATGCTGAGGTCGTTGCCATTCAGCGTCGGGCATCAACAACAGCGTCAGTGTGTAATCGTACTGGCCTGCCGCTCGGGTCATTTCGGTAATCGGCATGCTGGACGGCTCGCGAGAAAACCAGGACTGCGCACGGCCAGTGATATCGCCCATGCCATAGATGTTATGGCTGTGCGCCAGTGCATCCATCGGCAGTTCGATTGCGTTCCGTCGGGTCGCAAAGTAAGCGCCCGACTTCAGCGCTGCCATATTCGACTTGGCCCACAACATATGATCATCACGGCTAGCCACCAGCACGGCGCGTTTGGGGGCGATCTCGGTCCAGCGTAATGCTGCGGCAGTCAAGGAGACGCCATACCTGTCCGCACAATATCCCATCAGATCGAAGCTGATCGGTTGTCCGTCCACCTGCCTCCTAAAATCATCCAGTGGCATCAACAACGTCGATGCGAAAAGATCCGCTTCGGTCTCAATGTTTCGTCCGTTGTTGTCACCCGTCTCGATGTCACCATTACCACACTCAAAAAGATCCTGCTTATGGCGATGCAGAATGTAGTGGCCAAACTCATGTGCGATCGTGAAGCGCTTGCGGCCTTCTGACGGAGTCGCGCTGTTATAGAGGATCAACCACTTCGACCGCGTCTTGTTCGCTTTCAACAGACCATCGAAACCGTCCAGATCCTCGCCTTGAACCTTGTCGATCGGCGAACCTGCAAAACACTGGTGTGAATACTCCAGCGCCAGTTCATCTACCTTGACCGGAAATCGCTCGGCGCCGAGCACCGTGTTGAGCATGGCCGAAATACGGTTGGCCTCCGCCATAGGCTTTTTCGCATCCGTCATTCGTCTTCCCATGCGTCGAGGATTTTGCGGATCTTTTTTTTGTCAGGCTCTGACATGGCTTTGAACTTGCGGAAAAATGCTTCATCGAGCACGGACTCATCCGGCGTAGCCGAGGATTCAGTGAGCAGGAACTCAGTCGTAACCTCAAGCGCCACCGCAATCTTGCTGATCTTCTCAGCCGATGGTTTCGGCTCGTCCTTGTTCTCCAGTTCCCAAATATAGCTCTTGCTGGATTCGGTCAATTCAGCCAGTTGCTCGAGACTGAGTTGTTTCCCTTTGCGCAACGCGCGGATCTTGTCACCAAGAGGTGATGGCACTTTCGCCTCCTAATTCGTTATTAAGGCTCGGAAAATAATATCACTTTACCGAACGATTTCGTACCTGCTTGACAAACTACCATTCTTTCTGAAACAATCATAATCGTTCGGCACACAGAACGCAATCGGTCTGCACACCCCAATGAGAAAAAGGGGCCGCCCAGGCTGGATTTCACCCGTTAAACATTTCAGGAAGGGGTTGTAGATGAATGATGCAGAAAATTTAACCAAGCTGATGGGCCATCTGCCGCCCATCGTGTTCCACGACTTTGTGACCAGAGAGTTCAACATCGAACTGCCGCCATTGGATACAAAGCAATCGAAAAAAGCGCAGCGCGAGACCATGGAGTCGGCTCTGGCAGCGATTGAAGTGGTCAAGCGGCAAAAAATCGAGGAAATCGCTGAGCGCATCGTGCTTTTGTCCGATGGTGCAGGGCAAGACGTCATCGAAGGCATCAGCCAAGATATCTTCGGCGACAATGACAAGATGGCATTTGCGGCGATACGCAACCAGTACGAACGTGCCCTGTGGCTGTACATCCATGCCTCCGTATTGTTTGAAGAAGCACTGAACGCCCGGCAAGCCGACGTCTTCCGGCAAAGCGCATACTGCTATTCAGGCTATGTTGCGCCCAAAGATCTCACCATCCTGGAGGACGCGACGGCACGTCAGGCTTTCCACCAAGCCGTTGCCCAGCAGCTTGGCTGCGATGCGGATGCTGTCGCTGTACAGATTTTCAAGCGCCTGCGCCCTGACACGCACACCGGAGAAGATGTGGACCTATACCAAATCAGCGTCCACCACAACCGCCCACCCGAGATCATCGATTGCGTCCAGGCCAGTGAACTGGTGTCGCAGGAGGTTATCCGTGCAGTCTCCTCGCACATTACGTATGAACCGGCCAACGGCCACTTGGAGGTGCTGTCCAAAGATACCGACGGTCGCGAGGTACTGGCGCGCATCATGGCGAATTCGCTGCTGCAATCGCCTATTACCGGCGACAGGATTCCACTGAAGCAGTATGACTATCAGAGCTTGGCTGCACCCCGCACTTTCGACCTGTCGGGAGAGGACGTGGCGTCGGTCAAAGTGGTCGATCTCGGCTACACCTTGGCTAACCACCGGTCCTTATTGGTGAAGATCTGGTCCAAGGATGTCGACGACATCTACACCGCCGCGCAATCACTGCTTTCCCCATCGTTCGACTTTCGCAACTACCGCATCAACTACGCGAAATTGTCGATTCGCATCAAAAAGATCGGTAAGGAGCGTGCACGCACGATTTCGGTCATCCTGCGCGACGACAACAAGTGCAACATCAAGACCAAACGGGAAAAAGATCGTGCGCTGTGTGACCGTTTGCTGGCCAAGTGGCATTTGGTGAAGGAGATCAATGATGTCGCAGAAGAACCTGCAGACGCGCTCGCTGCTTGAACTGATCGATCTGTTTGAACGATCGGCCCAAGGCATTGCCGATAGAGATGGTCAGCGATTGCATGGGGTGCCTGGTTGGGAACTGGCGCGCCGATCGACGCTGTCTGAGCGTGACCTTGCCGCTTGGACCGAACGCATTGGCTATGCAGGCAGCTATCCCGCACCCCGTGGTGACGAGCATATTCCCGTCGACCTTGAGGAAGACGATGATCCCGAACGCTATCGTTACCGTTGCCCGCAAACCTTTCGCACCAAGTATGTCTCTGCCGACCTTGTCGGCGTGCACGCTGTCCCCGCAGTCAAATTGCTGACCGTTCTGGCGGACCTGCTTGGAATTCCTCAGGTGCATCGACGTGGCATCACCACGCCGGCCATTGATGGCGTGCTTTGGAATCTGGGCAAGATGCGCATTGGCAATGCGCAGGTCGATGTTTGGTTGGCCCGAGGCCTGTCTTCATGCATTGATCAGGTCTTTGCGCATTTTCAGGGGGCATCGCTTCCTGAGCATGGTTTGATTTTCACGACCGGCCAATCGCTGCCGGGTATCGTGCCGCCGCCGCGTAGCTATCGCATCGTTCCGATTACCGATGTGCTGTTGGATTACACGGCCACACCCCACATCGACACGGATCTGATCCATCGATTGCTCCTGGCTCCGTCAGGAAACAGGGAAGAAAAGTCGCTTCCGGTTCGCTTCGACCCATACACCAACACACTAGTCATTACCACCAAGCCCTGCAAGCCATGGGCCATCAAGGGATCCAAGCAAGTCGCGGTGGTGAAGTATCTGGTCGAACAATTCGAGAACGGCCGCACCCGTGTTTCGGCAAGGGACATCCTAATCGCCGCTCACGGTTCGAGTGAGGCAGCAAAGAGCAAGAGGGTTGCGAGCATTTTTAGCGGCAACTCGGTCTGGGAAAACTACATCGAACATGACGATGCTGGGTATGGCATCAAACTGGAGTGACCCAGCATCGTCTTTTATCACCACGCACAACCGCCTTCGGGCGGTTTTTTGCTCTCTGAAGTCCGTTTTTCCCCGTTCTTGCTAATCCCGTACATCAGCCCGTACATGGCGGCGGCTGACGCCCGTACAGGCCGAATTTGAAAATGACCTCACGTTTTCGCAATCACTTGAAAGGAGAAAAACGTGAGTATCAAACACCTCAACCAACGCCAATTGGCCGATCGATGGGACGTCAGCGAAGCCACCCTGGAACGCTGGAGGTCCGAAGGAATCGGCCCGGTCTTTCTGAAACTGCAAGGCCGTGTTCTCTATCGCCTTGAGGACATCGAAAACTTCGAGTCCGAGAGTCTGCGCAGGAGCACGTCCGAGCGCGTCAATGCGGGAGGTGCGGTATGAGCCACCTTACCCCCGACCAAGTGCTGGCTACGCCAGCCGGTGAAATTGCCCAGAAATCCAGCGAGTCGTTGTTTCAACTCAAAAATAATGCGGCTGATCTGCTTTCTGCCGCCAAGGCCATCGTCGAGCATATCGACCGAGCCCTGGACCTTAAATACGCCGATCACACCCATGCCCTGCGCCTTGCCGCCGGCAGAGATACCGGTGTCGTGCATTTCGACGACGGCCATGTGCGCATCACCGCCGAGTTACCCAAGCGGGTTGAATGGGATCAACAGCGCCTCGCCGAGATCGTTGGCCGCATCGCCGATGGTGGCGAGAACCCGACCGAGTACGTCGATATCTCCTATCGCGTTTCTGAAACCAAGTTCAACGCCTGGCCGGCAATGCTCAAGGAGTCGTTCGCCAAGGCACGCACCGTCAAACCCGGCAAAGCCAGCTATCG
Organism: Pseudomonadota bacterium; assembly: GCA_021801025.1. Lineage (GTDB taxonomy): Bacteria > Pseudomonadota > Gammaproteobacteria > Burkholderiales > Sulfuriferulaceae > Sulfuriferula. The sequence continues at coordinate 215,866 of JAJYYK010000003.1, read as the reverse complement.
CCTCGCCCTCGTACAGGAGAACCCAGCATGAAAACCTCAACCCTGCATCAAGTCCTGCAAAAGAAAATCGGCTCTGTTTATGGCGACAGCCTGCCCACCACGATCAAGTTCCAGGATCGCGCGGGCGACATCATCGACAAGGAATTGGTCGACACGACACTGGATGAAGTTGCATTCGCCATGCAACTGCTGCAAGCCGAAAGCTCTGCCATCCACGCCCGTCGCGGCGCGCTGGAACGCCTATACAACCTGGCTCGCGAGCATCGTTGCCTCGGCTCCGACACCGTCAACCTGATCGCTGCGGAGGTGACGAAATGAATCAGATCGTTGCCTTTGATTTTGAGTCGCATGACGTTCGCGTGGTCATCGACCAGAACGGTGAGCCGTTGTTCGTCGCAGCAGACCTGCTTTCCACACTGCACCTGGACCGCAAAGCGCTAGAGCGCCTGGATGATGACGAAAAGGGTGTGAGTTCAATTCACACCCCTGGTGGAGTGCAGGAGATGACTGTCGTCAGCGAGTCCGGGCTTTTCAATCTCGTGCTGGGTAGCCGCAAACCCGAAGCCAAGCGCTTCAAGCGCTGGGTCACGCACGAGGTGCTGCCATCGATCCGCAAGACCGGAAGTTATGCAGCGCCCGGCTCGGTCGCCGCACTGCCTGCGCCGACCCAGGATCGCGTGCATGCCATTCTGATGATCGGGGAAGCGGTTGCCAGAGTCCCAGGCGTTAAAGCTGGCATCGCCATGGCTGCCACGCTCACCTGCATCCACGACAACACGGGGCTGGCCATTGAGCAAATGCGGCGCGCGCTGCCGGTGTCCCAAGAGCCGATCTGCAGCCTCAATCCGACGCAACTCGGTGAGCGCCTGGGATTGTCGGCTCGCACCGCCAATCTGCGTCTGCAATCGCACGGCTTCCAGTTCAAAAATGACCGCGACGAGTGGGAACTGACCGAGTCCGGCAAACGCTGGGCTGAGGCGCTGCCGTATTCCAGAAATGGTCATTCCGGTTATCAGATTCTCTGGAATCCGGAAGTGTGTGACGTGATCAGGGAGGCCGCATGATGAGCCTGCCTATCATCTCCGCCGATCAGCGCCGCGCCGAAAAGCGTGGCGTGAAGATGGCACTGCTCGGCAAGAGCGGCATCGGCAAGACCACCCAGCTCAAGACCCTAGGCACCGACACCACGCTTTTCATCGATCTGGAAGCAGGTGACTTGGCGGTTGCCGACTGGTCCGGCGACACCATCCGTCCGCGTACCTGGCCGGAATTCCGTGATCTGGTGGTGTTCCTGGCAGAACCCAATCCTGCGCTGCCTGCTGATCAACCGTTTTCACAAGCGCACTTCGATCATGTCTGCCAGACCTATGGCGATCCTGCGCAATTGGCGAAATACCAGACCTACTTCTGCGATTCGATCACGGCGCTGTCCCGCCTGTGTTTCACTTGGGCAAAAGCGCAGCCTGCTGCCTATTCCGAGCGCACCGGCAAGCCGGACAGCCGTGGAGCTTATGGTCTGCTCGGTCAGGAAATGATCACCGCACTCACCCACCTGCAGCATGCACGCGGCAAGAATGTGGTGTTCGTGGCCATCCTCGACGAGAAACTGGACGATTTCAATCGGAAGGTGTTCGTGCCGCAGATCGAGGGCAGCAAAACTGCCCTCGAACTCCCTGGCATCGTCGATGAAGTCGTGACTCTTGCCGAACTCAAGGCCGAAGACGGAACGAGCTACCGCGCTTTCATCTGCCACACCCTCAACCCCTGGGGATTCCCGGCCAAGGACCGATCCGGTCGCCTGGACATGCAGGAAGAACCCCACCTCGGACGGCTGATCGCCAAGTGCGCGGCCACCACCACACCATCTGAAAAGGAATAGATCATGAGCATGAACTGGAACGATTTCAACGATGCTGAACAGCAAACCTCCTTCGACCTGATCCCGAAAGGCACACTCGCACGCGTGCGGATGTCAATCAAACCGGGCGGCCATGATGATATTGCACGCGGCTGGACCGACGGTTATGCCACCGAGAGCTTCGACACCGGCTCGGTCTATCTTGCCGCCGAATTCGTGGTGCTGGACGGGGAATATGCCAAACGCAAGCTGTGGAGCAACATCGGCCTCCACTCTCCCAAGGGGGATACCTGGGCCAACATGGGCCGCACCTTCATTCGTGCAGTGCTCAACTCGGCCTATGGCGTGCTGCCATCTGACCTCTCACCCGATGCACAGAACGTCCGCCGCATTGCGAGTTTCGCGGCGTTGGACGGCATCGAGTTCGTCGCACGCATTGATGTGGAGAAGGACAGCAAGGGCGAAAACCGCAACGTGATCAAGCTGGCCATTGAGCCTGATCATAATGACTACGCGGCTTTGATGGGAGTGCCTTCCAAAGTGCCGAGCGGTGGCGGCAGTTCCGGAGCGCCGGCGCAAGCAGCCCCAGCCTATGCAGCCCCGCAGCGCCCAACCTCAACCAGCAAACCCGCCTGGGCACAGTGAGGGGGAAATGAAATGCTGGATATGTTCACGCGAGGCGCGTGGCTTTGGAATCACCGACACGCGGTATTCCATCGCCGATCCCCGGCGCTACCCGGTCGACTGGGTGTTCTGCTCAAAGCGGTGTCAGGACGCATTCCATCGGTTCTACCACCTGCGCATCAACGCGGAAGACAAGGGAAAGGAGCGCCCCATGATTGATGCAACCGAATACGAGCAAGCGGCGATCCGCCGTTGCCTCAAGTCATTTGGCGAAGCGGCTGGCGAGATTGGCTTCGACAAACCGCTCGGCCAGTATTCTGAGTCCGAGGCGCTCAAGGTGTGCGACGCGATCGTCACCTGCTTTACCGACGTCATGGCCAAACAGCATGCCTCGACGGCATTTCCTGCCGTGCGGGGCTTACCGAATGTGGTGCAGAACCCATTCGCCGATCTCGAAAGCGACTTGCCGTGGGATAAATCTCATTCGCAGAAAGGCGGTGCATGATGCTGGATTTCAACCACCGCCCCAAGGCTCACGAAGTTGTAACCGCGCATATCGATGCGGCGCTTGTCACCGAGCATGCCGAACAACCTCGTCGCACCTATCTCGGCGCATCCCGTCTCGGTGTCGCCTGCGATCGGGCACTGCAGTACGAGTTTGCAGGGGCCCCTGCCGATTCTGGACAGGAATTCAATGGTCGGGTTCTGCGGATATTCGAGGTGGGGCATGTGCTGGAAGATCTGGCGATCCGCTGGTTGCGCTTGGCCGGTTTCGATTTGCATACACGCACCCGTTCGGGTGGCCAATTCGGTTTCTCGGTATGCGACGGGCTGATCCAGGGACATGTCGACGGCATTGTGATGAGTGCGCCTGCCGATCTCGGCTGGACATTCCCGATGCTGTGGGAGTGCAAGACCATGAACGCGCAGAACTGGCGCGATTGTGTGAAGCGCGGCGTGTCGGTGGCCAAGCCGGTCTATGCCGCACAGATGGCGACCTACCAGGCATACATGGAATCCACGGTCGAAGGCATCAGCCGCAATCCGGCGATCTTCACCGCTATCAACAAGGACACACAGGAACTGTGGTTTGAACTGATTGCGTTCGATGCGGTGCTGGCGCAACGAGCATCAGATCGAGCCGTCAAAATCATCACGGCCACCGAGCACGGCGAACTGCTGCCGCGATCATTCAGCGATGCCACACATTTCGAGTGCAAGTTTTGCAGTTGGCTAGATCGCTGCTGGACCACGGATGCAAACGGAGGTGCGGCATGAACATGCACCGCCTTCGACATCATCTCAAAGCGGACAGCGCAGCCTCCGGGGCTTTGTCGAGCACTTTCAGCAACGCCTTGGCTGCGCCTGTCGGGCAACGCTTGCCCTGCTCCCAATTGCGGATGGTTTCCAGAGAAACATTGATCCGATGTGAAAACTCCAACTGGCTCAATCCGAGACGTTTACGCACGCGGCGTGCGAACTTTGCCGCGTCCTGCATGGCTTCGGCATCGTCAGCTGCCGCTTGCCTGGCAATGTCTTCCTCGGAGGTAGCATCCACACCAGCCGGATCAATCCATCCCGCAGCCAAAGTCGCAGGCTGTGTCGGGTCAATCTTCACGCGTACAGTCTTCATAGTATCTGATCTCTCGTTGGTTTGCCTTACGTGCCGAAATGATGCGAATGAATTCGTTGCGTGGCGTGTAGATCACGATAAAGACTCGATCATCGATCTTGCCCATCAGTCTGTAGCGATCTTCATCATAGCTATGGCGAGTATCGGCTTCAACGATCCGGTCAGGATCAAAGAAAGCTCGCGCCGCGTAGGCAAAGTTAAACCGGCGCGTTCGCACGCAATCCTCGTTTTTGGCTTCATCCCATTCAAATTCCATGCACCAATAGTAGTTCATTGGACTATAGATAGCAAGATGGGAGGTATGGTATGAACGCAGCACTCATTCCCACGCATCCGAACCGGCCTCTCGTCGGGATACGCATCATCGAACGCATGCTTTTGCGCCATGTGTTCGCACCGGTGCCAGAGGCCAAGCTGATCGTGGCAATGATCTGTCAGGCAATGGCCGATGCCATCTCATCTGACGATTATCTCCGGCGCAGAGCCTATGAATTTTTGCAGAGCAGACGTCTCGACTTCTTCACCGATCTTGTCGACATCAACCCGGAATTTGTCAGGGATGTGGCACGCCGGACGCGCTATCTCACTACGCAGAAAATCCAAAAACCTAAAAAACGAATCAGAAAGCCAGGTGCAAGATGATGGATTTTAACGACGCGACGACTCAACCGTGCCATGTGCACGAGAAAGATCGCGTGGAGATTCGGCAGGCGTTACTCACCCAATTGGAGTCCGTGCTGTTCACTCTGTTTCCCGATGGAAAAAAGCGTCACAATAAATTTCACATCGGCGATGCGCTAGGTAGTTCGGGCGATAGCCTGGAGATCGTCCTCCATGGCGAAAAGGCCGGATTATGGATCGATCACGCAACGGGCGACGGTGGTGACATCTTCGCCCTGATTGCTGCCTACATCGGGGCCAACATCCATACCGACTTTCCTCGTGTACTCAGCGAGGCATCCAATCTGCTCGGATGCTCGCGATCGACGCCTGAACGTAAGGCCAAGAAGCAAGCACCCATCGACGATCTTGGGCCTGCCACCGCAAAGTGGGATTACTGCGATGCCGAGGGCAAACTGCTCGCCGTGGTTTACCGTTACGATCCGCCCGGACGCAACAAGGAGTTCCGGCCCTGGGACGCCAAACGGCGCAAGATGGCGCCACCCGAGCCCCGACCGCTCTATAACCAGCCGGGCATCGTGCAATCCAGCCAGGTGATTCTGGTCGAAGGCGAGAAATGCGCGCAAGTGCTGATCGACATGGCGATCTGTGCCACGACGGCGATGCACGGCGCCAATGCCCCGGTGGACAAGACCGACTGGGCGCCGCTTTCCGGCAAACAGGTCCTGATCTGGCCGGACCGAGACAAGCCGGGTTGGGAGTATGCCGATCGCGCGTCACAAGCCCTGCTCATGACGGGTGCCACGAGCTGCCATATTCTCTATCCGCCCGAAGATGCCCCGGTCGGCTGGGATGCGGCCGATGCCCGAGCCGAAGGGTTCGATATAGCAGGATTTATTGCCCAGGGCCCGCGCCTGCAGGTGCAGCTTGGCGAGGAAGATCTGCTCGCCGAGATTACCTATCATGACGGTCCGGCGGAAGAAAGCGTGTGGGGGACCGAAGACTCCCTGGCGCTGTCCTTCACCCGCCGCTATCACCAGGACTGGCGCTATGTGGCCGCCTGGGGCAAGTGGATGGTATGGGATGGGCAACGCTGGCGCACTGAGGACACGCTGGCAGCGACTGATCTCATCCGGCATGTCTGCCGCCAGGCGGCCGTCAGATCCAGCAATCCGAAGGTTGCCGCGAAACTCGCCTCATCCGGCACGGTGGGAGGCGTCGAACGACTGGCCAAGGTCGATCGCCGGCATGCGGCCACCACCGAGGAATGGGATGCCGACCCCTGGGCGCTCAACACGCCGGGGAGCGTGGTGGATCTCAAGACGGGGAGGAGCCGCCCGCACGACCGGGCCGACCGCATGACCAGGATCACCACTGCCACACCACGCGGCGATTGCCCGACCTGGCGGAAGTTTCTCGACGAGGTCACCGGAGGCGATCCAGCACTGCAGGCCTACCTGCAGCGTATGGCAGGTTATGCGCTCACCGGCTCCACCCGCGAGCACGCGCTGTTCTTCCTCTACGGTACGGGGGCCAACGGCAAGTCGGTACTCCTGAATACGCTCGCCAGCATCCTGGGGAATTATGCCACCAACGCGCCCATGGACACCTTCATGGAAACGCGCAGCGACCGGCATCCTACCGACATGGCGGGCCTTCGCGGCGCGCGCCTCGTGTCCAGCATCGAGACCGAGCAGGGTCGTCGCTGGGCGGAATCCAAGGTCAAGAGCCTCACCGGTGGCGACAAAATCTCGGCGCGCTTCATGCGGCAGGATTTTTTCGAGTTCTTCCCGCAATTCAAACTGTTCGTGGCAGGCAATCACAAACCGGCCATTCGCAATATCGATGAAGCGATGAAGCGGCGGCTGCACCTGATTCCGTTCACGGTGACGATTCCGCCCGAGCGGCGTGACAAGCACCTGCAGCAGAAATTGATGGCCGAGCGCGACGGGATTCTCGCTTGGGCGGTTCAGGGTTGCCTCGCGTGGCAGCGTGACGGCCTCAATCCGCCGGAGAGCGTGGTATCGGCGACCGACGAGTATTTCGAGGCGGAGGATGCCGTCGGCCGCTGGCTGGAAGAAAACTGCGTATTTGCCGCAAACGCAAAGTCGCTCACTGCCGAACTCTTCAACGACTGGAAGCAGTGGTGTGATGCATCAGGCGAATTCGTCGGCATGCAGCGGCGGTTTTCCGATCTGCTCATTACCCGGGGAATCGAGAAATGGCGCAATGGCACGGGTTTGCGCGGGTTTCGTGGGATCGGCCTCAAGGCGCCGCCCACTCCAGACTACACCCCCTACGCGGACGACTGACTCCATGAAAAACCATCGGTCTGACGCAGTCGCCTCAGTTTGTCGTAACTCTCTATACGCGTGTACGCGCGCGCCTCATGGAAAGTTTCGACATGCTCTGTCGCTTGCGTCAGACCCCGACACAAGGACGGACGACATGAACAACATTCTCGCCCTCGACCTGGGCACCCATACCGGATGGGCGCTGCGCAGTCTTGACGACAGCATCACCAGCGGCACCGAGCATTTCAAACCCCAACGATTCGAAGGCGGCGGCATGCGCTACCTGCGCTTCAGACGCTGGCTGACCGAGATCAAACAGATCGCCGATGGCATCACCGCCGTGTACTTCGAGGAAGTGCGGCGCCATGCAGGCGTTGATGCTGCGCACGCCTATGGCGGGTTTCTCGCCACGCTAACTGCCTGGTGTGAGCACCACCAGATTCCGTATCAGGGGGTGCCGGTCGGCACCATCAAAAAACACGCCACGGGCAAAGGCAACGCCGGCAAAGACGAGACGCTGGCAGCAGCCCGCGCACGCGGTTTTTTCCCGGAAGATGACAATGAAGCCGATGCCCTGGCCTTGCTGCACTGGGCGATCGAAACCCAGGAGGTGTGACATGAAAACCCCAATTCCGCGATATCACTCGCCGCTTGGCCGACTGCTGCCCAACACCACCGATCTCGAGGCCATCAAGCAAAACGGCTGGCGCGACCAGCACATCCTGGTGGTATCGGAAAACGATGAACGGCTAGATTTCGTGGAGCGCGAGATTGTCCGCCGCATCGGCAAACGGCTGTATGGTTCCGTACCCAGGAGCGAATCCCATGAGTGAATGGAACAGCCATGACGTGGCGCAACGCATCCATGAGGCAGCGCAAACCGCGCACCGCTTGCCGCCAGTGCGAGTGCAGGGGTATTTCAATCTCTGGCCGGTCATGGCTCGTGGCGAATTCGATCGATTCGCCACCGATGATCCGCCACCTGTGAGGTTTCCGCCGACACCTCGGGAAATCGAACGGATGATGGAAGTGATGCATTGGATGGCGTGGCTTGAAGTCGAAGATCGCAAGTTGCTCTGGATGCGAGCCGAGCGCTACCGTTGGGAGGAAATTGCCCGTCGTTTCGGTTGTTCGCCTCGTACCGCGCAGCGGCGCTGGAACGATGCCGTCGGTCGGGTGGCTGTGCACCTCAATGTGCGGCAGGAGGAAATTGCGGGTATTGGCATAAATGCGCGGCATCCTGCGTGATGATGCGGGAATAAGCGAATTTTGGGCGTGTCGCGTTTTTGGGAAATTTCGGTAGAATTCTGGCTATGATCTGGACAGAAAAGCGACCAGAACAAGCCGCATCAATTTGACCGAATTCCGAACCCGCCCGATAGCACCCGGCGGGTTTTTTATTTCCTGGATGCCATGACTGCCCTGCAAATTGAGTATCGCCCCGTCGATCTTCTGATCCCCTATGCCCGAAATGCCAAGCAGCATTCGGCTGCCCAGGTCGCGCAGATCGCGGCCAGCATTCGCGAATTCGGTTGGGGTGCGCCGATCCTGGTCGACGGGCAGAACAACGTGATTGCCGGTCATGGCCGTCTGTTGGCAGCCCGCAAGCTCGGGCTTTCTGAAGTGCCGGTGGTGCCTATGGCGCATCTCACCGATACCCAGCGCCGCGCGCTGATCCTTGCCGACAACAAGATCGGCGAGAATGCCAACTGGGACGACGAACTTCTGGGTCTGGAATTATCCGAATTGCATGACACCGGTTTCAATCTGGAACTGACCGGCTTTACCGAAGACGAATGGGCGGCGCTCATTGCCGGAGAAGAAACCAGCAAGGAAGGACTCACCGATGAGAACGAAATTCCGGAAGTCCCGGAAAATCCCATCTCGCAACCTGGCGATGTCTGGATTCTGGGCGAGCACAAACTGCTGTGCGGCGATGCCACGAAAGATGATGCCTACAAGGCTCTGCTGGGCGACGACCTGGTCGACATGAGTTTCACCGACCCGCCCTACAACGTGAATTATGCCAATACGGCGAAGGACAAACTGCGCGGCAAGCATCGCCCGATCCTGAACGACAACCTGGGCGAGAATTTCCATGCCTTCCTTGAGTCGGCCTGCCGGAATATCCTGAATGTCACCAAGGGCGCGGTGTACATCGCCATGAGTTCCTCGGAACTTGACACCCTGCAGTCGGCATTCCGGTCTGCCGGCGGCAAGTGGTCGACCTTCATCATCTGGGCCAAGAACACCTTTACCCTGGGTCGTGCCGATTACCAGCGCCAGTATGAGCCGATCCTCTACGGTTGGCGCGATGGTACAGACCACTACTGGTGCGGCGCCCGCGATCAGGGCGATGTCTGGCAGATCAAGAAGCCTCAGAAAAACGACCTACATCCCACCATGAAACCTATCGAACTGGTGGAACGCGCGGTGAGGAACAGCAGCAAGACCCGCGATCTGGTGCTGGATCCCTTCGGTGGTTCCGGTTCCACCCTGATTGCCTGCGAGAAATCCGGCCGGCGCGCGCGACTGATTGAACTCGATCCGAAATATTGCGACGTCGTAGTGCGGCGCTGGGAATCTTTTACTGGTAAGACAGCATTCTTGTCTGGAACCGGCAGTTCATTTGCAGATATTGCGTTAGCGCGCAGTAACCCCATCAGTCATCCAGCCGTTTGAGGTCTCGGTAGAAATTCTCATGCGGGCCGAAGATCAGTAGCTTCAAGCTGTCTGTATCGAGAATACGGTATGCCAGCAGGCACAACTGATTCGATAATCGAAACTTGTAAACTCGAACACCAGCAAGGTCACCCACCTTGGCTTCGCCAATTTCAGGGTCGGCACCAACGGCACGTACCGCATCGTCGAGTTCCGCTTTCTGTGGGCGATGAAGTTTCTTGGTCGCCTTTACAAACGAAGGCGTAACAAGGATGCGCATCAACTGAACTCGTACTCGCCAATAGCTTCTTCCTGATCGGCAATCAGGATATCGCGAATCATGGCATAGGGAAGATCGGGGTTTTCCTCGGCGATCTTGCCGATTTGCGACCAGTACTCGATCTGCTTGGGTAGCGAACGATGTTGAATAATCGCGTAGCGCTTTGCCTGATCGACCAGGCTATCTGAAAGTTTTACGTTGACTGACATGGCAATCTCCTTAATGAGGTTCCAGTTTAATCCATAACGTTCCATAAAGGAACCTCTTGTCGGGAATGCAGTTCTTGCCGTGCTGGTTCAGGCGATTCTGTAAATCCGATTGCCGCCCGCATCTTTGCAGGAAGTGATGTCGAGCCCAAGTTTCTTTTTGAAGGCGCCCGCAAAGGTTCCGCGCACCGTGTGCGGCTGCCAGCCGGTGACGTCCATGATCTGCGCGATCGTGGCGCCTTCCGGTCGCTTGAGCATGGTGATCACCTGCGCCTGTTTGCTGTTGTCGCGGGTGTGCAGTTTGGCCTGTTCGATGACCGTATCGATCGCCTTGGCGCTGATCGGCGCCTTGCGCGGCACACCCAGCGCTTCGCAACCCTCGGCGGTAACGAACCAGTCGTCATTCATGGGTGTGATCAGGGCGCGGTTGAACATGCCGTCCAGCACTTTCTTGCGGGCGCCGCCCTTGATGTTGTCGGGGAACCAGGTGATCTTGCCGTCGGTGTGGTGGTGGGCATGGGCCAGGATGGCATGTTGGGCTGGGGTAAGTTGCATGGTCATGATGATCTCCTGATGGTTAAACGTTGTGGATTTGTTTGGCGCGCTCGAATCCGACCCAGTCCCCTTTATCGTTGAGGCCGCGTGAGGCGAGTTCGTCGATCATGAATTGCTGTGTGGTGGTGGATGACGACCCTATGAACGCTTCATTTCCAGAACCAATCAAGTTGTTTCTGCAGGAGTTTGATCGTCATGGCAGTTGCCGCTCCGACCCCGTGTCGGTACCCGAGATGCCCGGCCTTGCTTGCCACGCCAGGGTATTGCGACAAGCATCTGCGTGTGACCCGAAGGCAACAGGACGAGCGTCGTGGATCATCTGCGAGCCGTGGCTACGATTCGCGCTGGCGCAAGGCGCGGGCGTTGTTCCTCAGCCTGCACCCGCTGTGCGCTGCGTGCGAAGGCAAAGGCCGAACCACCCCAGCACAGGTCGTCGATCACATCATTCCCCACAGGGGCGACAAGCATCTGTTCTGGGACAGGGACAACTGGCAGGCGCTCTGCAAACCCTGTCATGATGCCAAAACCGCCCGCGAGGACGGCGGCTTCGGGCGGGCAGTCAAACCTTGCCAACCGGTAGGGGGTGAAATCCTTGCGGCCTCGCCGCGCAGCACCGTCGGCGTGCCCAAATTTTTGTTTCCGCGAAATTCATGACCCCCTATCGGCATCCCTGATCGGAAAGGATTTTTCATGAAAACGAGGCCAGACGAATCACGTTGGATCTCGTGAGCGACGAGAATTCGAAGTGCCTTGGCGTCACAGAGGAAGACCTCGCCAGAATGGCTATCAACGACGAGGATTGGGAATGCCTTCGAGTGACGGAAGAAGATTTGGCCCGAATGGTACCGACCGTCGACGACCTGAGGACCATGACCGAAGATGACTGGAAGCGTATTCGGATTACCCGGCAAGACCTCGCCAGACTGCGAGATGACTTGAGGCGGCGGCTGTGCATGGGCGAGCAGGATCTGGCGTGGTTGAACCGCGAAATAGAGAGAAGAGACCATGGCTACTCGCGGCCGCAAACCAACACCGATTGAACTGAAACTGTTGCGCGGCAACCCCGGAAAACGTCCGTTGAAGGCTAACGCGCGGGTGTTGCAGCAGGAGGAAGCAGTCCTTGCCATCGATGTCCCCGCCATGCTACTCGAGGAAGCCCGGCCGTACTGGGATCACGCGATTTTGCACACCCCGCGCGGGCTGCTCCGCAAACTCGATGTCTATCTGCTGGCCGCCTGGTGCAACGCGGCGGCTCGCTATGAGCACAACATGCGTCTGGCAGCCAAATCCGACGTGATCCCGGTGCGCGGCACCAAGTTCTCGGGGCTCGACCCCAAGGACCGCCCAGTGATGCACAATCCGTTCTCCACGGCGGCGCGGGCCTATCTCAAGGACATGGCGATGCTTGCCGCAGAACTCGGCTTCACGCCGAGCGCCCGCGCCCGCCTGGGCGCGTTCGAAACCGCCGTAGCGCATGCCGATGACCCCTGGGCCGACATCGCCGGCTGATCAGTTACGTAATGCTGGAGGCAAGTCGATGGGCTCAGTGATTGCCAACCCAATTTTCCAGACACAGTTCAGGATACCAGGCGAAATCGGTGACATTATTGGTGACCAGTGTCACTCCCAGTGCGATGGCATGCGCGGCAATCAACTTGTCGAGCGCATCCCGCTTGCGCTCACGGGTGGCCAGACGCACTGGACCATAGGCAAGTGCGGCGGCACCATCGAAGGGCGCCACTGCGAGGTCTTCCAGCAACGAGGACAGGGCCGTCCGATTGCGGGGCTGTTGCTCACCGGAACACACAACCCCGTATTCAAGTTCGGCAAGCGTGATCGACGAAATCACCACCTCCCCGGCATAGCACTGCGCAAAGCGCGTTGCGACCTCCGGCGGGTGGTGTTTCATCAAGTAAATGCACATATTCGTGTCGAGCATGAACTTGGGCGTCATAGCGCGTCCCGCTCGCCTTCCTGGTTCTCACCTCGCCCCTCGGCCATGAAATCCGCCGAGAACTGGCCAAATTTTTCCAGCAGATGGTCCAAACGCCGACGTGCTGGGCGAATGCGGATCTCATCGCCGATGCGCTCGATTTCCAGCTCGAGATCGGCGCGCTCGTAGGCCAGTTCGGCCGGGATTCGCACCGCCTGCGAGTTGCCGTTTTTGAAAATCTTGGTTGACGTCATAATGATCCTTTGTGTGTGTACATGTACATCCTACACTAGCCTCTGATTAAAGTAAATACACGTATGTACACCGCTTTGACCGTCGCTAACCCATGAGTACCCCCCGTGCCTATCCTACCCTGGCGCGTCACTACGCCGAGGCGGTGGTGGCGGGAGAGGTGTCGGCCTGCAAATGGGTGCAACTTGCCTGCAAGCGGCAACTGGACGACCTGGCACGTTTCAAAGGCAAATTCAGTGCCTACCGCTTCAATCCCAAGCTCACCGACGGCAAGGGCCGCGCCTTTTATCCCGCCGACAACCTGTGCGCCTTCATCGAGCGCCTGCCGCACGTCAAGGGACCACTGGCCGGCGATGCGATCAAACTGGAGCCGTGGCAGGTGTTCATCCTCACCACGGTGTTCGGCTGGTTAAAACCGGATGGCCGCCGCCGATTCCGCCGCTCCTACATCGAGGTGCCGCGCGGTAACGCCAAGTCCACACTCTCCTCCGCGGTTGCTCTCTACATGCTGGCGGCCGATGGTGAAGGAGGCGCCGAGGTATACAGCCTCGCCACCACACGGGACCAGGCGAGGATCGTGTTCGGGGACGCGCAAACCATGGCGCGCAAAAGCGCGGGATTTCGTTCCCGTTTCGGCGTCGAAATCGGTGCGCATAACATACATGTGCTGGCGTCGGGTTCCAAGTTCGAGGCCTTGTCCGCCGAGGGCTCGACGCTCGATGGGTTGAACATCCATTTCGGCTGCGTGGATGAATTGCACGCGCACAAGACGCGCACGGTGTATGACGTGGTGGAGACCGCCACCGGCAAACGCGACAACTCGCTGCTCTGGGTGATTACGACTGCAGGCAGCAACCGCTCCGGCATCTGTTATGAGGCACGCACGTTCGTGACCAAATTGCTGGAAGGGTTATTCGACGATGAGTCGCAGTTCGGCATCATCTACGGGCTGGACGACGGGGATGAGTGGACGAATGAAGCAGCGCTCATCAAGGCCAATCCAAATTGGGGCGTCTCGGTGCGCCCAGAAGTGTTGCTGCCCCTGCAGGCCAAAGCCATGCAACTGCCGTCTGCCATCAACAACTTCAAGACCAAGCACCTCAACGAATGGGTGAGTGCGGATGCGTCCTGGATGGACATGCGGGATTGGGATGCCTGTGCCGACGGCACGATATCTCTCGATCAGTTCGAGGGTTGCCGCTGTTTCATCGGGGTCGATCTGGCAAGCAAAGTGGATCTGGCAGCCAAGGCTAGAATCTTCGAGCGCAAAGGGAAATTCTATGTGTTCATGGAGTATTACCTGCCCGAATCTGCCGTCGAGGATGGACGCAACAGCCAGTATTCAGGCTGGGCAAGACAAGGGCGACTCACGGTGACGCCGGGGAATGTGACCGACTTCGATCAGATCGAGGCTGAACTCCTAGAGGACGCAAGCCAATTCGAAGTGGCGGAAGTGCCGTTCGACCCCTTCCAGGCGACCCAACTATCGAGTCACCTCATCGCGCAGGGGCTGCCGATGGTGGAAATGCGTCCGACGGTGCTCAATTTCTCGGAACCGATGAAACAACTGGAGGCGCTGGTGCTGCAAAAACGACTGGTGCATGACGGCGACCCGATTCTCGCCTGGATGATTTCGAACGTGGTCTGCCATCGCGATGCAAAGGACAACATCTATCCGAGGAAGGAGCGCGAGGAGAACAAGATCGACGGCGTAGTGGCCTTGATCATGGCCTTGGGGCGGCAGATGGTGCACAACGGTACTGCGGCTACGGTGATCGACACCGATTACCGCATCATGGTGATCTGATGGGAATTCGTGCTTGGTTCTCCCGCATCTTCGCCAATGGCGACCGATCGCCTTATGGCGGCTTCTGGTTCGAGCCAGTGGGCGTGCACACGTCGAGCGGCCTGCGGGTCTCGGTGGACAGCGCCCTGCAATTGTCGGCGGTCTACGCCTGCGTGCGCATCATCGCGAGCCAGTTTGCGAGCCTGCCCTTCACGCTGTATCGCAACCGGCCGGATGGCGGCAAGGATCGGGTGACGAATCATCCCATATACACATTACTCGCACGTCGTCCGAACCCATATCAAAACGCTTTTGAGTGGCGCGAGATGATGGCAGGACACTTGGCACTGCGCGGAAACGCCTACAACCAGATTGTATCCAACAGCCGAGGCAACATCACCGCCCTGCTACCGCTGCACCCAGACCGGATGCAGATCCTGCTTTCCACCAACGGTGATTATCGTTACCAGTACACTCAACTCAACGGGTCGCAGGTCACATATTCGCGCGGCGAGATCTGGCACCTACGCGGTTTGTCATCGGACGGCATCATCGGGCTTTCTCCCATTGCGCTGGCGCGAAACGCTATCGGCGGTGCGCAGGCGGCGCAGGACTATGGCGCACGCTTCTTTGCCAATGACGCGACACCTACCGGCGGCTGGGTGGAGTATCCGGGTGCTTTCAAGGACAAACAGTCCCGAGAGCAATTCCGTGAATCGCTGCAGGAAGCGCAGTCCGGCATCAACCACGGCAAGCTCGCGGTGTTCGAGTTCGGCATGAAGTACCACCAGATCAGTGTGACACCCGAGGACGCACAGTTTCTGGAGACACGCCGGTTTCACGTCACCGACATCGCGCGCTGGTTCGGTGTGCCGCCACACAAGATCGGCGACCTGGATCGGGCGACCAACAACAATATCGAGCAGCAGGCGCTGGAATTCGTGCAGGAGACACTGGGGCCGATGGCCGAGCGCTGGGAAGCGTCCATTGAAGCCGAACTGCTGTTCGACGATGAGGATCTGGAAGCGGAATTCCAGTTCTCGCAGCTGATGCGCGGGGATTCGCAATCGCGCGCTACGTTTTACAACATGGGTATTCAGTCAGGCTGGTTAACGCGCAACGAGGCCAGAATCGCCGAGAACCTGAACCCACTACCGGGTCTGGATCAGCCCTTGCGACCACTCAACATGGCCGAAGAAGGGCAAAACAATCCGCTACCACCGCAAAATTCCAACACACCCCGAGGGTAACATGACCATTCAACTCAATCCCAAAGCCCGAGCGCATGCCCGGCAACTCATCATGGCCGACGACGTGGATCGCGATACGCCGTGGAGCATCGATGCCGATGAGGAGAACACCCTGCTGGGTGACGACGAATGGGCGCAGTACGGTCTGTGGTTTCTGGGACTCGACGAGTCCGAGAACAGCGACACCAAGGCGCATTACCGCTATCCGGTGGGTAAATCCGGCCGCGTGTATCGCTCGGCGCTGATTGCGATTCGGCAGCGTGCGGGACAGCAGGATGCAGCAGGCATCTTCGATGCGGCAGGAGAACTCATCGGTTTCATCGACGAAGATCAGGACGATGCGACCCCGACAGGATCGGCGGGCCAGAAAGACGTCAGATCTGCAGCACTCGATGTGCACAGGTTGGCAATGGCCGCCAGCCCTTGGGCGCTGATGCCGGAGTGTCTGGCGTCAGTCGCACATCCATTTGCCGTATCAACACAGGCGCGTCCGGTCATGCGCCGGGATCCGGCATCACAGACAGGTGCGATTGCCGTGTTGTCGCTCTCCGGCGTCATCACGCAGCACCCGGACTGGATGGGCGACATGAGCCTCGATGGTTTCATGGCTGACTTCATGGTGGCGATGAATGATCCGGCTGTGGGTGCCGTCCTCATTTCCATCGACTCACCCGGCGGCTCGGTGTACGGGGTGCAGGAGGTCTCCGAGATGATGCTGTCCTTGCGCGAGAAGAAGCCTGTGGTAGCGTTTGCCAACAGTCTGGCTGCCTCCGCCGCGTACTGGATCGGTTGTTCGGCGTCATTGTTCTACTGCACGCCGGGCGGCGAGGTGGGCTCGATCGGCGTGTGGCAGGCGCACATGGACATCTCCGGCATGCTCGACCAGGCCGGCATTCAAACCACGGTGATCTCGGCTGGCAAGTACAAGACCGAAGGCAATCCGTATCAGGCGCTGGACGCCGATGCGCAGGCGTTCATGCAGTCGCGGGTGGATGATTACTACGCGGCCTTCGTGAATGCTGTGGCAGCTGCGCGCAGTGTCACACCAGAATCCGTGCAAAACGGCATGGGTCAAGGACGTGTGCTGGGTGCAGCCGACGCATTGAAACAGAACATGATCGACGGCGTAATGACCCTGCCGCAGGTTTTGCAGGGCATGGCGCGGCAACTGTCAGCAAAAAATCCCCAACCGGCCAGAAAAGGATCCGCATCCAGCCGCAACCGCCTGGCTGTCCTGGTCTGAACCGCACCGACCCACCCAAACCAACCGCCTTCGGGCGGTTTTTTTATTCCTGAGAGGAACATCATGAGCAAGAAACTGCGAGAGTTGCAGGCAAAAAAGTCTGCGGTTGCACAAGAAAAAGTTGATTTGCTGAACTCGGCATCCAGCCTGCTAGACCGCGCCGACGCCGAGGGACGCGATCTGAATGAGGACGAGGGGCGCGATTTTGCCCGTCTCAAGGCCAATGCTGATCTCAAGGGCACCGAGATCGAGCGCATCCAGGCGGCGATTGACCTCGAGCAGGAGATGGTTGCAGCCCAAGCTGCCGCAGGATCGGTGGTGGTGCTAGCTGGCAATGGCAATGACATCACAGTGGAGGATCGCAGCGCGCTGGACAAGAGTGCGGGATTCCGCAACTTCGGTGAATTCGCCCGTGCGGTATTCCAGGCCTCCTTGCCGGGCAATGCGCCAGATGGCCGGTTGCTGACGCAGCGTCTGGCGGCTGCACCCACGGTCTATGGCTCCGAGACGGCAGGTGCCGATGGCGGATTTCTGGTCCCGCCACAGTTTGCCAAGGACATTTTTACGCTATCACTCGACGACGAGGCCTTGTTGCCGTTGACCGACAACACCAACGTGGCGGGCAATGCGATGGTGTTCCCGAAGGATGAGACGACCCCATGGGGTACGGACGGCATCATGGTCGCCTGGCAGGCTGAGGGGCTGGCGGCCGCCACCTCAAAGCCAAAGCTTGGAACCTCCGCCCTGCGCCTTAAAAAACTGATGGCGCTCGTCCCCATCACCGACGAACTGCTCTCGGACACCGATGCACTGACGTCCTACCTGCCGAAGAAGGTGGCTTCCCGCATGCAGTGGAAAATCAACGAATCGATCCTGTTCGGATCCGGCGCGGGTATTCCGCAGGGGGCACTGGCAGGAGGTGCCGTGATCACCCAGGCGAAAGACAGCGGACAGACCACCAACACCCTCACTCCCTTGAATCTGGCCAACATGATCTCACGTCTGCCGCCGGGATCGTTCAAGAACGCGGTGTGGATCGTCAACAACAGCGTGCTGCCGGCCTTGTTCACGCTGACGCTCGGCAACTATCCGATCTACCTGCCGGTAGGTGGTGGCGCGGGCAGCATGCGCGGCTCACCCTACGGCACGCTGCTCGGGCGTCCGGTGTATGTCTCGCAGCATGCGTCGCAATTCTCGAGCCAGGGTGATGTGATCCTGGTCGACCTCAGTTACTACCAGACCATCACCAAGGAAGGCGGCATGGAGACGGCGACCTCGATGCACCTGTATTTCGATGCTGACGCCACGGCGTTCCGCACGCTGTTTCGCATGGACGGACAGGCGAAAATTGCCGCTCCCATTCTTCCGGCCAAGGGGGCATCGACGCTGTCGCCCTTCATCCAGTTGGCTGCGCGCTGATGACTGACCAGCAATCCAACAACCGAAAAGGAACGTTATCATGATGTTGAACGAAAAACTTTCTGAAGCCGTCGCGGTGCTTGCCATCATTCCTCCATCGGCGCAAGCGCCGGGCGTGGTGTTCAGCCCATGGGTCGAACTTGATGAGGCGGATCGTCTGCTCGCCATCGTTCAGGTGGGTACCTTTGGTGCCAATGCGACGGTGGATGCATCGATCGCACAGGCGCAGGATGCCAAGGGGGCGAATGCCAAACCCATCGGTGCCGGCAAAGCCATTGCTTTGGCTGCTGCCATGGGCAACGATGTGCAGGCTACGCTCGATGTGGCAACGGCGGATCTGGATTCGGCCAATGGCTTTGCCTTCGTGCAGCTGGGTGTCTCGGTGGGTGTTGCCGCAACAGAGACCGCTGCGGTGATTCTGGGCGGCTCCTCGCGGTATGAACCCGCAAGCAGCTTCAATGCCGCATCAGTCGTCGCGGCGGTCTGATGCCGCTGCAACTCGTGATGGACGCGGCAGTGGAGCCGCTGAGTATCAGTGACGCCAAACTCCACCTACGTGTGGACATTCCGGATGACGATGTGCTGATCGGAGCCATCATCGCTGCGGCACGCCGATTTGCCGAGAATCTCACCCAACGTGCGCTGATCAGTCAGGCATGGAAACTCGTGATCGACTCGTTTCCGGGGCCAACGCTGATCGGCGTGCCCTGGGGCAAGACCTTCACACTGCCCAAGCACGCGATTGTTCTTGAAAAGTCTGCCGTGCGGAGCGTTTCGGCCATCCGGTATCTCGACATGCAGGGAAACTGGCAAATCCAGCCGCCTGAGACCTATACCGTGGACACTACGTCCGAGCCGTGCCGCATCACGCCGGTATTCGGCCAGATCTGGCCGATTCCCCTGCCGCAGATCGGCGCGGTCGAGGTAACGTTCACGGCAGGCTATGCGGTGCCGGTGACCTTCTCGGGCGACACGATGACGGTGGCACCCTCCTGGCAGCCGTATCTGGTGGGTGATGCAGTGCAACTCTCGAATGTCGGCGGACTGCTCCCGGCCGCGTTGTCGCCCAACACCAACTATTTCATCCAGTCGGTGACAGCATCGGGCGTCTACACCCTTGCCGCAACACCGGGTGGGCCGGCAATCACCCTGATTGACGCGGGAAGCGGCACGAGTCTCGTCGGTGTGGTGCCGGAGGGAATCACGGCATGGATGAAGCTTCGGGTCGGGACTTTGTACCAGCACCGCGAGGAATACTTCACCAGCGAGAAGTCCGGCAAGGTGCTCCCTCTCCCCTTCGTCGATCGGCTGCTCGATCCATACCGGGTGGTGTTCTGATGGCGCTCGTCTCCGGCGGGATTCTCGATCAGCGCATCACGATAAACAGCCTCACCGTGGTGCGCGGCGAGTTCGGTGGCCACGACGAAACCTGGGCGCCATTTGCGACCGTCTGGGCTCAGATGCAGGACATGACTGGGCGTGAGATCTTCCAGGCCCATGCCATGGGTAGTGCTGCGACCAAACTTTTCACCATCCGGTATCTGACAGGGGTGAAACCTGCGATGCAGGTGGTGGCACCCGATGGCACCGTATGCCGCATCGAATGGATCCGGCAGGTGACGCGCCGCGAATACCTGGAACTCTACTGTCTGGTACTCGATGATGACTGACATTCAGATCAAAGGACTGGAAGGCTTGCAGACGCTGCTCGACGAATTGCCGGCCAGAATCGAAAAGAACATGGTTCGCGGCGGCCTGCGTGCGGGAGCCAAGGTTGTGGAAGCCGAGGCAAAACAGTTGTGTCCGGTCGGCAAAACCGGCGCGCTCAAAGAATCGATCCATGTTTCCATGCGCACCCGGCAAGGCCGTATTTCCGCCACCATCAGTGCCGGTGGTGGCAAAGCCTGGTATGCGGGAATGGTGGAGCACGGCACGGCGCGGCACTGGATCAAGCCCAAGGATCGCAAGAGCCTGTTTCTCGCGGGACTTGAACGCAAGGTCGTGCTGCACCCGGGCGCCAAAAAACAGCCGTTCATGCGTCCGGCAATCGATGGCAAAGCGAGCGAGGCCATCGAGACTTTCTCGGCGCACCTCCGAAACCGGCTCGCAAAGATCGAGGCCGGGAAATGAAACCGGAAACCGTCATCTATACGTTGCTCAATGCGTCGAGCGCCATCGCCTCTCAGGTAGGCGAGAGGATCTATCTGGACACGCGGCCGGAAGCCGACCCGTTGCCCGCGATCACCTTCGGCCTCATCAGCGACGTGCAGGACGGCGCACGACCGATCGATCCGGAATTGGTCACCGCCCGTGTGCAGATCAACTGCATGGGCAATGTGGCCGATGACCTCGTGAACCTGCGCGAAAACGTGCGCATCGCCTGCCATAACCGATCAGGCACGATCGGTGGGGTTGAAGTCGTAGCGTGCATTCAACAGAACATGGGGCCGGACACCTACGACGAACTGGTCAACGTCTACATGAAGCCCATCGACTTCAAGATTCACTACGTCCGCTGATCTGCGGATTTTAATCAAACTGGAGGTTTATCATGGCCCAATACGGTTTCGGGTCGGGGGTGGTATTTGCCGTTCCCCTGACCAATGCGCAAGGCAGCCCCATTACCAGCGGCACACCGGTGCGTTTTGGCGTGCTGCAGGATGTGTCGGTCGATTTCAGTTTCACCAACAAGGAACTGCACGGCCAGAACCAGTTTCCGGTCGCCATCGGGCGCGGTCAGGGCAAGATAACCGGCAAGGCCAAGTTCGGGCAGTTCAACGGCGCACTGGTCAATAGCCTGTTCTTCGGCCAGACGCTGGCCGCCGGCCAGTCCACCATTGCCGACAAAGAAGTGCTGACGATTGCGTCGGATACCGGCACGGTCACCAATTCCACGACCTTCGAAGACGACCTAGGAGCAGTCTATGCGTCGAGCGGCTTGCCGCTGACCCGCGTGGCGTCAACGCCAATCACTGGGCAGTATAGTGTCACGCCTGCCGGGGTGTACACCTTTGCAACGGCAGATTCGGGAGCTGTGACCGGCAACATCCTGGTGAGCTACCGCTACCAGACGACTTCTACCGGTACGACTGCCACCAGCATCGCACTCACCAACCAGTTGATGGGCTATGCACCAACCTTTCGATCGGAACTGTACGTGCCCTATGCTAGCAAGCAACTCGTCATCACACTGAATCAGTGCATCGGCTCCAAACTCAACTTTGCGACCAAACTGGACGACTTCCTGATTCCGGAGTTCGACTTCGAGGCATTCTCGGATGCATCGAACAATATCGGCAGCTTAAACTTTGCGGAGTAATGACATGGTCGACGGCAAAAAAATAACGCTTAACGGGCGCGAATTCATCGTGCCCCCTGCACCCTTGTCCTGCGTGCGCCGGTATCACGAGGTGTTCGAAGGTATGGCACCTATCACCATCCTCATCATGGCCGAGATCATTCATGCGGCACTGACACGCAATTATCCCGATCTGACGCAAGACGAACTGGAAAATGATTACCTGAACGTGGCCAACATGAAAGAGGCATTCAACATCGTGATGAACGTCTCGGGTGCCGAAGCAAAAAAGTAGGCGCGACTGCAGCACCGGTCGATTGGGATTTCATTTATTGCCTGATCATCGACCGCACCGGCTGGTCGTGGGAATACATCGATGGTCAGATGGACATCCCAAGACTGCTCAAGATGAACCGGTACTGGCACACAAACCCGCCGGTGCGCGAGATGGTGCAGGCATATCTGGGCATCGAGATCGCGGCCGATGACGATAAACCGGCAAGGCAGGACAGCAACGTGGACGAACTGATCGCGATCTTCGGTGGAATCGGAGGCAAAATATGAGCAAGGTAGCGTCACTCGAGATCGAGATCGCGGCCAATGTGGCGCGGCTGACAGAGGATTTTGCGAAGGCAAAAAAGGAAGTCGGCTCCTCCATGACCGAGATCAAGCACCAGGTCAAGGAATCAATGGCGGGTGTTCTCGAGTCGATGGAGGGGGTCAACAAGAAGATCGCCGCGATGCAGGATGCCTTTGCCACCCTGGGCGAATTTGCGATGGCGGGTATCATCGGCGACAAGATCCTCGAAATGGGGACTGATTTTGCGGAAGCCGCAGAAAAAATCAGCCGCACAGCGCAGATTACCGGCATGACGACGACACAGGTGCAGGAATTGGGCTATGCGGCAACGGCGACCGGTGCCAGTTCGGAGTCGATGACGACCGGCATGCGTAAATTATCCATGATGATCACACAGGCCAAAAACGGCAGCCGAACGGCGGTGGCGGCGTTCAAGGATGTCGGCATCTCGCAGGAAGATGTCAAGAACAGCAGCCCGCACGAAATCCTGATGAAAATTGCCGATGCTTATCGCAATTCCGCCAATAATGCGTCGAAATCGGCCAATGCGCAGATGCTGTTCGGGCGCGCTGGTGCTGATCTCATCCCGACCTTGAACCAGGGAAGTGCCGGGCTTGATGACTTGGGCGCCAAGGCGCGCGAACTCGGCGTAGTGCTCGGTGCTGACGCCATCGAAAAAGGTGAAAAAGCCGCAGCAACATTCAAAGAGGTTAGCGCGGTCACTCATGCTGCCAGCATGAAACTCGGATCTGATCTCATTCCCGGACTCAAAACCCTCTCGATCGCGTTCGTCGATTCGGCCAAGGACGGCGGCGCGCTGCACGGTGCGGTTGAAGTGCTCAATGCGATCGTCCTGGGGGCGACCGAGGTCATCACCACCGCCGTCAACACGGTGCACGCCTTTGGCGATGCACTGGGGGCAATTGCCGCAACCATCGCGCATCCGATAAGTGCCAAAACCATCTGGCAGGACTGGGCGCATGACGTGGATATGTTGCAGGCCAAACAGGACAAGTTCTTCGCCAGCCTGCATGGCGCGCAAGCGGAAGTCTCGATCGGCGGCGAATCCGGTGACGATGCTGTGTCGGGTCACATCGGCTCAGACACGGGAATGGGCAGATCGGCAGATTCGCGCCACCATGCCTCACGCCATCACGCCGCCGCACATCAGGCGTCACAGATGAATGTCTACGAACAGCAGTTGGCCGACGCGCAGATTTACTACCAGCAAACGAATGATTTGCGCCAGATGTCGCTGGAGCAGGAAATTGCCTACTGGCAGAAGATTCTCGACCAAACCAATGTTTCCGCCAATGACCGCATCGCCATCGAACGCAAGGTTGCGCAATTAAAACTTTCCGAGCTCAGGAAGTCGGCGTCCGACCAGCAAAAACTATCCTCTGAGCAGATCAACTCCGACGAACAGACGGCGTTGAACGCGGTGGCCATCGACAAACAGAAAGCCGAAGAACGACTCAAGACCGGCGAGATTACGCAAAACGAACTATTGAAACTCAAAAACCAGTTCGAGGATCAGAAATACCAGATCGAGCGCGATGCGCAGCAAAAACGCATCGCACTCATGCAGGGGGATCCGAACAGCGACCCGGCAGCCTTGCAGCAGCAACTCGACAAATTGGCACAGATCCAGCAGCAGCACCTGCTGCAACTGCAAACGATGCAGACGCAGTCGGCAAAACAAACACAGTCCATATGGGATCCGGTATTCAAGTCCATGAGCCAGGCCTTCGACACCACGGTCAAAGGCATGATCATGGGTACGACCACTTGGCAAAAGGGCATGCGCAACATGATGCAATCGATTCTGGGCGAGTTCATCAACATGGGCGTCCAAATGGTGACGACCTGGGCAGAAAATGAAATGACGCGCACGATGGCATCGATTACCGGCACCGAGGAACGCTCGGCGGCTCAAGATTCTGCCAATTCGGCAGGACTATTGAGTTCGGCAGAAACCATCATCAAGGCGATCATGAACGATGCCGTCAAGGTGTTCTCCGGTGTGTGGGCGGCGTTGTCCGGAATTCCGTATGTTGGACCAGCATTGGCTGCAGCAAGCGCACCCGCCGCGATGGCAACTGTGGCCGGCGTTGCGAGCAGTGTTGCATCTTCTGCCGGGGGTGACTGGCAGATTCCGTCTGACCGGTTGAACTTCGTGCACAAGAACGAGACGATCCTGCCTGCGGACAAGTCCAAGGGGCTGGATGATCTGATTCGCAATGGTTCATCCGGATCGGGCGCGCCGATCCACATCCACGGCAATCCGGCGAGCACCTTCACCATGAGCCAGTTGCAAACGATGCTGCGGCAGATGGGGCGCAACTTCGTGCCCCTGGCCCGCTAGATCTGTGAACATTCTCCTGGCATGGGAACTGGGTGGCAACTGGGGACACGTTTCGCGCGACCTCCCCGTGCTTTGCCGATTGCAGTCTGGGGGACACAACGTTCTGTATGCGGTGCGCGATGAGACGATCTCGTCGTCTCTTTCCGCCTCGGTCGATATTCAGTGTGTTGCCGCTCCCACGGGTGCTGCGATTTCCCGGATGCCGCGCAACCTGGCTGGCTATGCCGGAATCCTCTTTGCTGACGGGTTCGGCGATGCGGCGATTCTGCGGGAGCGTATCACTGGATGGCGGCACCTCTTTACCGAACACCAGATCGACGTCGTGGTGAGCGACTATGCGCCATCAGTACTCCTGGCCGCACGCGTCGCCAAAATCCCGTCGGTTGCCTTCGGCAGCGGCTTCGAGATTGCGCCGGACGTGGCGTTGCTGCCCTCGTTTTGCGGTGGTGGCGCGCAGGATGAATCGGCACGCAGGTTCTCGGAAGGTCTGATCGTATACAACGTCAACCGCGTCATGAAACAGCTTGGCGGTGCACCATTGCAACAAATGGCACAAATCTATCAGGGCACCCATTGCGTACTGGCCACCTTTGCCGAACTCGATCACGTCACAGAGCGACCGTCGGGCGCCCTCTATGCCGGCCCGGTGCAGGAGTTGCCGGGCAGCATGGCGGCAAGTTGGAGAACCACGAACAAGCCCCGCGTTCTGGTGTATCTGCGCGGGATGGGTTTGCTTATCGACGAGGTGCTGCGGGTTCTGGGCGGGATCGGCGCCGAGGTGATCGCCGTGCTCCCCGACGCAGGATCGATCCGGTACGTTCATGCCGATATTCGCGTGTTCCGGCAGCAGGTTTGCTTCGATGGTTTGCTGGGCAGTGCTGATCTTGTCATTGCATCCGGATCGGGGAGTATCACCCTGTCGTTGCTGGCAGGTGTTCCGGTGCTGTTATGTCCCGGGTGCACCGAGCATGAGATGATGGCTTCCCGCGTGGAAGCGATGGGAGCAGGTATTGCCGTTCGTGCCGGAATGGTGGTTGCCGATGCGATGCATCATTTGTTGCACGACGACTCTTTCCGGGATGCGGCAGTGAACTTCGCCGCGAAATACGCAGGATTCAGTCAAAAGACGGCCATCGCCACAGTAATCGACGTCATCAACAAAGCATCATCGGGCCATTCATGAGCATTGCCATCGTGACACCACCATCCCCGGCAGGGTGTGGCGCGCTCTTTCCGACGTTGCCCGGCATCCAGTGGGGCGTGCAGAAGTCGCCGCAGTTCAACACGGTTACCCACCGCGCCGTATCGGGTTACGAGATTCGCGCCGCGCGCATGCAGTACCCGCTCTGGACATTCACGCTCTCTTACGAGTTCCTGCGCGATGGCGCCTATGCCGAACTCAAGACCCTGCTCGGGTTCTTCCTGCAGCAGATGGGCAGCTTCTCGGCCTTCTGCTACTCGGACCCATCCGACAACGCAGTCGTCAACCAGTCATTCGCCACCGGCGATGGTGCGACACCATCATTTCAGATCACACGAACCTATGGCGGTTTTGTCGAACCGGTACAGAACCTGAACGGCACACCGCAGATTGTTGTGGGCGGCACGCTGCAAGCGCCGACAGCGTTTTCCATCGTCAATGGCCTGGTTTCATTTGCAACCGCGCCTGCCGCCGGTGCGGTACTGACCTGGACGGGATCGTTTTTTTATCGGGTGCGATTTGTGGATGATCACGCGGATTTCAGCCAGTTCATGTATCAGCTATACGAACTCAAGCAACTGTCCTTTGTCGGCAGCCCATTGAACAAGGTATGAAAACGTGAAACAGGCATCCCCTCTCACCCAATCGCTGCTCGCCTCTCACCAGTTGCTGTACGCCGATCTTTACACCATTACGCTCATCGTGGCAGATCCGGGTGCCTCGACTGGCGGATATGGAGGCTATGGCTATGGGCCACCAGCCCCGGTTCAGCTTTTTTACACGGACGCCGACCAGAAGCTCATCTACAACAGTAACACCTATCTGTGCACGCATCCAGCGGTGTCACGAACCGGCACCAAGTGTTCGTCGGATATGTCGGTCGATACGGTGGATGTATCGATCTTTGGCAGTGATGCAGATCTTGTGAATGACAGCGTTCCATTCCCGCAATTCGCGCTCAACGGCGGCTTCGATGGTGCCACGGTCAGCATCGACCGCTGCTTCATGCCGACCTATGGCGACACGTCGGCGGGTGTGGTCAACATTTTTTTCGGCAACGTGTCGGAAGTCAAGCCTTCCCGGTCGGCAGTGGTGCTAACGGTGAGTTCGCAACTGGAACTCCTGAATCTCGACATGCCGCGCAACCTGCTCATGCCCGGCTGCATCCATAACCTGTTCGATGCAGGATGCACGCTCTATCAGACATCGTATCAAGCGTATGACTCCGTTTCTTCCGCAACGACAGGTGTCATCAACAGCACGGGTCTCAACATGCCATCCGGCTATTTCACAAATGGAACTGTCATGTTTACTTCCGGCGCCAATACGGGTGTTACCACCACGGTCAAACAGCACACGCTGGCCAACGGAATCAATACATTTACATTGACGGCGCCGCTGAATGTCGCACCTGGCGTTGGGGACAACTTCGCCGCATTTCCCGGCTGCGACAAGACGATGGCGACCTGCGCCAATACGTTCAACAATCTCGCCAATTTCCGTGGCTGGCCGTTTGTTCCAGCGCCCACCGCGAGCATGTGACATGAATGGCACCCGGAAAGATGTAATAGCAGAACTGCAAAGCTGGCTTGGCACGCCGTATCACCACGCCGCGTGCGTCAAGGGCGCTGGTGTGGATTGCCTGATGCTGATGGTCGAAGTTTATACGCGCGCGGGCGTCTTCGCGCGCATGGGGGTGGATGCGGCTTCCATCAGCATCCCCCGTTATCCGCAAGATATCATGCTGCACCGTAATGAAGAGACGTATCTGAATGGCGTGTGCCAGTACGCGGTCGAGACAGACCAGCATGACACCGGCAATATAGCGTTGTGGAAGTTCGGCAGAATTTACAGCCATGCAGCGATCATCACCAACTGGCCCCACATCATTCACGCCTATGCGCCCGAAAAAATGGTCGTGACAGGCTGCGCCACGCAGAGTTTGCTGGCAGAGCGTCCGGTGCGCTTCTTTGATCCATGGGGTGCACGATGAGTGGATTATTCGGTAGCAGCAGCCCCAAGCCTTCGGCGTGGCAAACGCCCACCCTGGCCGGTCTGCAAATACAGCAGTCCGGGTACAGTCAGCCAGTGCCAATTGTTTACGGCACCGGGCGCGTGTCACCCACCCTCATGTATTACACCGACTGGAAAACCATTGCGCACACGACGTCTCAAAGCACGGGCGGTAAGGGTGGCGGCGGAGGCGGCTCGGTCACGAACACCACCTACACCTATTCGGCCACGGTCTGTTTCATGCTGGCCGAGGGGTCGCTACCCGGTGTATTGCGCATCTGGCGCAACAATGTGACCTACGCCAATCCGGCGGCGGTAGGATTCACCATCTTCAACGGCACCTATCCGCAGGCACCGTGGGGATACCTCACCTCGGCGCATCCGACCGAGGCACTGGGATATTCCGGCAGCGCGTATGCCGCGTTCGCCAATTACGATCTGGGCAGCAACGGGTCGTTGGGCAACCACCTGTTTGAGGTCGAAGGTGCGATACCAGGCAATGGATCAGATGCCAATCCGGCGGATGTCATCAACGATTTTTTGAATAACCAGCATTACGGCGTGCTGGCAGTCTATCCAAACGCCTGGTATCCGACCACGTTTTTGGTCAGACCTGCCGCTTTGGGATCCTGGTGTGCCAATAACGGCATCTATATCAGCCCCGTGGTGGACACACAGCGCGCGGCACACGACTGGATCACTGACTGGTTGACGATAGCAAATGCAGTCGGATTTTGGTCTGAGGGCATGCTAAAAATCATGCCGTATGGCATGGTAGCGCCACCCGTTTATAACCTTACCGATGACGATTTCATCGTGACAGGAACGGAAGACCCCGTCATCGTCACGCGCAAACGCAGATCCGATGCTTACAACGACGTGTCGGTCGAATATCTTGATCGAGCCAACGAATATACGCCAACACCCGCGCGCGTGACAGACCAGTCGGCCATCGAGACTTACGGCGTGCGATCAAAACCCACGGTGACATTGCACGCGATCTGTCTGCCGGCACTCGCGCAGCAGGTCGCGCAAAACATCCTGATGCGCGAACTGTATATCCTTAATACCTTTCAGTTCAAACTCTCACAGCAGTTCTGCCTGCTAGAACCGATGGACGTGGTGACAATCACGGATTCGATGCTTGGCCTGAACCAGACGCCAGTTCTGATCACGACCATCGAGGAAGATGCCGGGGGGCTACTGACCATCACTGCCGAAGAATACAACGCCGCGTTTTATGGTGGTGCGGTCAGTTCCGCTGTGCAGTCCGGATCCGGTTACATCCCGAATCTGGGCACGGCACCCACGATCATGTCGTCGGCCGTGCTATTTCTGGCGCCGCCTGCCGCCACAGCAAGTGGCAACGAAATCTGGATGGCGGTAAGCAATCTTGATCCGGTTTATGCCGGGACGCAGATTTATCTCAGCTATGACGATGTGACATACCAGTCGATCGGCGTCATTTATGGCAGCACAACAAGTGGTGTCATCACGACAAATCTGGGGGAAGCGCCATCTGCTGCACCGGGTGTGCTCGATACCGGCAATACGCTCAGTGTCGATCTGCGAGCCAGCAATGGCACACTTGCCAGCGTCAATCAAGCCACCTTGCTGACTTATGGCACGCTCAGTCTGGTGGGTAATGAATTCATCGCCTGGCGGGATGCCACGCTCACAGCGACCTCGCAATACACGCTCGATACCTTGCTGCGCGGGCTGTACTACAGCGCAGACCAGAGCACGCTCCCCATTGGTTCACGCTTCATCCTGTGTGACAAAACGCTGTTTCGCTATCCGTATGACCCGGCATTGCAGGGCAAAACGCTGTATTTCAAGTTCGTGGCGTTCAATGCGGGGGCTGTCGCCGTTCAGGACATCGCCCAGGTACCGGCGGTGACGTTTACCGTCGGCGGGCAATTGAGCGTACCGCCCGCACCATCTGGTCTTACCATCGCGCAAAGTGGTATGACGGTGAACTTTAGCTGGATCGGATCCAGCATGACAGGCGCTCGGTATGAGTTGCGCTACGTGCCGCAGGGCAATGCCGCCGAATGGGACGACGGTATGCTGATTGCAACCTCCATCACTCAGATATCCTATGCGTCATCGCAGGTGGTGCCTGGTTCATGGGTCTTCCTGCTGGCGGCGCAGGATTCAGGAGGAAATTACTCGACACCAGCGGTCCTGGATTTTACCGTCACCAACACCCAGACCGTGCAGATAGCACTCGACTGCGCGCCAGAGTGGCGTGGCACCTTAAGTGGCGTGGTCGAGCATTGGACGGGCAAGATCATCCCGCAAGGGCAAAATCCGACGGTCGACGATGTTTGGGACACCTTCGATGCGCAAGTTTCCAACCCATTCCCCATCTGCGCGTTCGAGTCTGGACAAACTCTCGATCTGGGATCAGTCAAGACCGTGCGTGCCTGGGCCGCGTTTGCCGGCACGCTGCCGATCCCAGGCGGCGTGTCGCAGCCGCAACTCTGGATCAACACGAGTCTCGATGGTGTGACATACACAGGTTACAGCCAGTGGAGCAACGGCACCGTGACAGCAAGATTCATCAAGGTAAAAACCATCATTGACACATCGATCGGTACGCCGTGCCTGGCCGAATTCAACGTCACTCTCGACATGTGAGGAAAAATCCATGACCGTTGCAACCTTCCTGCAAACCGATTTCACGACACAGGACGCCACGAGTTATAAGGCGGCCATCGATGGGGATGTCTCCGTCATGGCCAAACTCGCAGCGCCCTTCGCGCCACACGCGCAGGCGACACCCAACATGACGGTGGCGGTCGATGTCGGCACAGTGTTCGGTGGTGGTGTGCTCACTCCGGTTGCCGCGCAGTCGACCGGCACGGTGACAGCACCGGTGTCGAATCCGCGTATCGACCGGATCGTGATCAATCCCGCGAATGGCGCAATCCTGACGGTCACCGGAACAGAATCCGCCTCCCCATCACCGCCTGCGATACCATCCGGCTACTACCCGCTCGCTCAGGTGCTGTTGCAGACTACCTCCACCGCGATCACCAACACCATGATCATGGACGAGCGCATTGTTGGGAACCTGCAGCCAAACAGCGGAAATGCCACGAAAATCATCGCGCAAAGTGCTGTGCCGCTTTCGTTCGTTGCGGTGGCATCGACCTTCACGAGTGCTTCCTACGCATCGAACGCCGGCAATGTGCAGGTGTCGAGTTCCGGGGCACACGGATTGACTGCCACGCCGACCGTCGGCGCCAGCGTGTATCTCTCCTGGTCGGGCGGCACCGGCGTCTCCGGCTTCTACAAGGTCTTGTCGGTCGACAGCACCACGGCGTTTACCATCCAGCTTCCCTATGCCACCGGGCTCGGAACACCAACAGTGACGCCAGTGACCACCGACGTCGTGATGGCGAGCATCCCGATTCCGGCCGGGTCCCTGTCCATCGATGGATCGCTCGAGTGCCATACGTTTTTCGATGGCACCGCATCCGCCAACAGCAAGACCACATCCTGGTATGTCGGCACGATCCGCATCGATTCACAGCCATTCACGACCGGTCCGCAGCCTTACCACTGGTGGCTCCTCAACCGAGGGACGATCAACGGCCAGATGTACTCACTCAACAATACCTACATTTCCGGGGGAATTGCGGTGGATTTCTCGCAGAACCAGACGCTCACGCTGCGGGCGCAGGCGGCGGTCGCCAACGAACTGATCACCCTGGAAGGGTACGTGATTCGTGCGAATTATTGACAAGTCTTACCGCAGCACCCCCATCGACCGCCTTCGGGCGGTTTTTTTACGTCAACGAGGAGAAATGACCATGACCGAAACCCAGCAAACACTGGAAACCCTGCGCGCCGAAATCGACAAGATCGAGTCGCCGGAATTCCGGCTGCTCGCCCACTACATCGAAACCTTCCACCAGAAACACTCGGAGGAGATGAACGAGATGAAACAGACCTTCCTCGCCGCCAAGTTCGGGGCGCGTGCCGTCATGTGGCTGTCGGCGGTCGGCAGCGGTATCGCCGTGATCTGGGCGGTCATTCATGGACACGGGGTGATCAAATGAATGCCATCCTCTCCTCTCTCGGCATCCTGCATGAAACCGCCGAGCAGACCCGACTCATCACGCCGTATGCCGACGGGCTTGCAGCCTTCGAGGCGTATCTTATAAGTTCAGCGCAGTCCGGCGCCAAGCTTCGTACCATGATCTACGGCTGCACCCTGCAACCCTTCTTCGATGCAGTGATCGCGGCGCACACGGCAGGGTGCGACGTGCGGGTGATCTTCGACCACACCCAGGCAGCAGGACGCGCCGAGGCGCCGCAGATCGAGCGGCTCATGGCTGCGGGACTGGTCGACGGGGAGCACTTCCTCATCGGCACTTCGCCCATACACCACCAGATCGTGCATCTCAAAGCCACGGTAATCCGCACGCCGGACGGCAAGGCTATGGTCGAGGATGGCTCATGGAATTACTCGGTGAGCGCCAGCCAGCAGTTGAATGACCTCTGTTTCACCGAATCCGAGGGACTTGCCCGCTATTACGAGCAGGCCTTCGACCGACTGTGGGATTGGGTGAGAGCCAACGAACCGCAGTACCAAAAATCCATCGTGGAGGATGAAAAATGAACTCACTCATGACCTACAGCAAGGCGGGCCTGACCCTCACCGAACGATTCGAAGGTTGCCGGCTCACCGCCTATCCCGACACCGGCGGCGTGTGGACGATCGGCTATGGCCACACCTACGGTGTTCACGAGGGC
The DNA here is from genome assembly GCA_021801025.1 of Pseudomonadota bacterium. GTDB lineage: Bacteria > Pseudomonadota > Gammaproteobacteria > Burkholderiales > Sulfuriferulaceae > Sulfuriferula. Next base: position 183,027 of record JAJYYK010000003.1, on the reverse strand, counting down.
ATGACCTGCACGCAGGACCAGGCCCAAGCCTGGCTGATCGAGGATACCCGGAGCGCCACCGATGCCGTGAATCATCTGGTGAGCATCCCCTTGAAGCAATCCGAGTTCGATGCCCTGGTGGATTTCGTCTTCAACCTCGGGGTGGGCGCCTTCGCCCGCTCGACGATGCTGAAAGACATCAATGCAGGGAATCTCGCGGCCGCCGCCCTGCAGTTTCCGCTGTGGGACCGGGATGCGGGGCGGGTTCTGGCCGGACTCCTGCACCGGCGGCTGGCGGAAGATGCGGAATTCAACGCAGGGACGCCAGCATGATGAAGTTGCTGAAAGACTGCTTCACCACCTCCGACGGCGAGAGCTTCGACATCGGGCGCGTGCTCTGGGCTCAGGGGGTGATGGTGTTCCTGGGGCTCGCCATCTACAGCGTGGTGGGGCAAGGCCATCCTTTTGACATGCAGGGTTTCGGTATTGGACTGGGTGCGACCCTTGCCGCTGGGGGTGCTGCACTTGGATTCAAGGCCAAGACCGAGCCGGGCGGAGGTGCGTGATGTTGCCGATCGTCGACATTCTGAAGCTGTTGCCGTGGCGGCTGATCGGCGTGGCTTCCCTCGTGCTGGCGGTGTTCGTGAGCGGCTACCGGTGTGGCGAGCAGCGCGTCACGACCCGATGGGATGCCGAAAAGGCCAGGCAAGCCCAGGTTGTAGCCAAGCAGGCCGCACAAGTCGCCGCCGTCACCACCCATCAATCCACCATCGATCAGGAGATTTCGAATGAATTTGAAACCGAGAAAGCCAAGATTGTCGCTGATCGCCACCTTCTGCTTGCCCGTGTTCCTCGGCGCGTGCGCCACCATGCCACAACCAATTCCGGCCCAGTGCCCGAAGTTCCCGTCGTTACCGCCGGAACTGATGCAGCCCCCGCCGACGCTGTATCTGCTGCCGGACAGCAAGACGCCGCTGCCACCTGCAACCAATTAGCCGAGGATGCGGCGCAGACGACGCTGATGGTGGTGGAGTTTCAGCGGTGGTATCGGGAGCAGGTCGGAGCCTTTGGTAAGACCGCTGATTGAGATCTCATCATGCAGCGTTACTGCCCTGATCTAACCATCGAACCATGGGACGAGGCTGAAGCAGCCTTGCTTCTGGAATAACCCGCACTTCACTGATAGAATGCCATATGGTTTAAAAATAACAAAATGGGGTGGTATGTCAAGATACACGGGCGAGATGGAGGTGGCTGCTGTACTTGAGGCGGCAGACGCGTGGCGTGCCAATTGCCTTTTGCGCGATGGCTCGGTGTTTTCTGACGAACCGATATGGTCAAAATCGAATTTCGACGAGCTTCGCCGGCTTTTTGAAGGCAACCCTATTGAAGGCAATAGAGACTTCTTCGACAAACTGAAAGAACAGATTGCTTCCGCACCCAAGGGTGTGAAGAAACTCGCCGCAGAGATTTTTTGGTTCTACCTGCTTTTCCCCCATAAATCTGGTTACAATCCTGAAACTAAAGCCGCCCAAGTTCGTGATATATGGGGGTGGTCGGAAGATCCCATTCCAAATGATCGACTACTTGACTCCCCTCATCTTGTTGGGGTCGGTGGGGTTGGCGTCGCATATCTGACCCGGCGCCCCGATCAGTTATGGTTCTTCTTGCAGGCTTTGAGTACTTGGAAAGGACTGACGGATGGACAACGATCAGACCTAATCTCCAACAATAGTCCTTGGGACTTTGTTGAGTGGCTGGATGCGATTCCGAACGCGGCCCATCGACCGATCCGCAATGCACTACTGTACTTCATTTTCCCTGACCAGATTGAGCGGATCGTTAGTAACGATCATCGCAGACTCATCCTCGCCGCTTTCAAATCAAAACTTGCCACCGACAGTATTCCCAAATCCTCCAATCCTAGTTTGCTCGAAATGGATAAAGCTATATCGAGCATCCGTGGGAAGCTAGAAGCCGAGTTCGGGACAAACAAACTTGATTTCTACAATAGCCCGCTTCAGGAACAATGGTCATCCGTTAGCATGCAACAAGCGCGACGCACGATTGCCGGAGTAATCGAACGTTCTATCGAACCTTATGGCTTGGAGTTGCGTCAGTGCGGGTCTAAGAAATCGAACTTGGCGGGTTGCAACAAGGAAATTGATACAACCACTGGATTCTGGAAAGACCCAGCCGAAGCTACCAATAAACCACTGCGTTGGATTGTTCACCTCGATATAACCGGTGATTCACCAGTCGCACGAATTGCAGACAAAGATGGGGTGCCCTTACATGGCAATCGCCGCATTGCATTTTCAAATAACGCACAGCAAAAAAGCGGGGCAATAACGGTACGAATCGTTCCGGCAATAAAAATTTCTGCCGACCAATTTGTGTTTCATGAGGAGTGGGAATGGCTTTTCTTGCTGTGCTTTTTTCCAGCACTTCCAAAGGGTTCATCTGGTCAGTTGCTCGATGATTTCAACCCGGAAAATGGCTTGCTCATTTACATGGGAAAAGATCAGCCTTATGTCTTTTCGGCACTGATTACGCTAAACGTCGAAGATGCCCAATTCAGTACCGTCGCTGGAGACGCAACTAAGAAATTAAGCTACCAGGAGGCCACAATTGCATTGACACGCATGATTCACGTTCGCCCTATGTTTTTGGATGAAGCGGAGGCGGCGAATGCTGAATAATGTGCCCGTATACCATGGATTAAGTGATGAAGAGATTGAGCGCCTCTCATCAGATATTTCTCAGACCTATGCCAAAGCGTCTGCACATCAGCCAGCCGGCATCGAAAACAGTGATGAGGATGAGTCCTCGGTTGTCGATGTTCAGGTAGTGATTGGAAGAGAAGTTCCTGCTGTGCCCGACCTGTTGGGCATAGATCCCACAGTCTACCGCCAGATCAATTCTGCTATTCGGAGCGGAAAACAGCACCTGATGTTTTACGGTCCTCCTGGCACCGGTAAAACCACTATGGCTCAGCACTGCGCTCGCTCTTTAGCCAGTAAGCATACATTGATCACCGGTTCATCGGACTGGACATCTCAAGATGTGATCGGCGGATACCAACCAATTGGCAATGGTCGAATCGAGTTTGTCCCGGGAATACTGCTCCGTCATTTTGACCGTCCGTTGATCATTGATGAATTAAATCGCTGTGACATTGACAAGGTAATAGGCCCCTTGTTCACCGTATTATCAGGGCAAAAAACAACGCTCCCATACCGCGTTCAAGTCGAGCAGCGGGATAGCGATTTTTTTGAGATCCTCCCCAAACCTAATCCCAGCGCACGAAAAGACATTGAATTCGCTCCCGGTGCAGCATGGCGTATCGTTGCGACGATTAACTCAATTGACAAAGCATCGCTTTATCAAATGAGCTATGCCCTCACCAGGCGGTTCGCTTGGATTTATTTGGATGTTCCAACTGACCTGAATGATTTTCTACAGCAGTATTTGACGCGTGAGCAAATCCAGGAAATGGGAAGCCAAGTCGTTCTTCCTCTCGCAAGAATCTGGCAGTCAGTCAATGCTGTACGTTTGATTGGTCCGGCTCCTGTGATCGATATGATTAAGGTCATACGAGAGATGGACAGCGGCTTGAGCTTTTCGGCTGACCCCACCGAAGATCAGGCTGCAATTTATCTCGATGGTTTTGATATGTTCATTTTGCCAATGCTTGACGGAATATTTCGGGACGGTGCCCAAGCCATGACACAGGGAATATGCGAGGGATTGAAGTTGCACGCCGAGTCTGCATTACGGCACCGAGTGGAGCAACGCCTGCGTAGCGTGTCCGTATGAATCTCGTTGGCAGCGAAATTGATGATGCAATCGTTGCGCTACTTATTCGAATGCGCCGCTTCGGAGCGCAAGTTTCACTCAGAACACCGCGCCTGCAAAAACATAGCGACCTCCCCTTTCTGCGTATCTTCTGGGCTTGTTCGTCGAAAGTGCAAGCGCTTGCTGAGTACTTAATCCGTAATCCTCACGAAGCTTCGGCTGTACTGCAGTTTGAGCGCAGATCCGATACAGGCATGATTCGTGGACGTCTAAATGCGAGAGAAACGGCGATACGCCAAATTACCTCAGGTAATCCGACACTGTTTGTATCTCTGGAAGCTGTGCGAAGCTACGCCACTGGGCCAAACCATTTAGTCATATGGGTGCTAGAAGAAGCCCGACGCTTGGGTCGGGAAATATTGCGAACATCTAGCCAGGAATCAAAATACTCTGAGCGTTTTGGTCAAGTTACTCGGTTGCTCGAGGATGCCGGGCGCTTGGAGGGAATCCGCATTGCCACAATGCAAATTGAAACGACGCGGCGACCATCGTCGCCTACGATTAGCCAAGCAAAACGAGCACGGGCGCGACTATATCAATTGGCTGCAGATGCATACCTCAGTCTGCTTGCCATTGAGCAAGGTGATGAAGCACAAATCTGCGCAGTTCTGCAAGAGAACCTACTCGGGCCACTTGAAATCTGGAAGCGCTTTGAACTGTATGTCGCGGTCGCCATGGGTGAATCACTAGCCAGAGTGCTTGGCGTTCCATGCAATTTGTCGCCATCCTTCGATCAGGACGGAATGCTGATCAGCATCGGAGATTACAGAATTTATTGGCAGGCACAAACCGAGTACTTTACTACGCCGGAATTGGAGCCTTCTGAGAACAAGGTCAGAGATATCCTGATGGCGCTCGGTATGGGCTCAGGATGGGATCGTCCTGACGTAATTGTCGTAAATTCTGCCGCACAACAGGTTGTAGCAATCGCCGAAGTGAAGTACTTCACTGGTGAAAGTAATGATGGACGTGCTGCTCTTCGCGCAGCCATTGATCAACTGGTGCGCTACGCTCGTGGATACCGCAGGGAAATGGACTGGGACGGCTTGCTAGGCCATTCACTTGCAGTGCCAGTTCTCTGCGATTTCGCGGCTGAACCTAGAACATTCGGCGTGCCCTGGGTTTTCGATTTCAATTCGATTCAGTCGCAAGCACTGGATCAGTGGTCACGCGCCTTGAACTTAGCTTCGATACCTTCACCCGCTCTGTCCCCTTTGGCTGCTTGACAATAGGAGGCCGAGACTGTCCTCCATCGGGGGGTAATGGTGTGGCCGCATCATCAACAGGCAACGAGCAAGGTGGGTTAATAGTATACTGCACTCGCTTGTTCGCGCACGTTGAAGGTGCTGCGCCCTTGAATCGCCCGACAGCCCCCTGCAAATAAGACTCCGACATCTCAATGCATACCCAACGACGTTTCAGATCGTCCGCAACCATGCCGGTCACGCATGAGCCACCAAATGGATCCACCACTATATCGCCTGGATCGGTAAGCATCCGGATGAAGTATTCCGGCAATTGAGACGGGAAACGTGCTGGGTGAATTTCTAAGTTGTTTAGGCGGCAGAAGTCTTGATAACGTCCATTTGACTCTGTGTTGGCGACCGCAAGTAAATTTGGCGGAACGGCACCACCGTTGTCTCTCTGGAATTTATCGGAAATGTCATGCCCTGATGGACGCATCTTTGCCGTATAGCCATTCTTCAGGAGATGACGCATTGACTCGCTATATGGAGCCAAGATGCGCCGATTGTTCGCCTTGGGCCAGGGGGTTGGGGATAGCCACCAAATACAATTTACAGCATCCTTTACGCGGACGCGTCGAACATTGACCCACTCAGCTGGCGTTGGGAGCTTCGATGGGTTCCACCAAAAATGTTCTTGGCACAGATGAAAGCCATATTCTCGACAAAGCATCATTAGCAGTTCAAAGTGATAAAGGGATCGGGTAGGCATGCCAGGCTTCCATGCCCCACCAATGTCAATTACTAATGAGCCGGTGTTTTTCAGAACTCGCTTGAATCCCTCGGCAAATGGGCGAAACCAATTACAGTACTCATCTGCGTCCTCGTTGCCATAGCTTTTCTTGCGTACGAGACCGAATGGAGGTGAGGTCATAATCAAGTCAACGGACTGTTCTTTGGCTTTTGAATGCAGGAAGTCCAGGCTGTTGCCTTGGTACATTTGCCCCTGTTGGGTTTTGAAGAACGATTTTAATCGGTCACCATTGTATGACGGCCGTTGCGTCTCATCTGCAGTACTTGTTTCTACTTGACCTTCGGGTTGGTTGTGTAGCTTGTGAAGGTGTCGCAGATACTCACTAATCGACCTGAGGCCAAGCGCACGAGCAGTAGCCTCGATCTCCTCTCGTTCCTGGCTCGTTAAGCGTACGTTTGCAAAGCTATCTCGAGGTGAAGAAGATTTAGGGCGGCCCATAAGTTTATTTTTATCCAGAATGGTTTTTGTTACACGGAAACTATACTAACTGAAAAGTTTTCGTGTGACAAGAAACTTAGTTGTCCGGTGTCAATGCGCGTTCGATGGGAAACGGCGATGAATCAATCCACCATTCTTTACGAAGAGCGCTTTACGAAAGTAATGCGGTAAAATGTAGTCCGACTTTACCACCCCGCCGCACGCTCTTGCTCTTAATAAGGGAGCGGCGAGCGGCGCCGTGGAAAAGTCTACGAGGGCCTTGCACACCAAAAACCTGATACCCCAGCCCCCCAAAAAACAGACCAAGACCAAGGCTCAAGTCATTTCTTCTTATTACACGCCATTTCCCGGAAATCTTGAACGCATGAACAATGGCCTTTGATCGCCACTGCCTTTTCGGTAATTTTTAGCGCGCTTGCAATCTCGCGGAGCGGTATCAGTGAATCATTCATAGCCCTGTTCCTCAACTGCCGCACTATCTTCCATTACCATTTTACAGATAAAATACTTCGATTCATTATTATGGAGCGTCAATTCATGTCTGCAATGACTGAAATCGTTGCTGCGTTGCAGTCGGCTGGAGTCGGGGTGATCTTGTCCGGTGCACGAGCAAATCAAGGATGTGTCGCTAACATTGCAGGATATCCGCGGGCATTGAAATTTTACGCGTGGCAAGTGACAGACAACGGACAGGCAACGGGAACGGTACGGCCTGCCGATGAACGCCGCATTCAGGCAATTGGTAGTAGCACTCAACTGATTGATGCAACCCCAGATCCAGAAACGGTTGTACTGGGGTGGAGCGATAGCTTCGGGCCGGAACCATTGATCATTGCTTTCAACCCATACAGCGTTGCGCGGCGGGTAAATGGAAAAATCGAGCGTAAGGTTGCCGCAGGTATTCTTGATGCAAGAGCATCGGACAGCCAACAATTTCGGCAGGCGTTACTCGACAATGCGTATACCGTGGGCTTAGCAGTTGGCTCTAACCAACATGGTGAATATGTTGTTGCTATGAGGCCGTCTCGCTTCATGGATTACATCGTGACGTACAAGCCGAGATATCACACCGCTGGCGCCGCCACTCCAGGGCAAATAGCGACAGGTCGCTCAATGGATGAACTAATTACCGAGGCTGAACGGGAAGAAGCAGCACCTCGGGATGAGTTTGAAACGGCCCTGCCAGCATTCGACCCCGGAATGATCGAAGATGGCCGCGAGCGGGTAGCCCGAGAAATCGCAATTCGTCGTGGACAATCAGCTTTTCGTCGGCAATTGATTAACGCCTATGGAAGTTGTGCAATGTCAGGCAGTACGGTGATTGAAACGCTTGAGGCTGCGCATATCGTGCCATATCAAGGGCCAGGCACAAACCACTTGCTCAACGGGCTCCTGCTCCGGGCAGATTTCCACACACTGTTCGACATGGGGCTTCTATCTGTCGATCATGAAACACTTAGGGTACTAGTTGACTTACGCCTGAATGGAACCGAGTACGAAGCGCTGCGAGGTCAGTCCTTGCGCCTTGGCCATGGCGTCATTTGTCCCAGCAGTGAGGCGCTTCGGCTGCATAGGATCTTTGCGGGGCTGTGACCACAACACCAAACTGTACTAGATGGCCGCGTTCCTCGACCGGTTCATTCCTGCAGACGGCAGGGTGTCTTAGGACGCACTCACGTAGCCGCTGGATCCTCCGCGGCCGTTGATCCCACAGATTGAGCAGTTCAGCAGCAAGAAGGTCTAATTTACCCCCGCATGTCGCATCGCGCGGCAACACCAAGTTCCGCGCCTGATCGCACCGATGGCTCCAGAACGAAACGTCTGGCAAGCGCGCATCTAGCCCCGCTCCGGGGCGAGTCCCTTCTCGAATGCCTGCGACCGTCCACTATGCTAGCTTGGCGCCGACATCTTCGCAGACGCTCTCCACCATCGCCGCCACTTCGTGCAAGAAGGAATTGCGGTCCGGCGACGGAGTGACGTCAGGAATCGGTGCCGCTCGCTCGTAAATGCGCTCGCCGATGATTGAGGCGCGTGCGTAGCTAGATCCACGCCCTGACTGGTTAAACGCCGACTGCCATTCAGGCATCCGTTCGGCCCTAACGCGTCGGGTGGCGAGGTCTAGGGTCTTGACGGACAGCGCGTTGGCAATCTCGTCAAAAACCTGCTGCTTGTGCGCGTCATCAATCGGCTCGGCGGGGTCCCAGCGGATCGGGTTTTGAAGCAGCACATACAGCCGATCTTGAAGCTGCTTACGTAAATCCGCGACTGGCTTGAGATTATCATACTCGTCACCGCGCCCCGGCGTGCTGAGTCGTCGGCTCAATGCCCAAATGCGTTTCCAGTGCTCCTTACCCACCCCGGGCTTATAGTCGAGACCTAACCGTGGCCACCAAGCATCGTGGAAACTTTCGGCGGCATTCTTTACGGCCAAGACAAGATTCATGCGGTCATAAACCGGCTTCGCGAGGACGGGCGCGGGCTTCTCAACTATGGCATTGATGGCAGCCAACAGCGCTTGCAATTGGTCGATGGTCCGCCTGTGAGTCTTCTTCGTGACATCCAGGTCCTCATCGATTCCACCGACGAAGAAGCGAGCCTCCTTTTTTAAACGGTTGCGAAGAGATCGCTCTGCGAACGGCCCTAACTCCTCCCCAATCGAAGCTAGGACATTCTCAGCGGAAGCGAGTACGTGCTGCTCTTTGGCTAAAGCGTTCGGCAAGTTGTCTCCCTTGACCTCATCGAAGTGCGTGAATACAAGAAGCAACTTGCTGGCACTGCCGGACGTGATCATTTCTTTCATGGCTGCAACCGGGGCGGCTTGCATCGGTTGAACAGCGTTGTCGACGAGCACGATGGCATCAGTAGCCTCGATTCGCCGGCTCAAGGATGTGGAGAGAGATGCTACCGATTTGGGAGTGTGACCCAATCCCTCGCCATCCAGCAGCACCAGCTTTGGTTGCTGTCCGTTGTTCCAATCGGGCAGGAATTCACCTGACACCCGAACCCCGTTCACCAGCGGAGTCAGAAGCCACCCGAAGCGAGGGGAGTGATTACTGGAAAATCGGGTAACCGTTTTGATGAACGATGTCCGATCCTCAGTCTCCCAAGACCATGATTGCGGCCAGCCTTGCTTACGACGCACCGTACCGTCAGTGAGCAACGAGAAGCGAAGCTCGATCTCGTCCATGAGTTCGTCACTGATGCGGTGGAATTCATCGTCCTCTCGCAGACTGCGATCAAGTTCCTCCTCGAACAATTCGTCGACGACCCGCTGATCCTTCTCGTCAATCTCACCAAGCTCGCTCTTGAGTTGATTGCCATGACGCGCCGCTATAGTACGCAGCGCGGCTAGGGTCTTCGTCAGCAAGGCATTGGTGCCGTCGATATCTATTATGCTGTCGGCTGCAGTTTCATCATCTGGCACGAACTCATCGTCCTCGTCATCCTCGTCGTTGTCCAAAACCGATGCCTTGGGTCCATTTCCCAAGACATAGTTGAAGCGAAAGCGCTGATTCACGTGCATGAGTAACTTGCGAAGTACGTCGCCGTCATCATCGCCTCTATAGGCTGACAGCACTGCCTCCGAAATGCATTCATTCAGGTGTTCCCGAACTTCATCGATGGGAAAAAAGGTGACCACGGCCTTGTAAGAGCCGGGCGCAAGAACCACCTCGGTTTCATGCACCGTGGTCTTCGCCGTCGATGTCGAGGGAAAGCGTTCGGTCTCTGGGTCTGTGCCGATCAGTTGCCGTAGCAGCGTCGTTTTACCAGCACCAGTGGTCCCAAGTAGTAGAGCGCGCCGATAATCGGAGTTCTTAGAAATCGGCAGTGGAATGATCGACTCGCGAATCGCGCCGAAATCACTCTCCTCCGGCTCCATACCGTGATAAAAGATCTCCGTAACCCGACGATGAAAACGCCTCTCGGCTTCGGCTTTTGCCGGCAGGCTCCAGAATGTCTCGTCCGCCAGCAACTGGTTGAGTTGATCTTTCAACTCGTTGGCTTCGGCTTCATCGGGCGTTCCGAGCCCTTGACGGACTCGCAAACCTGGTTTGCCAGTATTCAGGTCAACTCGAACTGGATGGCGGAAGATTACTGCCCATGCACTCCTGCCCTGCGACCGACTAAGTGTTGCCGAAAAACGCTTTTCCATACTTTCCTCCGTTGTTCTGGTGTTGTTCTTAAGCGGATGCTAGATGCACTAGAACTTGATGTCAAGCATTTTCCGAACAACGCAGGAACAACAATATTTAACGAGATCTATTTCACTAGACGTCCAAGTGTGCGAGACAGCCGCCAACATCCGGCGATCGTTGAAAAATTCGCCCAAAATCGGTAGGCTAATAGCTGGATTCGTCGCTCATACAGGAACCGGCGCAGACCGTTTGGCGATCTCCGGAGTAAAAGTAATCGATATTATGGACGCGGGTTCGATTGAGAAAATGGGAATCGAACTGATGACCGAGCGGAACACGTCGGCAGTGCCAAATCCAGGACGAAAACCGGGAGGTTGACCAACGGTAACATTCTGATTCCGCAGTGTTCCGCACCGACCCGCACGTTTCCGCAGTCGCATTACAGACGCGGTTTGAAACGAGTGGCGACCCCACCACCAATTTTTTGTTTTAATACGCCCAAAGAAGCACATAAACCCGCACAGCTAAAGGCTTTGCGGGTTTTTTTATGTCCATAGCATCCTAATTGATACATTGGCAACCTAGGGCTACTGGGGGCAACTGACAAGTAACTGAAAGGAGTTGCCCCCATGCCCTTAACCGATGTCGCTATAAAGAATGCAAAGCCCGGCGACAAGTCCATTCGTCTATTTGATGGCAGTGGTCTTTATCTGGAAGTTTCCCCCAGCGGGGGAAAGTGGTGGCGATTTAAATACCGATACGACGACAAGGAAAAACGATTGTCACTCGGTGTATATCCAGACGTAAGCTTAAAAGAAGCCCGACAGCGTCGTGACGATGCTCGAAAACTCCTGACTAACAGCGTAGATCCCGCCGAGAACCGTAAAGCCACAAAAGCCTCGAAGGCTGATCGGGCTGCAAACAGCTTTGAAGTCATTGCTCGCGAGTGGTTTGCAAAAAACTCCGTCACATGGACTGACGACCATGGTAGTCGGATTATTCGGCGACTGGAGCGCGATGTTTTCCCATGGATTGTCAAACAGCGCGCAAACTTTTCCACTTTGTGACAAAATCAGCACGCTGTAAAGCTCTTGGATGGCTTGTATCATAAGCAATTTTTTAAACTGGTTACTGGAAAACACGCGCTGATTCATGGAAAAAATTAGACGCTGATTGACAACACAGGTGTTCAACATCCATCGCGTCAAGGAAAATGGATGTTTTTTTAAATTGTTGGCAAATAATCTGAGGATAAAACAAAATGGCTGATTGCTGTTCATCTTCAAAACAAAAAACTGTGCATCCAAATAAGCATCGGTGCCCGGTTAATGGGATCGAATACGCAGCGGTTTCTGCAAAAACCATTGCACATCACATAAAGCATTCCTGGCAATGGACAGACAAAAATCAGCAGTATTTTTTTTGTGATGATCCCGATTGCGACGTCGTTTATTTTGCTGGCGACGACTCAACAATTTTGAAGTCGCAGCTTCGAACCAAGGTGGGAAAGAAGGAGGCAGGTGATGATGCCATGCTTTGCTACTGTTTTGGGGTAACTAAAACCGATGCGTTGAACGATTCATCTATCAGGGACTATGTGGTCGCGCAAACAAAGCTTGGTCTATGCTCGTGCGATACCAGCAATCCGTCTGGACGTTGTTGTTTAAAGGATTTTCCACGTGACATTAGTCATGGTAATGTCACCAGACATTTGAACAGATTACGAACTGAGTTTCCTTTGCAAACAAGAATCGAGGCTGCTGATATAGCGACCCGCAATGCGTATGCCAGTATCCTTTCGGCTTGGTTGCAGAACGGCATACCGCCACAACTTGACATAATCTCCCAACCTGAAAGAGATCAACTTGTCGCGCTGGATGCAGTGGTTGTGACTGAGTCAGGTTTGGGATGTTATCCTTTTAGCGCTTTGAATACTGGAACAGAGGTAGAATTTGGGGCGCATCGTGTATCAGCAATGTGCGCTATTGATGCGTTAGCCGTTCCATTTCTTGCACGATCCGACGTTGTTATTCATTCACATTGCAGCAGTTGTAACGCGCCGCTGACTGTAAAAATAAATGAAAACGGTACCATCACAGAGACCAGTTCTCCCGGTATTTGTGTGGAATACCGCCAATTGGCTAATGAACATCAAAGCTGTTGTAGTGACCTGTGCCCGGGCATTGGTTTTTTGTGCGGATCATGCTGTGAAACGGCAAATAATCAAGATGATACGATATCTCTTGAAGATGTGATTGCTGTAGGACGTGAATTTTTTTATTTCCAGACCGAATTGATAAGGTTATGAATACGCCGATACCCGTAGCACTCGTCAAGAAAAAACACGAATTACAGCCGAGAGTGCGGTCGATTCGAATCTGGAAAATCGGTTTTAATGGCAGCCAGAAGAATGGTTGATGCGACAGCCATACTGAAAAACGCCGTGGTTGGCATAGCAGCAGTTGATCTCGATGCAAAGTCTGACCGCTTGCAACTGCGGATTCAACCAGTCGGAGATGGTGTGTCGAATGCACACTACTCGGCCTTATGGAGCGCGCTCCATAAGGCCGAACAACGGACAAACAGGTCGCATACCATGAATCAGCAACAATTAATTAATCAATAATCCCATTCCTCATGTCCCAATGCTGAATCATTCAGTTCATCTCGACGCAATCGCCACAAAGGCAAGAACTGATTCATCATTTCTGTGAATCGCTCATTGTGGTGGCGCTCCAGCAAATGCACCATTTCATGCACCACAATGTATTCCAGGCACTGAGGTGATTTCTTCACCAGTTCCAAATTCAACCAGATGCGCCGCGCTTCGATATTACAGGTGCCCCATTTGGTTTTCATGTGTTTGATACGCCAGTCAGTCACTTTAACGCCGATAACAGGTTCCCATTTTTGTATCAATTCCGGGATCATCTGTTTCAATTGTTGACGATACCATGCCAGCATGATTTTTTGCCGGTAGGTTTGATCTGCGTCTTCCTGCACAATCAGGTCGATGGTTGATTTATTCCGAATGACGACCTGCGATCGGCTATGCTGATAAATGACATTCAGGCGGTAACGTCGCCCCTGAAAATAGTGGCATTCGCCGGTTACAAACTGGCGTTCAGACTGCCTGGCCTGGCGTTGAAAACGGTTTTTTTGCCGCTTGATCCATGGCAGTCTGGAGATCACCGCCAAGCGCACGGCCTCATCGCTAACCAATAAGGGTGCGGCCACACGCACCCTACCCATGGGCGGATAAACTGCCAAATGCAGGTTTTTAATATTCTTGCGCACGACATCCACAGTCAGTCCGCTTACCCTGATTTGGTGGTTCTCAGTAATCACTTTGGTTCTTGACCAATTCAAACACATGGTCGGTCAGCTGTTCGTCGTGCAAGACTTGCTTGACGGCATAGCGTACTTCTTTTTCCTTCACTTTGTGACCACGCCATTCGTCTCTTTTGCTGTTCATCACGGCATAATCCACTGCCATCGCCATTTCCACATCCTTGTCGAGATTATCGTACAAAGCGCGTTGGGCGCCCGTGTGCAATGACGACGGGTAGGCGGTTGAACTGGCGGGCTGTTGTATTTGTCCGGCCAGTGCCATCAATTCAGCCAGATATTGTTCATACGCTATTGCAGCATCCCGACGTTGCTGTATCAGGCCATCCAGCAATTCGGACATTTTTTCGTAGTACTTTGGGTTGATCGGTTGTTCATCGATGATAACGCGGCGCAGATTGTTCTCGATGGTTTCCGCCACAGCTTCATGATTATCACGTATCCCCTCGGGTAAGTCGTTGATGGCATCCAACCCCCGCTCGACGATCATCTGCACCAGACTCATGTTGTCAAAGGCGGAGATCTTTTCGCTGTCCTCGGCACGCAAATAGGTATCGATCAGATGGCGCATCGCGGGTTCGTACAGTTTCAAGTCAATATAGTCCCCACTGGCCATTTTGACTTCGGTGCGAACCTTCTCAAAATGATCCACTTCCTGCTGAATCGTTACCGTCTGGTCTGCGCTGTAGCCCGCTTCAGCCATTTCACCGGCAATGTCAGCATAGGCGCGAATCAGCGACACGGTCAGCTTGTACAACAGAATGCGTTTGCCTTCGTTTTCCTTGAGCTGGTTCTTGTCGGCGGTATCCGCCGCACAAAAATAACGCAAATAGGCGGCGGTGTCTCGTGGCGCGGCCACCGGTTCACACAGTGCCTTGATGGTTTCGCGTGCTTCTTCCAAACGTTCCCGCGCCATTTTCAGCCGGTCGCCCAGCAACCCGGCTACATCTTCCTTGTCGTAGCCATCCAAAGCACCCGAGGTGTAATCGCGGATCGCCGTGCCCAGGCTGTTGAACAGGTCTTTATAATCGACGATGTAACCGTATTCCTTGTCATCGCCATCCAGCCGGTTGACGCGACAAATCGCCTGAAACAGGCCATGGTCGCGCATCTGTTTGTCGATATACAAATACGTGGCGGGTGGCGCATCGAAACCGGTCAATAACTTATCCACCACAATCAGCAATTTCATCTGACCGGGTTGCTCGATGAATTTTTTCTTGACCTCGGTTTCGAACACTTCTGCCGATTGCCCCGCCAGCATCTGGTTGTAAATCTCGTATTTACGCAGCCGCTCGGTCAAACCTTCACCGGTTTCCTCGCCCTTGATATCCGCAGGAGATGGCGCATACGAGGTCACAATGGCGCATTTGCCCGCCAGTTCGGTTTTGTCGAACAGCTCATAGCATTTGCACGCCTCATAAATGCTGCTGGTCACCAGCATGGCGTTACCACGACCGCTCATCAGACGGTCTTTCTCTGCCATGTCCATCAAGATATCGGCAACGATTTTTTCCAGCCGCGAACGGGAGCTGAGCAGCTTTTGCATGCTGCCCCATTTCTGCTTCAACTGCGCCAATGCCACATCGTTCAGACCCTTGGTTTTAGCGTTGAACCATTGGTCGATTTTGGCCGGTGAGGAAATGTCCTGGTCGATATCGCGCGCCTCATAGCGCAAGTCCAGCACCACTTTGTCGCTCACCGCTTCATCAAATTTGTAGGTGTGGATATAGCTGCCAAAAATCTCGATGCTTTTTTGCTTGTCTGCTTTCAGCAGTGGCGTGCCGGTAAAACCAATGAACATGGCATTAGGCAGCAATGCCTTCATCGCCTTGTGCAGATCGCCACTCTGGGTGCGATGGCATTCGTCCACAAACACGTAAATATCGCCGCGCGCTTTGAAATCGGCGGGCAAATTGCGCTTCATCTCATTGATAAAGCCATCGATATCGCCAATCTGCTCGTCATCTTCCTTGCCGACGAATTTGTGGATCAGCGAGGCCATCAGCCAGGGCAAAGGCGCATTGAGCTTTTCGATCAGGTCAGCGCCGCTGGTGGTACGGTGGATGGCTTCATTCACGCCTGTAAACACCTTCTCGATTTGCGCATCGAGCTCGGTGCGGTCAGTAATCACCACCACCCGCGCATCCTGCACATGCTCGCGTATCCACTTCGCCAGCCACACCATGGTCAGGCTCTTGCCGCTGCCCTGGGTGTGCCAGATGATGCCGCCTTCCCGCCGCCGGATATGGTCTTGCGCAGCCTTAACACCAAAATACTGATTGTGACGGCAGAGCTTTTTCACCCCTGCATCGAACACCACATAATCGTGGATCAATTCGAGAAAACGCGTCTTGTCGCATAACTGGCTCAGATGGCGATCCAGCAGGTTTTCTATCTCGCCCGGTTCTTTCCACGTCAGGTAATACTTCTCCGGGGTTGCTATCGTACCGTAACGCACGCCTTCGGTATCATTACCCGCCATGACCCATTGCAGGGTGGTAAAAAACGGCTGGATAAACACTTTTTTCTGGTTGTCCAGATTCTGGCGTATGCCTTCGGATACCGATACGGTCGAGCGCTTCAGCTCCAGCACACCCAGCGCAATGCCGTTCACATACAGCACCACATCCGGGCGTTTGGTGTTGGCTTTGGCATCCGCAGCTTTGACAGTCACTTCTTCGGCAATGGCAAAGTGGTTGTTCAGTGGGTTGTTCCAGTCGATCAGCCACACCGTCTGCGTGTTTTCGCCCACATCAGCCTTGATCTTCACGCCATAACGTAGCAAGCCATACACCGCCTGGTTGCTGTCATACAGGCTTTTGGTCTGATCGCCCGCCACCTTGTTGAGCTGGTGCAAGGCTTTGGTGATCAGCGCATCGTTATAACCCTGTTTCTTGAGAAACTGCCGCGCTAACTCATCTTCAATGTTACGATTGCCTGCCCGGTCGATCCATTTGCCCAGATAGTCGTAGCCCAGCGCATCGCGGAACAGCTTCACCACCCGCTGCTGGGTGGCACGTTCAATTTGGCCGACAGTGCTCATACGAGACGTATCCTTCCAGTCAGTAGTTCCTGCATCATGCCTTGCTTGAGGGCACGGGTTTTCTCGCGCTGCTGTTCCAGCGCGGTGATTTCGACATCCATGTCGGAGAGGATAGTGGCGATGGCGGTTTGTTCATCAGTTATTAGTGGAAGATTTATATTAATTTTTGTTAAGTGAGCTGGCCCAAAATTAAGTTGGGCGGATCCTGTTGCTTGTTTACCTATTTGTTCTTTGAATAAGTCAGACTGCAAGAAAAAATATAAAAACTTATCAAGAAGCTCTGTCTCATTCACCTTAAATCTAATCGTGCTGGTATTCATGCAAAGTGGTAAATTCTCTAACAAGGCAAACGCCACCTTTTCATGAAATCGATCTATGGTTACACCTGAAGATGCAATTAAAATATCACCATCATCGACCAAAAAATGTTTGTAGCTCCCAAATGCTTCTTTTTCCGAGATGTATCGATTAGTCGTCTCTAATACAATTGTCCCGCCAGCAATATTCGTTCCATTGAGGAGTTTCACGCCTTGTTTGGTGAATTGGGTATTTCTCACACCTGGCCCTTCTTGATACCAGCAAACATCCCCCAACCGCTTCACCTCCCACTCCCCACTAAACCCCGGCAATCGGGTTTTGCCGGTTAGGAGTTGTTGCATGGTGGCTTGCTTAATGTCGCGTTTCTTGGCGATGAGTTTGTCTTGTGCTGCCAGCAGGGCATCGACATCGGACAGGGCGGTAGCGATGGCGCGTTGTTCGGGGAGAGGTGGTGCTTGAATGACCAATCCACTCAAAGTCCCCTGATTAAGGTTAATCATTGTTGAACCGACAGATGTTTCCTCAATGGCGGATATGACCGATGCGCTCGAAAGAATGCGCTGTAGAAACTCAGCATCAACACCCGATGAAGGTCGAACAATCATTGACCCCGTCCCACAAAGCCAGCCAAGATGCTCATGCTGAACTACCGCACATCGCCCCATGTCGCCACGCCTGCCGATTATTACCTCGTTCGGTTTGAGTCTGAATTCGGAAAAGCCAGCAGCCGCTGATTCTGTAACAGTCATACTGCGACTTGGCACAATTTGACCATCATTCATGTGCATGGGATTTATGACAGGTACTCCGTCATGTGTATAGTCAGATTTATGCAAGGCGCTACCAAAAGGCCCTGTGCGGAAGGATGCTAGGTCTCCGAGTTTTCTTGCATGCCAATCCTCCGGTATCACTCCCACCTCAGTCTGCTTGTAACCCACTCTAAGGGGTAGCGAGTCCATCACCACTTGGTAGCTTGCCGGAACTTCCTGAACGGTTAGCGGCTTATTCATGGCTACCGCCCTCGACAGAGGCCATGCACAGAAAAGCGCCTCTTTGTGTGCGTGTGTCGTCAGACGTGCATAGAAAACTGGCGTTTCGTATACACGTTCCGCCCATCACGGGTAAATAATTTGCGTTATTCCCCACGCAGGTCATGTCATGAGTAAGGGATAGGCTCATGTGCGTTCACTCATGATTGTCGTCACTTACATCGCCGGCTTGCGGCAAGTTCAGCAATTTATCAAAATCCGATGCGAACAGCCTGTCTTGTACAATACGGTATTGTTCAAACTCGCTTTCCGCATGGGCTTTGGCGATTTCAGCGGTGATTTTTCCGGCGTCCTGCAATATGTCGCGCTCATCAAACGCCAGAAAACTGTCCAGCCGCTTAGCCCAGTCTTCCATCGTCATGGGGATGTTGCGCTTGGCACGTTCCTCGGCTAAATCCAGATAGGCGTTGACGATGCGTCCCAACGATTCCATCCCTGCTTGCATTAAGTAATTCTTGGCGACGACGACATCGGTTTTGAGGATTTTGCCTTCAGGCGCTTTTGCCCAGGTACTCAGCCCCATGTACGGTTGCTTGCTATCGGCGCGTTCCACTATCAGTTCGGCAGCGGTGTGGCCATGAATGGCAAAATGCAGCTTGTTCTGCACCTTGGCAAAGAATTCTTTAGTGGTGATTGCGTCTTTGTTGTAATCGAGGCTGGTGGCGTAAATGTCGGTGATTTTTTGGTAAAATTTACGCTCGCTCAGGCGTATTTCCCGAATTTCAGCCAGCAGTTGTTCGAAGTAATCCGCACCTAAATACGTGCCGTTTTCCAGCCGTTTCCTGTCCAGCACAAAGCCTTTGATGGCAAACTGCTTGAGCACTTGCGTTGCCCATTGGCGGAACTGGGTGGCGCGTTTGGAATTGACGCGATAGCCAACGGCAATAATCATATCCAGATTATAAAAATCCACTGTGCGACGAACTGACCGTGTGCCCTCTTGTTGAACTACTTCCATTTTGGAAGTAGTTGCCTCAGTCAGCTCGGCTTCCGCCAAGATGTTGGCTATGTGCTTGATAATGGCGGGTACTTCAACACCGAACAATTTCGCCATCATCTTTTGCGTGAGCCAAACCGTCTCATTTTCAACGCGTACTTCGATGCTGTCTTCACCCGCCTGGCTGGTGAACATCAAAAATTCGGCGGTTGAGTTGCGGATTAACCTGGTCATAGCTGAAACCCCATCCTGAGCAGGTGTGCCTCAACCTTTGCATTGAGGGCGGCCACTTGTGCAGCGAGTTGCGGCAGTGGTTCTGCATAGCGTTCAGCCAGTTGTTTGATGCGCCCGGTCAAGGCTTGCGACACACGATTCAGCTCGGTTTGCACATCCGCAGCGAGCGTGGTCAGCCATTTGTCTTCCACGATCAACCGCTTGATCTCGACTTCGCTCAGTTTGCCGTATTGCGCCGCCACTTGCTTATCCATTAGCTTTTGTGTGTCTTTCACCTGCTTGTTGGCAGCGGCTTCCCGTTCGATGAGGGTGAGGCAGGTATTCAGTAAAGCGCGTTCATCGGCGGCATCCACCTCGTGCTTGATCTCCTTGAGACGGGCACCGACACTGACTTTGGTGAGCTTGCCCTTGTCGTTTTTGGCTTCTGCCAGCAAACCTTCTTCACCACCGTGTTCTTCGTCCAGTTCTTCCATTTGCCGGGTGATGGCGTCGCGTTCATTTTCCAGTTGCTGAATATGCTCCTGTTCGGCAACGAAATAACGCGCAACGATCAAAGCCTGCGGAATAAGCCCATTACTGGCATCCCTGCCTGCCAGCCAACCCCCGGCAGCGATCAAATACGCATCATCCTGCATGGTATCCGACCAGTAACTCATCAGGTGTTGATACACATCGTATTGGTCGATCAGGCGCACATCGGCAAATGCTTGCAGCAAATCTTCCGCCAATTGCTCGATCATTGCCTTGGGGTGGCTGCCTTGGGCCAGACCTTTCAGGCTGGCGATATGGTGTTCACGCCACTGTTGAAACAAATCGCTGACTGCTTGGGTATAAGCAACAAATTCTTGCTGCGCAAAGATGGTGGATTTGACCGCACCGGCCGACACTTTCATCTGGCTGTAGCCTGGACGCGTGCCACGCTCGAACAACACCGTTTGCAAATGTGGAAACACCTGCCAGTAAGCCGACAACCCGGCAATATCCGCATCGGGAATGCCGCCATGCAAATGGGCATCAATGTCTTGCAGGTCTTCCACCGCGCTGCTGTCGATATAACGCGGAATATTCAGGTTGTAATCGTTGGCTTCGATATCGGTCAGGCTGACCATGCGCGAGTAGCCGGAAATACCAATCTGCTTGTTGAAGACATCCACAATTTTGTGAATGTCCTGATGACGCAGACGGTTTTTGTTACCGTCTTTGACAAAGCCTTTGCTGGCGTCGATCATGAATATTCCCGTCCGCCCGGCTGCGTTTTCCTTGTCGAGCACGATGATGCAGGCCGGAATACCGGTGCCATAAAACAGATTGGCGGGCAGACCGATGATGCCCTTGATATAGCCCTTGCGCAGGATGTTCTTGCGAATAGTCCCTTCGGCATTACCGCGAAACAGCACCCCGTGCGGCAAGATCACCGCGCCTTTACCGGTACTCTTGAGCGAACGGATGATGTGCAGCAAAAAAGCATAATCGCCGTTCTTGGCTGGCGGAATACCATCGGCAAAACGTTGATACGGATCATTGACCGGATCAAAGCCATTGCTCCATGCCTTGGTAGAAAACGGCGGATTGGCGACGACAAAATCATGCAGCTTGAGGCTACCGTCCTTCTCCTTGAAATGCGGGCTGGACAATGTATTGTCCTGCCAGATCTCTGCACTCGGATTATTGTGCAGAATCATGTTCATCTTCGCCAACGCTGCCGTGGCGTTGTCCATTTCCTGACCATAAATGGTGAGCCCGGTTGTGGATTCGTCCGCCGCTTTCAGCAGCAGCGAACCCGAGCCGCATGTTGGGTCATAAATGGTCTGGCTTGGACTGGTCGCGGCACTGACCCCGATCACTTTCGCCATAATGCGCGACACTTCTGCCGGGGTGTAGAACTGGCCTTTGGATTTGCCTGACTCAGTGGCAAAGTGACGCATCAGGTATTCATAGGCATCACCGAGAATATCATCGCCATCCGCGCGGTTGCCGCTGAAATTCAGGCCGGGCGAATCAAAGATGCTGACCAGATTGGACAGCCGATCCACCATCTCCTTGCCCTTGCCCAGTTTGTCGGCATCATTGAAATCCGCAACGTCAATCACGCCCTTGAGATCATTCGCCTCGGCAAGACGGGCTATGATGATATTGAACTGCTCGCCAATATCCTTGTTACCCTTCATGGCCAGCATATCGCTGAAACTGCCGCCCTCGGGAACCTCGATCAGCGCATCCGGCTGACCTGCATACTTGTCGGACACGTATTTGACAAACAACAATACCAATACATAATCCTTATACTGGCTGGCATCCATGCCGCCACGCAGTTCATCGCAACCCTTCCAGAGTGAGCCATACAGTTCGGATTTCTTGATTGCCATAAAATACGGGATTCCCTGAATGTGACTAACAGTTTAATTCAATGCGAGAGTATAAACGATTTGATACGCGAATTCCCACAGAAGCCAGGCAAAGGGTATAAGGCTGGGCGCAAGTCATAAATGTGCTGACACCGCACCTCACTGCATGTGTGGCACACGAATTTTTTATCATTTTCTGAAGACGAAGGACAATAAACGTAAAATGGTTCTTGTTTCATCCAACGCTGATTTGGCCAACCAATAAACGCGGGGGCAACTTGATAATTGTTTTATTAAAAACTCAGCAGTTATAATAGGTTACATAGGCTATTCGGTAGACGCCGCCCCACCAATTAATCGTTTAACACCGTTTAGTAACACCCAAAAAACCCGCCTGAGTGCGGGTTTTTTATTGTTTGTTTATCTATGTTAAGGTTAAGGGGTCACGGTTTTTGCAACGCCCTTAACGACATCGCCAGTCAGTGATACGGCGGTGGATACGCCTGTTGCGACGATACTGACACCTGCATCGGCCACGGCAACCACGGCACACCCTGGCAAGACACTGCAAGCAGCAATCAACACTATGAGACTATAGTGTGAAATATTCTGTTTTTCATCCATCTAACTCAACTTTAGACAATTCATGATCCTCATCTTTGTGTTACCGGCACGGCATTCTGTGCCGTATTGTCAAAGATAAGGGGACTGGTTAAGGGATGTTCAATACGGATTTATTGCTGTGTACCGCACAGCAACCTGCTGAGAAATAAGTCTGAGCGGTAAATTCCTGACAGGCCCGCCCCTGCAAAACCAATTGATTGCACCAACAAACCATGGCGGTGAAATTTCACCGCCATGGTCACATTTGTAAACAAAAGTGATTAATTGACGGCTTCTTTTAATGTTTTGCCTGCACTAAAACTGGGGCTGTTACACGCAGCAATTTCCAGCGGCTCGCCTGTTTTAGGATTGCGACCCGTACGTGCCGCACGCTTACTGACTTTGAACGTACCGAAGCCGACTAAAGTGACATCCTCACCGTTTTTAAGTGCCCCTGTAATGCCTTGGGTGATGGCATTCAATGCTTTTTCTGCGACCGCTTTGGTGACATCGGCTTCTGTGGCTAAAATGCTAATCAGTTCTGATTTGTTCATGTCTTCATCCTTGTTAAGTAAGTAATGAGTGCCAGGCACTGCTGGCATTATGCCATCATCAGTTTGAATGTGGTAATTACCGCTCGCATCAATGTTGCGATATGGCTGTTAAATAATGTTTTGTACTCAAAATGCGCTGTTTGGTAGCGTCGTGTCTGGCTGAATAACCATTTTTACACCCTGCGCCTGGATAACAAGGCCGTTGTGATGCCAGGAAAATATCAAGCATGAATGAGTGCAACGTGTATATAATTCCGATCTAATCTTGCGCATCATCAAAAAAGTTGTTACATCGTTTTTATCGGGGTGATTTTCGTAAGGTTCCGAATGGCGTTTTTAATAAATTAAATATAAAACAATAAGTTAGAATATGTATTTAATAGGCGCCACGCAATTAAAAAGGTCAAGATTAATTCTTGGCTTTTTTGTTACGTGCTGTGTGGTGACATAAAGGGCTGACAGAAAGCTGCTGACTTTGTGATGGTCGATTTGCCCAGCGCATATCCTGTTTTAAGCGCGTGATACCGGTTTTTACCCCAGTGCTGAGCCGATAAAAAATGAAGGGATACAGGTTTTGAAAATTTATTTAATTGTGGTTGGTTTATTGCTTGGCTTGATGTGGTTACGAAGCAGCCATGCGGCAGACCTGCCCAAGGTGGGACAGGATGCACCGGATTTTTCTTTGACAGACCAGCATGGCAAGCTTCAGCGGCTTGCTAATTATCGCGGGAAGTGGGTGGTGTTGTATTTTTATCCCAAAGACAATACCCCGCATTGCACCACCGAAGCATGTGCTTTCCGTGATGACATGGCGCAGATTCACGCCATGGGCGCTGTGGTATTAGGGGTGAGCGTGGACGATGCCGACAGCCATGCGCAATTTGCCCAGAAACATCATTTGTCTTTTCCGCTGTTAGCGGATCAGGGCGGCGTTGTGGCGGCACGTTATGGTTCGCTGACCAATCTGTTTCTGGTTCGATTTGCCCAACGCAACACATTCATCATTAATCCCCAGGGGAAAATCGCCAGGGTTTATACCGGGGTTGATGCACAGCGCCACGCGAATGAGGTGCTGAAAGATTTGGCTGCCCTGACAGGGTCGGCGGCGTCAGGCAAACCCGATTCTTTGCCATCCACCTTACCTTCGATCACACCATGAGCCACTATTGCAAAGAACCCGACTATACGCATGGCAATGTGGCCAAAACTGGCATATTGTTAATCAACCTCGGCACGCCTGATGCGCCAACGCCGCAGGCTGTGAAATTTTATCTCAAGCAATTCCTGTCTGACCCGCGTGTGGTTGAAATTCCGCGAGTGCTGTGGTGGCTGATACTGAATGGCATCATTTTACAAACACGCCCCAAAAAATCTGCTGAAAAATATGCCAGCATCTGGGATGCGCACGAGGGTTCTCCCTTGCGCTTTCATACAGAAAAACAGGCCAAATTGCTGCAGGGCTGGTTAAGCGGTCATATCAATTCTCCTTTTGTGGTGGATTACGCCATGCGCTATGGCAATCCGTCCATCGACAGCGTTTTAAACCGTATGAGCGAACAGGGCTGCGAACGTATTCTCTGTTTGCCCCTGTACCCCCAATACGCCGCCAGCAGCACTGCTTCCGCGATGGATGATGTGTACCGTTATTTCATGACGAAACGTAACCAGCCTGAGCTGCGAACCATTAAGCACTTTCACGATGACCCCGGTTATCTCTCTGCACTGACCAAACATATTAAAAAACATTGGCAGCAAACGGGGAGGCCTGACATCCTCGTGATGAGTTTCCACGGTGTGCCACGTTATACCCTGGACAAAGGTGATCCTTACCACTGCGAATGCCATAAAACGGGGCGTTTGCTGGCTGAAGCGCTGGATCTGTCTGCAGATGAATACCGCATCACCTTTCAATCACGTTTTGGTCGTGCGGAATGGATTAAACCCTATACAGCGGGGACACTGGCTGAGCTCGGTCATGCCAAAACCCGCAGAGTCGATGTGGTGTGTCCGGGATTTGTGGCGGACTGCCTTGAGACTTTGGAAGAAATTGCCATCGAAGTCAAAAATGAATTCATCACGGCTGGCGGCGGCGAATTTCATTATATCCCTGCGCTTAATGAAAACTCGGCCTGGATTCAAGCGCTTGGTGAGTTGGCGTTGAAACATCTCAATGGATGGGTGAGTTCGGATTGGGATAAAGCTGTTGAAAAACAGTTGGGTGCTGCGAGCAGGCAGCGAGCCACGGCGCTGGGGGCCAAACAGTAATTCCCGGGTGCATCAATCCAAAACATCTTGTTGAACAAGGTGACTTTTAGATAGTTTTCCCCTGTGTCAAACAAAGCACTCCAGATGGCGGTCGCCATCCAGAAACGGGGTGAGGTCGAATTCATCGGTGAGTTGTTGTAGCTGCCTTTTGAGCATGTTGAGATCGGTGACGTCGTTGTAAATTTCCATCCAGGTCAACGGGTCGTCGCAACGCTTGAGCAATTGGCCCTGTATCCCGGTGCGGCACGCCAGACGTGCCTGAATGCCGCGCACCAGGGCGGTGGTTTCAGGGCCGCCAGTTTTTACCCTGTAATAAACGTACACTTCCATCACTTACATTCCCGGCATCATGCCCTTCATGCCGCGCATCATCTTGGCCAAACCGCCTTTGGACATCATTTTCATCATTTTTTGCGCCTGTTCAAATTGGGTGAGCAAGCGGTTGACTTCTTGAACGGTGACGCCCGAGCCTGCGGCAATACGGCGTTTGCGCGATGCTTTGAGGATCTCTGGCTTGCGACGTTCCAGTGGGGTCATGGCATTGATGATGCCTTCCACACGGTTCACGGCTTTTTCATCGGCACCTGCAGGCAGTGACATGCCCGCCGTGCCCGGTAATTTTTCCATTAAAGCCGCCATGCCGCCCATTTTACGCATTTGCTGGATTTGTGATTTAAAATCATTGAGATCAAAACCTTTCCCCTTGCGCATTTTCTCAGCGAAACGGGCCGCTTCGTCCTGGTCAACGTGTCGTTGCGCGTCTTCAATGAGGGACAGCACATCGCCCATGCCCAGAATGCGTGAGGCCATGCGTTCGGGGTGGAAACGCTCAAGCCCGCTGAGTTTTTCGCCTACGCCGACAAATTTAATTGGCTTGCCGGTAATGTGACGCACGGACAGGGCTGCACCGCCACGCGAATCGCCGTCCAATTTGGTTAAAATAATACCGGTGAGTGGCAGGGTGTCATTGAATGCACGGGCAGTGTTGATGGCATCTTGCCCCTGCATGGCATCGACGGTAAACAGGGTTTCTACCGGTTTGATGGCGTCATGCAGGGCGCGCACTTCGTCCATCATCATTTGGTCGATACCCAAGCGTCCGGCAGTGTCCACAATGAGCACATCATGGTAATGGGTTTTGGCCCATTCACGCGCGGCCAGTGCAATGTCAACCGGGCGTTGTGAAATATCTGAAGGAAACCAGTCCACATCCAGCCGTCCAGCCAGAGTTTTAAGCTGTTCGATGGCGGCAGGGCGGTAGATGTCGCAACTGACAAGCAGCACTTTTTTCTTCATCTGCTCTTTGAGTAACAGCGCCAGTTTGCCGGTGCTGGTGGTTTTGCCTGAGCCTTGCAGGCCGACCATCAGGATAATGGCTGGCGGGGTGGTGGCCAGATTGATGTCGCTGGTTTCAGTCCCCATTAAGCGGGTCAACTCGGTATGTACTACGCCGATGAGCGCTTGTCCGGGTGTGAGGCTGGACAACACTTCCTCACCGATGGCGCGTTGTTTGACATCGTTGATGAAATCTTTGACCACAGGCAAAGCCACATCGGCTTCGAGCAGGGCCATACGCACCTCGCGCAAAGCTTCTTGAATATTGGTTTCGGTCAGGCGTGCTTGTCCGCGCAGGGTTTTGATGACGGATGACAGCCGCGTGGTGAGGTTCTCTAGCATGATTAGAAGTCCAGTTCCCCCAAATTAGGGTAAAGTTGTTGTACACTTCGATTTTGTTGTGACACTCATTTTACCTCAGATGTCTATTGATTGGCTTTATCCTCTGACCGG
Source organism: Pseudomonadota bacterium (assembly GCA_021801025.1). Classification (GTDB taxonomy): domain Bacteria; phylum Pseudomonadota; class Gammaproteobacteria; order Burkholderiales; family Sulfuriferulaceae; genus Sulfuriferula. Next base: position 156,131 of record JAJYYK010000003.1, on the reverse strand, counting down.
AGTCTTGTATCTTCTTGTTGCCTGGCACTTCTGGCGTACACGCTGGCATGGTGTAGCGAAAGTTGCCGCCTGGGAGCCTTATGCGTTGCTGTTGCCGTTATTGCTGCATTTGCTGCTGTTGCGCCTCACTATTTCTACGCCGGAAGGTCTGGAATTAGGGGTAGGGAATGCCACATCAATGGTCGTGGGATTGACGGTGGTGGTGTACTGGTTGGCCAGTTTCCATATGCGCATGGAAGCGTTACACGCGCCTTTGGCCCTGATCGCTGCGCTCGCGGTCGGTTTCTCCTGGTTATTGCCTGCCGAACATCTGGTGGCGGACTCGGGCACGCTTATCTTTCGCCTGCATTTATTGATCGCGTTGCTGGCATATAGTCTGTTTACCATCGCCGCCTTGCACGCCTCTTTAATGTCGGTAGTGGAGAAACGCTTGCACCATATCGATCCGCAGCAGGCTGGGCTGAATTTTCCTCCCCTGCTGACTTTGGAAAATGTGTTATTTCGACTGGTTGGAGCGGGTTTTGCCTTGCTGACTTTGACTTTGGTGACGGGCGTACTGTTCTCGGAGCAGCTTTTTCACAAGCCAGTCGAGTTGAATCACAAAACTGTTTTTGCTGTGTTGTCCTGGTTGGTGTATGCCCTGTTGCTCAGCGGACGCAAATTGTGGGGATGGCGCGGTCGGGTGGCAGTGCGCTGGACATGGTTAGGATTTGTAATGTTGTTGTTGGCCTATTTGGGCACCCATTTCGTTATGGAAGTTATTTTGCATCGCACTGGTGGCGAGTAGATTTTCACAAGAGGTTAAGCGCATGAAATCAATTAAAGTGACCGATGTCGGCACAATCAAAAATGAATTGAACAAGTACAAAAAAGGCAAAAAATTTGGTATTGGCCAGTTCAATCAGGTGGCACGTTTGGCCTGGATGGGAAAAATTGTTATGAGCCCACTTGATCCGGAAGATAACCAAAACCTCGCCTGGTTGTTGCACGTCCAGCCTTTGGAAGGCTTGCCTGCCAGTTTTATCGAAACGGACGAAGAATTGCTTTCACAGATTCACATCGTGGATGCAGAACAGGGCCAATACCTTGCAGAAATCATGCGTGACGGCTTGACTCAGCGCGCACATGAGCTGGAAATTTTGAATCAGCGCGACTTTTATTTTGGCAAATTTTTTAAACAGGATGCAAACCAGACATCAGCTGGAGAGGCACCATCCGCCAACTGAAGGCGCGCTGGATAGATCTGGGGATCTGTGAGGCCAGTGATTATCATGCCACTTACGCTGGCATTGCAGACAGTATGCAACCCGGAGACACCCCGGTTGTGGTATGGGGCAGGCCAGCGGCGCATTTCTGTTTGGGGCAGCACCAATCCGCGCAAGCTGAGTTAGTTGCTGCGCCGCATGTGCCTGTATTGCGACGGCCTTTGGGCGGCGGCGGTGTGTGGCTGGATAGCCAGCAAGCCTGTGTGGTGCTGGTTGCCCCACGCGAGTGGTTTCCCCACCGCACCAGAGACTGGTATGCGCACGCTTTGGCCCCTGTTGTTTGTGTGTATCAGGAACAGGCTTTGGCCGTCAATCAAGTTGAACAGGATTTGTGGTTGGCGGGTCGCAAACTCGCTGGCAGTGGTGCGGCCAGTATCGGGCATGCCGGTTTGGTCGGCAGCAGTTTTCTGCTGAAATTTCCGTTTGATGAATTTGCGCGTCTGATTTCCTCACCCTCGCAAGGGTTTTCTGAATGGTTGCAAGCCGCACTACGACAAAATATCACCTGCTGGGCGGACCATGCCAGCCTGCCGGATTGGGATTGGCTGTCCATGATGTACCGTCGCGCAGCGGTAGGCCAGTTTGGCTGGCGTTGGGAACAGTCCGTGCTGCGTGATGACGAACGTGCCGCCTGCGCCACCTGGCATGAAGAATTGGTGCCCGAAGAATTTGGCACCAAGAAGACGGTGCCGTATGGCATCAAGGTGCGTTCAGCCTGCTTTTTGACGGAACGTGTGTGGGATGGACAGAAAGTACGTGTGCTGACCCGCGACGGACATTTTGAACGGGTATGGCTGTCTGCTGTATTGCATCTGCCGGAAACCGCCTTGCAAAACTGTGCTGCGTTACCCGGAGAGGTGGCTGAAGTTTTAGCACAATGGCAGCCCGCAGATTTGGCTCAACAGTACGCAGAGCAGGTGATGGCCACAGCCTGTTTTTCCGATTAAAAATAATGTGAATTCGAGATTAAACCTATGACCGTCACTGAACCCACCGTCGCAGCGCGATTACAACACAAAATGATCTTGATGAGTCACGATGTTGACTTGCAAAATACTGTACAGCAAACTTTGCCCGAAGGCTGGCAGCTTCGTTGCACTACAGACCTGGACAGTCTGGGCAGTTTTGATCAGTTGTTGCTCTATCGTTTTATTTTTCTCGATCTCGATAGTTTGACAGATGATTTCGACCCACAAGAAGCTATTCGCAAAGTGCGCAGGGAATGGATGTTGAATGTGCCGATTTTTTGCTTTGGCGGTAGCGCTGATGAGCGCGACGAGGCACGGCTCAATCGTGCAGACCGTTTCTTTGAGCGTGAAGAAATCGCTGAACGTTTAATTCAGTTTTGTCACCAATTCCGCTGGTGATTCCGCTGTATGTGAATGTGGGCGTGTCCCGGCGCCTGCGCATCTTCCTGTGGTTGGCGCATGGGATGGCATGTGTGGCGTGGGTCGTTGCCATCAAGTTGTGGTGGTTGCGCATGTTGGGTGCAGGGATGTTGCTTGGTAGCGCCATTTGGCATGATCGCAAACAACGTGTATTGCAACTGACGACTATTGAGGCAAGTGGTGAAGGATACCGTTTGCACTGGCGCGGCGTATGGCATGAAGCCGTTTTACAGGAAGCGCTTGTTACCGCACCATTGACCGTAGCCAATTTCAGGTGCGCAGGGCGGCGAGTGGATGCTGTGCTATTGCGCGACAATGTCGATGCAGAGGCCTATCGACGCTTGCGCGTTTGGTTGCGTTGGGGGCGCATCAAAAAACAGCCTGATCTTTTTTGACCTCGTGCGCACATCATGGCATAATGCGCACCTTCGCCGGCATAGCTCAGTTGGTAGAGCAGTTGATTTGTAATCATCAGGTCAGGGGTTCGACTCCTCTTGCCGGCACCACGAAACAAACATTTTTTACTCTTTCTCCATCTGGTTAAAACCCCTGCCTTTAGGCCGGCATGAGCGCGGAGCCCCGCTCTGAAGGCCGGTGCCTCATCACTTAATCAAATCGTTATTAATTTTAATGGGCGATCTGTCTGTTTCAAATCCCCCCTGTTTCTGACCCGTCAATACTCAACTAAAAATTTGAATGAATGGTTGCTGACCGTGAATCAATGTCTAATTTTTGCCATGAAGCCGCGTGTGTATCCAGATGGCGAGTTCAAAAATTATATATGGAATATGCAGTTAACGAATTTTTACAGCGTACTGCTTTTGTCATAAAGTGGAAATTTTTGCGTGCTGTTTGACAGACGTTGACGAACAGTTTAGTGGAAGGATGGAGTGACCGCAGCACTTGAGATCAGTGCGGCAGCGGTTATTTACACTATCCGGTTTACAGGTTCACGCACCATGGTGCACCATACAACTGAGCAATAATCACCACGCAAGACCATCACATTTCAACAATTGTTTACTGCAAAAAGGGTAGGCGCTTGCGCACGCCCAGTATGTCCTGTGGCGGCGCAGGCGGATTTAAACAACATCATCTGGCACCACAGAAAACCGCAATGGGATCAAGGCGGTGTGATCATGGGGGTTGCCGCATTATTGGCATCAATGTCATAGGGCGCATATTTGTACTCCTCCGGCGCAATGGAGGCAATGATTTGTTCGATAGTCAGAGCCCCGGCGCTGATGGGCGTGGGAATCAGATTTTGGGTTTCGGCAATTTGTTTTATCCTGTTCCAGTCTACTTTTGGTAAGGGACCTTCATACTGTACCATATAGAGAATTACCGCTTCCGTGGCCCGGTTTGACAGATTCTTCTGAATATCGGGTTCGTCCACAGGTCGGGAAACACTCAGGTAGAGCGTGTGGCCGCGTTCCCCTACCAGAAATGGCTGGTTAATGATGCGCACCGGTGTGCCCACAGGAACGTTTGGGAACAGGTAGGCGGCATTCTCCGGGTATAAATGAAGACACCCGTGGCTGACACGCATGCCGACACCCCACGGGTGGTTGGTGCCATGAATGAAAATTTCCGGAAAGCCGGTTTCTAGTGCTAACATTCCCATGGGATTGTCCGGCCCAGGGGGGAAATACTTGGGAAAATTCGCGTTACCCTGACTATGATGTTCTTCCCAAATATCTTTGGGTACAATCCAGGAAGGGTCTTTAAATTTGGCAATGATACGCGTCTTGCCCAAAGGTGTGGACCAGTTGTGACGTGAAATACCGATAGGAAAGGTGACCACTGTTGCCCGATTGTGTGCTTTTGTCTGGGGAAAATAGTATAGTCGGCGCTGCGCAATATTGATGATGATACCTGTCCAGGGGCGCGGTGGGAGGATGAACTCGGTGGGCACAACAATTTTGGTGCCCTCGCCGGGAAGCCAGATTGAAACCTTTGGATTTGCGGCGGTGATTTCATTGTAGCCGAGGTCATAATGTCTGGCGATGTCCAGTAAAGTGTTATGGGCATCGATGGTTACCACCTGTATTTGTCCAACAATGTTGCTGCCGTTGGCAGGGAGTGGGTAGGTGGCTCCCCAACTGGAGGCGGACCAACCCAGAAACAACAGTAAAAATATCCGGAATCTCGATATGAGCGGCGCCGTGTTGGCGGGGGCTTGTGAATGTGTTTGTTTCATAACTGGTGCATGATCCTGAAAAAGGCAGTTGACCAACTGCTTAATAATTTACAATATGGAGCCAAGAATGTGGCAGATTGAGTCGCACATTCGCTGAGACACCTGGTATGGACACCCGTTCACTACAGAATGGGTGTTTTGAGTGGCCGCTCTGACCCTGTGCCGCGATGAATATATTAATAACCTGTTTAATTGTCGTTTCGAGTATGATTATATTGAGATCTGTTTTTTATACCCTTTTTGCATTGGTCATTCAGTGTTCATCCGTGTTTTCTTATGCGGCAAGTCAACAACCCTGGGTTCTGGTGGACACTCAAAACGACGTTCTAACGGTTTTTTCTGCTGCTGATCACGTTATTATTCGTTTCCACAACATTGCCATTGGCAGCGGCGGCACGGCAGAGGTACATCGTAAAGGCGATGACACCACCCCATTGGGTACCTTTCATGTGGCATGGATTAACCACCACAGCCGTTTTGGTACTTTTTTCGGTTTTGATTATCCCTCATCAGGCATGGCTATCCGCGCTTATGCCAAAGGGAACATCACGGGAGCGGAATTTGATGCGATCATTGATGCTTTTCGTCGGCACCGGATACCACCCCAGAATACATCACTTGGGGGGCAATTGGGTATCCACGGGCTTGGCAGCGGGAACCTGCGAGTCCAACAGTCTGTTGACTGGACTGATGGGTGCGTGGCCATCACTAATCGCGAGATCAAGACCCTTTCACTCTGGGTGCATGTGGGTACCAGGGTGGTCATCCGTTAAATTCGGTCTGATCATCTGATTTTACCCACAGCAGGTGACAACAATATTTCAAACGTTGTGGGTAACTGACAGGCGGTGGTGTAGACATTTCCCCGCCTGTCATCATGAAGCGTCAGCTTATTTTTGCATCGTTTTCTTGAACATGCGGTCAATTTTCTCAGACAGAGCATCCACTTCCTGCATCGCCTTGTCAGCTTCAGCCTTTGCCGAATCAGCGGTAGATTTAGCTTGGTCGGCAGTGGTGTTGGCTTGGTCGGCTTCGGTTTTGGCTGCAGCAGCTGCAGTATTGGCCTGATCAGCCTTCTGGGCAGCCTGGTCGGCACTGGATTGGGCTTTGTTCATTTCATCGGTGGTTGCGCAACCTCCCAGCAAAGCAACGCCAAGCAGTGCGGCGCCAAGAAGGGAGAACTTTTTGTATGAAGATATCTTAGTCATGAAATTACTCCAAAAGTTATATAAAAAATTTCACATATTGAAAATCATATGCCGTAATTAGGTCTGGCCCGATTTTTTGCGCTTCCACCCAATTACTGCCTTATCATAACAGTTTTTTAGAGGCTGTAAATCAGATTATGTGCGCTGGCAATATGGTTTTAGTCATGACACACAAGATTCATGTTGTGATGGATGTGAACCAGCGCCTCATATTGGCCGTGGGGTGATGTCAACGAGCTGTAACCAGCGTTGACGATCATTCCTTGCCAGTCATATGTCCTTCCAGTTCAGGTCGCAGCAAAGCACACTGGTGTCATTGTCGGTCTGAATGGCAATGGATAGCGTGATGCACAGATGTGCTTCCACGACGGAAAGATAAGGCTGCGTGGTTTGAACTTCTCCGGGGTTGTTCAGCGCATGCTGAAAGTAATGGCGTTTTGACCAGTTGCCACCTTCCGCATCGGATACGGGCAGAAAGCGGAGATCCTTTTTTTCATGAGAAAGGGAAACGATGTTTTTTCCTGACTGGATACCGTCCCTGTTCAGGAGGAAACATCGTGTCCCTTTCCTGGTCCAGAAACCCTGCACAAGCGTGTTCGATGGAAAAACCGGACTGTATCAGCCCTGCTGAGCGCATAAAGGTTTCCATATATTGGACAAGTTCATTTTTCTGCCGGGTTTCCAGATCATCTGAGTATGTTTTAAATTTTCCGCAAAGCTCAATAATGCGATGATTTTCGGTGACCGGCGGAATCAGCTGCCCTGATGGCTTGCCAAAATAAAAACCTTGAACAAAATCACTTCCTGAGTTCATGGCGACAAGCGCCTCATTTTCTGTTTCAACTCCCTCAATAAGTGCCAAACTTCCAGACTCATGAATTAAATTCACCAGATTCGGCAAGACACGTGCGACAGAACGGTTTTGGGCCGCTTGGGTGATGACTGAACGATCCAGTTTGACAATATCGGGACCTATGCGCCAGATCCGTTCAAAATTGGAGTGCCCGGCACCAAAATCGTCAATGGCGATCAGACAACCCAATTTTTTGTAGTAACCTGCCGCGTCTGCCAATAAATCTTCATCATGAATTTCCCCTTCGAGAATTTCTATGACCACACGATGGGGCGGTATGTCATAGCGCTGAAGCAGCTCGGAAAAATATGCCCCATAATGTTTGCCATTAACGATGACTTGCGGGCTAACATTAATAAAAATCCAGTGGATATCGTCTGCCATCGTCATAAAATTACGGAGATGCAAATTTCTGCAGAGCCGATCCAGCAAAATGGCATCAGGCTCGGTGCGGGGGGTACGAAATACCTCGAGCGGCGAGACGGCTGTGCCGTCAGGGTTGAATGCCCGCAACAAACCCTCGTATCCGACTTGTCTGCGATGTGGGATGCTGAATATTGGCTGGAAGGCGCTGGTTAACCGCAGCCCATTATATTGCCCGTTTACTTTGGCGCCTTCCTGGGTTACCAGGGACTCGATCATGTCAAGGTGAAGTTGAGGGTGGGTTGTATTGGATTGAAAGCAAAAACTCATAGTCAATATTGTTTCATATAAGAAATTTTATGTAAAATCCGTGCTGGATGGCTTTACCCATATTTGCGGGCCGGTTTAAATTGGGGTCGTCGCTTTATGCGGCTTCTTCCAGCCCCCATTCCGGGGTGCTGGGCATTTCGCCGTCTTTTAGCGTGTGGTACAGGTAATTCACATCCAGTACTTGAATCAATAAATTGCCGTGATTACCTTTAATTACTTTTGTTACCAGTGCGCTCCCAGTATTTTTACCGAAGGGTGTGGAGGTAATCTGCTCATCACTGAATTCAGGCACACCATGTAGTTCATCAACGAGTAAACCGATAATATCCCCTTGTACATGCTGGACAACAACAACCTGGCAACCAGTGCCGATTTCTGATGTTGTACCGCGAATTCTGTATCCCAAATCGAAGACCCAAATCAATTGGCTTCCCCCTTGTTTATGCTTGACTGAAAGCATCCCAACCCGCGAAGCGTGGCTACCCATAGACATGGGCAATATCTCTGATCCCGGCAGGGCTTCAAGTACCGATTCGGCGGGAATGGCAAACAGATTTTTTTCAATGAAAAATGTTGCAAATTGATGTCTTGTCGTCCCTGTGGCATGATAAATCAGGGGGGGTAAATTTTTATTTCCCATGAGGTTGCGTTCCCGTACTGCGCCAAAAGATTCGAATACAACGGCGATCACATCTTCTTGATAACCATCGCTGACTTTAAATTCGCGATACCCACTGGATACAGTGCATCCCATGCTTGCATAATGGCCGTCATGAATCACGATACTTGATGTACTGGTGCCGTTTTTCTGTTCCAGCACAGTTGCCTGGATATCCAAAGTGGTACCAACAGCGCGGGATGGGTCGGTCGTGGCAATGATGCGTCCCTCGCGATTGATAAAAAATGCCGTGGTGTCCTTTTTTCCATTCAGGCCTCCGTGCAACATCGCAGAAAATTCCGGGGTCGAATCAAATACAATGCCTATCCCGCCAACAATCCGCTGCGGGTTATCCGGATGTCGAATTGCAGCGTGATACACATAGGTCGACGCATTGTTGTATAACGAAGTCGGCATGAATGGCGTCACGTGGTAATCTTGTTCCGTACGTAAAGAAAGGACAGACTCGAGCGTTTTAGGGTCGATTGATGAATTTGAACTGGCATTGTTCGCCTCCGTGCGCCCCGAATCGGTGCTTGCAATGATCTGACCGTTTGTGTCATAAACGAAAATCCGGGTATAAACGGTGTACAGGCTATTGATATAGAGCAGAATGTCTGTGATTTCCTGAATCATTTCTTTGGTGTATGAGGGTGCGGCCAACGTATCACGCAGAACCGGCGTCAATGCCCACCACCGGCAATCGTCGGAACGTTCATACAAATTGCGGTCGAGCAAGTCCACCAGCAGATGCGACATGAATTCCGTACCGCGTAAACTGGAGCCAAGCACTGTTTTATACAAATTACTGATTGATTGTGAAAAAAGTTCATTACTGCGATTTCCGGTTTCGCTGATCTGTTCCAGTATCGATTTTAATTGTAGTAAATTTTCGTTATGCCCCGCCGTCATGACTTGCCCATTCCAGACCACACGCTGAATGGTTTCTGCAGCCTGCATGATTTTATAAAGCGGCGGTGAAAAAGTCTGTGCGTGTGACAACAATCCTTCCGTGATCGATGTATTCAGCGTTAATGAGGTTTTTCCGCCGTCTTCCAGAAAGGCAACGTCAACGGGTGTCATCACCTGGCCTTGCCATCCAGGCGGCCCCATGTAATCCTGATAACCTTCAGCGACAAAAGTCTGTATCAAATATTTACGACCACCAAACATCATTAGACGTGCGCTGTCACCACGGTTCACGGGGACAACCACGTCTAATGGTATCCACATCGTATCAGCGCTGGCAATGACACGATTCTCGCCATCGAGCAGCAGCATGTTTGAGCGTTCTTCCGGGTCCCGGTGGGAATTAAAAATACCGAGCATTTCTTTCTCAAAATCAAAGCACAGACACAGTATGCCGACAACGGCTTTGGTTTCCGGATGCAAAATCCGTTGCGAGTAAATCAATGATTTTTGCTTGCCAGGACGCAAATCGGTGGCCCGAAAAGTTTCAACATAGGTTTTGGATGCCAGCGTTTGTGCAATCAGCGGGTCAACACTGCCTTCAACTTCAGAATGCTCGTCAATCTGGACTAAAACATTGCCTTCCTTGTCGAGCAGTATGATTTCATCATATACCGTGTATTTGCTGCGATAGGCCAATAGCCGTGCACGGATGGCCGCCTGATCGCGCTGCAGGCCTGCAACGAATTTGCACAATGCCTGATCCGTAGCAAGAAACCCAATGTCGGCAGTTCGTTCATAAAGATTACGTACCACAATATCAATGACATAATGAGCCTTGGTGCCGATTTGAGTCATCACGTTAGCCACTTTTTCATGTACCAGGCTTGAAACCAGTTCGTGCTCCAACCGGTCAAATCCAGCTCGTGTCGCAGCCATGGTTTGCAGGATCGGCTTTGTTTCTGCCAGGCAATTCATTCTTGCGGAAGATTCAATCATGCGCCACATGAGATTTAGTTCGCGTAACGATTGTTCACTGCGAATCACATCACGCATATAAGGCAGGAAGAGATCATTTTGAAGTGTGGTGGCGTTAGTCATGTTTGGCAACCTTTATGTTAACGGAGTATTGAAACCTTATCGTTAGCAATTATTGGGCCAGATAGCACTGCCTTCGTTGCGCCAGTGTGCGGACGGCATTAAGTTCATCTGTATGACGCATCTATAGGCGGTAAACATGGCAGTAAGCATGTGGTTACGGTGGAAAGTGTCAAAAAACGCCTGTCCCATTACAATATTCCCGGGATGCGAGTTTACAATGACCCATACGCCTTTTGTATGAACTGATTCTGTAAGTGGGTCATGTCTTCATGATGTTCGGTATTATCCCGAAGCACATTTAATGTGCAGCGACACGCACTATTATGGTGCGAAAAAAGATTGTTATACCCAACCACGGCTGAAATAGGGCATATCCCTGTAGCCGTATCAGTTATCCATTTAATACCCAATGTACGCTGTTGACGCCACCACAGGTCATGTCGGATACGGACAAAACGATTGTTTCCATTTCAAACCTCCAAACGATCACCCAATAAAGCGAGTACGCCATCCAGTCCATTGAAATTCAATGCGTAGGTGGCTTGTTGTTGTACGACAGGTTTGGCGTGATAGGCCACTGAAATGCCCGCACGCGCCATCATGCGTAAATCATTGGCGCCATCACCTATGGCGATGGTTTGCTCGGGCGCGATATTTAATTCAGCTGCGGTGCGAGTGAGCCAATCCGCTTTGGCTTGCGCATCAAGTATGGTGCCTGACACGCGACCGGTAAGTTTGCCATTGATGATTTCCAGTGTATTGGCTGCACTGTAATCCAAATTCAGTTGCGCTTGCAGGCGTTCAGTAAAGAAGGTGAAACCACCAGACACCAGCAGCGTTTTGATACCGGATGCGCACGCGTGAGAGATCAGTTGTTCTGCACCCGGATTCAGTCGCACGCGCTGGGTATACACCTGTTCAAGCAATAAGGCATCCAAACCAGCTAGCAAAGCCACGCGGCGAGTCAGACTTTCTGCGAATTCTATTTCACCGCGCATGGCCGATTCGGTAATGGCGGAAATTTGCGGTTTAATGCCCAGCATCTCGCCGATTTCATCAATACATTCAATCGCGATCAGGGTTGAATCCATATCCATGACAAGCAGCTTGAATTGATCGATGCGCCGTTCTGCAGGGATGAATCCATAATCCAGGCGTTGTGCGGCGCAGAAGGCAGCGAGTGCGGTTGGGTGGCTTGTCACTTGTTCAGGTTGCACGTCTTGCAAACGCCATATTGTTTTTGCCAAAGTTTCGATTTCTCGCGCACCGGTGAGTTCTGCCAGATACTCGAGCGCATCATTATTGATGCATTGGCCCTGAAGGATTAAATGGGTACGCATTTTAAACCAGCTCCTTAAATAAATGCTTCACCTGTTTGACGCGTTCTTGCCATGAGGCATGGGCTGATTTGATGCGTAATTTGTCCGGCCCGGCCAGTTGGTAATGGGTATGGTTCTGTATCAGTTTCATCAAGTGTATGGGATCAATGGGCGGTTTGGGCACAAATTGCACGGTGATGGATTCGCTGGTGGCGTCCAGTTTGAGCACGCCCAGGGGCTTGGCCAGGAGTCTGAGACGATGTGTTTCAAACAAAGCGGCACCCTGGTCGGGCAATAAACCAAAGCGATCGACCAATTCCTCATGCAATTCATCCAGCACACCCAACTCTGTGCAATTGGCCAGGCGTTTGTACAACACCAGACGCTCATGCACATCGCCGCAGTAACTGTCAGGCAAAAAAGTGGGGGCGTGCAAGTTAATGTCGGTAACGATTTCTAATGGCTGGTCAAGATTGGGGATTTCGCCACGTTTTAATGCATTAACGGCATGGTTAAGCATGTCGTTGTAAAGATTAAAGCCAATTTCCTGCATGCTGCCGCTTTGTGATTCACCCAAAATTTCACCTGCGCCGCGAATTTCCAGATCATGCATCGCCAAATGGAACCCGGCACCTAAATCTTCCATCAGTTGCAAGGCTTCCAGCCGTTTTTTTGCTGCTGGGGTGAGCGCTTCGTCGTCCGGTGTTAACAGATAGGCATAGGCTTGATGATGTGAACGTCCTACGCGCCCGCGCAATTGGTGTAATTGCGCCAAACCAAAATGGTCTGCGCGATTGATGATGATGGTGTTGGCGGTGGGAATATCGATACCCGTTTCAATGATGGTGGTGCACAGCAGTACATTGACCTGTTGCTGGTGGAACAGGCGCATGACCTGTTCCAGTTCGCGTTCGTGCATTTGTCCATGTGCAACGCGAATACGTGCTTCGGGTAACAGTTCTGCGAGTACACTTTCCATGTTGTTAATGGTTTGCACTGAATTGTGCAGAAAATAAATTTGTCCCCCGCGTTTGAGTTCGCGCAATACGGCCTCACGGATGGTACTGGCCGAATAAGGCGCGACAAAGGTTTTGATCGACAAACGTTTTTGTGGTGGTGTGCCAATGGTAGAAAAATCACGGATACCTTCCAGTGCCATGCCCAAAGTGCGCGGTATCGGCGTGGCAGTCAGTGTGAGAACATCTACTTCGGCGCGCATGCGTTTCATTTGCTCCTTCTGTCGCACTCCGAAGCGGTGTTCCTCGTCAATTACCACAAGACCAAGTTGTTTGAAAACCACGTCTTTTTGTAGCAGGCGATGGGTGCCAATGACGATATCTACTTTGCCCTCAGCCAGTTCCTTCAAGCTTTGCACTTGTTCTTTTGCGCTACGAAAACGCGACAATTCGGCAATGCGTACAGGCCAGTTCGCAAAGCGATCCATGAAAGTTTGGGTGTGTTGTTCTGCCAGCAAAGTGGTAGGCACCAGCACCACCACTTGTTTGCCTCCCATCAAGGCAATAAAGGCTGCACGCAAAGCGACTTCCGTTTTACCAAACCCCACGTCGCCGCACACCAATCTGTCCATGGGACGGTCGGAGCGTAAATCTTGAATCACGGCTTCGATGGCGGTGGCTTGATCCGGGGTTTCTTCAAAGCCAAATCCTTCAACAAATGCGTCATAGTCCGATTGCTTGAAGGAAAAGGCATGGCCTACCCTTGCAGCCCGACGCGCATACAGGTCAAGTAATTCGGCTGCAGTATCCCGCGCTTGTTCCATGGCGCGCCGCTTGGCTTTTTCCCATTGGCCACTGCCCAGTTTGGACAAATGTACCGATTCACTGGCTACCCCGGAGTAGCGACCAATACAATGTAGTTGCGCGACAGGCACGTACAGTTTATCGCCACCAGCGTATTCCAGTAACAGAAATTCTCGTTCACCTTCACCCAGATCCATGTTGCACAAACCCAAATAACGGCCTACGCCGTGATCGATGTGCACCACAGGATCGCCCGCCTTGACTTCAGACAGGTCACGCAACAGGTTATCCAGTTGATTTGGGCGCGTGCGTTGACGTTGGCGCACGCGCACCGTGCCCGCATACAATTCCGCTTCGGTGACCAGTGCCAGTGGCGTTGTGCTATTTAAAATAAAGCCTTGTGCCAAAGGTGATACGGCGATTTGCAAGTCGGCGGATTGTGTCAGGCAGGCAGCATAGTCGTCGCACACTTGCATGGATAAACCGTGCTCAGAAAAGTATTGCACAATGGTTTCGCGTCGTCCCAAGCTTTCTGCCAGTACCCATACTGGACCTGGAAATTGCGCACAAAATTGGCGCAGCTTGTACAGCGGGTCTTCAGCGCGTCTGTCCACGGCCAGATTAGGCAAAGCCAGCGTTGTGGTGCTGTCGGGAGAATGTGCGTGAAAGTCGATACGCGCGTAAGGCTTTATTCGGCCAAACAGCTCGTCAACAGGAAGGAACAAATCCGTGGGCGGCAAGACAGGACGTTGAGTGTCCGTATTTTGCGTGCGGTAACGGCTTTGGGCATCTCGCCAAAAGGATTGTGCGGCCGCTTCGATATTGCCGTGCAAACACAACAGGGCGTCTTGCGGCAGGTAATCAAACAGATCCGCAGTGTGTTCAAAAAACAGAGGCAGGTAATATTCTATGCCCGCCGGAGCCAAGCCATTGCTGACATCCTTGTACAATTGTCGCCGCGTGGGATCGCCTTCAAATGTTTCACGAAATTGTTGGCGAAAGCGTGCGATACCCGCTTCGTCGAGCGGAAATTCGCGTGCTGGCAACAGCCGGATTTCGTTGACTGGATAGACGCTACGCTGGGTATCCACGTCGAAAGTGCGCAAGCTCTCAATCATGTCGTCAAACAAATCAATTCGGTAGGGCAGTGCGCTGCCCATAGGGAATAAATCCAGCAAGCCCCCCCTTACACTGTATTCGCCAGGAGATAACACCTGACTCACTGCCTGGTAACCTGCGGACACCAATTGCTGGCGCAAAGCCTCAACATCCAGGTGTTGTCCCTGTTGCAGAAAAAAAGTATAGGCACCAAGGTAGTCACGCGGCGGCAAACGCCCCATTGCGCTAGACAATGGCACGATGGCGACATCGCATTGGCCTGCGGAAATGAGATACAGCGTAGCCAGTCGCTCAGAAATCAAATCTTGATGGGGAGAGAATTGATCGTAGGGCAGGGTTTCCCAATCAGGCAAAAACTGCACGTTCAGTTGCGGAGAGAACCAGCGAATTTCATCCAGTAAACGACGCGCATCCGTGGTGTGCTCAGCCAATACAATCAGAGGTCGTTTCAGTTTGGCGAGTTCGGCCAGAGCCAGTGCATCAGCAGAACCAGTCCAAGCGGGTTGTTGCAGTCGTTGGCCAGGTTGTGGCAAAGAAACAGGAATTAACATCAGTTGACCGTGATCCGGTTTCGATCAGAAAAAGTCAGATTGTAACCCGAAACAGGGAGGAAAAAACAGGAAGAAACTGCATGCAAGACATCCGGATTGAGAGATGTCTTGCATGAATCAGGCAAAAAGGGAGGAATATTTATTTGGTTGGGCAAACTGATTCATTGGAAGGCACTTTCCCTGCCAGTAAAAGAAACTGTGCAAAAGGCCCCATCACGGTCATGGCTTCCCATTTCGGACCCACAAATTCCAGACGACCAAACATCATGGCTTTCATTGGGCCGTATTCACCCGCGCCCATTTGGTGCCAGCGTTCTGTGGTGGCATACATCAAATAATCCGCTCCGGGATTCAGTTTCTGGGTAACCACCTTGCCGCCATAGGTACAGATGGCTTTGCCATCTTTAGGCTCGAGGCGTAGCTCAACCTGAAATTTGTCATCGCAATCACTGCGGTACATGTGAATAATTTTATAACCACGATTCAGGTTATTGGCCATCCATTTGCCGCCCAAACCATTTGTAAGTTCTGGTGTCTTATTCCATGCGTCGCAGGCTTGCGCTGCCCATTGCGAGGACATTAATGCCGGAGCGGTTGACGTATCAGCCATCGCGAAGTTACTCAGTACTGTCAACAATGCGCCAGATATTGCGGCAAGTTTCAATTGATTTGTCATGCTGTGTGTCTCCTAAAGAATATTCGTTGTTATGATAAAAATCCTGTCCTTAGGCAAGTACTCATTAACGTCGGGGCAGAATTTTGCAAAAATACCCCCATCACCCTTGCTTGTCAAACGAAATGTAAGGTGAAGTCAGTGTATCCCTCTGCATGCCGTGCCAATTTTTATCCAGGACAGGTTTCTTCAGATTTTGAATTAACAGCTTGCAACCATTTGTCGATAGGCTTCATCGAACAACACTAATCCTTCTTGTTGTAATGTTTCACCGACTTGATTCAAGTCGATGCCCAGAGATTCTATGGTTTGATAATCGGAATGAGCGACCTCAAGGTGCTGATCAACGGTGCTGGCGACATGCCCATGGTCGCGAAATGCGTTCAGCGTGGCATCCGGTACAGTATTGATGGTTTCCGGACCAATGAGGTTGTCCAGATATTGAACGTCAGAATAAGCTGAATTCTTGGTGCCTGTGCTGGCCCACAACAAATACTGCGGGCGACAACCTGCGTTCGCCAGTTCGGCAAATCCCTCGCCGTGAAACAGCATTTTGTAATGCTGGTAGGCCAGTTTGGCCACAGCCAGCGCGGCATGTCCTTGCAGTGCCGATGCGGCTTTATTTTCCAGTTTGGCTAAACGGGGGTCAACATGGCTGTCGATTCGGGACAAGAACAAACTGGCTACCGCTTTGACCCCATCTCCTTTTCCACCCTGAGCCACCAGTCGTTGCAAGCCGCGTACATAGGCAGCAAATACTGCATCAGTTTGCCGCAACGAAAATATCAAAGTAATATTGATTGAGATACCTTCACTGATTACTTGTTCAAAGGCAGTAATCCCCGCTGCAGTAGCAGGGATTTTAATCAGTACATTGGGTTTGTTTACGCGAGCATGCAAGCGCCGTGCAGCTAAAATGGTGCCCTCTGTGTCATTGGCCAACGCTGGCGACACTTCAAGGCTGACATAACCATCATTGCCCTGGGTGGCTTGCCATGTAGGCATGAGGAGATCACAAGCGGCCTGGATATCAGGGATCACCAAGGCCTCGTAACGCGCCTCTGCATCACTTAATTCATTTTTGAGACGGGACATGTCCGCCTGATAATAGGGACTCTCAGCCAGTGCTTTGCGAAAAATTGCCGGGTTGGACGTCACCCCGGAAATACCATCTTCCGCCACCAATCTCGCTAAATCCCCCTGTTGGATTAATGTGCGTGAAAGGTTGTCCAGCCAGATGGATTGACCCCAAGTTTTGACATTAGCTAATTTGCTCATGATGCCTCCGTTAACCAACAGTATGATTGATACGCGTTCTATTTATCCCTTGTTATGGTCAGTCGTTAAACAAAGTGTTACGAGAAGCTGTTCCAGTGCAGAACAGGGTGGGTCATTCAGGACGAAGTAGTCCTTTTCGGGTGCGCGATCCACCAGCCCGTTGAAAACCGGACCGCATCCAAGTTCCCGAAATGGGTTGTCTGGAAGATGCACTTTATATTACCAGTGTTCAACATGATCCCCTGTGCAGAATCATGTTTGAATCATGTTTATTTGGAACTCGGCCTCGCTTTAAAGCCCGATTTCCGGGTGGTTTTCGGTACTGGTTTGAGTGCCGGTTTTGGCCCAAATTTTGTCGCAAATTTGGGCACGGGTTTGCGATTTTGTGGTCGTAATTTGGCTCGGGCCTCCGACACGGTGTCAGGCAAAACTTTCTTGTCAGCATAAGGGTTAGTGCTGACATTGAACTGGATGCGCAATGGAGTGCCGTGCAGTTTAAATGCGCGCAAAAATACACCTTCCAAATAACGACGATAGCTGTCAGCGATTTGATCCAGTGCATTGCCGTGGATGACAATAAGCGGCGGATTCATACCGCCCTGGTGGGCGTAACGTAATTTGGGTCGGAATGGCCCCATTTTGGGCGGTTGGTGAGCACTGACGGCATCGATCAACACACGGGTTAATTGTGGGGTAGAAAGTTTGGCCATTGCGGCCTTATAGGCTTCATCGACCGAGCGCAAGAGAGCGTCGAGTCCGATGCCATGCAAGGCGGAAATATAATGAAAGCGGGCAAAGTCGAGAAATTGCAGTTTGCGACTGATTTCACGTTTGATGTGATCGCGTTGGTAATCGGTCATGCCATCCCATTTGTTGACGGCAAGGACCAGTGCACGACCAGATTCAAGTACAAATCCGGCCAGGTGAGCATCCTGTTCCGAAATGTCCAAATGTGCGTCCAGTACTAAAACAACGACGTTTGAATCGGAAATGGCTTGTAAGGTTTTGATGACGGAAAATTTTTCTATGGTTTCGAATACCTTCCCGCGCCGCCGCACGCCCGCTGTGTCAATCAGGGTGTAGGGTTGATCATTGCGCACGAAATCAATATAAATGCTGTCGCGTGTGGTGCCCGGCTGGTCAAATGCAATCACACGTTCTTCGCCAAGCAAGCTGTTGACTAAAGTGGATTTTCCGACATTAGGCCGTCCGATCAAGGCGATTTTTGGGTGACGGGCTTCTGGCGGTTCCTCCACCAAAGGCACATGAGCCAGGGCAATCTCGATCAGTTCATTCAAGCCTTCATTGTGGCTGGCGGATATGGCAACCGGTGTACCCAGTCCCAGTTCGTAAAATTCCGCGCTTGCAACATCACGTAACATACCTTCAGCTTTGTTGACCACCAAATGAACTGGGCATCCCGCTTGTCGCAAGCGATCGGCAATAATTTTGTCTTGTGCGGTGCAACCGGTGCGGGCATCCACCATGAACAGGATGACATCGGCTTCGTCAATGGCCTGTAAAGTTTGACGCGCCATTTCGTGCATAATGCCCTCTTTTACCACGGGCTCCAATCCGCCTGTATCGACCACCAGGTAAGGTTTTTGGCCGATTTTTCCATGCCCGAAGTGACGGTCGCGGGTTAAACCCGGGATATCAGCGACCAGCGCATTGCGGGTTTTGGTTAACTGGTTAAAAAGTGTGGATTTGCCGACGTTCGGTCGGCCGACCAGTACAACTGTGGGTTTCATTATTTTAAATGACCTTAGGGCTCGTAAATGAATAACTTGGGCTTATGCTGGGGTCGCTTTGGGATGCAGCCCAAGGCGCGAGACGTACCGTTGTGTCGTTCACAACAAGCGGCTTGCAACGCGGGGATGCGCCCAAAGCGACCCCAGCCCGGAGGGTTGCCGTGTATTCGGGCGTCTGCGGCGTTGCAAAGCTTGCGAATGGAACAACCATTCGCCGCACTTCGCGCCTTGCATCCATCCCGAATACACGACAACATAAGTTCAAGTTATTCATTTACGAGCCCTTAGCTTATGGTAAGTCAATGCGAAACACACCGCCTTTGGCGGTTTGTACGATCACACTGTGGTGGTATTCGATAGGTTGGGCAGTGATGGCAGAGTCATCTGTGGCCATGCGAGCCACAAAATGTCCATCACTTAAGGACATGAAATGGACATAGCCCTGATAGTCGCCTACAACGACGTAATCACCAATACGGCGGGGCGCAGTCAATTGGCGGTCACGTAATGAGGCTTGTTTCCAGAGGTTTACGCCATGCTCTTTTTCATAAGCAAAGACATTTCCCTCGGTATCGCTGACATAGATGTTGTCATCATCCATGGTTAACCCCGCTGTACTGGACATGTCTTTTTCCCATAACAACTTGCCGCTGTGTACGTCGAAACAGGCCAAATGTCCCTGATAATTGACGGCACAGGTTTCATGATCGTCTACCACGGGGGTGCTGGTCACATCGTTAATTCGTTCAATTTCTGTTGCGCCATGGGGGACAGATACATCAACATCCCAGCCGACACTGCCGGTGTCCAATGCCAGTGCGATCAGTTTCCCACCCGCAAATCCCGCAAATACTGCGCCTTTATAAATGACGACACTGGGCTGTGCATACAGAGTGAGTACAGGCAGTGCATGCAAATACCGCCATTTTTGTGCGCCTGTCGCACTGTCCAGACCGTAGATGTCACCATCTTCAGTTCGTACAACGACGACCCCGTCAGCCACTTTCGGCTGTCCAACCACCGTGCTGGAGAGTTGAGCGGTCCAACGCTGTTTACCCGTATTGTCCCAGGCAATCAGTTCGCCTTTCAGTGTGCCGGTGAATTCGCTGTCCTCAGATGCGCCGACAGCTGCAGACAGGGGTATTTTTCCGGTGGAAATTTGCCATATGATTTTCCCGGTCTTTAGATCGAGTTTGTAGAGTTTGTTTGAACCCGTGGCGGCATAAAGCGCGTCCAGGGTCGCAACAGGATTAAAAGTCATGTTCTGTTTGTTGCCTAATCCATTGTGCCACGCCAGTTTAAGTGTGATAGCAGGTTGAAAATTGATGAGCTCAGCGGGTTTTTCTATCGGGATGGTTTTTTTAAACCAGTGCATTGGGTTGAGGCTGGCGCAGCCACCCAGCGTGAGGACAAGCAGCAAGGACAATAAGGTGGGACGTAAACTCATTTGTTGGCAACTCCGGCGATGGCATTGAGCTTGATTTCGATAACTTGGCGATAAGCGCTGTCGGCAGGTAATTTTTCCAGAGCAATCCGGTAGGCCGCACGCGCTTGTTCGCGCTGATTAAGCATCACGTAAGCATCACCTTTTAATTCATCGAACAGATTGGCGTATTGCTCGTCGTGTGGGGTATTGAGTATGGTCAATGCAAGTGCTGCCTGATGTTGGTCCAACTGTAAGCCGGCAAGGCGCAAGCTTGCGATGTCGCGGACACCGGGTTCTTTACTGTGATCAATAACCCATTGAAATGCTTTGATTGCCGGAGCGATTTGGTGCGCTACCACATCGCTGGAACCAGCAGCAAGTTGCCCACGTGCTGCGTAGGCACTGTCAGGATAACGTGTGCTCAAGGCATCAGCCAAAGTGGTGACCGCTTGTGTTTGACCGGACTGTTGCATTCCCTGTAGTGCGGCGTACAGACTTTCGGCCTGCGATGCCTTGCTCAGTTGGTGTTGTTGCCACCATTGCAAGCCAGCGGCAGTGCCGACAGCAAGCACAAGAATGACAATCATGAGGCCGCCATAGCGTTGCCAAATTGATTTCAGTTTGTCGAGTTCTTCCTGCTCTTCGTGGTTAAGTGTGTGTGTCATGTTATTCATTTACAAGCCCTTACTGGTGATGAGTGTGACAGCCTGTTCAGGTTGACACAGGATTTGTGCCGCAGTGGTACGAAGTGCTTTGAGCGTAATTTGCTGGATCGCCGCTTCCTGGTCGCCGATGATACAAGCAAATCGGGCACCGCTGGCGTCAGCTTTTTTCATTTGCGATTTAAAATTGTTTGCACCGCAGTGCTGAATGACGCTTAATCCTGCCTGACGAAAGCGTTGCGCTACGCGCCAGGCATAGGTTTCAGCTTCGCTGCCCTGGTGCACAATGTACACATCAATGCCCGCATTGGCAACGGGATGCCCACCCGACTCCAGTAGCGAAAGGAGCCGTTCAATACCAATGGCGAAGCCGCAGGCTGGCGCTGGCTTGCCACCGATTTGCTCAATGAGCGTATCGTAGCGACCGCCTGCACAAATCGTACCCTGTGCACCCAGTTGGTCGCTGACCCATTCAAATACTGTGTAATTATAATAATCCAGGCCGCGGACCAAACGCGGATTGACACGAAAATCTATATGATGCGCTTTCAGGATGCGTTGTACCGTATCAAAATGCTGCAGAGCGCGGTCATCAAGTTCATTATACAGCTTGGGCGCCGCTTCAATGATGGATTGTAAAGCAGGATTTTTGCTGTCGAGAATGCGCAGTGGGTTACTGTGTAACCGCCGGTGCGCTTCTTCGTCCAGTTGGTCAACATGTGCTTCGAGATGGGCAATTAATTTAATGCGGTGGCGCGCACGCGCCTCGCTATCACCCAGTGTGTTGAGCTCCAGGGCAATTCCGGATAAACCCAGGCGCTGCCACAAGTCCGCGCTCATCACGATATGCTCGGCATCCATTTCGGGTTCGGCATAGCCCAGTGATTCAATGCCGACCTGGTGAAATTGCCGGTAGCGACCTTTTTGAGGGCGCTCGTGGCGAAACATCGGTCCGGTGTACCATAGCCTGCGCGCACTCTGGTACAACAGATTGTGCTGTACCACAGCGCGGACGCACGCGGCGGTGCCTTCCGGGCGCAAAGCCAGTTGTTCGCCGTTCAGTGCATCGGTAAACGCATACATTTCTTTTTCGACAATGTCGGTCACTTCGCCGATGGCTCGTGAAAACAGGCTGGCTTGCTCGATAATGGGCGTGCGGATTTCCTGATAACCGTAAGCCATTAACCAATCACGCAAGGTGGCTTCAAGTTGTTGCCAGCGTGGTGTCTCTTCGGGCAGGATGTCGTTCATCCCGCGTATTGCCTGAATAAGGGTGCTCATGTTTGTCTGGATTTTATTTGGGTAACCGGATGCAAGGGAGTAACAGGATGCTGCGATGCATTGAGCAGGGATGTCGTGGTGTAATGGGTGCGCACATAATCGTCCACGATGCACTGGAATTCTTCCGCGATGCGCTCGCCTTTCAGCGTCACCGTTTTAATGCCATCAACGTAAACAGGTGCGACAGGTACTTCGCCTGTGCCGGGTAAACTGATGCCAATGTTGGCATGGCGTGATTCTCCGGGGCCATTGACCACGCAACCCATTACTGCGACGCGCATGGTCTCGACCCCTGGATAGTGTTTACGCCAGTGAGGCATTTGTTCCCGCAGATAACTTTGAATGTCCTGAGCCAGGTGTTGAAACACCGTGCTGGTGGTGCGGCCACAACCTGGGCAAGCGACGACCATGGGCGTAAACGAACGTATACCCATGGTTTGTAATATTTCCTGGGCGACAATCACTTCCCGGCTACGGTCTCCGCCCGGTTCAGGCGTAAGCGAAATACGGAGGGTGTCACCAATCCCTTGTTGCAATAAAATAGATAATGCAGCAGTGGAGGCGACAATGCCTTTAGAACCCATGCCAGCTTCAGTCAGCCCGAGATGCAAGGGGTAATGGCAACGGGATGCCAGTTCCTGATAGGTACTGATTAAATCCTGTACGCCGGACAGTTTGCAGGACAGAATGATCTTGTCGCGAGGCAACCCCAGTTGTTCTGCCTTTTCGGCGGATTCCAGGGCGGAAGTGATCAGCGCTTCACGCATGACCCATTCCGTTTCACGCGGTGTTGTCATGCGGGAATTTTCATCCATCATGCGAGCGAGGTGTTCCTGGTCCAGACTGCCCCAGTTTACGCCGATACGTATGGGTTTGTGATAGCGACAAGCGATTTCAATCAGGGTGGCGAATTGTTCATCACGTTTGCTGGCGCGACCAATATTACCTGGATTGATGCGGTATTTTGCCAGGGCTTCAGCGCAGGCAGGGACACTGGACAGTAATTTGTGGCCATTAAAATGAAAATCCCCGATTAAAGGTACATTGCAACCCCGCTTATCCAGTGCGTCACGAATATGAGGTACTGCTTCGGCTGCTTCGATGGTGTTGACGGTGAGTCGCACCAATTCTGAGCCGGCACGCCACAAGTCATGGATCTGTTCGCTGGTGCCGCTGATGTCCGCAGTATCCGTATTGGTCATGGATTGCACGACAACGGGTGCATTACCGCCTACGGCGATGTGTCCCACCATGACGGTTTGGGTAAAATGACGGGTTATGGGTGTGTTGAACATTTGTTTGGTCTAATGGGTTTAATCGTGTGATGTCTTTTAAATTAATGCGGACGATATAGGGTTTGTTTTTGTACCAATTCACATGATGATTCCGTGGCCTGTTATTTTGTGGTTCCCAATGTCAGGGTGGCCACTTTGTTTTTTGTGTGAGCCACTAAATCAATGACCTGACCGTTGTCAGTGAGGGAAACCTGCGCAGCGTTACCAATCACTAACGACAGTGGGGCCGGGGCAGAAAAACTGGCGTGTTGACCAGTTTGATACAGGTGTGATGTCAGCGTGTGGTGTTGGTTATCGCGAATTCTTACCCAGGCATCGCCGTTAAACTGTAACTGCAAGTTTTGTATGGGTTGTACAGTGATGACTGAGGATGTGGTATTGCCGTTATTGGTTGGCGCAGGCAACGGCAAGGCTGGCGTTGCGGGCCCCGACGCTGCAGAATTTGGCGCTGCCTGAGTGGTGGCAATGGGGTTTGGAACGGATGCATTCGTCGTCGCAGTTTTTGGGGAGGCAGCCATGGATGACGTGGACCCCGAAGTTGTGGTGTTCGACGTAGCGGTGTTTGATTCAGTGCTTGTCGTCGCTGTGGGGGCCTCCACATTTGGCCCCGCTTTAAGATTCAAAGGCGCGATGGTTGGGATGGGTGCTGAAATGCTGTTGGGTCGTGGATTCGTTGTGCTGACAACATTCGGCCGGGAAATGGAGGTTACCGGTAGGGCAGAAGGCCGTGCGCTGACAGCAGATACTGGTTTTGAGTCGGTGGCGGGCATGGCGTCGCTTTGTGACAGCCAGCGATAAATAAACCAGGGCGCGATGAGTATCATCAATAAGATGATTGTCCCCACAACAATTTTCCAAAGCGAATTGCGTTGATTCAGCGCAATTTGTTCGTCATGAATGTTTAATTTGGAGGTCTGTGAAACACTTGTGTTCGGCAAATCGTCGATAAGCGTATTGGCATCGAGATCGAGTGCGCGCGCATAACTGCGTAAAAAACTGCGGCTAAAGCCCAGACCAAGCTGCTCAAATTCATTGTTTTCCAGTGCTTCGATTTGGCGAACACTGAATTTGATGCGTTCAGACATGTCACTGATGCTCAGACCGGCTTGAATTCTGGCTTGATTGAGGCGAGATCCGATAGAAAGGTCTGCCTGTGGAGGAGTTGTTTCGTCCATCAGTTGTACTTTCCCTGCAAAAGTAATTTTGTCTCTGGTGCATTGGGGAATTGATTGCGTAGCAGCAAGTCATCTGAAGACTCAGCATTGTGATCGCCTGTTTTCCGCGCGATGCGCAATCCCAACCAAAGTAGTTTTGCATCAGCCTGCTTGTCAATCAGCGTACTGATGAGCGAGCTTGCTTCGGTATAACGTCCTTCCTGGTAGTACAGTTGTGCTAATTCAGTTTGGGCAGGAGGCTGGTCGCCGTTAAGATTGAGTGATTTTTCCAGATAAGCTTGTCCCTGTTCGATTTGTCCGGCCTGGACTGAACACAAACCCGCATTGGTGAGCGCACTTTGCGGGGAAGTGTATAAGGGATTAGCGATGGCGATGTTGAATTGTTTGATGGCTTCGTCATATTGATGACGGCTGCATAAATACCAGCCATAATTATTGTGAATTTCAGGTTGATTGGGAGATAGATCCAGTGCGCGCTGGAAGTTTTTTTCTGCGGGTTGGTCTTCATGAAGTGCCATATAAACCAAACCCAATATACCATACGCCTGGGCGTCACTGGAATCGGCATTCAGAGCCTGTTGCAACTCATCCAGCGCGACTTTATACTGGCCACGGCTGTAATAACCCGCACCCAGTTCTGTATGGATACGTGCCCGTGTCTGCGCGGTACTTTCCGTCCCCGTGTCTGTTGTGGAGACTTGGGAAAACTGACCGGAAGCGGCTTGTGCAATGAGCGCGTCGCTCAGGCCGCCAAAAAACAGACAGGCAAGGAATGCAAAGGTTGACCATTTCATCATGCAAACTCCATACGGTGAGTGGTGCGACGAGTTTTGTCCTGTACACGGCCAGCTAATTGCCCGCATGCCGCATCGATGTCATCCCCTCTTGTTTTTCGGGTGGTGACCACATGCCCGGCAGCCATAAGCGTGCTTCGAAATCGATGGATGGATTCGGGGCTGGAGCGTTGATAGCCCGAATTTGGAAATGGATTAAAGGGAATCAAGTTAAATTTACAGGGTACATCGCGTACCAGGTTAATCAGTTGTTGTGCATGTTCTGGTCGATCATTGATACCAGAAAGCATAATGTATTCAAAAGTGATGAAGTCGCGGGGTGCTTTCTCAAGGTAGCGCTGGCAAGCTGCCATCAAGACATTGAGCGGGTATTTTTTGTTGATGGGCACCAATTCGTCGCGCAGTGTGTCATTGGGTGCGTGCAGCGAAATGGCCAATGCCACAGGGCAATCTTCCCGTAGCTGGTCAATAGCGGGAACCATACCGGAAGTGCTGACAGTAACACGCCGGCGCGAAAGCCCATAAGCATGGTCGTCTAACATCAAATTCAGTGCAGTCAGCACATTGGCATAATTGGCCAGTGGTTCACCCATGCCCATCATTACCACATTGGTAATCAGCCTTTCTCCATTGGGGGCTTGTCCCAGGGCGCGATTCGCCCACCACAACTGCCCGATGATTTCGGCGGTTGTTAAGTTGCGGTTGAACCCCTGGCGACCCGTTGAACAAAACGTGCAGGCGAGGGCGCACCCAACTTGCGATGAAATGCACAGCGTGCCGCGTTTGTCTTCAGGGATATAGACGGTTTCAACACCGTTCTTGCCCCCTGCATCAAGCAGCCATTTTCGGGTGCCATCGTTGGCGGATTGCTCCGTCAACAAGGTTGGCGGAATGATGGCTGCTTCGTGCGTCAGTTTTTCACGCAAGGATTTTGCAAGGTCACTCATTTCAGCAAAATCCGAGGCGCCAAAATGGTAAATCCAGCGCGCTACCTGTTTGGCGCGAAAGGGCTTTTCGCCGAGTTGAGCGAAGTAATCAGTCAGCCCTTTCAAGTCATAATCAAGTAGATTTTGCATGGTCATGTCTGTTCGCGGGGCTCCGATTTAACGGGGATAGACATTCAAAGCCGGGAAAAAATAGGCAATTTCAATCGCAGCATTTTCCTGTGAATCGGACCCATGTACCGCATTGGCATCAATGCTGTCCGCAAAATCGGCACGGATGGTACCGGCTGCCGCTTTTTTCGGATCGGTAGCACCCATTAAATCGCGATGAATTTGTACGGCATTATCGCCGCATAACGCTTGTACCATCACGGGTCCGGAGATCATAAAATCAACCAGATCCTTGAAGAATGGCCGGGCGCTGTGCACAGCATAAAAACCTTCAGCCTCTTTACGTGAAAGATGCATCATGCGGGCGGCGATCACGCGCAGTCCGGCATCTTCAAAGCGCTGGTAAATTTTACCGATTACATTTTTTGCGACCGCATCAGGTTTAATAATCGACAGGGTGTGTTCAACAGTCATGCTTATGCTCCATTTAAAAATCTGGTTTTAGAGGTCGTTACACGATCATTGAGTCTTTTGCATCGTGCAACGCCTGGTTAATTCATTCTCTCAGTAAAATAACACGAATTGACAGCAAAATAAATGCGTGTGAATCAACGGTTACGTTTACGTTCATTCTCCGTCAAGTAACGCTTGCGTAAACGAATGGATTGAGGGGTAATCTCCACCAATTCATCATCTTCAATAAATTCTACTGCTGATTCCAGCGTGAGTTTCACAGAAGGCGTAAGGCGCACGGCTTCGTCAGTGCCTGATGCCCGGACGTTGGTCAATTGTTTCCCTTTGATGGGGTTGACCACCAAATCGTTGTCACGGCTATGTACCCCGATGATCATGCCTTCATACAATTTATCGCCTGGCGTGACAAACATGCGGCCACGGTCTTCAAGTTTCCACAATGCATAAGCCACTGCTTCGCCCTGCTCCTGGGAGATCAGCACACCATTCCTGCGGCTGGGCATGTCGGCTTTCATGGGGCCGTACTCATCGAATACGTGCGCCATGATGCCGGTTCCTCTGGTCATCGTCATGAATTCAGATTGAAATCCGATTAAGCCGCGTGCCGGGATACGGTATTCCAAACGCACACGGCCATGACCATCCGGTTGCATGTCTTGCAAGTCGCCGCGACGGCGGCCTAACTCTTCCATGACGCTGCCCTGATTGGTTTCTTCTACGTCGACGGTGAGCGCTTCATAGGGTTCCTGCTTTTCGCCATTGATTTCCCTGATCACGACACGCGGTTTGGATACGGCAATTTCAAAGCCTTCCCGGCGCATGTTTTCCAGTAAGATCGTGAGGTGAAGTTCACCGCGTCCGGAAACCAGAAAGGTGTCAGCATCTTCAGTGTCTTCAACCCGTAGCGCTACGTTGGTCAGCAGTTCTTTGTTCAGTCGATCGCGAATCTGGCGACTGG
Source organism: Pseudomonadota bacterium (assembly GCA_021801025.1). Lineage (GTDB taxonomy): Bacteria > Pseudomonadota > Gammaproteobacteria > Burkholderiales > Sulfuriferulaceae > Sulfuriferula. The sequence continues at coordinate 128,285 of JAJYYK010000003.1, read as the reverse complement.
TCACAAATTTCCCCTCTGTGCCAGCCAGAGGTGAGTCATTGACCTGGAAATTCATGGTTAAAGTGGGTTCGTCCACTTTCAGCATGGGCAATGGATGAGGATTTTCCTTGTCGCAGATGGTCACGCCAATACCGATTTCTTCAATACCATTAATCAGTACAATGTCGCCGGCTTCCGCTTCGTCAAGCAGTACGCGATTAAGTCCCCTGAAGCCCAGTATCTGGTTAATCCGGCCCGATTTAACGGGCGCATCCAATCCTGCCACCACACCCACTGCCTGGCCGGACTTGATGCGGCCATTTGTGATGCGGCCCACGCCAATCCGACCGACAAAGCTGGAATAATCCAGCGCGGAAATTTGTAATTGCAGCGGGGCATCGGGATCGCCTTCCGGGGCAGGAACATGCTTGAGGATGGTCTCAAATAAAGCGGTCATGTCGTCACTGGTGTCGGAAAGTTCAAGCTTGGCAAAACCATTCAGTGCAGAGGCATAAACCACTGGAAAATCGAGCTGTTCTTCCGTTGCGCCGAGTTTGTCGAATAAATCGAATGTGGCGCTGATTACAAAGTCTGGACGAGCACCCGGACGGTCAATTTTATTGACCACGACAATGGGCTTCAGTCCAAGCGCCAGCGCCTTGCGTGTGACGAAGCGAGTTTGGGGCATGGGACCTTCTACGGCATCAACCAGCAATAACACTCCGTCCACCATCGACAAAACGCGTTCAACTTCACCGCCAAAATCGGCGTGTCCTGGGGTGTCCACCACATTGATATGGTGGTCGCGATATTGTAGCGCAGTGTTTTTTGCGGTGATGGTGATGCCGCGTTCTTTTTCAAGGTCGTTGCTGTCCATGACGCGTTCGCTGACGGCCTGGTGCGCGGCAAAGGTGCCCGATTGTTGCAGCAGTTTGTCAACCAGAGTGGTTTTTCCGTGGTCAACGTGGGCAATGATGGCGATATTTCTGAGTTGGCGAGACATGTCTTATTCCGTGAGTAAATGCTGCGTTAAATCAAGTTGTATCCATAATCAATAATTTGGGCAGTGCTCGTGACGGGTTAATGTGACGGGAACGTGTCTGCTTGATACTGGATTGCAGTTGGATTATAAAAAACGTGAGATTTTAGCACGTTAATCATGTCAGCAATATTAAACATCAGACAAAATTCAGTAAATAGTCAATAAATAATTTGAATTTCATGTTATTTGACTTGAGTTTTTTTGAAACACCCGTATAATGTGCCCTACATTTTGGCGGTTTGGGCGCTTGCGTTGTTTTTCTAAACGCGACAACACCAAATGTCATGCGGTCACTGTGTATGCAAATTGATACAGTGTGACTGTTTATCCCGGATTAATCCTTATTCAAAGTTCCCGTGAGTTGTTCTGCGTGCACTGGGTGAAAAAGTATCCGGGTTATGTACCATCGATCCCTGACCCTTCGCGTTTCGGCAATTTTCTTGAAAACGCAATTTAACCTGGTTGGCGACGATGTTTCTTGCCGACTCAGGTGACTATACAGCCTGTTATGGTCGGCTTTGCTTTGCGTTTTTTAAAAAAGGAAATTGTATGTCTTTCGAAAGCTTGGGCTTAAACCCCGCTATTCTTAAATCTGTTGCCGACTTGGGTTATACAGAAGCCACACCTATTCAACTGTCTGCTATCCCGTTGATACTGAAAGGGCATGATGTGCTCGCATCGGCTCAAACGGGTACCGGAAAAACTGCGGCATTTATTCTGCCTGCTCTGGAAAAATTGTGTACACCCAGTACTATTCAAGCGCGTGGACCGCGTGTTCTGGTGTTGACACCAACCCGTGAATTGGCATTGCAAGTGACTGCCGCTGCGGAAAAATACAGCAGTGGCCTGCATCGCGTGAAAGTGGTGAGTGTGTTGGGTGGTATGCCTTATCCCGTACAAAATCGTATGCTGTCACAACCATACGACATTTTGGTGGCCACACCAGGTCGTTTGATCGATCATTTGGATCGTGGTCGTATTGATTTCTCACGTTTGGAAATGTTGGTGCTGGACGAAGCCGACCGAATGTTGGACATGGGTTTCTTCGAGGATGTAGAACGAATTGCCAATGCCACGCCGACGACACGCCAGACGGTCATGTTTTCGGCGACGTTTGAAGGTAACATCGCACGTTTGGCGACTGAGTTGCTTAAAAACCCCCAGCGTATTGAAATTGCGCATCAGCAGGCAAAACACGAAAATATTGCGCAGCATATGCACTATGTTGATGACCTGATGCATAAAAATCGTGTGTTAACGCACTTGATTAATGATGTTGATATTAATCAGGCGATTATCTTCACAGCAACGAAACGTGATGCAGACAGCCTGGCTGATGATTTGTCTGCGGCAGGTCATAAAGTCGCCGCGTTACACGGTGATATGCATCAAAGCGCGCGGACACGCACGATTACCCAAATGCGGCACGGCAATTTACGTTTGCTGGTAGCCACTGATGTGGCTGCGCGCGGCCTGGATGTGCCAGGTGTTACGCATGTGATTAACTATGATTTACCAAAAAATCCTGAAGATTACGTGCACCGGATTGGTCGTACGGGCCGTGCAGGTGCACATGGTATTGCTGTGTCATTGGCCAGTCCACGTGATGCTTTGCAATTGAAACGCATTGAGCGATTCACGGGACAAAACATTCCTGTACAAGTGATTGAAGGTTTGGAACCCAAATTCAAGCCGCGTAGCGGTGCGCCAAGCGGACGTGGTCGCCCGGAAGGTGGCCAGCACCGTGGTGGTTATGGCCGCAATGATCAGCCGCGTTCGGGTTACGGTCAACAACGCGAGCAGCGCGGTGGGGGTGATTTTGGTGCCCCGCGTGAAGCGCGTTCATACAACGATAATCGTGGCAATCAGGAACGTGCTGGCAATGAAACGATGGGTCAGGGCCGCCCTGCTGGGCAGGATCGCTCGGGTGGGCAGTCTTGGGGTCAGGGCCGTCCTGCCGGTCAGGATCGTTCTTCAGCTGGTCAATCATGGGGTCAGGGCCGTCCTGCCAGTCAGGAACGCTCAGGTGGGCAGTCTTGGGGTCAGGGCCGTCCTGCCGGTCAGGAACGTTCAGCCGGTCAATCATGGGGCCAGGGCCGTCCTGCCAGTCAGGAACGCTCTGCCGGTCAATCTCTGGGCTTAAGTCAAGGCCGTGCATCGGGACATGAGCGTGAAGTGAATGGTAATGTGGAGGTTGCTCCACGACGTTCTTCAGATGAGCGTGCCGCACGTCCAGCGACTGGAAACCGAACGGGTAATGCACGGACTGGTCGTTCTTGGGGTTAATACCCTTTTGTTGTGAATAAAAAACGGAGCCCTGTGCTCCGTTTTTTATTTGGTGGATGCATTAGGGCTCGTAAATAAATAGACTTATGCTGGGGTCGCTTTGTACGCATCCCTGTGTTGCAAGCCGCTTGTTATCAACAATACTGCTGTACGTCTCGCGCCCTGGTCAGCATTACAAAGCGACCCCAGTCAGGCGGGTTGCTTCGTATTCTGGCGTCTGCGACGTTGCAAAACTTGTGAATGGAACGCGCCGCACTTTGCGTCTTGCATCCATCCAGAATACACGACAACATAAGCCCATTTATTCATTTACGAGCCACTGGCAAAAAATCAGGTGAAGCATGCGTTATAATACTGTTTTGAAATTTCTTTTTGAAAGAGACGAATGAGCTTGAATTTAGTGTCGGCAGGTAAAGATTTACCTTATGATTTTAATGTCATTATTGAGATTCAGATGAATGGGGCGCCAATAAAATATGAAGTGGATAAAGAGAGCGGCGCGATTTTTGTCGACCGTTTTATGTCCACTGCTATGCATTACCCGTGCAATTATGGTTACATTCCCCAGACATTGTCGGAAGATGGTGATCCGGTCGATGTGTTAGTGATTACCCCTTTTGCATTGATGCCGGGTGTAGTGGTGCGTTGTCGCACCATCGGCATGTTGAAAATGAGTGATGAATCAGGTGTAGATGCCAAGCTGATTGCCGTGCCAGTCGATAAATTGAGTCCTTTGTATCAAAACGTAAAAAGCGTGCGTGATTTATCACCGTTAACTTTGGCGCAAATTAGTCACTTCTTCGAACATTATAAGGATCTTGAGCCTGGGAAATGGGTAAAAGTTGAAGAATGGGAAGATACTGAGGCAGCTCACGCTGAGATTATGGCCGGTGTGGCACGTTATTCCGCGTAACCTTCATTGATCTGAATTTGATCTGAATTGGGTGTTCTGCGTTATGCGATTTGTTCATGATATGGATGCGGCGAGTCTGCGTAAGGTACAGCAAGAAGCGGCACATGCGGCAGGGGTGTCGGTGTATTTTAGTGATACCCTGTTGGGAGATGGATCCAAAGGGCCGGAAATGGCGGTCATTCCTGCCGGCTGGTTTGAAATCGGTTCACCTGCGACAGAGGTGGGGCATGACATGAATGAAGCACCCCAATTTCGTGTGCAAGTGACGCATGCTTTTGCGATAGGCCGTTTCACTGTTACCGCAGATCAATGGGAAAAATTCGCCCAGGCGACAGGTTTTCGCTCGTTGCGTGAGTTAATCCGGTCAAAGGGACAGGAACCGGTTGTCAATGTTCGGACGGCTGATGTTGAGCTTTATTTAGCCTGGTTGATGCGCGAAACAGGTAAGTCGTATCGCTTGCCCACCGAGGCGGAATGGGAATATGCTGCCCGTTCTGGCAGCAGTGGACCATTTCATTTCGGTGACACGGTCAGTTGTAAAGAGGTGTCGTTTAAACCCATGTTCCCATTACCGAATGCAAAGCGTCCCTGGCCTTTTTTTTCGCAGTGCGCCTCTTTGAATTGGGCAGCGGAGGTGGGTGGCAAACCACCCAATCTGTGGGGTTTGCATGACGTGCATGGCAATGTTTGGGAGCTCACGGCAACACCCTGGTATCCTGATCACACGCGTACGCCGCGAGACGCACACGATGTGCCTGCACGAGGTAAAAATGAGCGTATTGTGACCAAAGGGGGGTCCTGGTTTGATCCTGCTGCGGTCTCACGGAGTGCCGCACGTTGGCCGAGATTGCGCGATGAACTGGATGTCAATCTCGGATTCCGGTTGGTGCGCGAACTTTAACCCGAATCATTCGTCAGGTTCGCAGGGACGTTGAATCAATTACCCGGAATGAATTCGTAGCGAACTCGCCGGTCGGGTGACGGGCAAAACTTAGTCGCAGTAATAAGGTTATTATCCATATGGTCGATGGCTATTCAGTTGGAAAGGCGTGTGCATCGCCTTTCCAACCGCGCCATATATCACGCCAGCTTTCGCTGGGGTGTGGTACTTCTGCCTGTCCTGAAGAGCGGGATCTCGAACCGGCAAGGAATTTTGATAAATAAGCAGTTAACCCGGATAATTATTCATGAATGTGCTCGCATTAGAAACTTCGACCGAATATTGTTCAGTGGCCTTGTGGCGTGATGGCCTTCTGACTCAGCAGGGCGAGCATGCAGGCCAACGACACTCGCAATTGTTGCTACCCCAGTGCCGGAGCGTACTGGCTGCAGCGAAGCTTGAACTCGATGATTTGGATGCGATTGCGTTTTCGAGCGGCCCGGGTTCTTTTACAGGTTTGCGAATTGCCTGCGCGGTGGCACAAGGTTTGGCGTTTGGGTTGGATGTACCGGTCGTGGGTATTTCCAGTTTGCTGGCCCTGGCTGCGGCGACACAAGCTGAGCGGGTGTTGGCCTGTTTGGACGCGCGCATGGGTGAGGTGTACTATGCTTGCTACCAGCATGGCTTGCAGGGATGGCATGAAGTGTCTCCGCCGCGAGTATGTCGTGCTGAAGCCGTATCGCTGCCGGATGATGGGGATTGGATGGGTTGTGGCAATGGTTTTGTGGTGTATGAGAATGAGTTGGTCGCTAAATTGAATAAGCATTTGCTTGGTATTGAGTCAGGACTTTTCCCTCAAGCAAAAGAGGTTGCGGGGTTGGCTGCACGAGAGTTCGCTGCAGGACGTGGTGTTGCCCCTGAATTGGCAGTGCCTTTGTACGTGCGTGATCGGGTCGCTTTGAAAATTTGTGAGCGTTAACGCGTGTTGTTCCGGCATTTATTACGTCCAATGAGCGAGGAAGACCTGCCGCAAATTGCAGAAATTGACCGTGATTGTTACCCTTTCCCGTGGACATCAGGTAATTTTTCGAGTGCCTTAATGGCGGGTAATCGTTGTTGCGTGTATGAGGAAGCCGGTGAAATTGTTGCTTATGCGGTGGCTATGTCTGTGGTGGACGAAATACATTTACTTAATCTGACGGTGACTTTATCCCGTCAGGGATGGGGTTATGGTCGGGCAATGTTAAGGCATTTAATCGCTTGTTCACAGGCTGAATGTTATGCCTCAATGTGGCTGGAGGTGCGCCCGTCTAACCATGTGGCACGACGTTTGTATGACAGTCTGGGTTTTATTCAGGTCGGCGTGCGCAAAAATTATTATCCGGCAGAACAGGGGCGCGAGGATGCAGTGTTAATGTGTTTGGACATGAAATCATGTTGAGTGATGCTGCGCTTGAAGTGCTTGAGCTTGCCCCCATATGGCAATTGCGACCCCAAAAAAACCCACCTCAACCCATCTGGATGGTGCGGGTATTGACAGATGCTGATGGGGCGACAGGCTGGATGGTGTTGGAAAAAACACCTGTGGATGATGCGGCTATGCTGTTGGGCAACGTATTCCGTGCTTTGCAGTTAAGTATGAAGCAAGAGTTTGAACTTGTTCGTGTTGAGTTGGGTGCTACGATGCAGATCGAAATGCCACAGTGGCTATGGGTCTGTCACCCGCAGTTGTTTCAGCAGCTCAGCCAATCTGAAAATGATCAGCTAAATCCGGTTGCGGGAAATATCGGTGTATCGCTTTACCAGGCATCTTGCCCTGTGTTTTTGAGTGAGCCGCCCGAACAACTGTTGGCAAATGCTGGCGCCAAAGCGCAGTTGTGGGCGGACTGGTGTGTTTGGCAGCTTAGCCGTGCCAAGCGTGTTCCATGACATCCAGAAGTAAATCTTGAGTGATGGTTTGGCCTTGACCTTTGATGGTCAAGGTGACGATACGAACGCCTGGCGTAGCAAAACCAATTTCATGGGTATAGGTGCCTGGGGCATCAACGCTTTGTTGGTTGAGTAATTTTCCGCTGGAATCGGTTAAGCTGCATTCAACCTTGCCAGTGCCATCAATCAAAGCCTGAATGCGAAAATTTTCATTGGCACAACGACGATAGACGGCTGGATCGCGATTAGCGTTGTATTCCAGATTGTTGAGTTTGATGAGTTTGACCAGCTTTTTCATATCGGTATTCCGTTGGTGGCTAAAGTTGAGTAAAATAGTCTTCTATGTGCACGAAAGGCTTGTCAACAACCAAATGGATATGTTTATTTGGTTATGAACGAACACCCCTGCATCGTTGTAATTTTATTCTTAAACTTTCATCCGGTCTAGTCTAACTTATGAATCATTCCGCATTAATCGAAACTTTTGATCGCGCCGATGTGGCAATCAACCAATTTGAACGTGTTCTACTTGCAGGTGAATTGCCTCCTCTTGAACCTTTGGTGAGGGAGTCCATGAGCCTGGTTAGGGGCATGATCGTTGCCTATATTATGGATGTCGGTGAGACAGAACCACCTACGGAACAGGATGATTTGCTTGAGTCATTTAAAATTCTGGTGAAGGGAGATCCGTCCTGGAATACGATCCGTGACAATTGTCGTGAATTGGTCTTTTACCAAAACTGTTTGTTAATGGATCGACAAGATGCCTTGCCAGTGAAACCAGAAGCGATGGCGGTGCGGACGGTCAGGCATGTGTATTTGTTCATGAGATCGCGTGCGGAGCGTGAAAACCGCCTGGAGATAGTATGAAAACACTGTTTAACCGTTTGCGGGGCGTTGAGCGCGATATTGTTCAAGCGCCCGTGGAGGATGACGCTGCCGCACCGTTTTATCAGGCGCAGCACAATGAAATTGCGATCTTTGAGGCCGCATGGAAAAAGCGCTTGCCCGTGATGCTGAAAGGCCCGACTGGTTGTGGCAAGACACGTTTCCTGGAATATATGGCCTGGCGTTTAAAGCGGCCTTTGGTCACTGTTTCCTGTCATGAAGACTTAACCAGTTCAGATTTGATTGGTCGATTTTTGCTGGAAGGTGATCGGACGGTGTGGCAGGACGGGCCGTTAACGCGTGCCGTCAAAGTCGGTGCTATCTGTTATTTGGATGAGATTGTGGAAGCGCGTACGGACAGTACCGTTATTATTCACCCGCTCACCGATCATCGCCGCCAGTTGCCACTGGAGAAAAAGGGCCAGGAGATCGAGGCGCACGAGGATTTTATGCTGGTGATTTCCTACAATCCGGGCTACCAAACCGTGCTAAAAGACCTTAAACCCTCGACCAAGCAGCGTTTTATCGGCATTAATTTCAACTATCCAAACGCTGAAGTGGAGCGTAGCATTGTGCGCAGCGAAGTGCCGGATTTGCCCGAGGCGCTGTTGAATCCATTGGTGGAAGTGGGGCAGCGTGCACGTGCACTCAAGGATCATGGTCTGGAAGAAGCCACTTCAACCCGTGCATTGGTGTATGCCGCCAACATGATGGCGGCGGGGCTTAGTCCCATTGAGGCGTGTCAGGTGGCGCTGATCAACCCGATTACTGACGATGCGGAACTCAGCGAGGCATTGCTGGAAATTGCACGTGCACATTTTTCGTAATTACTGATGAGCGGGCGAGATCAATCTGATGCCACCACACTGGTTGCTATTCAGCAACTGTTGGTGGAGATGGAAGCCATTAGCTTTGTGGCGCATCGTGACAGTCTGGCCGCTTTGCCCGACATTCAGCGCGCTGGGGGTGACATCGCGCTGGAATGGTTACAGGCATGCAAAAAAATGTTTGAGCATGACCGTGATGCGGGCAAGGTATTTATTCGCGGCAGTGCGCAAGCGGCATTGGCCTGTCCGGGTATCGTGCCCTGGGTTCGGCAAGCGCTGCGTTTTACCGCTTGGCGCGGTTCCTGGAAAGCCGTGTCAGGGTTTATGGAACAATTGCCGGCAGCCTGCACCTTAATGGGCGAAGTGGGAATGTTGCGCTGGTCGGATATGGGTTTGGACTGGTGCGCACGTCATTTGGAATCCGGCGCGGCTTATTTCAATTGTCCGGTCAATGCGTTTGCCGGTGTGCATGGCCTGGCAGGTATCGAAGAGGTCGTGTTGCCCAGTGTGACGTTGTTTGAACAGCGTCATTTGGCATTAGGCACTTATTTAACTGGCGCGGTGCGTGTCCGTGATTTGTTGGGGATTGAAGCCGTGCAGCCATGGGCCAAGCGTGGCGCAGATATTCTTCAGGCAGGGCGATTACGGGGTGAAGCTTATTTCCGGTTGGAATCGGAAGAAAGTATGAGCATCTTACTGGAAAATTTGCCGGGTTTTCGACTTGCCGAACATCACCGCCTGTTTCAGCTGATCCTTTTGGCGTGGTTTGGTGAAACGCTGGAGGTGTTAGACAGCGATTGGTCGCCAGACAAAGGCCGAGCTTTTGTTGAAACCGACGGGCAGACACTGTATTTGCCGCGCGCCATGCCAGCGCGCGAAGAAGCCATGCTGGCCCTGCTGCACAGTGCGGGGCATCTGCATTTCCATTCTTATGAGCGTCGTTATGTTGAAGGGCTGTTTCAAGCCGTGGGCATGAAGCATCCGCCGTTAGACAGTGCGCAACGCATCACCTGGCGCCCTTTGTTCGCTCAATTCGGCGAAGACATGGTGCGATTCCAGTTGATATTTGATTTGTGCGAAGATGTGCGCGTGGATGCCCGTCTTGGCCAGTTGATTCCCAATTATTTGCATCGGTTGCGTGCGGCGACCGATGCTTCCGCTGCACCAATGGATGCCGCAGGCATCTATTGGCAATGGGCAAAACGCAGTCTGCACTGGCTTGAAGAAGGCGCCGTGCACAACGCGGAATTTGAAGTGCTGCGCCCTTTGCTGGATGATACCGCAAGCATCGTTGATGCCTTCACTGTGGCAAAACAGATCTACAGTGAAGCGACGCTGCCCCCGGTGACGTTGGCGGAACGTGCCTGGGCTTATTTGCCTGGACGTTCGCCCAATGCTGCGCAGCCGGTTTATCCCCGTGTGGTGCTGGATGAGGCGGAACACAAACCGGAAGTCAACGATGTGCAGGCCAAACCGGATGATTCCGGGCGAAAAGAACAGACTAAAACGTCCACCTTGCCTCAACATGCAGCGGGTGAAGACCCCGATATGGAAATTCCACCTGAAAAAACGGCCGGGTCAGGGGGGCGTGTTGGGGTAGGGATTCCGCAACCCGCTCACGTGGAAGGGTTGGGACGCAGTATTGAATTCAGTGAAAAAGGCCACCCTTACCCGGAATGGGATTACCGCGACAAGCGTTACAAGCGTCAGTGGGCATGGGTGCAGGAAAAGAAATTAACTGAATCCGATGCGACCGAAGCTGACCGTCTGTCCATGCAGTATGCTTCAGTACTCAAACGGTTGAAACGCGCGTTAAGTGCCCAAAAACCTTTGCGTAGCGCACCCAAGCGACGCCAATTTGAAGGCGACGAACTGGATTTGGATGCCTGCGTGACATGGTCAGTAGAGCGCCGCACCGGCATGGCACCCTCCGCCAATATCTATCGTCAGCACCGTGTTCAACATCGTGATACTGCGGTGACTTTGTTGGCAGACCTGTCCACTTCCATTATGCAAATCAGTCCAGAAGGCGGTCGCGTGGTGGATAGAATTCGCGCAGCGATGTTGCTGTTCGCAGAAAGTATGGAAGCGGTAGGGGATGCGTATTGTTTGGCTGGTTTTGCCTCCAAATACCGCGATAATGTAAGCTATTACACGATTAAGGGGTTTGGTGAGCGACTTAACGCACACACCAGAGCGGTGTTGGGTGGTTTGTCCGGGCGTTTGGCGACCCGTATGGGTGCTGCCATTCGTCATGCGCTGACAGGATTTGAGGATGCACCGGCGTCCCGTCGCTTGCTGCTGATTTTATCAGATGGGCGTCCTGCCGATTATGATGATGGGGGAGATGAACGCTATTTGCAGGAAGATACCCGCATGGCGGTCAAGGAGGCTTTGGATGTGGGCGTGCACCCTTTTTGCATCACGCTAGATGCGGCAGGTAGCGAATATTTACCGTTAATATTTGGTGAGGGTCATTATATGGTGTTGGCGCATCTCAATGATTTACCGAAAAAATTGCCGGAAATTTATTTACGTTTGCGGCGATAAGGATATTTTGAATGAAAATGCCCGGTATTTGTCTTTTTAACTCGCCAGTTTAAAATGACTGTTTTTTGATCTTTTGTTTTAACCCAAATTATCCATCAGGCGGCTCTTCGAGCCCACGCGCGTGCTGGCGGTCACAAGCAACCATTTCCCCGACCTGTTCGACGTTCATCGTTCACTACAGGCTTCTCTCTATCCCCCAAACTGTCTTGCAACTTGCCTCGCCATCATCTCGCGTCCTGACGGATAATTTGGGTTCAATGATGGAACGCTTGAATGTTGCGGTACAGCATATACACCGCAGTGACGATCACAATGAAAGCAAAAATGCGATTTAACCTGTTTTTGTGATGTCCGAAACGGGTGGCGAGATTGACGCCTAACCACCCCCCCAATACGCCGCCGATGATGAACAAGGCGGCGACTCCCCAATCCAGCAATCCGGACCAGGCGTAACTGAGTGCAGTGGTCAGTCCGAAAGTACCCACTGAAAACAGTGAAGAGCCAATGGCATTGAGGATAGGCATTCCGGTTGCCAGCATGAGTCCCGGTACGATCAAAAAGCCGCCGCCTATCCCGAAAAAACCGGCAAGCATGCCTGTGGCCGTTCCAACACCAATTAGTAGCGCCGTTTTTTCGAGTGCAGGAGCGTGTTGGGAAGGCTTCATCAAGCGTTGCGCACTTGGGTGCACCATGAAATAAGCGACTGCCAGCATCAGCAGTGCAAACAGAAACAATAATTTGTGGCCGTTTACCAGTTTCCCCAGCAACGCACCGCACAGCGCGGCCAGCGCGCCGGGTATGGCAAATGTGATGGCAGCCCGCCAGCGCACATTGCCTGCACGTGCATGCGGGATCATGGCCAGATAAGCATTCGCTGAAACGGCCAATGCAGTGGTGCCAATCACCACATGCGGATTGGGATAACCCACTACGTACAATAACAGGGGGACCGCCAGAATTGATCCTCCACCGCCGATGAGACCAAGGGCGAAGCCTATGATTGCACCCGACAGTATGGCCAGTATGTGTTGCAGAAGGCTTAATTCAACCATAATTAGTATGTCACTTCCCTGAATTTTCGTGACGCATGCTGAGCGCTATGCTGTGTGTTTTAATCAGGTCTTCAATAGTCACTTTTTTGTGATTTATGGATTCGATCCTGGTCATTGATTGTTTTTCGTTACTGGACCCGCTTATCCCGATAAGGATATATGGCTTCAGTTAAGTATGCAAGGCTTGCCAGGATGGCGATACAGGTTGTTACTGGCTCAGGTATTGCTGCAAATATCAATTTCCCCAATATGCTCAGTGGCTTCATGCTGTTATAATTCACGGTTTCGTAACAGACAGGTGTGAGCAAAATGGAAGCGGAACGTATCAATCAGATTGATGGTTTGCTCGTAGGTATGGTAGACAGGGTGGCAGCATTACGGAGGTATCTTTGACTTTGATAATCAGGTGTTGCGATTAGAAGAAGTCAATGCATTAAGCGAAGATCCGGCCATCTGGAGTGATCCCAAGCGCGCGCAGGCCTTGGGTAAAGAGAAGAAATCGCTTGAGGCGGTGGTGCTCAACATTCAGCAAATCACACAAGATCTGGCCGATACGCGAGATTTGTTTGATATGGCGCGCGATGAAAGTGATGAAGACACGCTGATTGCAGTGGGTGAAGACACGGATCGGCTGGATGTGCAGGTGTCGAGCATGGAGTTTAAACGCATGTTCTCTAACCCGATGGACTCCAACAATTGTTTTATTGATATTCAATCGGGTGCGGGCGGGACGGAAGCGTGTGACTGGGCATCTATGCTATTGCGTCAGTATTTGCGTTATTGCGAGCGCAAGGGCTTTAAGGCTGAATTGCTGGAAGTGTCAGACGGTGATGTGGCGGGTGTGAAATCGGCCTCGATTCGGGTGGATGGCGAGTATGCTTACGGATTTTTGCGTACCGAAACGGGTGTGCACCGGCTGGTGCGTAAATCTCCTTTTGATTCTTCTGGTGGACGCCACACCTCGTTTGCCAGCGTATTTGTTTACCCGGAAGTGGATGATTCCATCGAGATTGACATCAATCCGGCAGATTTACGTGTTGATACTTACCGCGCCAGCGGTGCAGGTGGGCAGCACATCAATAAAACAGATTCAGCGGTGCGGATTACCCATATCCCAAGCGGCATTGTGGTGCAGTGCCAAAATGACCGTTCACAACATAAAAACCGCGCTGAGGCCATGACGATGTTGAAATCGCGCATGTATGAGGCTGAGTTGCGTAAACGCCAGGCGGAACAGGACAAACTTGAGGCAGGGAAGTCCGATGTAGGCTGGGGACATCAAATCCGTTCTTATGTGCTGGATCAATCGCGTATCAAGGATTTGCGCACCAATGTGGAGATTGCCAACACGCAAAAAGTGCTCGATGGCGATCTGGATGAGTTCATTGAAGCCAGTTTGAAACAAGGGGTTTAAGTTATGAGTGGCGCAGAAACAATCAATGTGCAGGATGAGAATCAGATTATTGCCGAACGGCGCGCCAAATTGGCTGCAATGCGTGTGGAAGGCGTGGCATTCCCTAATGATTTTGAGCGCAAGGATTTCGCTGGCGATATTCAAACGCGTTATGCGAATACAGACAAACTTGTTCTGGGCGAGTTATCGGTTCCGGTGCAATTTGCTGGGCGCATGATGCTCAAGCGGGTGATGGGGAAAGCCAGTTTTGCCACGCTACAGGATTCCAGTGGGCGTTTGCAGGTGTACTTGAGCAATGATTTGGTCGGTGAGGCTCAGCATCAGGCATTCAAGCATTGGGATCTGGGCGACATCGTGGGGGTAACAGGGATTTTATTTCGCACCAAGACCGATGAATTGACGGTTCAAGCCCATGAAATTCGATTGTTGGTCAAAGCATTGCGACCTTTACCGGAAAAGTTTCACGGCTTAACCAATCAGGAACAAACCTACCGTCAACGGTATGTGGATTTAATGACCAATGATGCCTCGCGACAAGTATTTTTGGCCCGTTCCCGCATTGTGCAGGCTATCCGCCAATGGATGACCGGACAAGGATTTCTGGAAGTGGAGACCCCCATGATGCATCCCATTCCGGGCGGTGCGGCAGCCAAGCCTTTTGTGACCCATCACAATGCTCTGGATATGGAATTGTACCTGCGCATCGCGCCAGAACTTTACCTCAAGCGTCTGGTGGTGGGTGGATTTGAAAAGGTATTTGAAATCAACAGAAATTTTAGGAATGAAGGGCTATCTACCCGACATAACCCTGAATTCACCATGATGGAATTTTACGAGGCCTATCGCGATTACCGTTACATGATGGACTTTACTGAGCGTTTGCTGCGAGAGGTGGCGCAACAAGCGGTCGGGCGTCTACAGGTGTTGCATCAAGGTGTAATGATCGACCTTGCTCAGCCCTTTGATCGTTTAAGCATCGTTGACGCCGTACGCAAATATCATCCTCAATACAGCGTGGAACAACTGGGTGACCGCGTTTGGTTGCTGGATTGGTTTGCCAATTCAAAAGAGCAATATACCCCGACAGATGGTTTGGGTGGTTTACAACTGAGTTTTTTTGAAGCGACAACCGAAATGTTATTGTTGCAACCCACTTTTATTATTGATTATCCAGCGGAAGTGTCTCCTTTGGCACGGCGTTCGGATGCGCAGGCCGACATCACTGAACGTTTTGAGCTGTTCATTGCCGGACGTGAAATTGCGAACGGTTTTTCGGAGCTCAATGACCCTGAGGATCAGGCAGAGCGCTTTTTGGCGCAAGTCAGTCAAAAAGAAGCTGGTAATGAAGAAGCCATGCATTATGATGCGGATTACATTCGGGCACTGGAACATGGCTTGCCACCAACCGCAGGGTGCGGTATCGGTATTGACCGCCTGGTCATGTTGTTGACCGAATGCAGCAATATTCGCGATGTGATCTTGTTCCCGCAAATGAGGTCTGAAGCGATTAATTAAACCCAAATAACCTGTCAGGATGAGAAATGACAGTGTGGCGACCAGTGGTCAATTTTTCTGCCGTTTGCTGTGAAAGTGGAATTTAAGCACTAAAATCATGCTCGCCAAACCGAGGGTGATGCTGTTGGCAATGATAATTGGCCACGCGTTGAGCCTGATGCCGTACCACAGCCACAGCATGATTCCAGTGATGAAAATCACAAACATGCTGGTCGAAATGTCGTCAGCGTGTTGTGTGCGCCAAATGCGCACTACCTGGGGAACAAAGGCGATGGTGGTGAGGGCACCGGCCAATGTGCCGATGAGGTTAATCGTGATCACAGGCAGATTAAAATGGATAGGACATGCCATAGGAAAAACCGCCTGGGTACATCATGGGGTTGCCAAATGGGCCGAATGGCGCTGGATAGAACATGGGGTCAGGATACATGACCGGTATGTCGGGATCTTGAGTCGGTATGGCATTGGCGGCACCCACCCAAGGCAAGTCATTTAAATTTTTGGGTTGCAAAATGCCGCGCACTTCCAGCCAGTGTCCGGCTTGAAATTTGTCGGAATTGTAACTGCCGAAGGCGCAAGCCTCGAAGGTTTCGGGTGTGTTGGGGGGCGTGTCCTGCTGCGAACGACGCAGGGTAAAACAAGTGTCCTCATTTTGAGGCGCTTGAGAAACGATTTGGCCTCTCCAGTCCACGGCTGGTCCCGCAGGGTCAAAGTCGGCGAAGGCAGTGCTTGTCATGCCACTGATAATCATCAAAACCCATAGACGTATCATGCTAAACTCCAAAGACCAAAATTTTGCAAGCTGACCGTCCATCCATCCAAAATGCCTTGACGGACAATTTCACCGATTACTTCCTCAAATAGACAGTTTACTATAGGTCGAGTTTCATGAATCAACTTTTAACGCCCATTCGCTACCATCCCCGTGAAACTCAGTCGGGGGTTTTGATACATTGGAATACCTATCCAGGCAGTTTCAACGGGCTGTCTTTGCAAGAGGATGAGCTGGATTGCGGTGATTTCGATTTGGGTGGCGGGCTGCGTGTGGAACGCAAATCCGCCATGGATTTTAATTTGGCGATCATGGACAAGCGTTTGTTCGGTGAGGTAGCCAAGCTCAAATCCAGTGCAGACCGGGCAGTGTATATTGTAGAAGGAGATTTGTTTACCGGGCGTTTTCACAGTGATCCGCAACGCATGCGGGAAGCCCTTGCCTGGATGACGGTAGAGCAGGGCGTGTCTTTGGTACCCAGCGCGAGTGAAGGGTATACAGCGGAGTTGTTGTTTGCCATGGCCAATGCTGCGCAGCACGGTTTACCCGCACTGCCTGTGTTGCGTAATGGTAAACCATTTGATCCACGCAGTGCGCAAATGTACGTGGTAGAAGGTTTACCTGGCATCAACCCTCTGCTGGCGCAAGCTTTGTTGACGCAGTTTGGTCATGCCGGTGCGGTATTTGCTGCGTCGGCAGAACAATTGGCACCGGTCATCGGATTGCCTCTGGCGCAACGTGTGCGCAAGATACTGGATGCGCCATATATGGTGAAAACATAATACTGGCATTGAATTGTCGGGGTTTTAAACTGGAAAAGTATAAAAAACAAAGGGAGCTCGTTATGCCACAAAGTCAACAAGAAATTGCGATGTTACGCCGGGAGATTGAGATGCTCATGCGTGAGCGGGAAAGTTTGCTGCGGGTGAGCGGTGCTGCAGCCCTGTTTGTCCAAAAATTGGACAGCCTGCAGTTGCCCAAAGCCAACTGGAATGGGGCGGAAATGTTGGCGGAATCGCTCAATGCGTTGTCTGAGGACAGTTTGCAGGAGGCTTTGGAATCGGCGCGTCACTCAATACAGGTAACGAACACTGTCTTGTAATACCCGTTTTACCCTGATCTGTCCTGTGCTTCATCATCGGCTCGACGTAATTCGGCCAGTTTTTCAGCAATTTTTGTTTCCAGGCCGCGTGCTACGGGTTGATACCAGCGCGGCTCTTCCATGCCTTCTGGCAAATAGGTTTCACCCGCCGCATAGGCATCAGGTTCTTCGTGAGCATAGCGGTAGGCTTGGCCATATCCCAAGTCTTTCATAAGTGGTGTAGGCGCGTTGCGCAGATGGACAGGCACCTCGCGTGAGCGGTCTTGTTTGACGAACGCTTTTGCCTGATTAACTGCGTTGTATCCCGCATTGCTTTTGGCGGCAATGGCCAGGTAAATCACTGCTTGTCCCAAGGCCAGCTCCCCTTCTGGAGAGCCGAGGCGTTCATAGGTTTGCGCGGCTTCATTGGTGATTTGCATCGCACGCGGATCTGCCAGGCCGATGTCTTCCCAAGCCATACGAATGATGCGGCGCGCCAGATAGCGTGGGTCTGCACCGCCATCCAGCATGCGCATGAGCCAATAAAGTGCGGCATCAGGGTGTGAACCGCGAACTGATTTGTGCAGGGCAGAAATTTGGTCGTAAAAATTGTCTCCACCATTGTCAAAGCGGCGTGGGTTACTGGTTGTGACCTGGTTGAGTACGGCTTGATCAATATGGCGAAAATGCTGGGTTTGTGCGGCGGCATTGAGTTGTTCCAACACATTTAACAACCGCCGTGCATCACCGTCAGCCAGCCGAATGAGACTTTCAATGGCGGACTCTTCAAAACTCAAATGGGACAGCGCCTTGTCATGCACGCGTGAAAGTAATTGACGCAAGTCTGTGTCGTCGAGAGGTTTGAGTACATACACTTGCGCGCGTGAAAGCAGGGCGGCATTGACTTCAAATGATGGGTTCTCTGTGGTGGCACCGATAAAAATGACCAGACCCGATTCGATGTAGGGCAGCAAGGCATCCTGTTGCGCTTTGTTAAAGCGGTGAATTTCGTCGATGAACAATAAAGTTTGCCGGCCATATTGCTCGCGCATGTGTTGTGCTGATTCGACGGCGGTACGAATGTCTTTCACCCCAGCCATCACGGCAGACATTGCAATAAAGTTGCAATCAAATTCTGTCGCGGCCAAGCGTGCCAAAGTGGTTTTCCCTACGCCGGGTGGTCCCCACAGAATCATGGAATGCGCGCGGTGGCTGGAAAAAGCAATGCTTAATACTTGTCCGGCGTCAAGCAGATGGTGCTGACCGATCACCTCACGCAGCGTTTGAGGCCGCAATTGTTCCGCCAGGGGCACATACATTTCTGCAGGCGGGAATAAAGACCTGTTCACGGCTGATCAGATACCACATCTACGCCCGCAGGGGGGGTGAAGGTGAAATCGCTGGCCGGCAGTTTTGGATTGCGCACCCAGTGATTCAAATTCAGTTCAGTGGTCGTGCCAAAATTGTCCTGAATGATTAAACGCACCAGTTGTGTGTGATCAAAGTCCATTTCGATGTGTTGATAGGGGCTTTCTTTGTCTTTGGGGGTGGCAATCAGGCTGGTCAGGTCGCCGTGGTTACCGGAATCACTGAATTGGTAGTATTTTTCAACGGCATTGTCGCCAGCAAGCAGGGCTGCCGGGCTGCTACCCAAGGCATGATTCATGCTTTTGATGGTGACTTGGGATAAGTCTTCGTCATAGAGGTAAATTTTTTTGCCATCCCCGACGATAATTTGCGCATAGGGTTTCTGATATACCCAACGAAATTTACTCGGGCGCGAAAACGCCATGCTGCCGCTGGACTGTTGCCGAACAGCATGGTGCCGGTCATACACGGTTTGGGTGAACTGCGCTTGTGCAGTGTGGGTGTCAGCAATGAAAGCGTGCAATACATCGATACCGTTGGCAGAAGCAGAAGACGACAGACTGAACAAGGCGAGGATCAAAATTAATTTCATAAGGTTTTATTCCTGGTTGGGAAGAATGACTTCACGGTTGCCATTGCCTTGTTGCGCACTGACCAGCCCCGCTTTTTCCATGGCTTCAATTAAACGGGCTGCGCGGTTGTAGCCGATGCGTAATTCACGTTGTACCCAGGAAATCGAAGCGCGGCGACTTTTAAGCACCAGGGCCACCGCTTCATCATATAGCGGGTCGGATTCAGCATCGCTGTTTGAATGGTCTTCATTTTCATCTGAGCCTGTTGCCGTTTCGAGGATGCCGAGCTGATAGTGCGGCGCACCGAGACTTTTGAGATAATTGACCACTTTATGTACTTCGTGATCGGCCACAAAAGCGCCGTGTACCCGTTGCGGGTAACCGGTTCCGGGCGGTAAATACAGCATGTCGCCTTGTCCAAGCAGTGCTTCGGCGCCCATTTGATCGAGTATGGTGCGTGAATCGATTTTGCTCGATACCTGGAACGCTACGCGGGTGGGGACATTGGCTTTGATGAGGCCGGTAATCACATCAACCGATGGGCGCTGAGTGGCCAGAATAAGATGAATGCCGGAGGCGCGGGCTTTTTGTGCCAGTCGGGCGATCAGTTGCTCTACCGCTTTTCCTGCCACCATCATTAAATCTGCTAATTCGTCGATGACCACCACCAGTAAGGGCAGATTTTCCAGTGGTTCAGGTTCGGCAGGGTTGAGCGGGAAGGGGTGACGCAAAGGCGTGCCCGCTTTTTTGGCTTCCTGTAATTTCTGGTTGTAACCTGCGAGATTACGGACGCCCAGTGCTGACATCAGTTTATAGCGATTTTCCATTTCACCCACACACCAATTGAGCGCAGCGGCGGCTTGACGCATATCGGTGACCACCGGGGTTAACAGATGGGGAATGTCGTTATAGATAGATAATTCCAGCATTTTTGGGTCAATGAGAATCATCCGTACCTGGCTGGCATCTGCTTTGTACAAGATACTGAGTATCATGGCATTAATGGCGACCGATTTGCCGGAGCCCGTTGTGCCCGCTACCAGAACATGCGGCATTTTGGCCAGGTCGGCGATGATGGGGTTGCCGGCAATGTCTTTGCCCATGGCCAGGGTGAGCGGACTGGGCGAGTCTTGATAGATTTTGGATTCCAGAATTTCCGACAAACGTACGATCTCGCGTTTTGGATTGGGCAACTCCAGTGCCATGCTGGTTTTGCCGGGTATGGTTTCCACCACACGTATACTGCCCACGGACAATGCGCGCGCTAAATCCTTGGACAGATTCAGCACCTGGCTGCCTTTGACACCTGAGGCAGGTTCGATTTCATAACGCGTAATCACGGGGCCGGGCAATGCGGCCACCACCCGTGTTTGGACATTGAATTCGTTTAGTTTCCTTTCGATGAGTCGCGAAGTAAATTCCAGAATGTCATGTGCCGGTATCTCGCCAGAGGGCTTGGCGATGTCCAGTAAATGCAAGGGAGGTAAAGGCGAGTCGGGTAACTCAACAAATAAAGGTGCCTGCTTTTCAATTTCTACCCGTTCGGATTTTTCGATCACAGGAGAACCAGGTTCGATGATGACAGGCTCATGGTGTGCGGTACGTTGTCGATGTGCTTGCACGGCTGATTCGCGTTGTCTCAAGGCGTCTGCGCCGATTAATTTCAGCTTCAACTCCCCATGCCATGCCAGTAACTGAATGAAACCGTTTTCAAGGAATGCACCGGTGGTTTCTGTCGCTGCGGTCCAGGAGATGCCTGAGAAAAGGCGCAATGCCACGGCTATTATCACCAGTAATACCAGCGTTGCGAGGTTAAATCCCAGCAGATGCGTTAAGGCATCCCCGATTAATGTGCCGATAATGCCACCGGATTTTTCGGGTAAAAACCGGTCTAAATGGTGCAGTCGTATAGACTCGATCGCGCAACTGCTCAGGAGTAATAAGGCAAAACCGGCACCGTGGGCAAAAGAACGGCGTGCTGTCGTGGGTGTGGCGTTACCCGTACCAAAATTATCGCGCATCGTGCGCCAGGCCAGCATGGCGCCGAGCGCTGTCCACCAGTAAGCAGAAAATCCAAATACGCTGAGCAGTCCATCAGCCAAATAAGCGCCTGGTGCGCCAGCCAGATTGTGTGCCGGTTGACCGCTGTTGTGAGACCACCCTGGATCTGTAGGTGTATAGGTCAGTAAAACCAGTGTAAGTGCAACAGTCAGAAGGATACCCAACACACCGCCAGCGCCATGCAGCAGACGATGGGTTGCTTGAGCGCGATTGACTGCATAGGCACGTTTTTCCGCCGGGCGAGTTCGAGAAAATAGTTTAATCATGGCAACTGTATTCTACAGGAGTATGTAAAATTATAACGTGAAGTCAGGGCCCATTAATCAATAAACTCAAATAATCGGTTGCGCTGTCGCTTCGGGAAGTATGCACGGGATTGACGTTTTTTATTTTTGGGTAACCGGACATACGGGCATATGGACGCTACGTCAAAATCGGCTTCCACAGGTTATTTATTAATGAGCCTTCATGTCAAGCTTCAGCGAATCCTGCTAGAATTTGTCAACAAGCATCGGAGGCCTGTCGGTAGACATTGCACATGTTGAACTCTGTACAGGTTGTGTTCAATTTAATCCAAATAAACAGATAGAAAGAAGAGGTTTTGGCATGGCTGAAATGAAGCATTCACCTTTGTTGATATTGGGCTCAGGCCCTGCTGGGTATACTGCAGCGATTTACGCAGCGCGAGCCAACCTCAAACCAGTGCTCATCACTGGCATGGCGCAGGGTGGGCAACTCATGACAACCACTGAAGTGGATAACTGGCCCGCTGATGTCGATGGCGTGCAGGGACCGGAGCTGATGGAGCGTTTTGAAAAACATGCCCGTCGTTTTAATACCGAAATTGTGTTTGATCACATCCATACGGCAAAATTAACGGAAAAACCGATTACACTGATCGGCGATCAGGCCACTTACACCTGTGATGCGCTGATTATTGCAACGGGCGCATCGGCCATGTATCTGGGTTTGGAGTCCGAACAGGCCTTTATGGGCCGTGGTGTATCAGGCTGCGCAACCTGTGACGGGTTTTTTTACCGAAACCAGAATGTGGCGGTTATTGGAGGTGGCAATGCAGCTGTGGAAGAAGCTTTGTATCTGGCGAATATTGCGAGCCATGTCACCCTGGTGCATCGACGTGAAAAATTCAAAGCGGAACGCATACTTCTTGACCGGTTGATGGAAAAAGTGAGTGAAGGAAAAATCACTCTGGCGATTAACTCGGAATTGGACGAAGTGCTGGGCGACAAATCAGGCGTGACGGGAATGCGACTGCGTTCCGCGCTGGATGGCAGCAAGCGTGATATGACGATGAACGGCATATTTATTGCGATTGGGCACAAACCGAATACCGATTTATTTGTCGGGCAACTTGAAATGGATCACGGTTATTTGGTGACCCGTATGGGGCAGGGCGGTAACGCCACGGCAACCAGTGTCGCGGGGGTGTTTGCTGCAGGCGACGTGCAGGATCACAGTTACCGGCAGGCCGTTACCAGCGCCGCCACGGGTTGTATGGCGGCATTGGATGCGGACCGTTATCTGGAATCCCTGCGTTAATCGGAAGTCTCGTGTTACGCCGAATTTTACACCTGAAACTGGCCGATCATGCCTGATAAAACGCCATTACAGATCAATTCGCTTGATGAGGCGAGTATTTTCCGCAACCTGATGCAGGATGTGCGTCCGTTAGCGGATGCCGGGCGAATCGCGCCTGAAGTGGTCTTGCCCAAACAACAGGCAAAATCACGGATAAAAGAGGTGGTCGAACTTGATGGTTTGACGGATTCTATGGCTGGCCTGAAAGGCAGATATGATCCTGAAACAGGCGTATTCGCGCGCTCCGGTTTGCAAAAAGAAGTGTTGCGCCGCTTGCGCCGGGACTATTGGGGTGTGCAAGCCGAGCTGGATCTGCACGGTTTGACGCGAGATGCCGCGCGGACAAGTCTGGTGCGGTTTCTTGAACATTGTGGTCACCAGCACATCCGGTGCGTGCGGATCATACATGGTAAGGGCATGAACTCTCCTGATGGTTTGGGTGTGTTGCGCCAATTATTACCTGCCTGGTTGGCGCAGCGTGATGCCGTGTTGGCGTTTTGTCCTGCCCCGCCCTCCGATGGTGGCTCAGGGGCTGTTGTTGTATTACTAAAAATTGTTTGAACGGAGATGATGACATGCAAGATTTTTCTTTACCCGCAACCGGCGGCAAAACTTTTCATTGGCAGGATGCCCGGGGTAAAAAACTGGTGGTGTATTTCTATCCGAAGGATGACACGTCGGGCTGCACCATGGAAAGCGCCGATTTTCGTGACCGGTATCCTGAATTTGAACGTCTTGGTACTGAAATTGTGGGCATTTCGCGCGATAGTTTGAATTCACACGAAAAATTCAGGACCAAGTTAGGTTTGCCCTTCGCACTGCTGGCAGACACCGAAGAAAAAGTGTGCCAACTGTTTGAGGTGATGAAGCAAAAGAAGCTGTATGGCAAAGATGTCAGGGGGATAGAACGCAGCACCTTTTTGTTCGATGAGTCAGGTCAATTGATCAATGAATGGCGTGGCATTAGCGCCAGCGGGCATGTTGAAAATGTATTGGAAACCTTGAAATCCCTTACGGAGAAATAATCAATGCCCAGGAAAACGGTCGTAGCGAGCAAGTTGTTTGTGTTGGACACCAATGTGCTGATGCACGATCCAACCAGTTTATTTCGATTTGAGGAACATGATGTGTTTCTCCCCATGGCGACGCTGGAAGAGTTGGACCAGAATAAAAAAGGCATGACGGAGGTGGCTCGCAATGCACGTCAGGCCAGCCGTTTTCTCGATGAAATTGTTTCCGGTTTCGAAACCGCCATTGACGATGGCATCCCCTTGCGAAGCAAAACCAGGAAATCGGCCACAGGGCGACTGTTTTTGCAAACGCGTGCCGTACATGGTCATTTGCCCGATAGTCTGCCCTCTGCGAAAGTGGACAATCAAATCCTGGGCGTGGTGCTCGGGCTGCGCGATGCCTATCCCGAACGTGCGGTGATTTTGGTTTCCAAAGACATCAACATGCGGATCAAGGCGCGGGCACTGGGGTTGGCAGCAGAAGACTATTTTAACGACAAGGTATTGGAAGACACCGACTTGTTGTATGTCGGGATGCGTGAATTGCCAGCCAATTTCTGGGACAGCCACAGTCAGGGCATGGAGTCTGGCCAGACCGATGGTCGGACTTGGTACAATATTCGTGGCCCACTGGTGAGCCAATTGTTGGTGAATGAATTCGTTTATCTGGAAAATGACGTGCCATTTTATGCAGTAGTGAGCGCAGTGGATGGTAAAACGGCACGACTGCAAACCATTAAAGACTATACGCACCAAAAAAATAATATTTGGGGCATTGTGGCGCGGAATCGTGAACAGAATTTTGCTTTGAATGTACTGATGGACCCCGAAATCGATTTTGTCACCTTATTGGGACAAGCGGGAACCGGCAAGACATTACTGACCCTGGCCGCAGCATTGACCCAAACCATAGAGCATAAGCGGTACACAGAAATTATTATGACGCGGGTGACTGTGCCGGTGGGTGAAGACATTGGTTTTCTGCCGGGTACGGAAGAAGAGAAAATGAGTCCATGGATGGGGGCTTTGGAAGATAATCTGGATGTACTCAACAAGACCGATGATGCCGCTGGGGATTGGGGACGTGCGGCAACACAGGATCTGATTCGTTCACGCATCAAAATTAAATCGCTTAATTTTATGCGCGGACGCACTTTTCTTAACAAGTTGCTGATTATTGACGAAGCGCAAAATCTGACGCCAAAACAAATGAAAACATTGATTACCCGTGCTGGGCCCGGCACTAAAGTGGTGTGTTTGGGCAACATCTCACAGATTGATACCCCTTATCTGACTGAAGGCAGCTCAGGTTTGACTTATGTGGTTGACCGTTTTAAGGGGTGGGCACATGGTGGGCATATTACTTTAGCGCGCGGTGAAAGGTCCCGTTTGGCGGATTATGCGGGAGAAGTGCTTTAAATCAAGGTAACTTTGGAGGATAAATATGAAGACTTGCCGATTGCAACAATTGACGAAGCTTGACAGTTTTTATCAGCAACTGAGTGTTGCTTTTAATTTTCCTGTTGATTTCGAACGAGATATGGACGCGTTGTGGGAAACGCTGATCGTTGTGGAAGGTCCTTTGGAATTGATTTGGGAGCGTCCCGGTCTTAGCCGGGATGCGCTGGGTGAAGATTACTGGATGTTGCTGGAAATTTTGGCGGACGCTGTCGCTGAGCGTGATGATTTTAGTTTTACTTTGCGTTGAGCCTAACCTGAATTTTGACCTTTGCTGCTGAGAAACTCGCGTAACCGGATGTCCTCACTCTTTTCCTCCAGGAGAGTGAGCTACCGGGCAGAAACAGGTATAACGACTGTGCCTTTTCATGATTTTTGGCGGCAATTCGGATTGCCTGTCAGGGGGCAGGGTTCATGAAACGAAGATGAATGGCTTCAATTTGTTGTATTTGTTCAATCGATAAGCGCGTTTCCCATGCGGCCAGATTTTCTTCCAGTTGTATCAGACTGGTGGCGCCGATGATGGTGCTGGTGACAAACCAGCGGTGATAGACGAATGACAACGCCAGTTGTGCTGCACTGAGTCCCTGTTCGCGCGCCAGGGCTGCGTATGCAGCGACGGCCGGGGCGACATTGGGCTTGGCATAACGTTGAGCGAACCCGGTAAAATCGTTGACTCGCCCGTGTGACAGTGGATTATCCAGGTATTTCCCTGTGAGCAGGCCAAATGCCAAAGGCGAATATGCCAGGAGGCTTACATTTTCACGAAAGCTGATTTCAGCCAAACTAAATTCGTAGCTTCGGTTGATGAGATTGTAAGCGTTTTGTACTGAAACTATTCGGGGTAAGTCGTATTGATCAGCAAGACGCAAAAATTCCATGATGCCCCATGCCGTTTCATTCGACAGCCCGATGTAGCGTATTTTTCCTTCTTTGACCAACTCAGCCAGTACTTCAAGCTGGACATGGATGCTGACGGCGGCGGTTTCTTGTGATGGGTCAAACTGGTACTGTCCAAACATCGGTACGTTGCGTTCTGGCCAATGTAACTGGTACAAATCGATATAGTCCGTGTGTAGTCGGGTCAGCGAAGCGTCGACTGCGGCACGCAGGTTGATGCGATCAAACGCCGCTGGCCCACTGCGTATCCAGTTCATGGCCCGGCGTGGCCCAGCGGCTTTGGTGGCAATGATCCATTGGTCGCGGGCCTGGTGTTTTAGCCAATGACCGATAAATGTTTCAGTCCGGTGGCAGGTTTCGGCGCGAGGCGGGACCGGATACATTTCGGCGGTATCGATGAAATTAATGCCATGTTCCTGCGCCATGTTCAATTGGGCATGCGCATCGGTTTCACTGTTTTGTTCTCCCCATGTCATGCTGCCCAAACAAACAGCCGAAACTTTGAGTGTGCTGTGACCCAGTGTGCGGTAATCCATATGTGTGTTTTCCTTTTATTGACAAGTCAGTACACCGTTGATGTGCTGACCAGCATGTCAGTTATTTTGCCTCATCGGACCTGTGTTGGCTAAATCCGTTCGTTTGGGAACGTTTGTCATCCCATGATCAATTTTACCGCTACTCGTGTAAACGTCACCAATTTTTCTTCCATTATTTGAATGGATGTTTTTTCGTCGATCAGCAAAACATCCAAAAATTTCCCCTACACGCTCAATCATTCGAGAGGCCGGTGTCTGTTTTTGACTTGCCCGTTTCGGCGCTGGCATACCGCTGTTGCAAGATTTGGCATGAAGTTCCCCTGCTGTATGAAATATTATCTGCATGATTTTTAATATCATTGATGTTAAAGATGAAAGGCTTGCACAAGCGCTAATGCCCGGATCGGCGCAGGTTATACCTGCCTTTGAAGTGCGTGCGCATCCCAAATTTTGTGGGTGTAAGGTTTATGTCAGCGTTATTTGTTACATTACCTACGCGCAAAATGGCTTTCTTGTGAATCATGGCGTATGCCGAATTGAGAAAATTTCGATGCGTGGGTATCGCGAATTGTGGCTGAGATGGCGTGTGTGACGCCCGTTCGGTGTAAGAAAAGCTGATTTGTAACGGTAATGCATTGATATGGCTGCTATTGAGTCAGTGAAGAAATTTTTTTTAACATATAAAGATACTTTAATATCCTTTTATGTTTATTTTGTGCGATGCGATGGTGTGATTGGGTTTTTTGTGGACGGTCTTTTAACTTGGGGAGTGAGGGAAAGAATGAATGTCTTAACTTTTAAGAAAAAATTCAATTTGTTGCACAAGATTGAATCAATGGCGGCGCCCATGTGGCGTGCAGTAGCGCAAAAGGTAACCTGGCAGGGCGTATCCATTGCATTGCTGACCGCCGTCAGCACCGTGGCATCAATGGATGCTGCTGCATTGCCGTTGTTCGCGCGGCAAACCGGCCAGAATTGCCAGGCATGTCATGCGGGTGGAAAATTTCCGGAGTTGACGCCCTATGGCCGCATGTTCAAGTTGACCGGGTATACCTTGGGAAAACGTCAGTTAATCCCGATTGCGGCAACACTGTCATTTTCCAGTACTTCTGCACCTTCAGCCTCAGGTGCGCCTGGTGGCGCCCAAAATGGCGGCACTGGGACGCAGGCCAATGGCACCCCAACCTTTGATAAAGCCAGTTTGTTTGCGGGCGGCAAGTTAACTGACAGCATCGGTGCGATGGCGCAATATACCTTTAACAATTATGCAGGTTCGGGTCACCAATCAGGGCGTATGTATTCCAATAACGCTGATATCCGTTATGCGAAACACATCGTTAACGATCAAACAGATCTCGTTTGGGGTATTGATGTGAACAATAACCCCGGCTTCGAAGACGTGTGGAACAGTTCGGGTGTGTACGGGTATGGTGTGGTGCCGGGTGCAACGGGCACAGGTTCAGCTTTGCTGCCCATGCTGTTGTCCCAACAACTGGGGCAATCGGTAGTGGGTGCAGGTGCTTATGCCTATTGGAATAAAACGCTGTATGTGGATTTGGCCGGGTATCGTACCGGGGATGGCGTATTTTCTTTCCTGACGCATAATTACAACGGGCAGCAAACTTACATTCAGGGCACGAATCCCTATGTGCGCGTGGCGCTTACCCATGACTGGGGCACGAGCAATGCCATGATTGGTTACACTTATCTCGATGCCAATGTCTATGAATCTAATTTTGGTGCTTTTGGTAATGTTGGCGGACCCACTGATGAACATCGCGACAACATGGTGGATTTCCAGTATCAATATTTGTCGGATCCGCATGTGGTCACTGTCGAGATGGAGGATGCCAATGAGCAGGTTTTATATGGTGGCGGCGGCGCGTCAGACAGCAGTAATGCTTTTCAGGCCAAAGCCTCCTACACCTATGAGGCGCATTACGGGACAGCATTGTCTTACTTCAATGTAACTAATTCCAGCAACAATGTGACTGCCGCCAATCCGAGCGGTACTCTGGCCAATGGTTTTGGGGCATTTCAAACAGCGAATCTAGGCTCGGAAGGATGGACACCAGAAGTTTTCTTCATGCCTGTACGGAACGTTCGGATTGGTCTCCAGTACACCCTGTTCAGCAGGGATAATGGCACCACTTTGAATGCATCACAAAATGACACCACCTTCCTTTATGCGTGGACCGCATTTTAATGACGAACGCTCGAATCGCGCCCTCTGTGCGATTCGAATTTAATTGAATTGGGAGAATGAGACGATGAACAAAGCAATCCTTTCAGTTGTGTTAGGGGCTGCACTGCTGGCGACAGGGTGTAGCAATCTGAAATCCGATACCGAATCGACCCGCGACTTGAACGATCCCAGTGTGTCAGGCAGAACGCTGGCTGAGCAGGTGTGTGCTATTTGTCACGGCGTAGATGGTAATTCGACAAATCCGGTTTTTCCCCGTTTGGCTGGGCAGCAACCTGCTTACCTGACCGAGCAGTTGAAAGCCTTCCGCTCACATGATCGCAGTGATGTGCTTGGGTATAAATATATGTGGGGCATTGCCCGTAACCTGACCAATAAACAGATTGATGAATTGGCAGCGTATTACAAAGGGCAAACTCCCATTCCAGGCGCGGCGAAGAATGCTGGTTTGGTGGCGCAGGGCGACGCAATTTTCCATCATGGCGTCGAAGCAACCAGTGTACCGGCTTGTGCGTCATGTCACGGTCCTCAAGGCCACGGTCACGATGGGTTTCCGCGTCTGGCGTCACAGCATCAGGATTATATCCTGAAGCAATTGAGCGTGTTTAAGCATACCAATGATCGTTATGCTGGCATGGGAGCGATGATGTCTCCGGTTGCGTACAATTTGTCAGGGGATCAGGCACGAGCAGTGGCCGCCTATTTATCTGTTCAACGCTGATTTGTCTGTGCATTCCCCTTCCTGGTCGCATTCTATGCCAGCTTTGCGTCAGGAGGGGGCAAGCGGATCAGCTTGCCTGAATGCCGGTATTCATCGTGACAGTTCTGTCTGATTCGTAATGGGTAGCTTCGTTCAAAGCGCCGAACCCCGCCTCTAAAAGGCGGGGTTCGGCGCTTCTGCCGGTCCGGAGTCTGGGAGTAAACCGGCAAGGAATGAGGAGGGTCGTTCATATGGCACAGCAGAAACCTGAAGTACCATGGATTAAATAGTGGGTTGAGCAGGGAGGCTTCGGCCTGACACTGTGGTGATCGATGCGGTGAATTGTCGGGATAAGTCCTGGCCTGCACACAAAGCAAAGCAATTCCTTTTTACTCTGGCGCGTTGCAGAAATTTCAGATTATGTCTTGCCCGCAGTGGCCTGCAGGACACACCATTTCAGTTAAGACGTGTGTGAGTGTTTGTATTTCGGTTTGGATTTGTGGGCGATTGAACCGTGCCTGGTTGGGTGTGTGATGTGATGCGTGTTGTGTTTTGAGATCCCATGTGGCGTACGGCGTGTATGTGACGTCGCGTGCCTCTGTTTATGTTTGTGGTGGTCAAACTCAGTGGATTGATTGAGTGCGATCTGGATCGGGGAATCCGTCGTGTGTTCGGCAAGGGGGATCAACAAAGATTGCTCAGTGTCAAGTTTTCTTTTTCTTGTTAAGGAGATATGATTGTCTGCCAGAAGTGTATGAAGGCTCACATGACAAGACAGTGCAACATTTTTTAAAGTTTCACCACGGTGCCCTGCGCACATTTTCCAGCTGACCAGCGGGTCAGCATAGTGACTTAAATTATCTGAAAACACATCTACCTTATCGACAGGCAACAGAAGTTGTGTAGAGGAATTTGAAAGGATAACAGGTTTGTTGTAGGCCGGGTTAAGTGAAATAAAGTCTTTGATGGGCATATCGGCCAGTTTGGCGGCGACGCGGACGTCCATGGATTTTTTCAGATTGACTGAGGCGAAATAAGCCTGATTGGGAATGTTGTCCAGATTGACGCCTGTATCGGATGGGGTCGTTACAATTTGCTTGA
Source organism: Pseudomonadota bacterium (assembly GCA_021801025.1). Lineage (GTDB taxonomy): Bacteria > Pseudomonadota > Gammaproteobacteria > Burkholderiales > Sulfuriferulaceae > Sulfuriferula. The sequence goes on along the minus strand of JAJYYK010000003.1, from coordinate 97,649 downwards.
GTGCCAGCAATTTTGGGACATAATCCCGTGTTTCGGCGGGCAAGCTTAGGCTCTGGTAATCGGTGGGCAATCCGAGCCGCTGGTTTTTGGCGATGGCATTTTGCACACACCCCTCTCCGCAATTGTATGCGGCCAAACTCAGCTCCCAAGTACCAAATTGTTGGTGCAGTCGTTCAAGGTAATCGAGCGCGGCTTTGGTGGCAGCCACCACATCGCGCCGTCCGTCATACCAGCCGTTTTCGCGCAAACCGAAGTTTTTTCCGGTGGACGGGATAAACTGCCAAATCCCTGAGGCATGACTTGCTGAGTAAGCCATTGGGTTATAAGCACTTTCTATCATGGGCAACAAGGCTATTTCAGTTGGCATGCCCCGTTTTTGTACTTCATTCACGATATGGTAAAGGTACTGTTTGCTGCGACCCACGGTGCGGATCAGATAATTGGGGTGTTGCGTAAACCAGTTGACCTGGGTTGCAATACGCGGGTTGTCTGACGGTCTCATTCCAAAACCCAGGCGCAACCGTTGCCACAAATTGGCAGGTGGCCCTGCCGTTGTGGCGTCGTAAGGGACATTGAGGTTTTGTGCGGTAGACAGCAGCAAGTCCATTTCTGGATTTGTTGAGTGCTCGCCGTCATTGGGGCCGGGTGTGGTGGCGTTTGCAAGTGAAGGGATTGCTTGACAGAATTGCGATAAGTCCTGCGTGTCATCAGGTGCGAACAGGGTGATTAAAGCGGTGGTTTCAATGCGACTCATGTTGGGAGACGTACTCATGTTTGAGGGCGTACTCATGGTTGGGGGCACAGGCGCAACCGTTGCGGCAGCCGATGACATATCATCAGCCTGACTGACAGACATGCAGGTCAAAACGAAAGTCGTCAGTAACAGCTTTAAAAGTGTTGATTTTCCGCGTGAAGAGAGCGTGGCGCGCAACACTGTGCGTGAATCAAGCTGTATCATGAAAGGTGAAAGTGGTTTTTCATTTGTCGTAGGTGGCTAAATATTTCAACGGGATGATTGATATTGTTTCCGGCGAGGTGTTGGACATATTGGCGTACTGTTGGTTCATTGCAACGCAAAAAGGGGTTAGTAGCCATTTCCAAACCCAAACTGGATGGTAAAGTGGGTTGGTGGTTGGCAATGCGTTCGTGATCCTGTTGTGAGCGAGTGCGCAAAACAGGATTGTCGGGTTCCACAGTCAAAGCGAATGCAATGTTGTCCAATGTGTATTCATGGGCACAAAATACCTGGGTCCCGGCGGGCAATTGACACAGTTTTTCCAGTGAAGTCAGCATTTGTGCGGGCGTACCTTCAAACAGCCGGCCGCAACCACAACCAAAAAGGGTGTCGCCGGAAAATAACCAGCCATGGCCAAAATAGGCGATGTGCCCCAATGTGTGACCGGGAACTTCAATGACCTGCAAGGTCAGTTGCAGCGGGGCGAGGTGAACGGTCTCCGCTTCGGTGAGCGGGTGATCCATCCTGGGAATGTTTTCTGTCGCAGGACCAAACACGGGAACATGGCAGGTCCGCACCAGTTCTGTGATGCCGCCGGTATGATCGGCATGGTGATGGGTGATGAGAATGCCACACAGCGTTAAGTTGTTTTGAATCAAAAAATCATGCACAGGGCCGGCATCGCCGGGGTCAATGACCGCAGCATATCGCTGATTGTGTATCACCCATATATAATTGTCACTGAAAGCACGTACCGGGCTAATAAGCAGAGGGGTATTCATGGATGCTATGGTAGCATGATCCTGAAAAAAGCAGTTAACCGCTCATTTGTGGGAGTAACGATATGTCACGTAAAAAGATTTTCATTATTTTGCCGTTTTCAGGATGATCGACCGTTATTTTTCATTTGCAGAATGGGTAAGCGATAGTTCGGGCGAATATTTACGCCAGCGAGAGCAAGCCTATTTTGACCGTATGGTGGCGGACATGTTCGGCTATAATGCTGCACAGATCGGTTTGCCACAATTGGATTTGTTGCGTGCCAGTCGCATAAGCAGACGTTGTCATGTGGATATGTCTTCTATGGGAGATGTGCAAGCGGATCCACTGCATTTACCCTTTCCCAGTCAATCGCTGGATTTGCTTGTTTTGCCCCATGCGCTTGAGTTTTCAGTGTTTCCTCATCAACTGTTGCGAGAAGCGGAGCGTGTGCTGATCCCTGAAGGTAATCTGTTGTTGAGCGGATTTAATCCTTATAGTTTATGGGGCATATACCATCGTTATAAACAATGGCGTGGACAATTCCCCTGGCATGGGGATTTCGTTGCTGCAGGGCGTTTGCGTGACTGGTTGGCCTTGTTGAGTTGTGAAGTGGTCTCACAGATGTCGTGTTGTTATGTGCCACCTGTCGTGCCCCAGCGCTGGATGTCCTGGTTTGAGCGTTTGGAAATGATTGGCGAGCGTGGGTGGCCGCTGGGCGGGGTGTATTTTGTCCATGCGATAAAACGGGTGCAGGGCGTGCGGTTGATTACACCCCGTTGGTCGGATCAAGTTGAAATCGCGCCGGTGCTGCGTCCTGCAACGCGTGCGATGCAATGAGTCATGAGGGAGTTAAAATGAAAGAAACTGATTTACCCCACGTGGAAATTTATACGGATGGTGCGTGCAAAGGCAATCCGGGCGTGGGTGGTTGGGGTGCATTATTAATGTGTGGTGAGCATCGTAAAGAATTATGTGGCGGCGAGGCGATGACCACCAATAATCGCATGGAAATGATGGCGGTGATTATGGCGTTGCAGAGTCTTAAACAACGCAGTCGCGTCACCCTGTATGTCGACTCGCAGTATGTGCTGAAAGGCATGACCGAATGGATAGCCGGATGGAAACGGCGTGGCTGGCGCAGCAGCACTAACGCGCCGGTAAAGAATGTGGATTTATGGCAGCAGATGGATGAGATCGTTGCTGCACATGAGATTAAATGGGTTTGGGTCAAAGGTCATGCCGGACATTCCGGTAATGAGCGTGCTGATGCACTTGCCAATATGGGCATCATCAGTAAATAAAACAGGAATAATATGCCACTGATGACATTAGATGGGGTTTCTCTGGCTTTCGGCCATGTGAGCCTGTTGGACAAAGCAAGTTGGGTGATTGAGCCGGGTGTGCGTCTGGGATTGATCGGTCGTAACGGCGCAGGAAAATCCAGTTTGCTTAAAATATTGGCTGGCGACTGTCATCCCGATGATGGGTTGGTATGGCGGCAGCCAGGTTTGCGCATGGCTTATGTGGCGCAGGAACCCAATCTGGATTTGACGCAAAGCGTTTTTGAAGCCGTGGCGCAAGGTGTGGGAGAGGTGTGTCGATTATTGTTGGAATACCATGAGTTAACGCAACAATTGTCCCATGCAGATGCAGATTTTGAGATTTTGCTGGCACACATGCAGACGCTGCAATCCGAACTGGAAGCCCAGGATGGTTGGCGTTTGCAAGCCAGGGTGGATCAGGTATTGAACCGTATGGGGCTGGATGCGGACACACGCATCGAGACGTTGTCAGGCGGGATGAAAAAACGTGTGGCTTTGGCGCGTGCCTTGGTGGCTGAACCGGAACTGTTATTGTTGGATGAACCCACCAATCATTTGGATTTCACAGGAATTGAATGGTTGGAAACCGTGTTGCGCGAATTTGGCGGTACGGTGGTGGTGATTACCCATGACCGGCGTTTTCTTGACCATGTGGCCACGCAAATTGTGGAATTGGATCGTGGGCGTTTGCGCAGTTTCACCGGTGGTTTTTCTGCTTACCAGCAGCAAAAAATAGAGCAGTTGGCGATCGAAGCCACAGAGCAAGCCCGTTTTGACAAATTTCTGGCGCAAGAAGAAGTCTGGATACGCAAAGGGGTTGAGGCTCGCCGTACCCGAAATGAAGGTCGCGTTCGCCGCCTTGAAAGCCTGCGCCAAACCCGCAGTGAACGGCGCTTGCACAGTGGACAGGTCAATCTTAATATTGACAGCGGGGTGCGTTCTGGAAAACGCGTGGCTGAATTGGTCAAGATCAATATGGCGTTCGACGGACGCGTGGTGATTCGTGATTTCAGCGGCGTGATACAGCGTGGTGACCGGGTGGGACTGATCGGTCCGAATGGCGCAGGTAAAAGTACACTGATTAAATTGATTTTGGGTGAGTTGCAGCCTGACAGCGGCCAGGTAAAAATGGGTACTCAGCTTAGTGTGGCCTATTTCGATCAATTCCGTGAACAGTTGGATGAAGAATCCAGTGTGATTGATGTAATTAGCCAGGGTGGCGATTTCGTGGAAATTGGTGGCGCGCGCAAGCATGTGATCAGCTATCTGGAAGATTTTCTGTTTGCGCCTGAGCGTGCGCGTTCCCCAGTCAAGTCCTTGTCAGGGGGCGAACGTAACCGGTTGTTGCTGGCCCGGTTGTTTACGCGACCTGCCAATATTCTGGTGCTGGATGAACCCACCAATGATTTGGATATTGATACCCTGGAGTTGCTGGAAGTGCTCTTGCAAGACTATCCGGGAACCGTGCTGCTGGTCTCTCATGACCGCGAATTTTTGGATAATATTGTGACGCACGTGATTGCTTTTGAAGGTGATGGTCACTTGAAAGAATATGTAGGTGGCTATGAAGACTGGTTGTTGCAACGTGGGCGTGGCACAATTGATTCACCTGAAAAATCTGCAGTAAAACCGGTACTGAATGTTGCCAAACCTGTATCGGGCAAACCAGTAGTGAACAAGCCGGTAACGAACAGTCCCCGGGTTGTTGTCCGAAAAGGTGGACGGAGCTTGGAGCAGGTGCTTGCAGAGATTGCCAGATTGGAAACCCGTCAGGCAGAATTGGCACAGATGATGACCGATGCGGCGTTTTACAATGGCGCACCCGAGCAACGTGATGCTGTGCAGAAAGAATTTGCGTTGATAGAAAATGAAATGGCACAAATGCTGCTTGAATGGGAGGCGCTGGAAGCCGATTGAAGTTGTTTTGCGCGGGTTGAAGCCGGAATGCAGCTTGTCGGGTTTTAACCCGACCTGCAGCACAGACAGTATTCGCTGACAGTTATAACTTGTGTGAAGGTCTGTGTCGTCAACGCATCGGCATTGCAGTGCGTTATTCACAGTGATGGGTGTGTCAACAATCGTTGTAAAACGATCACCGTTAACATCGTTTCCAATAACCCGCCATTTTTGTCTGGAGAAACAGTATGAAACTTTTTCTGATTGCAGCGGCAGTTGCTGCCGCCACGCTCGGTACCCCGCTGCTCGCTGTTGCTGATGTCGGCATTTCTGTCAACATCGGCCAGCCCGGTTTTTATGGTCAACTCGATGTGGGAGGATTCCCGCCGCCACAGGTGATTTATTCCCAGCCGATGATGGTTGAGCAAGGATACATGAATCGTCCGCCCGTCTACCTGCGCGTGCCGCCCGGTCAAATCAGGCATTGGCACCGTTACTGTCGCCAATATAATGCTTGCGGTGAGCGCGTTTATTTTGTGCAAGACAGTTGGTACAACCGTGAATATGCCCCTCGTTACCAGGAGATGCACCGTGGCGGCGATCATCGTGACGGACGTTGGGGTGATCATCAAGATGGGTACGGCAATGATCATCATGGTAATGGCCGCCATGGCAATGACCACGGTAACGGTAATGACCAGGGTAATGGCCGTGACCATTAGGCCAAAACAGGTCCGGTAGCGGTCTAAATTAACCGTGATGCACGGGCAAGTTGCCGTGCATTTTCTTCCTTGAGCGTATCGTTGATTTCACGCATGATGCTGTTCAGGTCAACTGATTTCTCACTGTGTTTAAAGTGTCCGGTTAACGGGCTTTCCGGCCTGAGCTGACTGCTCTGGTAGAGCGACCAGATCTCCATGCCATATTCAGTAGTCATCAGATCAGGCGCAAAGCGACCAAAGAAATTGGTGATGTTCCCGACATCTCGCAACAGCATTTTACACGCCTGATTGTTGGTGGACGCATCAATGGCCTGCGGCAGATCAATGATGACTGGACCTGCACTGTCGACCAGCACGTTATATTCAGACAGGTCGCCATGAATGGTCCCGGCGCAGAGCATACGCACCACCTGCGCCATCAGGATGCCGTGGTATTCACGGGACAGTTCCGGCGTGAGTACCAGATCGTTAAGCCGTGGTGCTGCGTTACCTTCACTGTCGGTTACTAACTCCATCAACAGGACCCCTTCATGAAAGTTGTATGGTTTGGGCACGCGCACACCTGCAGCAGCGAGGCGGTATAAAGCATCCACCTCGGCATTTTGCCAGGATTCTTCTTTCGCTTTGCGCCCATAGCGAGTGTTTTTTTCCATGGCGCGGGCACGGCGACTGTTTTTAACCTTGCGGCCTTCCGTGTAATCCACGCTTTGACGGAAACTGCGCTTGTTGGCTTCTTTGTAGACTTTCGCACAGCGTATCTCTTCCCCGCAGCGTACCACGTAGACCGTTGCTTCCTTGCCGCTCATCAGTTGGCGGATGACTTCGTCGACCAGACCGTCCTGGATCAGGGGTTCAATTCTTTTTGGCGTCTTCATGGATGGGTACCCGTCGCTAAATAGACTTGATCGTCATAAGGATGTGCCGATGACAACCGTTGCAGCCGGTTTGCGTCGTTGAGCATGTGGCTGGCTCCCGTTGTTGTCAAAGACCTATTACAGCACATTGAATTCTTCTCCACCGAGCGCTTCGGTCAAGTCGGTCAGCATACTGGCGAGTTCGCCTGTCATCAGGGTAAAATCGGAATCAAACATTTCTTCGGCAGTGTCGGCCGAAGTGGTTGATTCATCCTTGATGATGTCCAAAAATTCAAGTCGCTTAATTTGTAGTTGTTCGGTGAGAACAAAGGAAATTCGGTCATTCCATGTCATTCCCAATCGGGTGGCGCGTTTACCTGCTGTGATATGGGCAAGAATTTCATCACCTTCCAGGGTGTGATTGGCATAACGAACCGTTGCCTTGCTTTCACCTGTGGCACGCAACTCCAATTCACGGTCTATCGTAAAACCCGATGGAGCATCCGCTCCGGCAAGCCAGTCAGTCATGGCCGCAACAGGTGATTTTTTGGTGTGCAGCAATTTAACCGGCAGGTCATCCAATGTCTTATCCAGTTGATCCAGTAATTCTTCCGCTTTCGCTGAAGCAGCCGCATCTACGATCAAATAGCCATGGATCGGGTCTATCCATGCATAGGTAGTGCGTAGCAGCGCAAAGGCCCTGGGGAGCAGTTCTTCAGTGATCGCTTCCTTGATGTCCTTCTTCTCCTTCCGGCCCACTTTGTAACCTTGTTGCGCTTCAATATCAGCGATGCGCTCTTTGGTAAACCGGTTAATGATGGGAGCTGGCAATAATTTTTGCTCTACACCCAAGGCAAACAGTATTTGTTGATTTGCGGTGTGGACAAGACGGTCGTCACCACGACAGGAAACCCATCCACGGCTTTGTTTGTCCAGCCCTGTACACGCTTGTAGCGGCCTAATGGCCAGTTTTTCCTCCAACAAGGCGGCAGTCATGGCGGCGTTGACAGGTAGGCGATAAATGAAGATATTTTTAAACCACACGGGAGCTTCTCATAAATTTATTAATTATACTGTCCTTCTGCTTTTTATGGTTAACGGGTTCATTTGGAATTGTAGATTTTTTACCCAACCTATAGAAATCAACCATTTGCCATATTGCGGGAAATTGCTGAATGTATCCCTAACACCCGGTTAAATAACGAGAAATTAAGGGCTTTAGTTCAATCCAGATTTGTTCAGTAGACTCTAGATAACACATAACAGCATACTGCCTGCTGATGAGATGGAGAAATTTTCTGGAGGAGGACGACGACGACTAAAGACTCATTAACGGGCTCTGAGCCGAATCGCTTAATTCAGGGGGAGTAGCAATAGCGATGCTGCTGCATAGCACCAGCCCGTAAAATCATTACAACGATACACAGTATGATCAATACATGAATTTGTGCGAGATATCAGCCACACAAACGCTGCGGGCATGGCACTCAGTGCCATGCCCGCAGCGTTTGGATTAACGCGTGACTGGTTTATCGCGTTTCGATTTGTACCAGAGGTTCCGCCACTGGTTCGACTGCCGTTTTGGCTGTACGGCGTTGACGGGGTGGGCGCGGCGGTTTGGCGGAAGTTACTGTGTCTGCAACGACCACATTTTCTTTGTTTTGCGTTTCCACCATTTGCAAATTTCCCCCTTCACTGGAAGGTGCCAACAACTCAGCCAATAACTGCTCAATGGGTGGTTTGGCTGCTTGTGCCTCTGTCGCTTCTGCCACTGGAATTTCGGTGGTTCGAGATTCAGGGATCATTACTGGCTCAGGTTGAGGGGTTACCAGTGTGGCGATGTCGTGATGTGCCGGGACATGGTCAAGTTGCGTGACGCCTTCATTCGCTGGCTTGGCAGTGGCAGTCGTTTTGATCGACGTGACACCTTCATTTGCTGATTGCGTGTCGTCAGCCGTTTCGATGGAAGGGTTTCGTTCTTCCCCCTGGTTTTCGTTTGCAACGGGCAGTGTAACTACCGCAGGCACCGAGTGCTCTATGGTGTGTGTCTCGGCGGCAATCACGTCGCGAGTCGTGGTCAGGTCAAGCTGAGTTTGGTCTGACAGCAGGCCCTGTTCTGAATGTTGATCGACCAAAGGTTGCTCTCCGTTAACCTGGTCAGGTTTGCGGTCACGACGGTTGCGTCGACCGCGTCGGCTACGTGATTCGGATGTGCCTGTTGCAGCAGCCGTCTGTACAGCAGCTTCTTGCGCGTTGCCATTCTCAGTCGTTTCTACTGCAGGTTCCGCTTGAGATTCCACCTGGGGGCGCGGCGTGCGGGGGGGTCTCGGCGCACGTTTATTTTCGGCGCGGACAGGTTTGTCTGCAACCGGGGTTTCACTTTCAACAGGAGTGGCAGAGACTGGTCTCGGCGCGCGTTCCTGACGAGGAGGCCGCTCGTTACGCGGTGTGGTTTCCAGGGAGTCATTTCTGTTTGAACGTGATTCCTGTTGTGCTGGACGTGGTTCGCGGCGATCATTGGAACGAGGTTGGCGCCCACGTTGCACGGAGGATGTTGCCAACGATCTGGATTCGGGAACGGTTTGAAGCGTCGCAGTGGGTGCGGCAACCGGCGCTGGATTTTCTTCGACAAGTTTTTGCAGCCAACCAAAAATCCGGTTGATTAAACCCGGTTTGCCAGTAAGGGTGGCAGAAGCATTGGCTGTCGACGCAGCAATTTTGTCCGCAACGACCGGCGCTGGCCTGGACGGGGTGATGCCCTGTACCACAGGTATTTGAACTGTTGCACGGGTTTCTTTGCGCGGTTCTGCCGCTGCGGCTTCCTCGATGGTTTCACCCATTTGATAGCTGGGAACGAGTTGGTCCAGTGCGCCAAGTTCATCTTGACGCAAGCGGGTAATTTTGTAGTGCGGCGTCACCAAATAAATGTTTGGGATCAATATAATATTGACTTTTAGGCGCGATTCAATCGCAACGATGTCTGCACGTTTTTCGTTGAGCAGGAAGGTCGCAACTTCAACTGGAATTTGCGCGTGTATCGCGCCAGTTTGGTCTTTCATTGCCTGTTCCTGAATAATACGCAGGATGTGTAAGGCGGTAGATTCAATGCCACGAATAAATCCGGTACCGCTGCAACGCGGACAGGGTTGGTGGCTAGACTCGCCCAGGGAAGGTTGCAGGCGTTGGCGCGACAGCTCCATGAGGCCAAACTTGGAAATTTTGCCAAATTGCACGCGGGCACGGTCATGATGTAATGCGTCACGCAGAAGATTTTCGACATCACGCTGGTTGCGCTGGTTTTCCATGTCAATAAAATCAATGACGATGAGGCCGCCCAAATCGCGTAAACGCATTTGTCTGGCAACTTCTTCGGCTGCTTCCAGATTGGTATTGAATGCGGTTTGCTCAATGTCTGCACCACGGGTGGATCGTGCGGAATTCACATCCACCGAAACCAGAGCTTCGGTATGATCGATCACGATGGCGCCGCCGGACGGCAGGTTAACTTCGCGTGCGTAGGCAGTTTCAATCTGGTGTTCAATTTGAAAGCGGGAGAACAGGGGTACCGTATCGCGGTAAAGTTTTACTTTGTTGACATTACCCGGCATGACATGGCTCATAAATTGATGGGCCTGCTCATACACGGATTCAGTATCGATTAAAATTTCGCCGATGTCGGGCTGGAAGTAGTCACGAATTGCCCGAATGACCAAACTGCTTTCCTGATAAATCAAAAAAGCCCCTTTTTGGCTGCTGGCGGCAATATCCACTGCGGACCATAACTGTAGCAAGTAGTTTAAGTCCCACTGCAGTTCTTCTACGCCACGGCCAATCCCCGCAGTGCGTACAATAATGCTCATGCCGTTAGGGATTTCCAGCTGCGCCATCACATCGCGCAATTCATTGCGGTCATCGCCTTCAATACGGCGTGAAACGCCGCCGCCACGAGGATTGTTAGGCATCAGCACCAGATAGCGCCCCGCCAGGCTGACATAGGTGGTCAGTGCAGCACCCTTGTTACCGCGTTCTTCTTTTTCAACCTGTACCACGACTTCCTGGCCTTCGCGCATTACATCCTGAATGCGTGGACGGCTTGAATCACCCCCGTTATTCAGATAACAGCTGCGTGCTACTTCTTTAAAGGGTAAAAATCCGTGCCGATCATTGCCATAATCGATAAAGGCTGCCTCAAGACCCGGTTCGACACGGGTGATGATGCCTTTGTAGATATTGCTTTTGCGTTGCTCCTTGCTGGCAGATTCGATATCGAGATCGATGAGTTTTTGTCCATCGACAATGGCGACGCGCAGTTCTTCTGCTTGCGTTGCGTTAAATAACATGCGTTTCATTGTGTAAATTCTCCCGCGCGCGATAGCACGGGTTCAGGCCTGCCTCCACCAATCGGGACGTGTGACATGCTTTGTTTGTGTAGCAATGTATGACGTCCGTAAAATATGGGGGTGCTTAGCATGGTCTTTGATCCAGTGAACAGACTGGAGCAATGCACTGCTTGGCAATTCATGCCGCACGTCCAAACAGATGGCGTGAACAGGGTAAGCGGTCGGTAGATGGGGCAAATTATTTTGGTTCATTGGTTTTGTTGGCACATCTAAAATTGATTACTTGGGTACATTGCCATGTTGCGCGGTATTGGTTTCCGCAAGACATTTGCTACGTTCAGGTTAGTCTGCACCGAAACAGCATTGTTCAAGCATTTCGTTTTGTGCGTCTGACATGATATCCAAAAAATTTTAGAGGCGCCTTTATGCCTTCAATACAAACGGGTTACTCTTCACCCATACGGCAGGTGCGAATGAACGCGAATCAGTTTTGTAGCGTTTCGCGCGCTTAAATTGTATAACATCGATCGCTACTTGAGAGCGTGCGCCTTACCGAAGGTGCTGCGCTTACCATGCTGGGGCATGATGAGGTGTATAATCTCCGCATCCTGCTTGATTCAAGGTTCCGGTGAGCGAAATTAACCGGTGTGTTATGACTTAAAGATAATAACAGCCTGATCAACAATTTAAAATTAAGCTGAACAAAGCGGTAGCCATCACAATAAGAGTTGACAGTATAAGCAAAATGAATGATTTACGCAAAGAATCTGTCACATTTGTCAAAATTGATGAGACATCCGAAGGCCAGCGCATCGATAATTTTTTGTTGTCTCACCTTAAAGGTGTGCCAAAAAGTCACATTTACCGTTTGTTGAGAACGGGACAAGTGCGCGTCGACAAGGCGCGCGTGGATGCGTCGTATAAATTGCTGCTGGGTGAGGCTGTGCGTATTCCTCCCGTTCGCAGAGGAGAAGTACCTGCTGCACCCGCTGTCAATGCCTGGAGTAGCCGACGTCTGGTTCCACATATCGTTTACCGCGATGAGTCAATAATTGTGCTGAACAAGCCGGCAGGGATGGCCGTGCATGGCGGTAGCGGGATCAGTTTGGGTGTGATTGAACAGCTGCGTGCTGAATTGCCAGAGTGCCGTTTTTTGGAGTTGGCGCATCGCCTCGATCGGGACACTTCCGGTCTGTTGTTGCTGGCGTGTCGCCGCAGTGCCCTGGTACGTTTGCATGATATGTTTCGGGAAGGAAAAATCAATAAACGTTATTTGGCACTGGTGCACGGCCACTGGACAAATCCGGTGCAGCATGTGACGCTGGCATTACACAAGTATTTGAACCCCGAGGGCGAACGGCGTGTCATGGTGAGCGCCGATGGGAAACCTTCGCATACGGTGTTTCGATTGCAAGAATCACGTGATGATTTTGCCCTGTTGGAGGCCGAGTTGAAAACGGGACGCACGCATCAAATTCGTGTGCATTTGGCGCACAATGGTTTTCCGATCGCGGGGGATGATAAATATGGTGATTTCAGCCTGAATCACGAGTTGGCGCGTCGTGGGCTAAAACGTATGTTTTTGCACGCGTGGCGGGTTGCCTTTTCTCATCCCATCACGGGTGAATTTCTGGAACTGGAAGTACCTTTGCCTTCAAACTTGCAACAATTTATGGATGGATTGAAAGGTAATAAAAGAAATGGCTAAGGATTCGAAAAATACCAGGCAATTTGATTTGCTGGTTTTTGATTGGGACGGTACGCTCATGGACTCAACGGCTGTGATTGCAACATCCATACGTGCGGCCTGTGCAGATTTAAATTTGCCGGTACCCAGCGAAGCGGAAGCCCGTCATATCATCGGTTTAGGCTTGAACCAGGCCATCGCCCAATTACAGCCGCAGTTGTCGCCGGATGAGTATCCTGCGCTGGCAGCGCGTTACCGGTTTCATTTTTTGGGAAATGACCACGCACTGCCTTTATTCGAAGGCGTTGCCGAAACGATTCCGCGCCTCCATAATGCAGGTTATTGGGTGACTGTGGCGACGGGGAAAAATCGTCATGGTTTGGACCGCGCGCTGGATCAGAGTGGCCTGCGCAAGTTTTTTCATGCCTCACGCTGTGGTGAGGAAAGTTTTTCCAAGCCGCACCCGGCAATGTTGCAAGAGCTTATGGCCTTGTGCGATGTCACCCCTGAAAGAACTTTAATGATTGGCGACACCAGTCATGATCTCGAAATGGCGCGCAATGCGGGCGTCCCGGCTGTGGGGGTCAGTTACGGCGCACATGATGAAAGCACTTTGCAGGAATATGAGCCGTTGTGTGTGGTCAAAAGTTTTCTGGAATTGGCGTCCTGGCTGGCGCAACATGCGTGAGTGATGGTTTAATGTGCACTTGCGGCATTTACGAAATTCTGGTTGGATCGTGTTAATACTTGCAGAGGAAAGTGGCTATGGCTGAATCCGAGAATCATTGGGAACGTGAAGTGGTGCAAAAGGTGCTGCTTGCGACGGTGAAGGAACAAAGACTTGCCCGACGCTGGGGCATTTTCTTTAAATCCTTGCTGGTTATTTTTGTGGTGTTTTCCATTTTGTCTGCATCGGGCTGGTTGAGCGACAATGGTTTGGATGTCGGTGGAAAGCACACGGCCCTGGTGAATCTCAAAGGCACCATCGCCAGCAATGAGGTCAATGCTGACGACATCATTGAAGGATTGACAGCTGCATTTCATGACAAAGACACACAAGGCGTGATTCTTCGTATTAACAGTCCAGGAGGGAGTCCGGTACAGGCAGGGCAAATTTATGACGCCATGCTTCGCTTGCGTAAACAGCATCCAGATATACCGCTGTATGTGGTGGTCGACGACCTTTGCGCATCAGGGGGGTATTACGTTGCGGTGGCGGCAGACCGTATTTATGTGAACAAAGCCAGCCTGGTGGGTTCTATCGGCGTGTTGATGGATGGCTTTGGTTTCACCGGGACCATGGATAAGCTGGGCGTGGAACGCCGCTTGTTGACAGCGGGCGCGAATAAAGGCTTTTTGGACCCCTTTTCGCCGGTAAACCCCAAACAACAAGCTTATGCGCAGACCATGCTTGAGGAAATACATCAGCAATTTATTCAGGCTGTGCGTGATGGTCGTGGTGCACGTTTGAAAGAAACACCGGAGATGTTCAGTGGTTTGGTCTGGACCGGTGCGACCAGCGTGAAACTGGGTTTGGCCGATGGCTTTGGTAGCGTTGATGATGTTGCGCGTGATGTCATTCATGCAAAAAAACTGGTTGATTACACACCACAAAATGGCTTGGCCGACCGGTTAACCCGTAAAATTGGTATGACCCTGGCCAATAATGTTAACCCATTGGCTTGGGCCGGGATGAGTTTGCATTGATCGTTCAGTCTACATTATTTTGTGGCACCGGAAATGCGGGTGTCAGCGCATTTTGCTATCAATGGTTTCGTCCATGAACGCAGCGGACCGATTGTCGCACTTTTTGGCGGGCGTGGAGCGAAAGGCTTTTCGTCAGGCAGTTTATGCCGTGCGTGACGAGCAGGGTGCTTTGGATATTGTGCAAGATGCCATGATGAAATTGGCTGAGAAATACCCCGATGCCCCCGAAAATGAATTGCCTTTGCTGTTTCAGCGGATTTTGCAAAACACGATCCGCGATTATTATCGACGGCAAAAAGTGCGCAATTTCTGGGTGAGTCCCATGTCTTTTTTTGCTTCAGGGCAAGAAGGTCAGGAAGATCATGATCCGATGGAGCATGTGCAAGCCACCGATGTTAATTCAGACCCATTTTATGTGTTGGCAACGGATAAAAGTTTGGCTTCTATCCAAAAAGCGATAGAAAAATTGCCGGGACGTCAACGAGAAGCGTTTCTGCTGCGTTACTGGGAAGAGATGGATGTTGCAGAAACGGCCACAGTAATGGGGTGTTCCGAAGGCAGTGTGAAAACCCACTGTTCCCGGGCGGTACATGCTTTGGCTACGATGTTAAAAAATAAAGGCTCGAGCTATGAATGAAGAAGCTTTCGCTAAACAATTGGTGATGAAACTTGACGTGGGTCTGACTGAGTTACGCCCGGAAGTGGTGGAGCGGCTGGAGTCTGCCCGTTTCCGTGCCCGTGATCTTGCGCGGTTGAAGTCGCATGAACATGCGGTGCACTCAGCACATGGCTTGGCGGTGATTGGGTGGGTACGACAACATCGTGCGGGTACTGTGGGGATGTTGCTGGTTTTGTTGTTGGGTGTTGCCGTGGCGATGTGGCAATCTTCGTCCAATGGCAATGATGACACGGCAGATGTCGATGCGGCTTTGTTGACCGGCGATTTGCCAGTGAATGCTTATTTGGACAACCATCTGAACAAATGGACCAGCGGCGACTCCAACAACTAGCCCTGTTGCTGGGCGGCTGGCTGCTCGTGTCCGGATGGGCATGGGCTGCTACGCCATCGTGGCAGGGGCTTACGCCCGCACAACAATCGGTGCTGGCACCCGTGGCGCAGAAGTGGGCGGGTATGTCCGACTTGCAGCGCTCCCGTCTGTTGGCCGTCGCGGCGAAGTACCCCAAACTGAAACCCGAACAACAACAGCGTTTTCAGCGGCGCCTGATTGTGTGGAGCTCAATGACACCCGAGCAGCGTGAATTGGCACGGAAAAACTATCTGAAATTTAAGCAGTTACCCAAATCAAAACGGCAGATCGTTAAAAAAGAACTGATGAAAACTTATCCGCCTATTGTTGCGCCGGGTATGCCAGTTGCCACAACGACAGTTTCTGCGACGACGACCGTTGCAAGTCCTGTTCCTGCCCACAATAACCCGGTTCGGACGACTTTCCCTGCCCACCCTTGAGCTTGAGTGGTATTAACCCGAATTTCAGCACGCATCTACAACAGAGACTTTGTCGTTCAATAGGTGTTTCTCACGTCCGTCACCTGCGGATAGGTGCGCCGCACGATGGTTTCGACCACGTTTTTTAAATCAAGCACAGAGTTGGGACAACCAGTGCAGGCACCTTTCAGGCGTACACGCACAACGGTACCAGAAAAATCCACCAGCTCCAGGTCTCCGCCATCACGTAAAAGTACGCTGCGCGCTTCTTCCAGAACGATTGTCAATCCTTCCGTTGTCAGCGGCGGGGCATCGCCGGGCGCAATGTGGCCCTGTAAGCGAGCAAGTCTGGTTTGCCGTTGTGCGATGCGAGCGGACAGCAGAGGGTTTTGCTGTTCAAGCGCATCAAGTTCATCATCGTTATACCAATGTTCGTCAGCGACACCCAGTTCGGTATCGCGTGCCCGGAGTTCTTCGGCAGTAAAACGGCGTAAGGGAGTGGTTGTAATCATGCTTCACCTATCCATGTGCGGGCATTTTGGAACATACGTAACCAAGGACCGTTTTCTCCGGCACCGTCAGGATACCAGCTGTGCTGGCTGCGACGGAACAGGCGTTCTGGGTGAGGCATCATGATGGTTACACGTCCATCTTCAGTCGTTACACCCGTTAAACCTCGCGGTGAACCGTTGGGGTTGCAGGGATAAGTTTCCGTGGACTGACCGTGATGATCGATATAGTGCATCACATCGATACGCTGGGCGTCGTCGCCGGTAAGGCTAAAATCGGCCAAACCTTCGCCGTGAGCGATGACGACAGGCATTTGGCTGCCTGCCATGTTTCGCAGGAATACGGAAGGGCTGGGGTCGATTTCGACCAAGACCAAACGCGCTTCAAACTGTTCCGAACGGTTACGGGTAAATTTCGGCCAGTGTTGCGCGCCAGGAATGATGGATTTGAGATTGCTCATCATCTGGCAACCGTTGCACACCCCGAGCGTTAAACTGTCATGGCGATGAAAAAAGGCTTCGAATTGTTCGCGTGCGCGAGGGTTGAACAAAATCGATTTTGCCCAGCCTTCGCCCGCGCCCAGGACATCACCGTAGGAAAACCCGCCACAGGCAGCCAAAGCGCGAAACTCCATCAGCGAAATGCGGCCAGAAAGTATGTCGCTCATGTGCACATCGATGGCATCGAATCCGGCCCGATCAAACGCTGCAGCCATTTCGGTATGTCCATTAACGCCTTGTTCCCTCAAAATGGCAATGCGTGGCCGGTGTCCGCCGATGGTAAAGACTTGTTCCGGGTCAAAGTTGAGTCGTACAAAACGTCCCGGATCGTTGGGGTTTTGTATTTGAGCGAACTCGCTCTCGGCACATTCCGGGTTGTCGCGCAGGCGCTGAATATGGTAACTGCTTGCGTTCCATGCAGTGTAAAGTGTTGCGCGTTCAAAATCCATCACGGGCTGATTGTTGCGTACCACGGTGATGCGGTCATGCAGGTTGAGTGTACCGATGACGTGAAACTCACTGCGTAAACCGGCCTCAAAAAAAGCATTCATGACCGAGGTCGTATATTCACGCCGTACCTGTAATACCACACCAGGTTCTTCATTGAACAAAATGCGTAATAATTGCTGGCGAATTTGTTCAGGACTTGGGGTGTACGTATCATCAAGGTCAAGTTGTTCATTCGCTTCCAGTTCAACACGTACGTAGTCCAAACACAGTTCATCTGTGTCGATGGTGAGGCCGCAATGTCCGGCAAAGGCCATTTCACACAGCGTTGCCCATAATCCGCCGTCTGAGCGGTCATGGTAGGCCAGTACCCAGCCCTGGGCGTTGATGTGTTGCAGGGTACGGAAAGCGGCGCGCAGCTGTTGAGCGGAATGCAAGTCCGGGCTTTGGTCGCCGATTTGTTGGTAAACCTGCGCCAGTGCAGAGCCACCCAGCCGGGCGCGTCCGCGCCCGAGGTCAATCAGAATTAAATCGGTCTCACCCTGGTCAGTGCGCAGTTGGGGCGTTAAAGTGTGGCGCACATCGGGGGTGGGTGCAAACGCGCTGACGATCAGCGATAGCGGTGAGGTGACGGCTTTGTTTTCACCCGTATCCTCCCAACGGGTTTGCATGGACAATGAATCCTTGCCGACGGGAATGCTGATCCCCAGTGCGGGGCACAGTTCCATGCCCACTGCGTGTACTGTGTCGAACAGCGCTGCGTCTTCGCCCGGGAAATCCGCTGCGGCCATCCAGTTTGCGGACAACTTGATATCGCTGATGTCTTTGATTCGCGCTGCAGCGATATTCAGCAGTGCTTCAGTAATGGCCATGCGCCCGGAGGCCGGTGCGTTGATTAAAGCCAGGGGTGTGCGCTCACCCAGCGCAAAGCATTCGCCGTGATGCCCTTCAAAATCCATGTGGGTCACTGCTACGTCTGCGACAGGCACTTGCCAGGGCCCTACCAGTTGGTCGCGAGCAGTTAATCCGCCAACCGTGCGGTCACCAATATGGATCAGGAAAGCTTTGGAGGCCACGCTGGGTAGTTGCAGGACGCGCAAGGCGGCTTCCGTGAGCGCGATCCCTGTCAGGTTGAGCGCGTTTAATTGCGGGACATGACGAGCGGTATCACGGCTTACGCGTGGTGGCTTGCCCAGAATCACCGACAAATCGACATCCACCGCAGGCTGACCTAACAAACTGTCGGTCACGGTGAGGTGCGATGTGGTTTGAGCCGTACCGACCACGGCAAAGGGGCAGCGTTCGCGTTCGCACAACAGGCGAAACTCGTCCAGGCGGTGTGCGGAGATGGCTAACACATAGCGTTCCTGTGCTTCGTTACACCAGATTTCTCGCGGCGACAGGCCGCTGGCTTCCAGCGGGACGTGGCGAAGTTCGATGTGCGCGCCGCGTCCAGCGCCATCGATCAATTCGGGTAAAGCATTGGAAATGCCGCCTGCACCGACATCGTGGATAGATAAAACCGGATTGTTATTGCCCATTTGCCAACAACGGTCGATGACTTCTTGCGCGCGTCGTTGCATTTCCGGATTGCCGCGTTGTACTGAATCAAAATCGAGTGCTTCGCTGTTGTTGCCGGTATTCATGCTGGACGCGGCACCGCCGCCCAAACCGATCAGCATACCCGGGCCGCCCAGTTGAATCAGTAATGCGCCGGCGGGGATGTCATGTTTGAAACACTGGTCTGCATCAATATTTCCTACGCCACCCGCTAACATGATGGGTTTGTGATAGCCGCGCACATGACCTTCACTTTCCATCTCAAAAGTGCGAAAGTAACCCGCCAGACAGGGGCGGCCAAACTCATTATTAAATGCAGCTGAACCAATTGGTCCTTCGATCATGATCTGCAAGGCAGATGCGATGCGGGCAGGGCGGCCATAGCCTTCAGTGTCACCGTGATGCGTTTCCCAGGGTTGAAGGAAAGCGGGGATATGCAGGTTGGAAACCGAAAAGCCGCATAAACCGGCTTTCGGTTTGGAACCGGTGCCAGTTGCGCCTTCGTCACGAATTTCGCCGCCTGAACCGGTAGCAGCCCCTGCAAAGGGAGAAATTGCGGTAGGGTGGTTGTGTGTTTCCACTTTCATCAAAATATGGGTGAGCGCGGGATGACGGCTGTATTGCCCCCGTGCATCCGGGTAAAAACGTTGTGCCTGATCCCCTGCGATGACCGAAGAATTGTCCGAGTACGCCACAATCGTACCGTGTGGATGCTGGGCATGGGTGTGGCGGATCATGCCAAACAGGGTATTCGGCTGTGCCTCACCTGCGATGGTCCAGCTGGCGTTAAAAATCTTGTGACGGCAATGTTCTGAATTGGCCTGGGCGAACATCATCAACTCAACATCGGTCGGATTGCGGCCAATGGCGGTAAACTGTTCCAGCAAATAATCCACCTCATCACGGGATAAAGCCAGGCCCATCTGTTCATTGGCGGTCTGCAATGCTGCGCGGCCACCCGAGTGAATATCAATGGCAAGCAGCGGACGGGCAGGCAAATGTTGAAACAGGGATTGAGCGAGGCTTAAATCATCAAGCAGCGTTTCGGTCATGCGGTCATGAATGTGCGGCGCAACGTGCTGACGGTCAGCGTCACTAAAAGGCGCACCATCGCGGCGGTGGAAGTAATACACTGTACCGCGTTCAATGCGTAGCATCGTATTGAGTCCGCATTGCAGGGCTATTTCAGTCGCTTTGGATGACCAGGGCGAAATCGTGCCTAAACGCGGTGCAACCAGTAACCCTTGTCTCTGTGCCGTCGCGTTCCATGGCGTGCCATAATGCAGCAATTGCGACAGTAATTGTTGTTGCGCAGCGTTCAGCGGCGTCGCAGTCTCAATAAAGTGCCAGAAACGCGCACCTTCGCACAGGTAATCAGGCAGCGCCGCATGCAATTTTTGGAGGCGGAATGGAGACAGCGCAACACCGCCCGGGATAGACGTAAAATCTGGCATAATGCGACTTGAGATAAAATAATGTGTAATTTTACCTGAAATTAACGTGGCTTGCCCGTGGCAGGGTGAGTTTCATTGACGTATTGGCCGAATAACGGGTTCTAAGGATAGGTATGGCAGAAAAGTTGGTCATCATGTTGTTAACAATCGGTCCCGACAGGCCTAACTTGTGTGGTACCCCATTTTTTCAGGCGGCAACTGCGGCCGCAATGGATGTTGAAGTGGAAATTTATTTTGCCAGTTCTGCAGTAAAATTGCTGAAAAAGGGTGTGGCCAATCAGATTTATCCGTCCGATAACCGGGCTAAATCGGTGTACGAGTTCATGTGTGATGCGGCTGAACTGGGCGCCAAATTTTATGCGTGCGGTGGTGCCCTGGCGGCCAACGGCGTAGAAGAGGCGGAAATGATCCCGGAATGCACAGGGATGGCGGGTGCTGCGGCCTATATTAACCGGGTGATGGATAATGATTGGCGCTCCATTACCTATTAGCCCGCTGTTAGCGCGTTTTTCGGCGTATTGTTGCCCGTTAGGGGGCAAGAAATGGGTTCTCAACACGGCAGTGTGGTTGCTGCTGCTGGGCACACTTTTGCCAGTTTGGGCGGCAACAACGTCGGTGCAGGCCGAAATTTTGTTACAAACTTCGCCGTTGGCGGGGTTTCGTTATTATGCCGGGAAATCGGTTTGGCAAAGCATGCATGAGGGTGATGCGCTGGTGCTGGTGCGTGAACCGACAAATGCCTGGGACGCCAAAGCCATCCGCGTGGAATGGCATGAATACAAGCTGGGGTATGTGCCCCGGCGTGAAAACGCTGCCTTGGCGAGATTGATGGATCATGGTGTGCAGCTGAAGGCGCGCATTGTGCGACTTATTCCGGGCAGAAACCCCTGGCGCCGTGTGTTGTTTGAAATCTACCGGCCATTGACATGAGGTGGCATGACAGCTGAAGTCAGGCTGTTAGCGCAGCAATGAGATCACCGGCCTTCAGGCCGGTGGATATTTAGTCAGGGAGGGGTGTGCATCCCCTCCCTGACCGCGCCTTTAAATAAACCAGCAAGGAAAAAGGATAAATAACCAGAAACTTAAATTTTATCTGCAGCACTAAAAAGTAGTATGATGACCGGTGGTGATATCCGATGTCTGTTTTTCAGGAGATCAAGATCATGAACCCATCTGCAACGGAACCTCCCCCTTACCCCCGTCTGTTTGAGGCCATTCTTCTTGCGCGACACTCAGTACGCGCTTATGCGCCGGATGAACTTGACCGCAACACTATTCACGCTTTACTCAATGCCGCCGTGCATGCCCCCACAGCCATGCATGAAGAACCCTGGGCCTTCGTTGTGGTACAGAATAAACCATTGCTGAAGCAATTGTCTGATTTGGCCAAACCGTTTTTTATTGAGCGTTTGCACCATAGCCCGCAAGCTGGCAGTCATGCCATTGACCGGTTTGCCGATCCGGCATTTAATCTGTTCTATGATGCAGGCACCCTTATCCTGATTTGTGCCAAACTTTCTGGCCCTTTTGTTGAAGCGGACTGCTGGATGGCTGCCGAAAATCTTATGTTGTCGGCGGTTGCAGCCGGGTTAGGAACCTGTGTGATTGGGTCTTCAATTGAAGCCTTGAATACCCGTATCGCGAAAGAAAAACTCGATATTCCAGCGGAATTCAAGGTGGTGGCAGCGATGATTGTGGGTGTGCCGCGTGGGGAAACTGCTGTGACTGACCGAAAGGCCCCTTTTGTCCTTGCGTGGAAATAAGACGTATACATTTTTGCGGAGGCCGTGTTTCGGTGTGTGATGGACCGATTTTCCGCTGGAAAAAAAGCAAACCGAAAAAATTACGCCCAGGCCGACTTACAAGTCCCACTGGCTACGCAACATCGGTTTATTGATTGTATGTCAGGAGGTGTGTCATGAATGAGCCATACAAAGAGACGTTTTGCGATAATGAGAAACGGGTGAAGGACGAGCAGCTACAGCGTCATCTGATGATTGCCGAAGCCGCGTATTACCGTGCCGAACATCGCGGGTTTTGGTGCGGCAATCCCGTGAAGGACTGGTTGGAGGCCGAGGATGAAATTGATGCCATGTGGTGTGAAATTGCCAATCCTGTTAAGACAATCACTGCAAAAGAAGATTTTCAGACAAAACTTGAGGCGCAACTAAAAAAATGGGATCAAAAATTTGCTGGGCTGAAGAATAAAGCGAAAAAAATGAAGGACCAGCTTCGTCACGAACTTGAGACGCAATTAGAAATCCTTCATGCACGGCGTGTGGTGGCCCACGAGAAGTTGCAGGGTTTGCGTCACCGCAGCGAGGATGCCTGGGAAGACATGAAAGAGGGCGCGGAAAGGGCGCTCGATGAAATGCAGAAAGCCATTGACAGCACTGTGAACCGGTTTAAGTGACGCAGGTTCGACACGTCTGCCGGGCCGGTCAGGCCGGTTGGGGTCATCGAGCCAGGATAGATTAAGATAGCAATGTGTAATGAAAGCTTTTTTCTGTTTCACCTGTCTGTTAACGGACAGGCATGTCGCGGGTTGATTTGTTATTTTTAGAATAAAAGGAGTAAATCATGACCAAAATTCTTGTTCTCTATTACAGCATGTACGGACATATCGAAGTGATGGCACAGGCTGTGGCTGAAGGTGTGCGCGGGGTGGCGGGTGTGGAAGTTGTTGTCAAGCGCGTACCTGAGACTATCTCAGAAGACCATGCGCGAGTGATTGGCGTGAAGCTCGATCAACCCGCCCCAATCGCCACCACCGAAGAGCTAGTGAATTATGATGCGATCATTTTTGGCACACCCACCCGATTTGGCAACATGACTGCACAGATGCGCAATTTCCTCGACCAGACAGGCAAATTATGGCAGAACGGTGGACTGATCGGCAAGGTCGGCAGTGTATTCACGTCCACTGCTACCCAACATGGCGGTCAGGAAAGTACCATTCTTTCTTTTCACACCACCTTGTTGCACCACGGTATGGTGATCGTCGGTGTGCCATATTCTTGCACAGACCAGATGCGTATTGATGAAATAACGGGTGGTTCGCCCTACGGCGCCAGCACGATCACCGGTGGCGACGGAAAACGCATGCCATCGGTCAACGAGCTGGGTATTGCGCGTTTTCAGGGCAAACATGTCGCGGAAATCGCAAAGCGCTTAACCGGACACTGAGTGCCGCACCACTTCTGGAAGGTGAAAGAATTTTACGGTTGTTGTAACTGTTGATCAACAAACGCTTGCAAATCCGGACTCAGGCTGTTGGTCGCTTTGGCACGGGCAAATGCCGTATGCGCTGCATTTGGATGCATGGCAGCTTTTTCTGAAATGCCCAGCCCCATCCACCAGAGGCCGGATTGAGGATTTTGTTTCAGTGCGATTGTATAATGTTCTATGGCTTGGTCGTTTTGACCCGCACGTTGCAAAAGTGCGGCCAAAAAAGCTTGATAGTCGGCCTGATTCGCCGCAAATGGCAAACTGCGCATCAATGTTGCAATGCTGGTGCTGACGCCCTCATGTTCTACCTGCAAGCGAGCTAACAGCATGGCAAAATCAATTTGTTTCGGGTTGTCGGTCAGGCTTTCTTGCAAGCGACGTTCTGCTTCAGCGACGCGTTTGCTTTCTATCAACAGCCCCACCATCATTAAGCGCGCTTGATGAAGCTGGGGGTCAAGTGATAATGCCTGATCAAAGCCGGTGATCGCTGCCTCCCTGTCGCCTTGCTGGGCCAAACTGAGTGCTTTGAGGTATTCATTTTGGGCCAGTTGTGCAGGGGT
Organism: Pseudomonadota bacterium; assembly: GCA_021801025.1. Classification (GTDB taxonomy): domain Bacteria; phylum Pseudomonadota; class Gammaproteobacteria; order Burkholderiales; family Sulfuriferulaceae; genus Sulfuriferula. The sequence continues at coordinate 73,698 of JAJYYK010000003.1, read as the reverse complement.
AAGCTGTTTGGCCTGCTTCTTGATCGCTATGGTGCCGGCAGGGGGTATGGATGGCGCGGCCTGACTGTTGACTGGGGGAGGCTGCATATCCGTTGAGGGGGCTGGATGATCCGTTGGTCTGGGGGAGGTTGGCAGGGCTGATGGTGCCGTGTTACTTAATGGCGTTGCAATGGGTTTTGGTTCAGGCATGGGCAATGAAACCGCCGTGCTGGGTGCCACGAGCGGTGTTGCCGGAGGTGTGGCGGGAAGCGGCGGAGCCGGTCTGGTTTGCGCCAGGGAGCCAGCAGGCGTCACCGGTTTGTTTGGTTGGGCAGGCTTGGGCTGCTGTACAGTACGCTGCGTACTGGAAACGGATTGCCGGTTTGCATGCCATGAGAACCATGTCACGGTGGCGATATTTATCAGCAGCATCAATGCAATCCACACCCATGTGGGTACGGTTTTACGCTTGCGCGGTGGACTAAGCGGGTTGATCTGGCTGGGCGCGTTGCTTGACGGCGGCGCCTGGCGTTGGGCCAAATCCTGCAGCATTTTATTGATTAAACTCATTTCAGCATCACCCATCCTGTTCTTGCCATCACGACAACCGCCACAATCAACAAGATTGCGATAATATAGGGCCAATAATGTGCGCGCTGATGCGCGGATTCCGTATCGCTTGCGGCCTTGAAGATTTGTTGCTTGTGGACAATCATTTCACCCTTGCCGAAGCTGGCCATCAGCGCCTTGTGCGCAAGGATATTGATTAAGCGGGGCGTACCGCGACTTGCACGGTACAGCGCCTTGATGGCAGAGCGTGTGAAAATGGGGCGTCCCTGATAGCCTGCAATGTGCAGGCGGTGCATGACATAATCATCGACTTCTCCCTGTTTCAGCGTGCCAAGCTGATAGTGAAAGGTAATGCGCTGATTCAGCTGGCGAATCTGATTTTGTTGTAGATTCTGATCGAGTTCGGGCTGACCGAATAAAATGATTTGTAACAATTTTCGTTTTTCGGTTTCCATGTTAGTGAGCAAACGCAGTGCTTCCAGTGTCTCCAGTGGCATCGCCTGAGCTTCATCGAAGCAGAGTATTACCTGCTGATTCTGCCGGGCAAACGTTAACAGGGTTTGGGTGATGGTTTTGAGTATGTGGTGTTGTTCGGCATTCGGCTCCAAAGCAATCCCCAGCTCATCCGCCAGTGACAGCATCAAGCCCTGAGGCGTTAAATAGGGATTGGGAATATAAGCCGTGACATATTGTGCATGCGGTTGTGTCGCATTGATTTGTTCAACGCAGGCCAGAAATTGTCGGCACAACAAGGTTTTTCCAGTGCCGACCTCGCCAGTGATTTTAATGAACCCTTCGCCGGTATGAATAGCAACGAGCAAAGTGTTGAGCGCTGCCTGATAATGGTTGCTGGCCAGAAAATAACTCGTATCAGGGGTCAGTGTAAACGGAAACTCGCGTAAACCGAAATGTTCAAGGTACATAGGGGATTATTGATCCTCATCGTTGGGCTGTATACGCCGCATTTGCTGGCGGCTGCGCAACACGTCCTGGGTCCAGTCGCTATTGTCCTGTACGACGGTGGTTTTCAGCAGAATAACCAATTCGCTTTTCTGGGTGATGCGGTTGGTGTGGCGAAATAATGCGCCCAACAAAGGCACATCGCCCACACCGGGAATTTCGACTTTATCGTCGTTGCTGGACTCCGTCATCAGGCCGCCTATCGCAACAATGCTGCCATCCTGAACGCGAACGACACTGTCGGTTTCCGAGATGGTGCTGGAAGCAAGGGGAAGCGTCAGGGTGCCCAGTGATTGTCCCAGATTGATGACGGTGTCTTTTTCCACCACATTGCTGACGGAAGGATGAATATGCAAGGTGATTTCACCATCTTCGGAAATTTCCGGCATCACATCCAGTGCAATACCGGAAAAGAAAGGTTGAAGCGTCACGTTAGGCGTCGCCGTGGTCGTAGTGGTGCTCACCCCGGTCACCGTTGAGGTCACGTTGGTGACGAAAAAATCATCCGTACCGACTTTCAATATCGCCATCTGGTTATTCATGGTGGCAATGCGCGGGCTTGACAAGACCCTGGTTCGACCCTGAGTGGACAGAAAATTCAGCAATGCGGCAAAATTATTGGATGACGCTGTAACATTGAGCAAGCCTGCGGTGGTGGTGAAACCGGGGTGAGTCGCCATACCGGCCGTAAACAGGCTACCAAGCGTGCTGCCAGCCACGGGTAAACCGCCAGTTATGCCGCTTGACCCTGGAACGCCGCCGGGGACACCGATGCTGGCGGGATCGCCGCCGACGGAAAAGGTGCTTTGCCCACTGTTGTTGAACGCTGCCCAGTTTATCCCGGTCTGGAAACTGTCGTTGAGTTGAACCTGGATAATTTTGGCTTCCAGCATGACCTGACGGTCTACGGACAACTGCATGGCCTTGAGGTAGTTTTCCACCTGGCGGATCTCATTGGGCATGGCATGGATTAGTACTACGCCGGATTGCGGGTTGACAATCGCTTTGCGACCCTCTTTGTCACCGATAATTTCTTTCAGCGAATCGCTTAAAGCCACCCAGAAATCATTGTCGGTGGTGGTGTTGATTTTGCTGGTTTGCACCGACTTTCCGCCTGTGGGCGTCGTGGTCGGCATGGGCACGGCATTGGGAATGCCATTATTCTGTGATGACTGTGAGTCGCTGACAGAGCTGGAGGTGACGCGAATATCAGACGAACCCTTGCGTTCTGCAGAGATGTAATTTATCTTGAAAACATGGGTCTGCATGGTCATTGGTTGGATAAAAATGCGGTTGCCTTCTATTTTGTAGTCGTATCCGTAAAGTTCGCGAATCGCATCCAGCGTTTCAGGGACGCTGACGTTTTTCAGACTCACCGAAATATTGCCTGACAAATCGGGCGGGATTAACATGCTGTAACGCGTTCCAGAGACAATACCCATAAATACTTGGGCTGCCGGCGCATTATTGATGACCAGATCGAATCTGGGTTCTACGGCATGGGTGAGTTCAGGCAGGGTGATTTGCAGTGGTGGCAACAGTGCTTTGTCGATCTCGCCGGGTTGAGCAACTGGCACCTGATTTTTAATGGCGTTGTCCAGTTCCTTGTTGATCTGGACCTGGGTGTTGTCGGGCGGTGGTTGCACTGTGGAACAGCCATTTAAACCCAGTGCCGCGAGGCCAGCCAGAACAGACAAAACATGCTTGATAACGGAATGAGGGGGTGTATGCATGATGCTACCTTTGAGTGCGGTGTATTGGCGGTTGTCGATTCGGCGTTTGCCTGTTCACATCAGGAAATAATTTTAATTCGCTCAACCCTTCACCGGATTTTACCCATATGCCCGTGCCGGTAATGCCGGTGATGCGCCCTTCGGTGATCGTGTCTCCGACCCGCACTGTTGTGCCTCGAACAACCGCGCTTCGACCCTGATTGTTGATTGTGATGAGCTGTATCGGTGTGGTCGTATTGGTGCTTTTGTCCGTTGGGGCGTTCAGGCCAGCGGGCGGCATAGTGGGGTCGCGCAGGACGTCGTCAGCCCGTGCCGCATGGACGAAGCCAGCAAACAGCACGCACATGACGCCAAGGGTTAGGTGCTGAGCCATGCCTGATCCTGACTTAGGGTGTAGAGCCGCAAGGTAAGTTGAATCATGTGCGTGTCGTCATCGACGCTTAGGTCGACTTTACCCCAGAACATGCGCCATGGCAGCATTTCGATTGCGTTTAAATAATGCAATAAATCAAAGTAATTGCCGCTTAGGGTGATTTCTACCCCATGTTTGTATATCAAAGGGTTACCCGCCGTATCCGGTTTGGATGGCGTGGTCGTTTTGGGTGCGGATTTGTCGCCTGTGCTGGCATCCAGCGTTTCGACAGGCAGCGTTTTTAACGCAAGCAAATGTACATTTTTATTTTGTTTTAACAGGTCTTCCAGCAGGGCGGGCATTTGCTGCGGAGAAACCAGCCTGCTTTGAATGTCGCCCAAAGTTTTACCGCTACTTTCGGATTGCGCGAGGAGCCCATTCAGCTTGAGTCTGAGCGCTATATTGGGATCGGTGTTGCTGATTTTCAGCAGCGTCTGAATTTGTGATCGCAATGCGGATGTGGTGAGTTGCGTCTGCACGATCTGTGCTGACAATGCCTTTTGTTTCGTTAGTAACGGATCAATCAGCAGGCTGTTGGCGACGCTAAGCAAAACGGCTGTCGCAGCGATAAAAATCATGCTGCGTTCGCGGAAACTCAACGCATCAATACGATCGACCATGCGCTGCCAGTGTATTTTCAGCGCGGTCATTTAGATGGCTCCGCAGTGGCTTGGGCGGCAGTGGCTTTGGTGAGTGTGAATTCGATGTAAGGCACCGTGCTGTTCGCGGAATGATCGGTAGTCGTTTTTTTATTGTCCGGGGCGTTTTTGTCGGCAATGACCGGGCGTTGAATCGTGAGGGTGGTAAATTGAATGCCGGAAAAAATCGCTTCGCTTTTGAGTTGTTGTATCAGTTTTGCAATGAGCTCGGGTTGTAGCGCCCGCCCTGTCAGGCTGAGCTGGTCGGCTTGGCCCGTTATGCTGAATCCGGTCAGCCACAGGCCGGTTACCGTTTGATGGGACAAGGCGGTAAAGTAGGGTGAAAATCCGGTCTGGTTACCCAGTTCTCCATGCTGGAGCAAATTCAGAATCAACTGCTGCGCATGCAGGGCTTGTTCTGTTTGCGCGATACGCTCGACCAGAAGTGGACTGGGCTGGCGTTGGTTCACCTGGCGGACCAATGTGTCCAATTGGGTCTTTGCGTTGTCATAGAGTTGGGCCATTTGCCTGGTTTGTGCAGTCAGTGCACGCGTCTGGTAAGTCAGATAACCATAAAAAAATAGAATGCCGAGCAGGATTAATCCGATGGATTGTACCATGGTCATGGCGGAAAAATATTTTTTTTGCTGATGAAACAGAGAATTGCATAAGTTAATCTGCTGGCTCACGGCGTTTTCCCTTCGTCTCGTAACGCTGCACCCAGACACATTTGGAACCTCATTTGCTGCGCAGGTGCCTGTAGTTCAGGGCTGAGACTAAAATCAAACAGTGTGGACAAATCCAGGCTTTCTGCCGGAATATGCAAGTTAGCGGACAGATAAGCCATGAGTTCTGCCCCTTCGGCTACCGGTGGAGTGACCACTAATTTTGCGAGACTGATAAAATTATATTGGCGGTCAATGTGGTCAAAGGTGCGCTGTAATTCCAGGCTAACTTTATCTAAAATAAATTGTTTTTGCTCACTTGGCAGGGTGTCGAGCTGAGTGAGCTGAATATCCAGCCGACGCGACAAGTACAATTCATCCTGATAACTGATTGTCAGTAAACAGCCCGATGAGTTAAGTGAAAGCAACGCGATGCCTCGTCCGGCCGGTGTGATCAGGTTGGCAATATTGCGCTGCGCAAGCTCGGGGATATCGATGACTGTCACGGGAATTTTTGCACTGTTGAACCATGCTTGCCGTTGTGCAATCAGTTGGTCGCGGGCACTGATGACATACATCATCGCCTTGCGTGTATTCATGCTTTTGTCGATCGGGATGTCCAGCACATCGATGGTGGCATCGTCAACGTGATAATCGAGCATGTCCTTAAGGAGCCAGCGAACGGCGGTTTTGAGTTCTTCGCGCGGTACATTGGGTGTTTCAATCAGTGAAATCTGATAATCATTCTGGCTAAGCAGATGGCTGCAATGATAATGGTTGAGTTGCAAGGCCTTGTTGATGCGCAACAATACGACCGGGATGTCGTCTTGAGTCAGGGGATAAAATAGCGCAAACTGAACCTGTGGTGGGTTGCCTGTCGTCAGATGAAGAACGCAAATTCCGTCAGTTTGCAGTTCCAGCACCAGCCATCCCAAGCTTTTTTTTGTTTTCGAGAAAATGCTTATCATCATCACAATTATGTTCAATTTACTCCTTGTAAATTAAAGCAGTTATCTGTTTTTGTCAAATGAATTAAAAGGATTTTCAATGGTCGTTTCCAGAATGATGTGTCATGGATGATTTTGATATAGATGAATGTGGTTTTTAACTTCGCCATCATCATTCCCGATTGCGCGGGGGACAAATTGTTTTTTGCTAATACGTTTCACGCAGCAAGGAGGTCACCGGCCTTTAGACCGGTGACCTCCTTGCTTAAAGTGAAAGAATAATGTCGTTATTTTTGAAATGGTGAATTGCTGTAGCACCGCGTAGTTGAAAAATCCTGCCCCGGATATTGTTGAAATGTTCGGATTAATACATTTCACGCATAAAGATGAATTGATTCGCGTTTTTGTAAATCCCAAAAGTGGCGCGTGCAATGGGGTCAAGGTCGTAACTGGTGCCCGACCATTTGCCCTGAAGCCAGGACAGTCCTGCTACGCTGGAGGTGCTCTGTGTGCCGCCGCTGATCAGGCAAGTTTGATCGTTGGGCGGTGATGCGGTCAGGCAAATTGAACCGTCAGGGGCCGAGCAGGTTTGACCGTTTGCCAGCGGTGCCAGATTCACCGCCAAATCCACGCTACCGTTATTCCCCGCTCCCGGCGCACTCAAGGTCAGATTGCCTTTGCCGCCCAGCAAAGGGTTGCTGATGGCGGCGGCCGTCTTGCACGGTGCGAGGTTTTTCTGGTAATTCCCCATGACAATATTGCCGGCCGCAATGTCGGTGCAATTGTCTGCCACATTGGTCACAAAATTCGTCCCATTCCAGTATTGCGCTTGCATCGGCACCGGCAGGGGCAAGTTGACCGAGCCGCTGGCATTGCTGAGGGTGAGCCTTCCGTAGTAAAACAGGTTGCCGGAGTCGAATGCGATATTGGAAAACGTGCCGGGGTTAAGCGTATTGATGGTGCCATTGCCCGTCACGGCAGATTCGCTGCTGTCGGTCACGCTGAGGGTGAGCGAGATACTGGCGTTGAAGGGAGGTTGTAATGGCACTGTCAGGTTACGGTTGTAGGCCAGTTGATCAGTGGGATTGACGCTGACCAGTCCGGTGCCGGGGCCGCTGTTGTTGGGTGCAACACCGTTATTTTGTGCAACGGTCGGTGGGGTGACCAGACCGGTGTCCAGAGTGTTTGTGCTGACGGGCAGGGTGGTGCTTGAATAAACTGGCGGCGGTTGCAATGGCGGTGTGGTGCCGGCAGGGATGTGCCATAAATTACCCACATAGTTGAGCGTGGTGCCGCCGCCTGCATTGCGGGCGTATACGGTGGCTTGCGGCACAGTGAGATAACCGAAGGCCTGACCGATGTAGGTGAAGCTGCGTTTGGGAGTGGGAGGCGTGACAGGGGTATTGCACTGCGCATCGCTGGTGCCAAAGGTTTGCAACCAAGGTGTGTTGGGGTTAAGCAGATCAAAATGGTCGGGTACGAAGCGGCCGATATTAAAGGATACTGAGGTGATGTCCAGCAGCGTTGCCGATTCTTGCGAAGCATCGACGCTGGCAAACGTGCTGTCCACCAGCTGCGCAGTGAATGCGCCCACATCGCTGTAAGTGGCGGTGTTGGTGGTGATGACGCCTGACGCGCTACTCCAGGTGCCGGTGCCCAGTATGCCTGGGGTGCAGCTGGCGGGCAGTATGCATGCGGTCAGTACGGCGGCAGGGTTGCCGGCGTAGTTGGTGGTCGTGTTGCCTGCCGCATTGATTGCTGTCGCACCAAGGGTGAAAGGCTGGCCGGCTTTGTGCACATCGCCGCCGGTGGCTGAAGTATTGTATAGCGGACGTGCCGTGCCCGCCGTGGCCCAGTCTTGATCGCTGGCGCTGACCGGGTCGAAGCTGTAGGGCCGGATGGCGAAATTGTCGGTGGAGCAACCTGTTGCAACAGCGGGACCGAAGGCAGGATAGGTGATGCGCACCCGCACGTTGGGCCAGGCGTTGTTTTCGGTGACATTGACTGTGAGGCGACCATTATCAGGAGGTGTAAAGATCGGATTGGGCACGAGAGTCTGGATGATCGGCCAGCCTGCGTTGCAACCGTTGCTGTCGGGTACGCCGCCGCTGCTGCTGTCGAGCAAGTCAACTTTGACGGGGCCGGTGAAAGTGGTAAGAATGGCCGTTCTGGTGGGGTTGAGCGCAATGATATCAACGCTGGTCGTGCCGTCAGTGCCGAAAGACGCGCCGGAAATCTTGGTGGTGATGTTGCCGGTGATCGCGCCCGCCGGGGTGGAGTGGTCGTAGGCGTTGAAGCTGCCTGGCGTGACGATGGTGTTGGGGCAGGGGTGGGTTTGTTGTGCGATCACAGAAATCTGCTGCTGAGTGAGTGCACCGTTAAAAACCTGAACCTCATCCAGACTGCCATCAAAGTGGAATCTGGGGTTGTTTTCATCGCAGCAGGCGTTATTGACTTCGCCTCCAATGGACACTGTGCCGGTGTCTGTTCCCCATCCGCTGGCATTGGTATTGACGCTGGTAATCAAATTGCCATTGGCGTTAAAAACATAAATGTAACGGGTATTCTGACAGGAAAAGGGGGAAAAATTGCAGAATCCATTCTGGTTCTGGCTGATACCAGATACTGCTGCGGCGACAAAATACCATGTGTTGTTGTTGATCACAGCAGGCGTGTCGAGAATGACCGGGTTTGAACCGCGCGCGAAAAAACGTACTGTTCCCGTTCCGCCGTCGCCCAAAGAAAAGCCATAGCCGCCACTGTTATTTTGGTCATCTTCCAGAATGCGTTGCCCAGGCTGGCTATTGTTCAAGGTATACATCCACGCGGTGATGGTAAAATCGGAAGTCAGATGAGGAAAGTTGGCAGGAAGCGCGACATAATAGTCCTTCGTATTGGGATTGAATGCGCCATAACCGCAGGTGCCAGGGTTGCCCGCGATGGCAGGGGAAGGATTGGTGTTCGCAGTGCTGACGCCATTCACGGCAGTGGCGTTGTAACCGCTACCTGAACTGTCGGCGACTTGCCCCGGTGCACCTGTCCACTGGGGTTCATCCATGTGGTATTGCGAGAGCAATGACAGCGACGAGGTACCACAGGTAGGTGGCGTCGGCTGTCCGCTGTTGTTCGATACGCAACTGGTTCCGCAACTGCTGCCACTGAGACAGCATACTCCACCGGCGCCAGCATTCCAGGCGAGGCTGATGCTGTTATTGCTGGGAGTTTGGACGCATCCTGACACTTGGGTGTTGCTGGCGAGGGTGATGTTCCCGCCGTTATTTGCCTTGGCTGTCACGCTGCCGGTTACCTGGTCGTCGCTCTGCAGGGCGATAGAACCGCTGGTTGCCGTTACCGAGCCGCCGTACTGGGCACCGCCGCTGTCGCTGACTGATCCTGCTGTGACATTGCCGGTGACCTGGGTGCCATAACCAACAGTTACGCCATTGGTTGCGGTGATGTTGCCGGTGTAGGTCGCGTTTCCAGCATCGGTTACCGATGCCGCCGTGACATTGCCGGTGATTTGGGTGCCATAGCCAACGCTTACACCATTACTTGCTGTGATGTTGCCGTTGAATGTCGTATTTCCACCGTCGTTCACTGAAACCGCATTGACGTTGCCGGTAATCTGGTTCTGGTAACCAAAGTTCGCGGCGCCGTTCACTGTCAGATTGGCGATGATGGCGGCACCGGTGTTTGAGAAGAGTGTTCCGTTGACGGTTATGAACAAATTTGAAGCCGAGCCAGTGGTGTTGATTTGTGTATTTTGGATAGACAAATTACCACCGAAGGCGATGCTGGCGAGTTTTTGGCCGCTGATGGTTATCGTGTCGCCCCAGTTCAGGCTGACGCTACCACAGGTATAGTTACCTCCACCTGCATTGCTGCATCCGGCAGGCATATTACTTGGAAAACTGTAGTTGGTCGCCAGCGCAGTGTGTGCCAGCAGCATACCCAAACCGAATAACAAAAATTGTCTCATGCGGCAGACCGTTTGTTTCACCCGTTTCCCTTCCATTTCAATTCGCAATTGTGGCTTGTATTTGCCGTTCAACATAAGTCGTGCTGCCCAGTGTACCTGAATTGGCGGTGGCTGAAAGAAACAGGGTCAGGCATTACATTTGACATTTTTGGTAAACCAGCAAGGAATTTTAATAAATGTTTCAAAGGTAAGATTATGAAAGGTGTTTTTTTCTGAGTGGATTGCCAGCGGTAGCAAATCACTTCCTCTTCTGGGCTATTGCTTTCGCTTCTGCAATAATCGCGTCCATTTTGGCCATCACCTCGTCATGCGGAATGTTTGGTCGCTGATCGGCCAAACTTGACGTGACCTTGGCACGCAGCCAGGCGGTGTAACTCGCTTCCTGTTCTTCCGTTTCAAATTCGGATACGAGTGGCGATAATGTTGTGTTCATTTTTTACTCCTGACAGCGCTCAGCGTGGATTAAGCAGCAACCAGATCAAGCCGCAATGCCTGTGCTGTGCGTAGCGTCACCACGCCCGGCCAGAAGTCCTGCCACTGAAATGTCTTCGTCCAGTTCGTCCCAATGAATGCCTGCGATCGACAACTCCCATTTCTGACGCTGTTCAGGCATCGCGTGCAACAACCGGGGAAACCACGCCAGAGGAATGCCGAGCGTACGCCCATCCGATAATTCAATCCACATGCTGTGATTATCAAACCGTACTGATTTAGCTGAAGTATTCATTCCATGCCCTTTCAATAAGCGCGGCATTTTGCTCAATGGCTTCCACCAGTTCGCGCAACGTTTGCGCATCAAAACCATTGCTATCCCCCAAATAAACGGTGGGGTTCAACCAGAATTTCGCTTCGCCTCCTGCGCCACGAACATGCACATGTACAGGCTCTCTTGGGCTGCCTTCGTTCGAGTAGAAGAAAAATCGAAATCCTTTGTAGCGAAAAATGACAGGCATTTTTTACCCTATAGTGTAAGCATCGTTTCTCGCTGTTGCACGAAGTAAGTAAAGCGCTCATCTCTGCCATCACTTGATCGTGAGGTATGTTTGGGCGCGTATCGCTCAAGCTATCCGCTGCTTTTGTTTTTAGTCAGGCGGTGTCACTCGCTTCCCGTTCTTCCATTTTAAATTCAAATGCCAAATTCAGATACCCCTGACGCCAGTGTTGCGTTCATTTTTTACTCCTGACAGCGCTCAGTGTGGTGTGCAATTTTATCACAAAATAATCATGATTTTCAATCAAGTGGCAAACCGATACATCTGTTGGTGATGATTTTGAAGAATTATTGATAGCAGTATGAAACGATGGAATTTACCGGAATGCGCGAAAAGCCCCGTCGTTCAGGGCGGGGATGAATAGCGCGGACGGCAGCGCCGTCCTTTGAATCTAATGTGGGGTTTGCTGTTGCTCGATGTACTGCCGAATGATTTCAATCGGCGCACCACCGCAACTTCCGGCGAAGTAGCTGGGCGACCAAAGAGCGCCGCCCCATAGTTTCTTCTTAATGCTGGGATAGTTCTTTTTTCGGATAAGGAGACTGGACACACCTTTAAGGCTGTTAACCAGTTTCGACACCGCCATCTTGGGCGGATATTCCACTAAAAGATGCACATGGTCGTCCTCGCCGTCGAATTCCACCAACTCGGCTTCAAAATCGGTACACACGCTGGTGAAGATTTCTTTAAGGTCATCCAGAACGGCTTTTGTGAATACGCCACGGCGGTATTTTGTCACAAAGACCAAATGGACGTGCATCTTGAAAACGCAATGTCTGCCGTGTCTAATATCATTGTCGTTGCTCATAGACCAGAGTATGATTGAATCATGCTACGACTTCAAGCCTTCAAATATGAATTAATGCCGGACGGCGAACAACAGCGCAATATGCGCCGTTTCGCCGGGTCGTGCCGTTTTGTATTCAACAAGGCGTTGGCGTTGCAGCAAGCACATTATGCAGAAGGCAAAAAGAAGCTGTCTTATGCCGATTTGTGCAAACACCTGACCGAGTGGCGGAAGAGTAGCGAAACGCAATGGCTATCTGAAACCCATTCCCAACCCTTGCAACAAACGCTGAAAGACCTTGAGCGAGCCTACAGCAATTTCTTCGCCAAGCGAGCCGACTTCCCGCGCTTCAAGAAGAAAGGCCAGTCGGATAGCTTCCGGTATCCACAAGGCTGCAAACTCGATCAGGCCAATTGTCGAATATTCTTGCCAAAACTGGGTTGGGTGCGCTACCGCAACAGCCGAGACGTGTTGGGTGTTGTGAAAAAAGTCACCGTGTCCGGCAAACAAGGCAAGTGGTTCGTCTCGATCCAGACCGAGCGCGAAGTCGAGCAGCCGATTCCGCAGGGCGAAGCGGTCGGCATCGACATGGGCGTGGCGCGGTTTGCCACACTCTCGGATGGAACCTTCGTCGCACCACTCAACAGCTTCAAACAGCATGAAACACGCTTGCGTAAGACGCAGCAGGCCATGAGCCGCAAACAGAAGTTCAGCAACAACTGGAAGAAGGAAAAAGCCCGCGTTCAACGCATTCACGCCCGTATCGGCAACGCCCGCCGCGACTTCCTACACAAGACCTCGACCGCGATCAGCAAAAACCACGCGATGGTGTGTATCGAAGATTTGCAGGTACGGAACATGTCCAGATCGGCAGCAGGCACAACCGAGAAACCGGGTAAAAACGTTCGTGCCAAGTCTGGCCTGAACAAATCCATCCTCGATCAAGGCTGGTTCGAGTTCCGTCGCCAGCTGGACTACAAGCTGGCATGGCGTGGCGGCTGGCTCATTGCCGTGCCACCGCAGAATACCAGCCGGACTTGTCCGTGCTGCGGGTATGTGTCGGCGGGCAACCGCCAGACACAAGCTCAGTTTGAGTGTGTGAAATGTGGTTTCGAGGAAAATGCCGACATGGTCGGTGCAATTAATGTACTAAGGGCGGGACACGCCCGGTTAGCCTGTGAAGTGAGCGGTGCAGTAATGCCGCCAGCAGCAGGAACCCACTGATGCGACTCCTTCAAGCTCAATGCCTGAAGGGGCGCCGTAGGAATCTCCGCCCTTCCCGCGCAAGCGGTGGCCGCAGGCCAAGGACGGGGAGGATGTCAATAAGCCACCCCACTGTGCATGGTTGCGGCTTACTTCGCAAAGGTGGGAATCACTCCTGGTGGCGTCATTCAATAACAAATAAACGAAGTGCCATTCCAGGACATACTGAAATTAACAATCTGTTGGCAGGCAAAATTTGCCGCGCTCCTGGTATTCCTGAGCCAGAAAAATTCTAATTATTTTTGACATGAGGACTCGATTACCTGCAATTGTTTAATCGGGTCGACCCCGTTTTCACACTGTTGACAGCATAGATGGCTCGCCTATAATAAATAGCTTGTCATCTGCGCGGAGGGCGGAAAAATGTCAAGCACAAGAACTCATCAGACATTAGATCGAAGGTCATTAGCCCTCCACCGTATTGCTGTTAAAAATGTTTTGGATAATCCATTGCTGTTCAATGAGATAAGAAAAACATTAGATAGGTGGCTCGTCATTGTTGCCAAATCATCACAGCCTTATGTCAGGCAGTGGGATGACTTGGCAAATCAGGGTATTGATGTCTTTTTGGCAAAGGCGGTAGAAGAATCCGAAGATGGCAATGCGATGCGTCAATCGTCGCCATTTGGTGTTGCGATATCCAATAAAGAGCGATCCGATTTTTTTAAAAACTGGAAGTGTCATGACCAGGAATGATCTGGAACATATTATTCGGGCTGCCGCTGCGATTACCAACGAATACGAAATTGTTGTTGTGGGAAGCCAGTCCATACTGGGAGCCGCCCCAGAAGCTGAAGGGTTGCTTCTGATGTCAATGGAAGCCGATATTTTTACATTAAAATATTCAGAAAAACTTTCTGATTTAATTGACGGAACCATTGGTGAGTTATCAGTTTTTGATACCACTTACGGCTACTACGCACAGGGTGTGGCACCAGAAACATCTACCCTGCCGGTCGAATGGGAAAAAAGATTGATCCGCATACAGAACAAAAACACTGACAACAAGGTCGGTTTGTGTTTAGACCCTCACGATATGGCGGCGGCTAAACTTGTTGCCGGGAGAGAAAAAGACTGGACATTCGTCGGAGAAATGTTGCGCCAATCAATTATTGAACCGTCTGTTTTGGCTGACAGGATAGATCTGTTAACTGTTGATGATGAGATGAAAACCAGGCTCAAGCGTTGGGTCAGCAACAAGCAATGAGGTCATAGGCCTTCATGCCGGGGTTTTAAACCTGCAAGGAAAGAGGGTAACGGAACGATGAAATTGTCACGTTGATATCCTTCACCCCTTTCAGGGGACGAGGATGTCAAAACTTGCTGTATGGCAAGCATTTTTGGGCGCTAAAAATGATTTTATGCTTAATTCGCTATCGTGGCCTGTATCTGCCGTTTAACATAAGTCGTGCTGCCCAGTGTACCTGAATTGGCGGTGGCAGTGATTTGGTACAGGTGGAATGTGTTGGCACCTTCAGTATAAGGGCCGTAGAATTGGCATTGGACCACCAGAGTGAAACTGGACAGATTGCCGCCCAGTGCCGGCGCGCCAGTGCAAGACGGATGATTGCTGCCCTGTAAAATCTGATACGCACCCCAGTCGATCCCGGCGCGTGCGGCCTGGTACGCCTTGGCACCCTGCAGGTCTTGCGCGGAAGTCATTTGCTGGACGTTGGAGAAGGTCAGCATGAATGCGCCCATGGCGGACAGCACCACCAGCAGAAAAATCGCCGAGACAATGGAAAATCCGCGCTGACAGGCCCTTAACTCCCTCGCCCCATCGGGGAGAGGGCTGGAGTGAGGGGCATGCGCAACCTTTAACCCCCTCGCCCCGTTGGGGAGAGGGCCGGGGTGAGGGGACTGTCTACGGCGCATTGCTGACATGGGTTTCTTCATACAGCGAGATGGTTTCATTGCTTTCCGTCAGCTGGAGCGTGGCGGCCACCAGGCCGGCCTGTTGGGTGATGACCTGTTGAGTATAACTGAACGTGCAGGCGCTGACATGGGTGGCGAGCAATGCGCTGGAAGCGCCGCTGAAACTGGTGGGCTGGGCCGCTGAAATGGGGTAACCCCAGTAGCGGGTGAGCGTACCTGCGGTGGGATCGCATACATAACTGACTGGGGTGCTGATCACCTGGAAGCGGCTGCTGGGCGAGGCGAAGGGGAACAGTTTGGGCAGGATGTTGATTTGCGCGCCGCTGACTGAGGTGATGGTGCTGGTGTTGACGCCGGTGTAAGCATCGGCACCGGGGATGCCCAGATTATAGACGGCGACCCAACCGGTGGTCGTGGCTGGAATGGGCGGTCCCAGTACACAAAAACTGCTGGTGTTAGTGGTAAAGTCTAGCGGGGTGTTACAAGCCAAATCCGCTGCACCGGTGCCGGTATCGGCGCGGTATCTGCCGCCTGCGCTGGTTTCCAGAAACTCCAGATAATACACGTTACCCACGTTGGTCACGCGCACGCTGTTAGGCAATGCCAGATGCAGATCGCGGCTGATGCGGCGCAGGGCGGTGTCGGCGATGTCGGTCATTTCGGCGCGACGCGAGCTGTCGAAATAGCCCTGGATCGGCGATTTGATAAATACCGCCACCACGGCAGCGATGATCGCGGTAATGGTGATGACGATGATGGCTTCGATCAGGGTGAAGCCCCGTTGTCTGAAAACCCCCTCGCCCCGGCCCTCTCCCCAATGGGGCGAGGGAGCAGCCAAGCTAAAGCCTGACCTACGAGGAACGTTGGGTAGGTCAGGCTTTAACCTGACGGGGTGGTGAAAGATACGGCGCTGTATCGGGCTAAAGCCCGACCTGCGGGGGGTGTTGTTCACAACATTCTGTCCTCTGATCATGGCACTGCATCCGGGGCGTAACGGTAACGGAAACCGGTCAAGGTCAGGCTGGTGTTGCCGGAAGTGACGGTGACGTCAATTTGCAATTCGCTGGGGGTTATTGCAGTGATGGCGACGGTGGCGCTGTAATTGTTCAGGCCGGCGACCGGGGTGCCGGTGATGTCGAGAATGGGCGACATGCTGAAGCCGTTATAATCGTTTACATTGTTAAACGGCGTGGTGGCGCTGTAACGCGACTGGGTGACGCCGTTGATGGTTTCCGGCCCCATGGCTTCGGGCGTGGTGTTGCAGCCTGCCGTACTGCCCACCGGATTGCCATTGGAGTTGCTGGTGGCAATGGCGGCATTGGCGTCGGTGGGGTCGCAGTAAGTAAACGGTTGCAGTTCGATTTCCGCCAGCAGCGATTCGGCAATGGCCTGCGCCTGCTTGCGGATGAGCGGATCGCTGCTGTGCTGGGTGGTGATGTTCATCACCGACAACACCCCGGCGACCGCGACGCTGACGATGACGATGAAAATAATCAGCTCGACCAGCGAGATACCGGCTTGCGGGCCGTTTTTAAGTGTGCACATAGCCGGTTTCCTGCTCGATGACGATGTTGCCCGCCACCCCTGTGATACCAATGGTCTGCCCCGTGGAAGCCTGGCCCAGCGCGTCAAAATAAAAGGCAGTGGGTACGGTGGTGTAGGTTGCGTTGGTGGTGCTGGTGACGGTAAACGGGCTGCCGCCGGCGGGGCTGGCCAGCGGCGTGTCGCAAGCACTGGAATCGGGCGCGGAAGCGGTACTTAAGGTGAGGCTGGTGCCGGTGAAACTGACGCAGACATCGCGCCGTTGCGCAATCGCGGCTTTTTGTGCATAGCGCAGGGCGGAGAGGGTTTGATCGGAAAAGCCGCGATTTTTGAAGGCGTTCTGGTCAAAGAAGCGGGGCATGGCCGCGACGGCGAGTATCCCCACAATCATCAACACCACAACCAGTTCAACCAATGTGAACCCGGCAGGTGGGAAAGTAAAACAAGCAGGGTGTGGTTCAGGCCGCTTTGACATTTTTTTGGGGTACAAAGGAACCGGTCGCCTGGATTGAAGCAGCGTGCCTGATACAGCGTATCAGGCACGCTGCTTCCCGGTTTAGTTACCTGCGGCGATAGCCGTATATGCTGCTGACACTGCGGGTGATGAATTCAGTACCAGTGTGCATGCCATAGAAGTTCCATTTGCTGCAGAACTAGTGCCGGTAGCAGAATATTGAGCTGGTGAGCTAGACAGTGTTAACGGCGGGTTCAGTAGACTGCCGGCATCTGCGCACGAGCTGACCTTCGTACAAGTTGCACCTACCGCATTATTCGCAACAGCACACCCCCCATAGTTGATGGAAGATGCGGAACTCAAACCGCCGGCCACGCCCTGAACGGCAGCCTGATTGGCATTGCCGGTCAAATCAATAAACTTCGGTAAAGCCGTCGCTGCCAGGATCCCCAGAATCACAATCACCACCACCAGTTCAATCAAGGTAAAACCGCTTTGGGCGGACTTCATTTGGATGTTCATTTTTTAATCCCTTACCGACGAAAGTTAAAAACCGCTAATACAATGAGTTCATTGTAGCAATGAACCTTCTGTTCTGGCAAATATTATTCAGGAACAATTGATTAAATTCGCATTGACGACGTAGGTCGGCGGCGTATTGGAAGCAATGGGTGGCGTATAGCTGATGGTGCAGTCCGTGGCGCCGCCGATGTGGTTGATGTCTGCCCCGGCAATGGCGCTGGGATCAGTCAATACCGCGGTTAAGCCGTTGATCACGTAATCCGGCGAGGTGATGCCTGCCAAAGGTACTATGGTGGTTGCATTGGGATAACCGTGCACATAGACCACGGAGATGCCTTCGATCACGATGCCGGTTGCGTTGGTGTTGCCCGTGTCGCTGTAATCACTGCTAAAGCCACGGCTGATCAGGGTGGCATGCGCCATGGCAGCCGCACTTTTGACCGCGCCCATGGCGCCGTTCATTTTGGCCAGTCGCGCATCGCCTTGCAGCGCAGCGAAGCGGGGCAGTGCGATAGCGGCCAGAATACCGATGATGGTAATGACCACCACCAGTTCGATGAGGGTGAAACCGGTTTGTTTGCGATTCATATTCACTCCTGAGGCATCTTGCCTGATTATGCATGAAATAGGGGCTGCTGTGAACGCGGGCATAAAAATTTGCCCTGATTTTACTTGTGCGCTCATTTTAAACATCTCCTGCCAAAATAATTTTGTTGGTTTACTTATGCAACGCAACCTGACCGAGATTCCAGATCGGCAAGAATACGCCCAGCGCCAACACCAGTACCAGCGCGCCCAGACCGAGGATCAGGATCGGCTCGATTTGGGATGACAGGGTTTTGAGTTCGTAGTCCACCTCGCGTTCATACATTTCCGCAATTTCTTCCATCAGGCCATCCAGGTCTCCGGTCTCTTCGCCAACAGCGATCATTTGCAGGACCACCGGCGTAAATACATTGGTGGCTGCCGAGGCGCGCAAAATACTTTCGCCGCGCTCGATGGCGTTGCGCATTTGCTCGATGCGGTTGGCAATGTAGGCATTGTCGACGGTTTGTGCGACGACACTCAGACTTTGTATGATCGGTATGCCGCTTTTGCTGGACAGCGCAAAACTGCGGGCAAAACGGGCGAGGGTGCCCTTGATGACGATTTTTCCGACGATGGGGAAATGTAACCTCAGCTTGTCCCAGCGGTAGCGGCCACTGGCGGTGGCGATATAAAATTTGAATCCCACGCCGCTACCGATCAGACCCACCAGCAGTAATAGCCAGTAGTGCACCATGAAACTGGAGCTGTTGATGAGGATTTGGGTCATCACAGGCAGTTTGGCGTGAAACCCGGCATACACTTTGGCGAAGGCCGGGATGACGAACAGGTTGATTACCGTGATCGCGACGGCCATCGCGATGACCACAAACATCGGATATCGCAACGCAGAACGCACCCGGTTACCCATTTCGCGTTCAAACTCAAGGTGGTCGAATAACCGCAGGAAAATATTGTCCAGTCGGCCAGTCATTTCGCCGACACGGATCATGCTCAAATAAAACGGAGAGAACACCTTGGGATGGCGGCTCATTGCGGCGGAGAGCTCGCGTCCCGCATCCAGCGACTCACGCAGGTCCTGTATGACACGGGCAAATGTTTTGTTGGTGGCTGATTCTTGCAGGCCGACCAGTCCGCGCATAATGGGCACACCGGCCTTGAGCAGGGTGTAGAGCTGACGGCTGAACATTTGCACATCGAGCTGAGTGACTTTTTCTTCGGTCAGTATGCGCCACCAATTGTCAGTCAAGCTGATGCCTGGCGCGGCAGTTGGTTTGATGTCGATCGGCGTCATGGCCGTGTTGATGAGCAATGCGGCGATGCTGCTGCTGTCGTTGCCTTCCAGCGTGCCCTGGACCAGTTCGCCTTGGGCGTTGCGGGCTTTATAAGCAAAAAATGGCATGATTCAGGCTGTTTTGGGCGGCTTGGCTTGACGGCTTAATATCGGGTGAGCAAACAGGCGGGTGGCCTTCCGAAGGGTTCGTTGTTTATTTTCATGGTCTTTCAGCAGAAAATAACCGGCATCGACAAATACAGCAATTCTATGCATCATTTTCTCCGGAAATGCAGAAGGGCGCCGGGGCGCCCTTGCTGGTACAGGTGCCTTTGGGGCACCTGTATAGATGGGTGTTTTTGGACACCGAATAGACCCGAGTTTTGCACGCGCCCTCGCTTGATTGATATAAAAGATTTTATTCAGTCGGGCGTATGAATAACTACGCCACTCCCTCTCAAAACTTCCCAATCAATCAATATCCTGCGCAATCATCACGCGAATTTATGCAAAATCCGGGTAGAGTGCCCATTATGTATTTTTCGCAATATTTGTCAAGAAATTTGTTACACGTCATTTGTTTGCAAACCATTTTAAAAAACGGTCTTGCCAAAATACATGACAGCCTGTCTTCAGGGTGGTCGCCCTAATCATCAAACTGATTGCTGACGCGCATGGCTTCAGAAACGGTGGTTTTACCTGCAGCGGCGAGTTCGGCCGCTTGACGGGCCAGGGTATTTCCCGCCATCTGGGTTTCGGCGGCACGGATAAATGTCGCAGGGTCGGCATGGCTGGCGGCTTCCGCAACCGCGTTAGTGACCTCCAGCATTTCGTATACGCCGACACGGCCACGGAAACCGGTCTGGTTGCAATATGCGCAACCCCGTCCTTTCTGATAGTGCTTGTCTGTGTTGCTCTGGAGGCTCTGGTTATCGAGCCAGATCTGTTCTGTCGGTGTAGGGGTATAGGGTTCGTGACAGTTGTCGCAGACAAGACGGACCAGACGTTGTGCCACGACAGCCTGAATGGAAGTGGCGACCATGTATCGCGGCACGCCCATGTCCATCAACCGGATGGGTGTGCTGGCGGCATCATTGGTGTGCAAGGTGGATAAGACCAGGTGTCCGGTGATGGCCGCGCGCATGCCGATTTGAGCGGTTTCCTGGTCGCGCATCTCGCCGACCAGCACCACGTCCGGGTCCTGGCGCAACGCGGAGCGCAGTACACGGGCAAAATCGAGCCCAATTTTTTCGTTAACCTGCACCTGGTTAATGCCGGCCAGCCGATATTCCACCGGATCTTCCACGGTGATGATTTTGCGCCCAGGGCTGTTGAGTTCAGACAGCGCGCCGTACAGGGTCGTGGTTTTTCCGCTACCGGTGGGGCCGGTCACCAGAATGAGCCCGTTCGGACGCTGCAAGATGCTGCGAAAACGTGCCAGCATGGCGGGTGACATGCCGATGGCGTTGAGATTAAGGGTGTTTCCGCTTTGATTGAGCAAGCGCATAACCACGGATTCGCCATATTGGGTGGGCATGGTGGATATCCGCACATCAATGGGCTGCTGTTTCACCTTGATTGAGAATCGTCCATCTTGCGGCAGACGTTTTTCAGAAATATCCAGGCCTGACATCAGCTTTAAACGTAAAGCCAGCGCTGCAGCGATTTTAATGTCGGCGCGTGTTTGCAAATTCAGCACGCCATCAATGCGGAACCGGATATGCAAGGCGTCGGCCTGCGGTTCGATGTGTATGTCGGAAGCATGCACTTGCGTGGCATCATCGAAAACTGATTGCAATAATTTCACCACTGGGGCGTCTTCTGCACCAGACAGGGTATTCAGGCTGGCGAAATCAATGACGCTGTCACCCAGATCTTGTCCCAACTCACTGGCCAGGTCATTTATTTCATTGGTTTTGCGATAGATGCGATCGATCGTTTGCAGTAGCTCGGTTTCGTTAATAACCGCCAGTTCGATGTTGTTTTTAATGATGCGTGAAATTTCATCATAAACCACCAGATCGGTAGGGTCCGCCATGCCGATGAAAATTTGATCATCCCTGCTTTCTAGCACGATGGCGCGAAACCGGCGCGCCTGCATTTCTGTCAGTAAACGGGTGGTGTCGGGTTTGATGTGGAAGTTTTTGAGATGAATAAAGGGAATATTCAGTTGCTTGGCAATGGCTTCCGCAATCTGGTCTTCGGTGACCAAACCATTTTCAACCAGAAACCGGCCCAGTTTGCGACCAGATTTTTTTTGTTCATCGAGCGCGAGTTGGAGTTGGGCCTCGGAGAGTAATTTTTGTCGAAGCAACAATTCACCGAGGCGAATTTTTTCTGGGCGGGCCACGCATGATCCTTCATCAAGTTTGTGTGCATCATCTTAACCTGAATTCAGGATAAAGTAATCAGGTTATGGGTCTTTGGGGTGCAGATATCTCAGTCAAAAAAGAGGATGCGAGCCCTTTTTTCTTGTTGAACCTTTAATTTTCTGTTTGAGAGCAGGTAGGGTACGCCTGCCAGTTGAAGGGCGTGGGTTTAAACTGGCAAGGCGGTACTGCCGTACTTAAGCGGTTGTGTTGATGATCGCACCTGGCTGACCGGGCGGTATGATGGTTTTCTCAGCGCTGGCGCCAGCGGTGCCGGAGGTGGTGGGTTCGATACCATGGTCTCCGTCTCCATCCCTGGCGCCTGGTTGACGTACCGTACTGTGGTTGGAAGAAAGTATGGGATTTGTTTGTGGCGTTGCAGCGCTAATTGTTGACATGGTTATTTCCTCTTCAGTTTAAACACAGTGCATACCCACCGGTCATGCTGGGTAAAGCCCCAGCATAACTGGTTATACGGCACGATTCCAGTGAATCTTTAACCTGCTTTCATCATTTGCCCTGTCAATGGCTTGAGGTTTCTGGGGCTCAACTCTGTAACAATATGATTATTTAAGCGTTAATATTTTGTGTGTTCGGCGGTTAAACTTTTATGTATTGCAAGGTTTTCCCTGAAATCGTTGCCTCCTTTTCAGGAAAGGGTAAGTGTCATCGCGTCTCTGCAAACCTTGCAACCAGCAGGTTTGCGAACCGTACCCGTCAGACAGAGACCACGCGATGTCGAACGCAATTCCGTCCTTTTCTTTTTGCATCATAGAGCGCGGCATCGGCAGTTTGTAACAACTTAGCGGAAGTGCAGTCTGTCTCAGGCAGTTTGGTGGCTACGCCCACGCTGATGGAAATGCAATCGGCGATGCCTGAACCATGATGGGGAATCTTTTGGTCGAAAACGGCGGTGCGCAGTTTGTCCGCAAGGTGAATGCAGCCTTCTTCTGTGCAATCCGGTAACATAACCAGGAACTCTTCTCCGCCATAACGCACGACGATATCGGTCGCGCGATGCAATTGCGTCTTGATAATATTGACGATAAAAATCAGTGCGTCATCGCCTGCCTGGTGACCGTAATGGTCATTGTATTGCTTGAAGAAATCAACATCCAGCATGAGCAGTGAAATGGGGGTGCCCTGCCGTTTGGCGCGACCAAACTCAACTTCATACCGGTCATCAAAGTAACGCCGGTTGCGTGCGCCGGTCAGGCTGTCTGTGGTGGCATCCTTGCTGAGTTGATCCGATTGCGACTTTAATACCCGTTCGCGTTTGACATGTATGCTGGCATCTACAATCTGGATCAGAAAGCGATGTGTATTTTCGTCCCACGTAATCGGCGAGATGGTGATGGATTGATGTATGCGGTTTTGTTCATGCGCTGCGACCGGTGAGGCATAAAGCGGCAGGGGGGATTGATGCAGCGCGGAGGAGAGCACGATGGGTAACTTGTAGGACAATGCGTTTTTGATTGCCGTCCTGAAGGAAGGTGAGGGGGTGATGCCTTCATGAAATAACGATTCGATGGGGTGGTTGATTGCGATGTCGACTGAGATGCCGCTGTGTTTCACCATCCATTGGTTCCACAAGAGTATTTCGCCTTTATCATCGATCAGGATGAGTCCGAATTTGACGGTGTCCCAAATTTTGGAGCAAATTGAATTCAACTGAAGCGGTAAGTTCATAAGGGTCTGTTGTCAAATCACGGCAAGGAAACGATCAATGTGCTCAAGTAACGTGTCGAGTGATGTCGAGCTCAGTAAAAAGACAAGGTAGCCTTGCGAACGACGTCTTTCTATTTCCATATTAATATGGAGAAACAATATGATGGGTTCATTTCCGCTGGCAATGATTTGCTGCAGAATAGCTTCCGAAGAATCGACGGAATAAACAGGCAGTGAGCTTTCCAGCGAAAGCTCAAGAATGTCCGCCATGGCGGAAAGGCAGGCATTCAAGATGATGTTGCCCAGTTCGCACATGGCCTCTTCTTCGAAATCGGCCAGCTCATCCAGACTGATCTGGGAACCCATCATGTCGCGCACGATCTCCAGGGTGCGGTCTTCGGTAAAAAGCAACATGGCATCAGCACTGAACGGCCCGCTGAAATGTTGTTTCACTGCACCCAGTCGCATACTGCTGAGCGACAGAAATTCCAGGTTGATTTCTGACGGATGCAAAACCCGGAGGCAGGGCACGGACAGTTTTATTTCTTCGCCGACGATTTCGCTTAAGGAAGAGGCCGCCCGCCCTGCGCCAATGTTAAACACTTCGCTGAGCGAATCGCGCTGCAATTCCGACAAAAGACGCATGGTTAACTTTCGAAAAAAACAAGCGCTTGTTCGACAGATTTTTCAGTAACGGGCTTAGCGACAAATTGCGCACCCAGCGCGGCAGACCGTGACTGAAAACTTTCCTGAATATTGGCTGAAAAAATGGCAACACGGATATCCGGGCATTTTTTCAGCATTTGCTCTGCGGCATCAATACCGGTAATTCCCGGCATATTGATATCCATGGTGCAGAAATTGGGAGGGATTCGACCGATCATTTCCAGTGCGTCAGTGCCGTTTATGGCTTCGAGGATGCCCCATTCCGGATGTTTGGCGAGAACAAAGGAGCGAATCATCATGCGTGAAACACGGCTGTCATCGACGATAAGCAGGGTCTTTTTATTTTTGGATTGAAGCACTTGTATTTCTCCTGGCTTGGGTCACTCTGGTCGCATTTTACACCTGTAGCCGGAATATCGCCAGCTCGGGTTATGACCTGAAAATAAACTTGATGCTGATTTATTCCAGCTGTATTTTAGGTCATGGATCACTATTGTTCTGC
The DNA here is from genome assembly GCA_021801025.1 of Pseudomonadota bacterium. Classification (GTDB taxonomy): domain Bacteria; phylum Pseudomonadota; class Gammaproteobacteria; order Burkholderiales; family Sulfuriferulaceae; genus Sulfuriferula. Next base: position 49,356 of record JAJYYK010000003.1, on the reverse strand, counting down.
AAAGCCGGTAAAATACAGCTTCGATCAGTTAGGGTCACAGCCGATTGCCATTTAATTTAATAGCTACCATGAAAACATACAGATAATCCCTGGAGAAGGCATGTTAACCCTATCACAATTTTGTGACATCAAAGCCAGTGGCAGCCTCCCTTCGCCAAAAGGCGCCGCACTGAAATATATCGAACTCAGCCAGAAGGAAGATACGCCCCTTTCGGAATTGATCGATGTGTTGTGTACCGATCCTGCCATGGCAGGCCGAATTTTAAGGCTGGCCAACTCCGCAGCCGGTCATCGCGCTCGCCCAGCTGCGGGGTTGACCCTTAGCGTGTTAATGTCAATCGGTTTGCAAGCCGTCAGGCAGGTGGTGTTATGTTTTTCACTGATCACTGAGTATCGGAACGGACAATGTGCCAATTTTAATTTTGATCTGTTTTGGTCGCGCTCTCTGGCGACCGGGCTCGCGGCCAAACTGTTGGGTGCCAGTACGCAGGTGGCGCCGGCTGCGGAAATGTTTATATTGGGTTTGTTGGCCGATATTGGACGTTTGGCTTTGGCAACACTGAATGCGCCGCGTTACAACGAAATTCTGCGTGAAGTGGATGACATGTATGCTGAGCTGCTGGCTGCCTGGGAAAACGAAAGCTTTGGGTATGATCACGTTGACATCGGTGTGGCCATGATGCGTGATTGGGGGTTGCCGAAATTATTTACGGACAGTGTCTTGTATTGTGAAAATCCGGGACAGGCGGGCTTTGAAGAGGGTTCGCGCAGCGCCAAACTATTGGCTTGTTTGATGCTCAGCCAGAAACTGGCTAGCCTGTGCTTTCAACCGGAAAGCACACACGCCGAAGGACTGATTGCCTTGTCACCTCTGGCGCGAACGCTGGATATTGACGACGTGAATTTAAAATTGCTCGGCGATCAAATGTTGAGTGAATGGAAAAAATGGAGCAGTGTGCTGATGTTGCCTGTGCCTGACGTCAGCCCGTTTTCTGCTTTGACTCATCCCTCTCAATTGACGGAAGGCAGCGGAGAATTAATTCAAGCCAAAATTTTAAATGGCATCGATGTATTGGTGGTTGATGATGATCCTGCTTCATGCCTGGCATTGGAAAATCTCCTGAGAAAAACGGGTTATCAAGTCAGTATCGCTCACAACGGGAGGCTCGCACTTGAGAACGTGTTGCGATATGCGCCGCAGTTGGTGATCATCGGTCTGATGATGCCTCATCCGGACGCAATGGATTTGATCCGCAAGCTGCGCAAGACTCAGATGGGACGATATATTTACATTTATATCAGTGTGCCCTCCGTCCTTGATCACCCTGAAGCCTTGCAGCACGCTTTTGATATCGGGGCTGATAATTTCATCACCAAACCTGTTGATACCGATCTGCTGCAGGCGCGTCTGAAAGTAAGCATGCGCGCGATCCATGAGCGACAACAGATCAAGGACGCACAAGAAGTGCTTAGCCAGCAATATTTGGACTTGTCTCTGGCGAATCAGCGCGCACAAGAGGCTTCTCTGACCGATATGCTCACTGGTCTCAATAACCGTCGCGCTGCGATGCAACGTCTTGCCCAGGCATGGTCGGATGCTGAGCGCGGGGGCAAGCCGTTTTCGCTGATGATTCTGGACATTGATCATTTTAAGGCCATCAATGACGGCTATGGTCATGAGATGGGCGATGTGGCACTTAAACAAATTGCCGACACTTTGCGTTTAGCCGTGCGCATGCAAGACATGGTTTTTCGCTATGGCGGCGAAGAGTTTCTGGTGCTTGCGCCGAATACGGACACACGGAAAGCGCTGCAACTGGCCGAACGTATTCGCCTGGTTATCGCGGGTCATGTCATTCTGGCATCGGAACATCAATTTCATTTGACGGTCAGTATTGGCCTGGCGGAGAAAGGTAAGGACATTTGTTCCGTTGATGCGCTGCTCAAGGCTGCGGACACGGCACTGTACCGCGCCAAGGAGTCAGGACGTAATCTTGTGATATCGGCGCCGTGCGCACCTGAAGCAATGAGGTCACCGGCCTTCAGGCCGGGGGATATTTAGTCAGGGAGGGGTTCGGCGCTTCTGGCGGCCTGAAGGCCAGGGTTTTAACCCAGCAAGGAAAAAGGATAAAGTGGATATTCAGTCAAGATCGGGGATTTAAACCTGCGCGGGTAAAGGGCATAAAAAACTGTCAAGTTTCTAAATTGGCGAGTTTGGTATGCTGAATTGTTGGGGTGGATGATGGGGCTCGAACCCACGACAACCGGAATCACAATCCGGGACTCTACCAACTGAGCTACATCCACCATTGAGGTGTCACATTAGATTTGTTTGGCCTGCCCGACAGGAATCGAACCTGTAACCCCCAGCTTAGAAGGCTGGTGCTCTATCCGGTTGAGCTACGGGCAGCTACACACCGGTATTGCGAATTTGATTTGGAAACGCAATTTGAGGCTGAGTTGTACATATCGTGTGAGCTTCAATATGACAACCTTATTTTACCAAACTAAAAATTCTTGGTCGGGGCGGAGAGATTTGAACTCCCGACATCCTGGTCCCAAACCAGGCGCGCTACCAGACTACGCTACGCCCCGAAAGGTGGTCACTATACGGATAAACCATCATTACGTCAAGATGTGTGTGTCAGGGATGTGAAAAAACCTGTGACATGGTTAAAAGAGATTGAACATTAGGGCGAACTAATGCGATGATAGCCGTTCTTGTACACACTTATTTAGAGAAGCTATGTCTGCGTTGATGTTGGATGGAAAAAAATTGGCGGCTGAATTGATCGATAATTTGGCGTTGCAAGTGGCAAAGCGTGTGCAGCAAGGAAAGTCCTCGCCTGCGCTGGCGGTAATTTTAGTGGGGTCCGACCCCGCTTCCAGTATTTATGTGCGCAATAAACGCCATGCTTGTGAACGGGCAGGCATTCATTCACTGATGTATGATTTATCCGAAGTCACGACACAGGAAGTCTTGTTAGCGCTGATCAGCGAATTAAACCGGAACAATGCGGTACATGGCATTCTGGTGCAGTTGCCTTTGCCGTCACATATTGATTCAACGCTTGTGCTGGAGAGCATTCATCCCCATAAGGATGTTGATGGGTTTCATCCTTATAACATTGGTCGTCTGGCTGTTCGTTTGCCGGATATGAGATCGTGTACGCCCTATGGCGTCATGCGTTTGCTGGCGCTGGCGCATGACGATTTGAAAGGAAAGCATGCGGTCGTGGTGGGCGCATCCAATCACGTCGGTCGGCCAATGGGTCTGGAGCTGTTGATGGCGGGTTGCACAGTAACGACCTGCCATCGTTTTACGGTGGATTTGGCCGCGCATGTGGCACGGGCGGATATTTTGATTGCTGCGGCCGGGAAACCGGGTCTGGTGCGCGGCGAATGGATTAAACTGGGTGCGACGGTGGTGGATGTGGGGATCAACCGGTTGGAAGATGGTCGTCTGTGCGGCGATGTGGCGTTTGATGTGGCTGCCGAACGGGCTGCATGGATTACGCCGGTTCCGGGTGGTGTAGGTCCCATGACTGTGGCGATGTTGCTGGAAAACACCTTGCGTGCAGTCAGCAAAGCGGATGCTTTATTGGGTTAACTGGTCTTTGCACGTTGACTTTGCTTGCGACAGCGCACAAAGACCGCATCAACTTGTTTCCGGCAAGAGCAGTCGGGTCAGCAAGGCGCCTTCCAGGCCGGGTGGCAGCTGAATTCGCACCTTGTGCCCGCTGCCAGGGGCTTCGGTAACACTGATGTCCAAGTGGTTGCGTATTGCCGACACGGCGAGGATTTGATTGCCGCCTGGGTGAATAATTTCTAATTGGTCACCGACTGAAAAATGGTTTTTGACTTCTATGTCCGCCCAAGCGTGAATGTCTGCTTCATTTTGAGCGTCAACATAACCCAGGACATCTCCGACATACAGACTGCGCTTGCTTTCCGAGTGGCCGCGCAGGTAGTTCTGATATTCGTGCGTGCTATGGCGCTGGTAAAAACCAGCGGTGTAACCACGGTTCGCAAGGCCTTCCAGGTCGGCCAGCAGGTCGGTGTTAAAGGGACGTTGTGCGACGGCATCGTCGATGGCTTGCCGATAACTCTGTGTCGTGCGTGCGACATAGTAACCCGATTTGGTGCGGCCTTCTATTTTAAGCGAATCGATCCCTATTTCAATTAAGCGACCGATGTGTTCAATGGCACGAAGGTCTTTGGAGTTCATGATGTAGGTGCCGTGTTCATCTTCAAGAATCGGCATCAGTTCATCTGGACGACTTTGTTCGGAGATCAGGTACACCTGGTCGGCCAAAGGATGGCGCACTTGCTGGCCGCAGTCTGTCATGGCATTGCCTGAGTTCATCATTGACTGTAAATCAATATTCAGTTTATGCACGTCGCCACTCTGGTCGGTGTCCGCCTGGTGTACTTTGTAATCCCATCGGCAAGAATTGGTGCAAGTGCCCTGGTTGGGGTCACGATGATTAAAATAACCTGACAGCAAGCAACGGCCTGAATAGGCAATACACAGCGCGCCATGAACGAAAACTTCAAGTTCCATATCGGGGCAGCGCTGGCGAATTTCGGCGATTTCGTCCAGAGATAACTCGCGGGACAGAATGACGCGGGTGAGCCCCAGGGATTGCCAGAATTTCACGCTGGCAAAATTAACCGTATTGGCTTGCACGGACAAATGGACAGGCATTTCCGGCCAACGTTCACGCACCATCATGATCAAACCGGGGTCGGCCATAATTAGCGCGTCGGGTCGCATGGCAATGATGGGCGCCATGTCAGTCAGGTAAGTGTGGATTTTAACGTTATGCGGCATCAGGTTGCTGGCGACGAAGAATTTTTTACCCAAATCATGGGCTTCCTGAATGCCGATTTCTAATTGCGCAAGCTGGAATTCGTTGTTGCGCGCGCGCAAAGAATAACGGGGTTGCCCGGCATAGACTGCATCGGCACCAAATTGGTAAGCCAAACGCATTTTTTCTAAAGTGCCTGCTGGTGCAAGCAATTCGGGTGTATGCAAGTTCATGCCGTGACCTTTTGGGCCAGGCTTGCTGCGAGGCCGATGTAGCTGGCTGGCGTCAGTGCCAGCAGTCGCTCGCGATCCGCTTCCGGTATGGGCAATTGGCGGATGAAGGTGTGCAGGCTTTCACGACTGATGCCGCCTTTGCCGCGCGTCATGTCTTTGAGCTGTTCGTAAGCGTTGGTAATCTGATAGCGACGCATCACGGTTTGTATGGGTTCGGCAAGCACTTCCCAGCTTTGTTCGAGGTCTTCATCCAGCTTGGCAGGATTGGCCTCCAGTTTGTTCAACCCGCGCAGACAGGAATCGTACGCCAGAAGTGAATAGCCCAATGCAACACCCATGTTACGCAGTACGGTCGAGTCAGTTAAGTCGCGCTGCCAACGTGAAATGGGCAGTTTTTCCGCCAAATGGCGCAACAGTGCATTGGCCAGACCCAAATTGCCTTCCGAATTTTCGAAATCAATGGGGTTAACTTTATGGGGCATGGTGGATGAGCCGATTTCACCCGCTTTGAGTCTTTGTTTGAAGTACCCCAGTGAGATATAACCCCAAATATCGCGGTTCAGGTCAATCAGCACCGTATTGAGGCGGCTGATGGCGTCAAACAGTTCAGCCATATAATCATGGGGTTCAATTTGCGTTGTGTAGGCGTTAAATGTCAGGCCAAAATTGGTCACGAATTTTTGAGCAAACGCTTCCCAATTAAAATCGGGATAGGCCGCAAGGTGGGCGTTGTAGTTGCCGACAGCACCATTTAACTTGCCCAGCAAACTGACTTCAACGATTTGCGCGCGCTGACGTTTTAGTCGCCAGACCACATTGGCCATTTCTTTCCCCAATGTGGTGGGTGTGGCGTGTTGTCCATGGGTGCGTGATAACATGGGCTGTGCGGCGTGTTCGTGCGCAAGCGCTGTCAAACGGGTAATCAGCATGTCGATGGAAGGTAGCAGGACTTGTTCTCGTGCGGTTTTGAGCATGAGACCATGAGACAGATTATTGATGTCTTCCGAAGTGCAGGCGAAATGGATGAATTCCCCCGCTTTGGCGACTTCCGGGTTACTGGCGAAACGTTCGCGGAGAAAGTATTCTACGGCCTTGACATCATGATTTGTGTTGCGTTCTATGGTTTTAATACATTCCGCATCAATGTCGTTGAAATGTTGGGACAGGTGATCCAAATCTGCGATCGTGGCGTCGCAGAAGGGGCCGATTTCCGGAAGGGCAGGTTCGGTTGCCAGGGCTTTTAGCCACGCAATTTCTATCATGACGCGGTGATGCATGAGGCCAAACTCACTGAACAGGGGTCGAAGTGCATCAACTTTTGTTGCATAGCGGCCATCTAAAGGGGATAAGGCGGACAGTTGTGAGTAATGCATGGTTTCAGGTTTATGTGCGAGGAAGTAACGTTTCTTATTTTACAGGAAACCACCAGCAGTGGGATAATCTCACAGAATAATCAACAAAGATCTTTGCGTAATCACGAAATTCGTTTAATAAATAATTTTTAATCATTAGGTTATCCTTTGACTTGCACCGGTTTCCTGTTTTTTTTGTATTTGAACGGCATCTGTCTGTTCTTGCAAAAGTTCCGGTTTATCTTAAATGTGACGCCATACGCGTTTAAAATCGGGGCGGGGTCAAATGGCGGTATTTTGTTTTTTGCTTTTTTTATCTAAGGATTTTGAGTCATGACACGAGCCACCAAAGCCACTTTGACATTCGACAATGGCGCACCACCGATAGAGTTTCCGGTGCTGTCAGGCACAATGGGGCCTGATGTCATTGATATTCGCAGCTTGGGACAGCATGGTTATTTGACTTATGATCCAGGATTCATGGCTACGGCCAGTTGCGCTTCCCGTATCTCTTATATTGATGGCGATGCGGGATTGTTGTGCTATCGCGGCTATCCGATTGAGCAACTGGCCAGCCAATCCACTTTTATGGAAGTGGCTTATCTGTTGCTCTACGGGGAATTGCCCAATAGCGGGCAAAAATCGGTATTTGAGGAAGAAATGCGGCGCAATGCAATGCTGCATGACCAGATTCACACAGTGTTTCGTGGTTTTCGGCGCGATGCGCACCCTATGGCGGTTATGGTGGGGGTCACTGGCGCGTTGTCAGCGTTTTACCATGATTCTACCAATGTGTTCGATGCGGCAAATCGTGAGCAATCGGCGTTGCAGTTGATCGCAAAAATTCCGACTGTCGCGGCGATGTCTTATAAATACAACATGGGCGAACCGTTTGCATACCCGCAATATCGTCACCATTACACAGAAAATTTCTTGCACATGATGTTTTCGACGCCATGTGAAACTTATCAAGTGAATCCCATTCTGGCCCGGGCCCTGGATCGCATTTTAATTTTGCATGCCGATCATGAACAAAATGCGTCAACATCTACTGTGCGTCTGGCAGGTTCCTCAGGCGCCAATCCCTTCGCGTGTGTTGCGGCAGGCATGGCTTCATTGTGGGGGCCATTGCACGGCGGCGCGAATGAGGCGGTGTTAAAAATGTTGGCGGAAATTGGCGATGTGTCACGGATTCCTGAGTTCATCAAGCGGGCCAAAGACAAAAGCAACCCTTTCCGTTTGATGGGGTTTGGTCATCGCGTGTATAAAAATATGGATCCGCGTGCGGCGGTGATGCGGAAAACCTGTCATGAAGTGCTTGATGAATTGGACCTGAATGGCGACCCCCTGTTTCAAATCGCCCTTGAGTTGGAACGCATTGCCTTGCAGGATGAGTATTTCATCAGTAAAAAGCTTTACCCGAATGTGGATTTTTATTCGGGTATTGTGTTCCGGGCATTGGGAATACCTGAATCGATGTTCACAGCGATTTTTGCACTGGCGCGTACAGCAGGCTGGGTGGCACAATGGAATGAAATGTTGTCGGACAGCGCGCACCGGATCGGCCGGCCCCGCCAGCAGTATATAGGCGCCATGCCGCGCGATTATGTGCCAATCAATCAGCGTTAGGGCACGCAAATCAATCACATGGGCTTAATATTGGGCGCCCCCGCGTTGCAAGCCGCTTGTTGGGAACGGCTCAACCACACGTCTCGCGCCTTGGACTGCATCCCAAAGTGACCCAGCACAAGTTCAGGTGATTGATTTACGAGCTCTGACAATGTGATTTACGCGACCTTAAATGCGTGATGAACAGACAACAATTTCTTGTTTGATTGCACTAATCTGTGCTATCCTCGCAGGGATTGGTGCAGTGGGTCTTTTTAATGCGCTCGCAACAGCGGGCCGCCTGGCGTCAAAATTCGCACAGCCGCTCATTCTTGGGTGTTTTGGGTAGTAATACCTTAAATAGATGGTGGCTGGAGGCTTAACCCTGGAGAAAATTGTCATGTCCGTTACAATGAGACAAATGCTGGAAGCCGGTGTGCACTTCGGTCACCAAACCCGCTTCTGGAACCCGAAAATGGCACCTTATATTTTCGGTCACCGTAATAAAATTCATATTGTTAATCTGGAAAAAAGCCTGCCTTTGTTCCAGGATGCGCTGAAGTTCGTGCACAAATTGGCGGCCAACAAAGGGACCGTGTTATTTGTGGGGACGAAACGGACAGCGCGCGAAATCGTGAAAGAAGAAGCTGAGCGTGCGGGGATGCCCTATGTGGACAACCGCTGGCTGGGTGGCATGCTGACCAACTTCAAAACGGTACGTCAATCAGTCAAGCGACTGAAAGATTTGGAAGTTTTGCTGGCAGATGACGTGGCGAAATTACCAAAAAAAGAAGCACTGATGTTGCGGCGCGAACTGGATAAATTGACCCGTAGCTTGGGTGGCATTCGCGATATGGCTGCACTGCCAGACGCGATTTTTGTGATTGATGTGGGTTACCAGAAAGGTGCCATTGTCGAAGCCAATGCCTTGGGTATTCCGGTGATCGGCGTGGTGGATACCAACAACAGTCCCTTGGGCGTGACTTATATTGTTCCCGGGAATGATGACTCTAACCGTGCGATACGTTTGTATGCTCGCGGTGTTGCCGATGCGGTGCTGGAAGGTCGCAGTGAATCACTCGGTGAAATTCTGGGCGAAGGCGAAGAATTTGTAGAAATGGATGAAGTCGCAGAAAACACGGATGCGGTATAATGTCGCACATTAATTGATGGAAGCGCGGTTCATCTGAGCCTGAAAAAGGGGGCAATTTTTGCTCCCTTTTTTAATGGTTTGTATTCTGGGCTTGATGTATGTGACATCATTTAAAAGTGCAATCAGCGCGTGCTGTGATCACATGATCAAATGGTCATGTTTTTTTACCAGGCGGTGTGATGCGCTGGTTTGTCTAATTGAGTAATGAAGTTGATGAGGGTAGAAAAAAATGGCTGAAATTACAGCAGGTATGGTCAAGGAATTGCGTGAGCGCACTGGTTTGGGCATGATGGAATGCAAAAAAGCATTGACCGAAACCGGTGGGGAAATGACAGCAGCGGAAGATTTGTTGCGGATTAAAAGTGGTGCGAAAGCCAGCAAAGCCGCTGGACGTGTTGCTTCAGAGGGTATTGTCGGTGCATGGATCAGTGCGGATGGTAAATCAGGTGCGCTGGTCGAAATTAATTGTGAAACCGATTTTGTTTCACGTAATGAAGAGTTCCTTGCTTTCGGAAAAGCGCTTGCAAAAGTGGCGGCAGAGCATCAGATTTCTGATGTGGCGCAACTGATGACGATGACTCAGCCTGAAGGCGGGCTGGAAGCAATTCGTCAGGCACTGATTATGAAGCTGGGTGAAAATCTGAGTGTGCGCCGCGTTGCCTGTTATCGTACCGATGCGCAGCTGGCATTGTATTTGCACGGCAGCAAAATTGGCGTGATGGTGGATGTGCACGGTGATGAAGCTTTGGGCAAGGATCTTGCCATGCATATTGCTGCCAGCAAGCCGGTGTGTGTGTCGAAAGAGCAGGTTGCACCCGCATTGATCGAAAAAGAGCGTGAAATTTACGCTGCGCAGGCGGCTGAATCGGGCAAGCCGGCAGATATTGTTGCAAAAATGGTAGAAGGCCGGGTTGCCAAATTTCTGGCCGAAGTGACTTTGCTGGGACAAGCCTTCGTTAAAAACCCGGATCAAACCGTGGAAAAACTGCTGGCTGAACGCAAAGCGCGTGTCAATGGCTTTACTCTGTTTACAGTGGGTGAAGGTATAGAGAAAAAGTCAGTGGACTATGCCGCTGAAGTGGCAGCTGCGGCGAAAGTCTGAACATGCCGACACCTGTTTACAAACGCATTTTACTTAAACTCTCTGGCGAAGCCTTGATGGGCGACGACAGTTATGGTATCAATCGTGACACCATTGTCGGCATTGTCAATGAAGTAAAGTCTGTGATTGATATGGGTGTGCAAGTGGCGGTTGTCATTGGTGGCGGCAATATTTTTCGTGGCGTTGCACCGGCAGCAGCGGGTATGGATCGTGCGACGGCAGATTATATGGGAATGCTGGCTACGGTGATGAATGCCCTGGCTTTACAGGATGCATTTCGTGTGGTCGGTGTGGCCAGTCGCGTGCAGTCGGCATTGAATATCGAACAAGTTGCTGAACCCTATATACGAGGCAAGGCGATGCGTTACCTCGAAGAAGGGCGTGTGGTCATTTTTGGTGCCGGAACTGGTAATCCATTTTTTACTACGGATACGGCAGCCGCTTTGCGCGGTATGGAAATGAATGCGGACATTGTGATTAAAGCCACCAAAGTAGATGGGGTCTATACGTCAGATCCTGTTAAGAATAAAGATGCTGTGCGTTATCAAACACTGACTTTTGATGAGGCGATTCATAATAACTTGCAAGTCATGGATGCCACGGCGTTCACACTTTGTCGGGATCAAAAAATGCCTTTGGCCGTGTTGGGGATATTTACCCCGGGGGCGCTGGCCAGTTTTGTTTGTGGTGGCAATGTGGGCACGATCGTGCGCTGTTGAAAAGGAAATCAGGATGATTGATGAAGTTAAAAAATCCGCTGATCAACGTATGCAAAAAAGCCTGGATGCTTTAAGAGCCGATTTGGGGAAAATTCGAACGGGCAGGGCACATACCGGCTTGCTGGATCACGTGATGGTAGATTATTACGGTACGCCAACGCAAATTACCCAGGTGGCCAATATTAACTTGATGGACGCGCGCACGATCTCCGTGCAGCCCTGGGAACCCAAACTGACCGGTGCAATTGAAAAGGCGATTCGTGATGCGGATTTGGGATTAAATCCATCCAGCCAGAGCAATGTCATTCGCGTGCCGATGCCGGCACTGACCGAAGAACGTCGGCGTGATTTAATCAAGGTGGTTAAAACTGAAGGCGAAAATGCGAAAGTGGCGGTACGTAATGTGCGCAGAGACGCAAACGAGCATTTGAAAAAGGCGCTGAAGGATAAACTGATCAGTACTGATGATGAGCGTCGGGCGCAGGATGAGGTTCAAAAGCTGACTGACAAATATATTGCTGAGGTTGATAAGACTCTGGCTGTTAAAGAAGCAGATCTGCTGGCAGTTTAAACGGTGCCCAACTTTAACAGTTCTACTCAAGAGATTCCTTTGCACAGCATTGTGCCGGGACATGTAGCGATTATCATGGACGGCAATGGTCGCTGGGCAAAAAAACGTTTTTTACCCCGTATCGCAGGACATAAACGTGGGGTGGACATGGTGCGCAAGGTGGTGAAAGCCAGTGCTGACCGTGGCATCAAATTTTTGACCTTATTTGCTTTTAGTTCCGAAAATTGGCGCAGACCCGCAGAGGAAGTCGGTTTGTTGATGGAATTGTTTTGCTATGTATTGGAGCATGAAATAAAAAGACTCCAAACGATGCAGGTGCGGGTTAAAATTATTGGTGATATGTCGCGGTTTGATGTACGATTAAAACATTTAATAAAACAAATTCAGGATGTTACCGCTGAAAATCAAGGTTTGACCTTAACGATTGCGGCCAATTATGGTGGGCGTTGGGATATGCTTCAGGCGTTCGAACGCATGCTAACCGATCAGCCTGATTTGGCTGGGCGAGTCATCACCGAACAGCATTTTTCACCCTATCTGAGCATGAACTATGCGCCGGAACCCGATCTGTTTGTGCGCACAGGCGGAGAACAACGAATCAGTAATTTTTTGTTGTGGCAATTGGCCTATACGGAATTGTACTTTACCCCATGTCTGTGGCCTGATTTTGATGAAGGCGCACTGGATTTGGCAATCACTTCTTTTCAACAACGAGAGCGTCGTTATGGGCGCACCAGCGATCAGCTTACTTAGCTGAATTATTTTACAGGACGCTCCCCACAACATGCTTGCTCAACGTATCTTGACTGCCATTGTACTTCTGGGTGGTTTGCTGCTCGGCTTATTTCGATTGAATGAGACGGGTTGGGCAATCCTGATGTTGCTCCCTCTCGGTGGCGGCTTGTTGGAGTGGGGAAAGTTGTCCGGTTTGTCTATCCGTATGTCGATGCTGTATACCCTGTTGGGGATAGCGCTGAATGGATTGTTTTATTATTCCCACGAATTTGTCTGGTTGTATGTTTGTGCCGCGTTATTGTGGCTATTGATTGTGCCTGTCTGGTTGGTGTCAGCATGGCGAATGAAGTCGGTTTGGATTAATGTGCCGCTGGGTTATTTTGTTCTGGCACCCATGTGGTTCGCTTTGGTGGAGTTGCGCGCGCATGGCCCATGGTGGGTGTTGTTGATGATGGGTGTGGTGTGGGTGGCTGACAGCGCGGCTTATTTCTCTGGCCGGTTGTTTGGGCGGCACAAACTTGCACCAGACATCAGTCCCGGTAAATCATGGGAAGGCGTCCTGGGCGCCCTGTTTGCGGTCATGGTTTATGGCGGACTTGTATTATATGTGCTGTCAGGCCCCGCTTTTAGCCCGGTTGCGTGGGTATTGCCGGTCATGCTTTTGGTGGTGCTGATGTTGTATTTAAGTATATTGGGCGATTTATTCGAATCATGGATGAAACGGTTAGCACAGGTCAAGGACAGTGGGAACTTGTTGCCCGGCCATGGCGGTATGCTGGATCGTGTGGATGCGCTGACATCCAGTTTGCCCGTGGGCACGTTGATTCTGCTCCATCCTGATGTCCTCAGACATATTTTTTAGCATGCGAAAACAATCTATTACCTTGTTGGGCTCTACCGGAAGCATCGGAGTGAGCACCCTGGATGTGGTTGCTCGTCATCCGGACCGGTTTGATCTGTTTGCGTTAACGGCTCATTCGCAATGGCAAAAACTGGCTGAACAATGTCGGCAATATCGCCCAAAATATGCTGTGCTACGCAAAAATGACCATGCAGAACAATTGCGCAACGCTTTGCAAGCGATGGGGCTGGATACTGAGGTGCTCAGTGGTATTGAGGCACTTGAACTTGTTGCGTCGGCATCAGATGTGGATACAGTGGTTGCTGCCATTGTGGGTGCAGCGGGTTTGCGCCCGACTCTGGCCGCTGCCCGCGCCGGCAAACGGATTTTGCTGGCCAACAAGGAGACCCTCGTCATGGCAGGGAAGTTGTTCATGCAGACGGTTGCTGAACACAAGGCTGAGTTGTTGCCCATAGACAGTGAGCACAATGCGATTTTCCAAAGTTTGCCCCAACCATATCCGGGCAATTTACAGCAATGTGGCGTGCGGCGCATTCTTCTGACCGCTTCGGGTGGTCCATTTCGCACCTTGCCGTTGATCGATTTACCTAAAGTGACGCCGGAACAGGCTTGCGCACACCCCAACTGGGTGATGGGAAAGAAAATTTCCGTCGATTCCGCGACCATGATGAACAAGGGTCTGGAAGTCATTGAAGCACATTGGCTTTTCAATGCGTCACCGGCGCAAATAGAAGTGGTGATTCATCCCCAGAGCGTGATTCATTCTATGGTGGATTACCTGGATGGCTCAGTGATTGCGCAATTGGGGAATCCTGATATGCGTACACCCATTGCGCATGCACTGGGTTTCCCCGATCGCATCAATTCGGGTGTGGATCCGTTAGACTTGTTTGGACGCCAGCTCACTTTCGAACAGCCGGATAACATACGTTTCCCATGTCTGAAGCTGGCATTTGATGCGTTGCTTCATGGTGAGGTGATGCCTGCTGTACTCAATGCTGCAAATGAAGTGGCGGTGGCAGGATTTTTGCAGGGGCAGATCAGATACGACCAGATTGCAACCAGCATTGAAGAGGTGCTTGCGCAGGACTATCATCGGGAGGCTGAATCGTTGGACGCCTTGCACGAAGTCGATCATCAGGCGCGTCAGTACGCCAGTGCGTGTTTGAAGCGGATGAGCATTTAGCCATGCCCATGCTCTCAACCGCTCTGGCGTTTGTTTTGACGCTGGGAATACTGATTACTTTTCATGAAATGGGACACTATCTGGTCGCCCGTGCGGCAGGGGTGAAAGTGTTGCGCTTTTCTCTGGGTTTCGGTCCTGTGTTGTGGAGTCGCCGATTTGGTAAAGATCAAACGGAGTGGTCTATCTCGCTGCTGCCCTTGGGCGGCTATGTGAAAATGTTGGATGAATCGGAAACTGGGCTGGTTTTGGAGGATGGCGAACGTGCATTTAACCGCAAATCGGTATGGGTGAAAATGGCGATTGTCAGTGCAGGTCCTTTGGCCAACCTGTTATTGGCCGTTCTGTTGTACTGGTTTATGTTTTTTCATGGTGTGCCAGCCGTGAAGCCCATTCTGGCAGAACCCCCGCCAGGTAGCGCAGCTGCTATTGCGGGGCTGCATGAACATGATGAAATTGGACGTATTGCGGGCGATTCTGTACGCAGTTGGGATGATGTGAATTGGGTGCTGCTGCGCCATGCTGACAAGCAAACCCTTTTAAATGTACGCTTGACTGATGGACGGAGTACCCAAATATCCAGTGCAGGGATTCGGTTGGGTAACACTCAGCAGGGACTCCCGGAACAGTTGGGCTTGCTGAGGTATGATCCCGCTATTCAGCCGATAATTGGCGAAATTGTTCCCGATAGCATTGCCGCGCGTGCCGGTTTGCGTGTTGGGGACAGGATATTGGCGTTAGACGGTAAGAGCGTGACGCGCTGGCAGGATGTGGTGAGCGCTGTGCGCCTGCATGCGGGGAAAGAACTTGTGGTGCATGTCGAGCGTGCCGGACGGGTTTTCGATGTGTTACTGGTGCCGGGTGTCAGCAATGAGGCAGGGGTTCAGGTAGGTCGTATCGGTGCGGGACCGCAAATCAGTGCGCAAATGCTGGATGATTTAATCACAACAGTGCGCTATCCATGGCCTGCTGCATTGTGGCAGGCATTGACAAAGTGTGGTCAAACGATAGACCTTAATCTGGTCATGATGGGGCAAATGCTAACGGGACATGTATCCTGGCACAATCTGTCAGGACCACTGACAATCGCCGATTATGCCGGACAATCAGCACGCATGGGCATGATTTCTTTTGTCAGTTTTCTTGCTGTGATCAGTATCAGTCTCGGTGTGCTGAATTTATTACCCATACCTTTATTGGACGGCGGTTATTTGATGTATTATATTATAGAGGTGGTCAGCGGTTCACCCGTGCCTCAACGTGTTGTTGAATTAACACAACGTGTGGGCATAATGGTTTTGTTGACTGTGATGTTTTTGGCTTTTTATAACGATATTTCTCGTTTGTCCGGTTCCTGAATATGCACAAAAAAATTGCCGCCATACTGGTGTCAGCAGCGTGGGCTACGGCTGCCCACGCCATGGAAAGCTTCGTCGTGAAAGATATTCGTGTGGAGGGTATTCAACGCACTGAGGCGGGTACAGTGTTTAGTTATCTTCCCGTTAAGGTGGGGGATTTATTCGATATCGACAAATCTGAGCAAGCCATGCGAGCGCTCTATGCCACAGGTTTTTTTAAAGACATCGATCTCGAAAGAGAAGGAGACGTGCTGGTGGTTGCAGTGAAAGAGCGACCTGCCATCAATCAGATCGATATTCATGGCAGCAAAGAGTTTACGAAAGAGCAAATTACAGACGGTTTGAAACAGGCTGGTTTGTCTACGGGTAAAATTTTCGATCAATCCATGCTTGATCGCGCGACACAAGAAATCAAGCGCTTGTATTACAGCCACGCATTTTATTCTGTCGTGATTAACACCACTGTGACGCCTTTGGCACGCAATCGCGTTTCGATTAATTTCGATGTTCAGGAAGGTAAGCCAGCCAAAATTGAACAGGTTAATTTTGTGGGAAACAATGCTTTTTCCGAAAAGAAACTTCGTGCGGCAATCGTGTTGGGAACACCAAACTGGTTAAGCTGGTACAGTAAAAACGACCAGTATTCCAGTGAGAAACTGGCAGCCGATCTGGAAACTTTGCGTGCGTATTATCTGAACCGGGGCTATCTGGAATACAACATTGATTCTTCTCAGGTGTCTATCAGCCCTGACCGGCAAAGTATTTTTGTCAATATTAACATGACGGAGGGGCCGATTTACAAGGTCACTGGCGTGAAATTGGCTGGTGAATTACTGGTTCCTGAGGCAGAGTTGCGCAAATTGATTGATATTCAACCTGGTGACGTGTTTTCGCGTCAAAAAATTACCGATGCCTCCAAGAAGATTGGCGACCGTCTGGGGAATGACGGTTATGCTTTTGCCAATGTGAATGCTGTGCCGGAAATTGACAAAGACAAACACACCGTTGCCTTTACCTTTATGGTCGATCCAGGACACCGGGTGTACGTGAATCATATTAATTTTACAGGGAATAAAATTACCCGGGATGAGGTGGCGCGGCGCGAATTTCGTCAACTGGAAGGCAGTTGGTATGATGCGGCCCTGATTCAGCTTTCACGCGAGCGTTTGCAACGTTTGGGCTATTTTAGTGATGTCAACGTTGAAACTCCGGCAGTTCCCGATACCAATGACCAGGTGGATGTCAATGTCAGCGTGACCGAAATGCCTACCGGTAGCATCATGGCCGGTGTGGGATTCGCCTCGCAGGAGGGGTTGATTTTATCCGGTTCGATTTCACAGAACAATGTGTTTGGCAGTGGTAATGCCTTGTCATTGAATGTGAGCACAGGCCTGTTCAGTCAAGTTTATTCCTTGTCTTACACTAACCCCTACTCCACTGCAGATGGACTGAGCTCGGGGTATGATCTGTACAGGAATGTCACGGACACCACCCAGTTGTACACCCTGGCACCTTATTATCAGGCTGTAAACGGTGTCGGTGGGCGATTGGCGATACCACTGAATGAAAAGGATACGCTGAGCCTGGGTGTGGCATTTGAGTTTGGAAGCATTAATGTGACGCAGCAAAGCCCGCTTCAGTACACACAGTTTGTGGCGCAGGATGGTAATAACTATACCAATGTGAAGTTGAATCTGGGTTGGGCACATGACACGCGAGACAGTTTGATTTATCCCACATCAGGGATGCTGGAACGGGTGTATGGCGAGATCGGTACGCCTTTGGGCAGCTTGAACTATTACAAAATCAATTACCAGCAGCAATGGTTTGCGCCACTGAGCAAAACATTTACTTTGATGCTGAATGGTCAGGCAGGTATCGGCGGCGGTTACAACGGTCAAAATTTACCGTTTTTCGATAACTTTTATGCTGGTGGCGTGGATTCGGTGCGCGGTTATGATATTTCAACCCTGGGTCCAAAATACCTGGATCCGATCTATGGCGGCTATGTCGCAACGGGGGGTGATGAACGTTTCCTCGGCAGTGCCGAATTAATGTTCCCCATGCCGGGTATGGAAGACAAGCACACCGTGCGTGTCAGTACCTTTGTGGATGCGGGTACTGTGTTTGGGCCTTCGGGAAGCGGACCTGTTGGTGGCCCCAATTATATTTTAGGTGGCGGTAATAGTTTGTCTGCCGAGCCATTCCGTTTTTCAACGGGTGTCGCACTGAACTGGATATCGCCAATGGGACCGCTCAAGTTTAGTTTGGCGCAGCCGCTTAATCCTCAACCCTATGATCAAATTGCAAAATTTCAGTTCACGATGGGTCAGGTATTTTAGGAGAAATGGCATGCGTTTTGTTCTGATGGTGATGAGCGTCTTTTTGTTGTTGTCTCATGCAGCAGCTCAGGCCGATGGAAAAATCGGTTTTGTGAACACAGACCGGGTGTTTCGTGAAGCGCCGATCGCTTTGATTGCACAGAAGAAGCTGGAAAAAGAGTTTGCCCCGCGTGATGCGGATCTGCAGAAAATGGCAAAACAGGCCAAAGACATGCAAATGCAGCTGGATCGTGATGGTGCAGCCATGAGTGATGCGGATCGTTTAAATAAAGAACGTGCTTTGGCGAATGCTAACCTCGACTACCAAAGAAAATTACGTGAATTTCGCGAAGATTTAAATTTCCGCCGCAATGAAGAAATGGTTAAAGTGCAAGACCGGGCACGTAAAGTCATTCAATCCTATGCTGCAAATGAAAAATACGATTTGATTGTAGAAGATGCCGTGTATTTCAATCCGAAAATCGATATTACGGATCGTATTATTCATTTGTTGAATCAGTGAAAGGTACTTTCATGTCAAGCCACTATACCCTGGCTGATTTGGTGCTCCGATTTGGCGGCACTGTTCAGGGTGATGCACAAACCCAAGTCAGTCAAATCGCCAGTCTGTTACAGGCCGATGAACAAGAACTGTCCTTTTTAACGAATGAAAAATTGCGCGGCCAATTGGCCAGTAGTCGTGCCGCAGCATTTATTCTTGCACCCAACATGGCTGACGCCACGGACAAGCCTCGCATCATTTCGGCGAATCCCTATGCCTATTTTGCCAGGGTATCGGCTTTGTTTAATCCGCCGCCCGAGAGTGAGCCAGGAATCGGGCCGGGCGCCATCGTGCATCCCACAGCGCAATTGGGGGCTGATGTGCGTATAGCCTCCAATGCGGTCATTGAGCGTGATGTGGTGATTGGCGAAGGTGCTCGTGTTGGGGCGGGCGCGGTGATTGGTGCGGGTACAGTGATCGGAAATCAGGCACTGATTTATGCAAATGTAACGATCTATCACCGTTGTGTCATTGGTGATCGGGTCATCCTTCACAGTGGTTGTGTGATTGGTTCTGATGGTTTTGGTTTAGCACTTGAAGCAGGACGCTGGATCAAAATCCCCCAAATTGGTCGTGTGGTGATTGGCGATGATGTGGAAATCGGTGCAAACACGACAGTTGATCGTGGCGCATTGGATGACACGCTGATTCATGACGGTGTGAAGCTGGACAACCTGATTCAGATTGCCCACAACGTCCACATTGGTGCACACACAGCCATTGCGGCCTGCGCAGGGATTGCAGGCAGTGCTCATATTGGCGCACATTGTACTTTGGGTGGGGCTTCAATGATTTTCGGGCATATCGAAATCGCCGATCATGTGAATATTTCGACCAACACGCTCATTACCAAATCTCTGCCAAAGGCCGGGACATATACCTCAGCCACGCCTTTTGTTGAACACAGCGTATGGCTTAAAAATTCCGTGCACATGCGGCATTTGGACAGCATGGCTAAACGGTTGCGTGCATTGGAAAAAAAACTGGAAGCACAGGAGAAAGATTGATGGAAGCACCAGAAGCACAAATAATTACGATGGAAATCAATGAAATAATGACCTATCTTCCTCATCGTTATCCATTTTTGCTGGTAGACAGGGTGGACTCCATTGAATTGGGGAAAAGTGTGGTGGCCATTAAAAATGTGACGATTAACGAACCTTTTTTTACAGGGCACTTCCCCAAACATCCCGTCATGCCAGGCGTGCTGGTGCTGGAAGCCCTGGCGCAAGCCGCAGCGTTATTGTCTTTCAAAACGGTTGGTCATGTGCCGGACAGTGATGCCGTGGTGTATTTTGCCGGCATCGATAATGCCCGGTTCAAAAAACCGGTTGTGCCGGGAGATCAATTGAAGTTGCATGCGACGATTTTGCGCCAGATCAGAGGAATCTGGAAATATGCTACCTATGCTGAAGTGAATGGTCAGCGTGTGGCTGAGGCTGAAATGATGGCTACGATACGCGTATGAGACTGGCATGACGACTGTTCATGATACAGCAATCGTTCACCCAAAGGCTTCGTTGGGGGAGCGGGTGAGCATAGGGCCTTATAGTATTGTCGGTGAGCACGTGCAAATTGGTGAGGGTACGCAAATCGGTCCCCATGTGGTCTTGCATGGGCACACGCGTATCGGTCGTGACAATCAGATTTTTCAGTTTTGTTCGCTGGGTGAAGTCCCGCAGGATAAAAAATATGCGGGGGAACCGACTGAATTGCATATTGGTGATCGCAACACGATCCGGGAATTTTGTACTTTTAATATCGGTACGGTGCAAGATGGCGGTATTACCCATATTGGGAATGATAACTGGCTGATGGCCTATGTTCACCTCGCACACGACTGTCATGTTGGCAACCACACGATTTTTGCGAACAATGCTTCATTGGCGGGGCATGTGCAGGTAGGGGATTACGCAATTTTAGGTGGTTTTACTGGTGTGCATCAATTTTGTAAAATTGGCGCACACGTCATGACGGGGATTTCCAGCGTGGTGTTTAAAGACATTCCGCCGTATGTCATGGCCGCTGGTCAACCTGCTGCCCCACACGGCATTAACAGTGAGGGCTTAAAACGTCGGGGATTTTCTACAGAAAGTCTGGTGGGGCTCAAACGGGCTTATAAAATACTCTACCGTGAAGGCTTGACCCTTGCCGAAGCGATTCAGCAATTGCAACTGCTGGCAAATAAGGTTGGGGAGGTCCAGCCATTGCTGGATTTTGTGAGTCGAACTGAGCGTGGAATCATACGTTAAGGGCTCGTTAATGAATAACTATCACATACGCTGGGGCTGCTTTGGGCGCAGGCCAAGGCGCAAGACGAGCGGTTGTGTTATTCACAACAAGCGGCTTGCAACGCCGGGATGTGCCCAAAGTAGTCCCAGCCCAGCGGGTTGCCGCGTATTCGGGCGTCTGCGGCGTTGCGAGGCTTGCAAAGGGAATCACCATTCGCTGCGCCTCTCGCCTTGCATCTATCCCGAATACGCAGCAACGTATGTTACAGTTATTTATTAACGAGCCCTAAGATGACAAAACGTCCACCCAGGATTGCGATTGTTGCGGGTGAGGCTTCCGGGGATATGCTTGGAAGTCATCTCATCCGTGCCGTACGCGAACATTGTCCGGATGCCGAGTTTTTTGGCATCGCCGGACCTAAAAT
The DNA here is from genome assembly GCA_021801025.1 of Pseudomonadota bacterium. GTDB lineage: Bacteria > Pseudomonadota > Gammaproteobacteria > Burkholderiales > Sulfuriferulaceae > Sulfuriferula. The sequence goes on along the minus strand of JAJYYK010000003.1, from coordinate 28,130 downwards.
GATCGCTGAAGGCGCACGCAGCCTGTTCGCGATGGAAAAGTTATCCGTCAACGGGTATGTAGAAGTGTTGCGCCATTTACCTGAATTGTTGGGTATTCGCCGTCACCTAAAGCAAGCTATTCTGGCTGACAAACCCGACTTGTTCATCGGTATCGATGCGCCGGATTTTAATCTTGGGCTTGAGCGCGATTTAAAACAGCAGGATATAATCACGTTGCATTTCGTGAGCCCATCTATTTGGGCGTGGCGTGGCGAACGCATCAAAAAAATTCTGCGTGCGGTATCGCATATGCTGGTGGTCTTCCCGTTTGAAGCTGAAATTTATCGCAAAGCCGGTTTGCCTGTCACCTATGTGGGGCATCCTTTGGCCGATGTGTTGCCCGATTCCCCTGATCGCCAAGCGACTCGCGCCAAATTAAACTTGCCGCCTTATGCGCCCATATTGGCTTTGTTGCCGGGCAGTCGTCAGGGTGAAGTGCGCCAACACGCCCAATTATTCATCGACACTGCCAGGTTGCTGCATGAACGTCACCCAGACCTGTGCTGTGTGGTGCCTTTGGTAAATGCCGGTACGCGAGCCCTGTTTGTTTCAGCCTTGAATGCCTCGCCCCATGCGCCTGTTATGCACATCATGGATGGCCATGCCGATGAGGCCATGATTGCGGCGGATGTGGTGCTGGTGGCGTCAGGCACGGCCACGCTGGAGGCGGCATTACTCAAGCGTCCGATGGTGATTACTTACCGGTTGGCGAAACTGACGGCGTGGTGGATGCGTCAAGGCGCTTATTTGCCTTGGGTAGGGTTACCCAATATTCTTGCTCAGCGCACAGTGGTGCCGGAATTGTTGCAGGAACAGGCCACCGCACCCCAATTGGCTGAGGCACTGGAAGCTTTGTTGGTCGATACAGCACGCCGTGCGGCGATTGAAGCAGAGTTTGCCCGGATGCACCGGAGTTTGAAGCAGGGTACGGCAGAGCGGATTGCTGAAGCCGTGTTACCTTATCTGCAACATACCTCATGCGTTTAATTTGCGGTGTGGATGAAGCGGGGCGCGGTGCGCTGGTGGCCGGTGTGTACGCCGCAGCAGTGATTCTCGATTCCAAGCAACCGATTGCTGGTTTGGCCGATTCCAAAAAACTCACCGCCAGGAAACGTGCTGATCTGGAAACCCGGATACAACAACATGCGTATGCCTACGCTGTGGCCAGTGCCAGCGCCGTTGAAATCGATCAATTGAATATTCTGCAAGCTTCCCTGCTGGCGATGCAGCGCGCTATTCGGGCATTACCGTGTGTGCCGGATGAAATGCTGGTGGATGGGTTGTATTTGCCGAATGTGGACTTGCCGGGGCGGGCCATTGTGCAAGGCGACAGCCTGGAACCTGCGATTTCAGCGGCATCCATTTTGGCCAAAACGGCGCGTGACCGGGCAATGATGGGCTTGCATGCTCACTATCCACAGTATGGTTTTGATCGGCACAAGGGTTATCCTACAGCGGCGCATCTGAATGCCCTGGCCTGTTATGGTGTGATGTCTGAATATCGTTTAAGCTATGCGCCAGTGAAACGAATTTTGTATATGAATTCGGGTGCGCTGATTTAAACCCAAAGCAATGAGGTCACCGGCCTGAAGGGCGGGGTTTTAAACTAGCAAGGAAAAAGGATTAAGGAATGAATATGATTTTCGCAAAATTTTTTCATGTCATCAGCGTGGTGATTTGGGTTGGCGGTATGTTTTTCGCTTATATGGTACTGCGACCTACCGCAGCTGAATGTTTGGAACCACCACAACGCTTGCAGGTTTGGGAAGGCGTATTCACCCGTTTTTTCCCTTGGGTGTGGACAGCGGTGGTGCTGATTTTGCTGAGCGGTTTGTACATGATGGGGCAATTGGGTCAGCCTGGCTTGTACGTCATGATCATGGCGACCTTGGGCATCATCATGATGTTGTTATTTGCGCACCTGTATTTTGCCTTGTATGGGAAGTTAAAACGTGCTGTGGCGGCGCAGGATTGGCCAACCGGTGGCATTGTCCTGGGAAAAATGCGTCAACTCATCGCGTTGAACCTGGCTCTGGGTTTGCTGACGGTGACCGTGGCCACGCTGGGCGTGTCCTGGGTTTAGGCGGGTACTGATTAAAGCGGTTCAGGAGGCTCTCAAAGCGGCTTGCCGGATTGTTTTTGATGTTGGGCCTGCCGTTTCAACTGTTTGATCGCCTCCCGCTGCGCCAGGTGTCTGCGCCACAAGGCATACAGGGCAAACATAAACACCGAGCCGAGTATGACGCCAAGGGTAATCCGATGCAAGTACTCCTGAATAAGGGCGGTGTTGTTGCCGATGCTGTAGCCGATCAGAGTCAGGACAAGTGCCCACAGACCGATGCCCAACAAAGTATAGAAAGCAAAGCTGAACACATTCATTCTGGTTAATCCGGCCGGCAGTGAAATAAGATGACGGATTCCCGGAATCAGCCGACCAGTGAACGTGGAGACTGCGCCATAGTCCCGGAAAAAGCGATCGGTTTTATGCAACAGGGCCGCCTGCACAAAAAAATATTTTCCCCAACGCTCCAGGAAGGGACGTCCTACCCATAATGCGAAGGCATAGTTGATCGATGCGCCAGTGAGCCCGCCTAACATGGCGCATCCCAGTATCAGCGGCAGGCTCATTTTTCCTTGAAAGGCGAGGTAGCCTGCGGGGATAAGAATGAGTTCGGAGGGAACCGGTGCGACGGTCGATTCCAGTAAAGTCAGGATAAAAACACCCCAATAACCCCAGTTTTGAACGGTTTGTACGATGAAATTAATGGCGGTGTGTAGCATAACGTGCTCAGGAAAGAAAATGAGGGTGGATTTTGTTTTGCCAGATGTGAATGCTGCGCCGTAATGCGGCTTCGTCCAATTGAGTGAATTGGCCGTGCTCCAGCAACAGTTTCCCCTGAACCCACACATGGCTGACTGCCTCACGTCCGGCACAGTATACCAGGCTGGCAATGGGATCATAGCAGGGGAGCGTATTGAGTGAAGACATATCCACTGCAATCACATCGGCTTGTTTGCCAGGCAGTAAAGAACCAATTTCCTCCGATAAACCCAGCGCCCGTGCGCCATTGAGTGTAGCCATTTGCAGCACGGTGAAAGCAGGTAAGACACTGGCATCTCCGGATAGTCCTTTGGCCAGCAATGCCGCCATGCGCATGGCGTCGAACAAGTCTAATTTATTGTTGCTGGCCGCACCATCAGTTCCGAGGCCGATGTTGACGCCCAGCGCTGACAGGGATGCAATCGGAGCGATACCGCTGGCAAGTTTAAGATTGGAAGCCGGACAGTGCGCGATGTGGCAGCCATATTCAGCCAGCAGGGTTTGTTCGTCAAGATTGAGGTGTACACCATGGACAGCAATCAATCTGGGGCCAGTCAATCCCAATTCGTGCAGGCGAGCGAGTGGTCGCTGTTGATAGGTGACCAAGCTGTGTACAATTTCTTCTTCAGTTTCATGTAAATGCAGGTGAATGGGTAAATCCAGCTGTTCAGCCAGCGCAATGACTGTTTCAAAACCGGCATTGTTGAGCGTGTAGGGCGAATGGGGTGCCAGGGTAAAACTCAGTAAAGACTCATCATTCAGGCGGTCACGCAGTGACAAACCCTTGTGCAAATAATCATCTGTGTCTTGGGCATAAGCCGTGGGAAAATCAACCACAATTATCCCGATGGCAGCCCGCATCCCGCAGGCAAGGGCCGTTTCAGCTACGGATTCGGGAAAAAAATACATGTCATTGAAGCAGGTAATGCCCCCTTTGAGCATTTCTGCACAGGCCAGGCGCGCCCCGTCTCGAACGAACTCCTCATCCACATGACGGGTTTCAGCCGGCCAGATATGTCCCTTTAACCATTGCATCAAGGATAAATCATCGGCATAACCACGTAACAAACTCATTGGGGCATGGGTGTGCAAATTGACAAGCCCGGGCATCAATGCATGTTGATGGAGTCGATGACGGATGGCAGGCGAATAGCGTTCACGCGCTTCAGCAGTGGGCAGAATGTCATGGATACGTCCCATATGAATGACGAGGCTGTGGTCTTCCAATACCTGATTCGCAGGTTCTACAGGGATAATCCAGCGGGCTTCAATCAGGGTGTCAACGGGGATGGGCATAAATATTGTGTGAATTCATGGTTTTTTGAATTATACATGAGATGACCATTTTTGATGTCTAACCTGAACGAGAAAAAGGGTATCAAATCCCAAAACGGTGAGGCAATGCCGTTTCGTATCGTACAAACAGGCAATCAACTGCTTGCGGCGGATGAACCCGGATTATGAGGCTGGCGAGAATACCCCATCATCATATGCTTCTGTGTAAAGATGCCAGTCTTGTTCAGTTTGTGCGCTGCAGGCTTCCGCAACATCCAACAATTTCCGCTTCCATTTTTTCCGCTGTGCGTAGGCGATGAAGTCATCGGCACTGGCTGAGCCTTCCCGACCACTGCTGCGTAACTGACCCCAAGCGACCAATTCTCCCATGGTCATGAGTGCCCCTTCAATTAATTTTGGCGCGAGTGTATGGTTGATAGTCACCCGGTCCTCACTGGGTTGCAATCCACGCAATATATAAGATTTGCTGCCCATGATGACGGGTTGCAAAAACGCCATGGACACAGCCTGCACGCGTTGTTGTATGCTCACAACACGGTGAGCCTCTGATGTCCAGTGCGTCTGTCTGATCGTCAGGTGTGGCGCGAGAGATGATGGCAGTGCCTGTTTCAAATCAAGCAAGTAGTTTCCATCTGGCGTACCTTTGCCCTCGACTAAAATCACATAACGCTCTACGCCCAAACTGCCGGTGCCTGCGATACGGCGTGCCACGTCATGGATGTGATAAAACTGTGGATTGGCTTGTCTGCTGGCAAACTCATGCATGAAGGTAGTGATGTCGCTGCGCTGTTGATCGTTGACCGGTAATGCTTTTTTTTCATCCAGCCGAATGAGACGCTGTTTGTTTTTTTTCACCGTACGGGTGTCAAGAAATTGTGAGCGGGTTCGGGTACGCAACCCATCGAGCAGTTGTTTCACCATACCTTCAGCGGTGTCTCTCTCCAGCCATCTGGCTTTTCCTTTTAATATCGCTACAGTATATCCGTCCAGAAACGCATGACATAGGGCCAAAGCTTCAGTACGTACGATCGACATGGTTTTTGCCGCGACCAATATACTGCTTAAACAACGCACCATATCCCAACTGCACGGTGCCAGCACGGCCTCATCAAAATCATTGAGATCAAAATAAATGAGGCGATTGTCCCCTTTGTAACTACCGAAGTTCTCAATATGCAAATCACCGCATATCCAGGACGGTGGTGCCTTGTCCAGTACCGGTTCGCGTGGTAAACGGTCATAATACAAATGGCAGGTACCGCGCATAAATACAAAAGGGTTCGTTCGCATGTTGCGGTATTTATACCCAAGACGTTCCGGTTCGCGTGGTGCGTTATAGTTTTTTATAGCACGAACAATGTCCATCAATTCCTCCAGTTATTGAACCTGAACCTCGCTTAAGTGGATCACCGATGATGGTAATCAATTGATTGTGACGATTTCTTTGCCGAAGGGGAAAAATGAGAGATTGGCCAGTTTGAGGTGCTGAAATGCAAAAGGGATGCCGATGATGGTGACGGCGCACAGCGCCGCTGCGATCAGGTGCCCAAGCGCTAACCACCAACCTGCCAGTAACGCCCAGATCAAGTTACCCAAAGCAGCTCCAGCTGCTCCGGCAGGTGTGGATTGGCGTTCGACGATTTGGCGACCGAATGGCCAGAAACTGAATGTGCCGATACGAAAAGCGGCAATCGCCCAAGGAATCCCGACAATTGTGATAGCGGCCAGTAATGCGGCAAACCACCAAGCCAGCCCCATGACGAAACCGCCCAACATGAACCAGATGATGTTACCAATTAAATTCATGGGATTTCCTTTTAGTTTAACCTAACCCGGATTTTGCGCCAGAGTGCAGGGTTTTGCCAACAATGAGGTCACCGGCCTTCAGGCCGGTGGATATTTAGTCAGGGCGGGGTTCGGCGCTCCTGCCAGCCTGAAGGCCGGGGTTTTAAACCAGCAAGGGAAAAGGATGAAAAAATCGGCAGGTGTTTGCCACACCTGCCGATTGGATTTGAGGACAACTTCAGTTCTATCCCTTAAAGCGTCAACCACAATGCATTCAGTCGCTGTACGAAACTTGCAGGGTCTTCCAGTTGCCCGCCCTCCGCCAACAAGGCCTGATCAAACAGGATATGACTCCAGTCTTTGAATTTGTCTTCATCCTGCTGGTTAAGCAGGCGTTGCAGCAGGCCATGTTTTGGGTTAACTTCCAAAATAGGTTTGCTGTCAGGCACTTTTTGTCCTGCGGCTTTCAACATGCGTTCCAGATTGCCACTGATGTCGTGTTCGTCAGCCACCAGGCAGGCAGGAGAGCTGGTTAAGCGATGGGTGATGCGCACGTCTTTGACCCGTTCACCCAAAGCAGTTTTGATACGCTCGATTAATGACTGATAGGTATCCGCTTCAGCGGCCTGTTCCTTTTGTTCCTCTTCATCGGTCAGCTTGCTGATGTCCAGATCACCCTTGGCAACGGATTGCAGGGTTTTGCCGTCAAATTCAGTCAGGTGGGACAACATCCACTCATCCACTCTGTCAGACAGTAACAGTACTTCCACGCCTTTGGCGCGGAAAAATTCCAGATGTGGACTGTGTTTGGCGGCCGCGAAGCTTTCGGCCGTCACATAGTAAATTTTGTCCTGACCTTCTTTCATGCGGGCGACATAATCAGCCAGCGAAATGCTTTGTTCTTCGGTATCCAGATGAGTAGAAGCAAAGCGCAGCAATTTGGCAAGACGTTCTTTATTGCCGTGGTCTTCGCCTACCCCTTCTTTCAGAACCTGGCCAAATTCTTTCCAAAAAGCCGTGTATTTGTCCGCCTGATTGGCGACCAGATCTTCGAGCATGCCCAACACTTTTTTCACCGAACCGGCGCGAATGGCGTCGATATCTTTGCTTTCCTGCAGAATTTCGCGTGACACATTGAGCGGCAAATCATTGGAATCAATCACGCCGCGTACAAAACGCAGATAAACTGGCATCAGTTGTTTGGCATCATCCATGATGAACACCCGCCGCACGTATAATTTAATGCCGTGGCGTTGTTCGCGATCCCACAGATCAAACGGAGCACGGGCAGGAATGTACAGCAATTGGGTGTATTCCTGCTTACCTTCTACCCTGGCGTGGACGTGTGCCAAAGGCGCTTCAAAATCATGCGCGATGTGTTTATAGAATTCTTCATATTGTTCCGGGGTGATCTCATTGCGTGGACGAGCCCACAAGGCAGAGGCCTGATTAACCACCTCTTCCTCGTCTTTTTTAACGGTGGTTTGTGCTTCAGCATCCCATTCTTCTTTTTGCATCATGATCGGCAGGGTAATGTGATCTGAATATTTGCGCAAGATGGATTGAATACGATAGCTGGACAGCAATTCAGCATTGTCGGCGCGCAAGTGCAGGGTGATTTCAGTCCCGCGTGCAAGTTTGTTTACATTTTCAAGGGTGTACTCACCTTCGCCTGCGGATTCCCAATGTACACCGTGTTCCACGCCCAGACCGGCTCGGCGGGTGATCAAGGTGACTTTATCGGCCACTAAAAATGCAGAATAAAAACCAACGCCAAACTGGCCAATCAGGTTGCTGTCACGCGCTTGATCGCCTGACAAATTATCAAAAAACTGGCGTGTGCCGGAGCGGGCAATGGTGCCAATATGATCGATGACTTCTTGTCGGGTCATGCCGATACCGTTGTCGCGAATAGTGATCGTGCTGGCATTTTTGTCATAACTGACGTGGATTTTCAGGTCGCTGTCGTCTTCCCACAGCGCATTGTCTGACAAAGCCTCAAAGCGTAATTTGTCGCCGGCATCGGAGGCGTTGGAAATGAGTTCGCGCAGGAAAATTTCCTTGTTGCTGTACAAGGAGTGAATCATCAGTTGTAACAGTTGCTTCACTTCAGTTTGAAAGCCTAAAGTTTCTTTTTGTGCAGTAGCGGTCATTTGCGCCATACTCCATTGAAAAATTGAACGATGTCGGCTACATGGGGGTGATCGGGCCGATTTTCAAGGGGGTAATGATGAACGCGTCAACGTATGCAGGCGGGTAAAAAAACTGCCCAGCCCAACGCCCAATACGCCAATGACGGCGATAATGAGGGGCAGGTCAATGTGATCCAGGCCTAAAATATGTACACCTGTAGCCAATTCCCAATGTGCCAACGGTGGAAATGCCAGACTGAATACACCGGCCAGCATATACGCGATGCCTCCCCAGCGCAATGTGCGCGAAGCGGTAAATAAAGCCAGTTGGCGCAATGCTTCCGGTGATAGCTGGCGGCTGGCAGCCAGATGGCCGAAAGCCGCACCGGCGATGCCTTGAATCAGGGTAGTGCCCAAGCCAAACAGGGCACCGGGTAGCCAGCCCCAGGCGGCACTGGGCATGGCAGGTGCCAGGGTGGTGTACAAAATCAGCGCAAATGCGCCGAAGCCCCAGCCGGCAATAAATCCGTGTATGGCAGGCATTCCGGTGATAAAACGCGACCATGTGGCACCTTTGGCGGTATGGGCCAATTGCCTGCGCTGCATGATCCAGCCGCCCCAGGCCATCAGCAGGCCAATGGGAATTAACAGGATGTGGTTCAGCAAATCGTTTTGCATCCAGTGCGACAGTCCAAACCAGGCCAATTCGCAGGCAATGGCGCGTTGCAAGGTAAAAGTCAGCGAAAACAGCAATCCGGCATACAGCCCCCTGCGTGTGGAGTAACTGCCTACGGCATAGCTGAAGGTAATCGGCCAGGTGTGTTCGTCAGGTACGATCCCGTGCACCAGCCCCAGCAACAATGCGGTGAGCAAAGCAGCCGGGACGCCGGGATGAGCAGGATTTAGCAAAAGTGCTAACATCAGATGCGCTTGAGGCGTTCAGGAGACTCAAGCACAATGGTGTCGCCCTGGACACGAATCAATCCATCTTCTGCGAGTCGGGTCAAAATACGTGAAAAAGTCTCAGGCCGGATGTCCAGTAATGAGGCAATTTCCTGTTTGTTGGCGGTGAGCACTACCACACGCGCTTGAATGGCTGGTTGGACAGGCTGTGCAAGCAGGTATTGCGCCAAACGGCGTGTGCCGCTTTGCAGTGTGATGCGATCGATGTCTGCGACCAGTGTATGCAATTGACGGCTCAATGCGGCCAGCAGGCCAAGGCACAGTTTGGGTTGTTCTTGCAGTATATGGCGAAAATAATTTGAATCAAAAGCGATTAATCGACTGGGTTCAAGCGCAACCGCATTGACCGGATAACACCCTCCCATGAACATGACCGCTTCGGCGAACAGTTGTTCACGTCCCAGGATTTCCAAAGTGTGTTCTTGACCGCTTTCGGATAACAAATACAGTTTGACTGTGCCGGTTTTAACCAGAAAGAACTGTTTGCCTGATTCTCCTTGTGTAAACAATGTTTCACCTGTATTCAGATCCGTCCAGCGCGCATGCGCAGCGATGTGTGTCAATGTTCCGCGATCAATGTCGCGGAACAGGGGAGCAAGCCGGAATTGGCTGATGTCAGGCATTTGATTCAAAGTGAATTGATCCAGGTCAAGGCGCGTTGGGTATGAGCAGTCTAAGCTGGCGACATCCTACCACACAGAGGTGTTTCATGCATAAGTGCAATCGCTGGTTTGTGACAATTGGCGCTATTTGCGGACAGATAAAAGGAGATGAATTATGACATTAATTCAATTGCCTGAAATTGATGCAGAGGGTTATTTGTTGGACCCCAATGAATGGAGCGAATCTGTAGCAGAAGAGTTTGCGCGCCAGGAAAACATTGTGCTGACCGGGGATCATTGGGACGTGATCCGGTTTGTTCGAACTTATTTCGATGAGCATCAGGTTGCGCCGGATGCCCGCTTTGTCATCAAGCATTTGATGCAACGTTTGGGACCCACTTCACGCAACAAATTGTTTGAGTTATTTCCCTATGGCTATGTGAAACAGACATGCCGGATTGCCGGCATGAAACGCCCCCGTACCTGGAGTACGGGTTGATGCGCGCTCAGTGCGTGCATTCGTATCGCGTTGTGCGGACAGGTCGGGTGTGCGGACCTCCAGCAGGTTGTTTCACGTCGGCAATAAAGGGTTTTCATCCCGGCGCATGCGACAGGGGCGTTGAAATGATTGATTCGGAAAAAATGGTATGACGCCTCATTTGTCTTTTTGGCGGCAATTGGCTGCAACCCCCCATCGCGGCATGTTTCTGGCCGGTTCAATTCAGGGCGTTTTGGTGATGCTCTGGTGGGGTCTGGCTTTGCTGGCACGCAGTTATCCGGATATCGGCCTGCCTTTATGGTCTGCAGGATCGTCATGGGCGCATCCCTTCTGGATGATTTATGGTTTTTTCCCGTTTTTTATGTTTGGATTTTTATTTACCACTTACCCAAATTGGATGAATGCCGCAAAAATACCGTCACGACGCGCCTTGTTCAGCGCAGGCCTGTTATCGACGGGTGTGGTGTTGTGCTATGTGGGGTTGGCGATGGCAGAATGGGTGTTGATTGCCGGCCTGGTGTTCATGCTGATGGGTTGGTCACTGGCTACCTTTCAATTGTTGCATGTGCTTTTGACTGCCAGACATCCGGACAAACGCCATCCCATCATCACCAGCGCGGCACTCATTGCAGGGGGGGTGGGCCTGGCCGCCACGGCGTTGTGGCGGCTCACCGGGAACGGTGAATGGTTGGCGTTTTCTCGTGTTGCGGGTATTTGGTTTTTTCTGCTGCCCATCATGATGACTGTCAGCCATCGCATGATTCCGTTTTTTTCCAGTCGGGTCATCAAGTCTTATATTGTCGTGCGCCCCTATGGGCTACTCTGGCTGATGCTGGCTTGTTCTGTTGCACAGGGTGTGCTGACTTTATTTCATGCGGATACGCTGTTATGGGCGGTTGATTTCGTCTTGGCCGTTTGTGCCTTGTATTTCACCTGGGCGTGGCGGATAACCGAAAGTTTTCAAGTGGCCTTGTTGGCAGTATTGCACACCGCATTTGCCTGGTTGGGATTATCTATGCTTTTGTTTGGCTTGCAAAACCTGGCGCTTGTCCTGCGGTGGAATGGTTTGCATTTTGGTTTGGCACCGCTGCATGCCCTGACAATCGGGTTTATGACCAGCCTGTTAATGGGGATGGCATCACGGGTGACTTTGGGTCATGCCGGTCGCCCACTAAAACTGGATCGCTTCACTATCGGGCTGTTTGTTGGCATACAGTTTACTGCTGTGATTCGTGTACTGGCGGACATGATGCCTGACTGGCAACATGATGCCGTCTATGGCTATGTGCTGGCAGCGGGTATTTGGCTCATGGTATGGGTGTTATGGGCAACGCGTTATGCGCCGATGTATTGGCGCGCACGGGCGGATGGCAAAGCGGATTGACGGTATTGATCCAATTTGATCTTATTATTTCAGGAGTGTGTATGAATACAATTAGCCAGTTTCTTACGGCCGACCATCGCCGTTGCGATCATTTTTTTGCCGGAGCAGAAGTGTCAGCAAAGCCGGATTGGGTATTGATCCAGGAAAATTTTTCTCAGTTTCATTCTGCCTTAACACGCCATTTTTCCATGGAGGAGAAGGTATTGTTTCCGGCATTTGAACAGTTTACCGGTAATATGATGGGCCCCACTCGCATGATGCGTATGGAGCATGAACAAATGCTTGGGTTGTGTGCACGCATGGTAGCTGCCATGCGTGCACAGGATGAAACAGAATATTCGGGGGTTGCAGAGACCTTGTTGATTCTGCTGCAACAACATAATATCAAAGAGGAGCAAGTGCTTTATCCGATGTCAGATCAAATGTTGAGTGGGCAGGTGACAGAATTAATCGGGTACATGCAGACTGCCTCAAGCGCACAGTCATGAGGTGTCGATGAAGCATGGTATTCATCTTGATGTTCGGGGGCTGGCGCCGCCCGAACCATTGACGCGCGCATTGCAGGCATTGGAAAACTTGTCCAGTGTGGATCGGCTTTGCCTGCTGATTGACCGTGAACCTTTTCCACTCTACGGTATTCTGCAAGACGAAGGCTACCATTACGCCACGAAAATTGGCGCTGATGACTATTATGAAATCTGTATATGGCGATGAGTCAAACCATGACAAGCCTCTCTATGGATCAGGCGCCGCCAATCAATGCCCCGTTTCGTTTTTTTCTGACCGCGCCATTTTTTCTCGTTGGCATCGCCGTGCTGTTGTTGCATGCAGGAACCCAAGTGTGGGTATCTCGCTGGTCTGGTACCTTGCTTGCTGTCACGCACCTGCTGACATTGGGGTTTTTGTCGATGACGATGGCTGGCGCATTGCTGCAAATGCTGCCTGTCGTCGTGGGTTCTCCCGTGCCACGTGTACAAGGCATCGCCAGAGTCATTCATCTGTCCTGGCTGCTGGGTACGGTTTGTCTTGCTTTGGGTTTGTACGGTTGGGGCGTCATTCTGCTTCGGACAGGGGTTGGGCTGCTCAGCGCGGCAATCGGCCTTTTCTTATGGGTCAGCGCATACAGCCTGGCGCGTGCGCCGATGCGACACGCCACTGTATTGAGCATGGCTTATGCCTTGTTATCCTTTTTGTTCGCTTTTACATTGGGTATCGCATTGGCTGGCACCCTGAGCGGCGATTTCAGTTTGGTGGTCACGTCATTCATTGCCATGCATCAGGCTTGGGGGTTGGTCGGATGGATGGGTGGGCTGATTATTGGCATTTCTTATCAGGTTGTGCCGATGTTTCTGTTAACACCTGCCTATCCTGCACGCATCACACGCTGGTTAGGCGGCGCGTTGTGCGGATTGTTGGGCGCATGGTCGGTGACGGGCTGGCTGTCCGTCGCTGGATCAGTATGGTGGCATACCGTGTTCGGTTTGATGCTCGCCATGTGTTTGTCATTGTTTGCGACAGTGACTTTATGGTTGCAATACAAAAGACGCCGAAAAATTTTTGATGCGACACAACAATTCTGGCGTATTGGGCTTTTCAGCTTGCTGATTGCTTGTGGCGTATGGGTTGTTCTACAAGTGATGCCATCTTGGTCTCATTCCTCAATTTTATTGGGTATCCTGTTTTTATACGGTTTTGTTACCGCTTTGGTACAAGGTATGCTGTATAAAATTATTCCTTTTCTGGTTTGGTTTCATCTCCAAAGTCGCCTGCCAAAAGGGCAGTTTGCACCAAATATGAAACAACTCATTTTAGACCGTCATGCCCACCGTCAGATGCTTGTGTACCTCGCGAGTTTGCTGGGACTTTTGAGCAGTCTCGTTTGGCCGGTACTGATTTATCCCTCTGCGCTGGCAATGGGTGTATCAGGTGTATTGTTGTGGCGCAATTTGTTAGGCGCAGCGTGGCAGTATCGAACGCGATATGCCACGCTGACTAATTCAACGTAGCCTCAGGTCTGGTCGAGCCTGAGGCATCGTGACAGATTCATTCTTCAGGTGTGCAGCGAAACTTTACCATTCTTGACCTGAGTCAAGGATAGGGGGCAATCTGTCTGGTAGACTGCAGCCGGTATGGATGCAATTGAAGCCGGAAATGGATCACACATTTAACAGGAGTCACTTATCATGATGGACAGGGGGTCACACACACGGTTGCCATCGCCTTGACGGTGATGACATTAATTGATGCTGCTGCAGTTTTTGCTTTTGCGGACGAAAATACACCAGCCAGCCTGACGAGTGATTGTAAAACCCAGTATTTTGGTTTGTCGCGCGGCACGCCCGTTGAAGCAGTGCAGGCCGCAGCATCCTCTGCAAGTGCGAACATGTTCAGTGACTTTGATCATGTCGACAATACATGAGATCGCCTATGGAAAATATAACTAACTCGAACAGATGTACCCACAACAATGAAATTCTGGAGGTTGAGTTGTCAGATACGGACATCATTGATGCCATGCAGCATATTTCTGGCTACATCGACATTACCACCGAAGATTTTCGTGAACTCTATCACTTGGCTTATCACCATGCCATAGAGCGCCTGCTCACTAAAATCCAACCCAAAAATCTGATGCGGGTGGTGAATGAGCCCCTCCTGGCAGACATGCCACTTGATCAAGCTGCGGCTATTCTTATTCGATCCGACTTCAAATCCTTGCCCGTGCTGGATGCAAACGGTTGCGTAGTGGGCATACTGACCGATACCGATTTTTTACGCTGGCACAAAGCCAATACTTTTCTCGAAATATTACTCAACATGGCAGACAATGCATTTGACTTTAATCATGTTTATCACGAAACATCTGTCAGTGCCATCATGACTGCACCCGCTATCACGGTGAGCGAGACCGCCAGTTTCGGTGAAATTGTTCACGCATTTTATTTGCATGATCGGCGCAGTATGCCCATCATCGATACCGATAACCATCTGCTGGGTTTGTTGATGCGCAAAGATTTTATTTGTGCATGGAAGCTGATAACGGGTTAGCTGGTTGAGGTAATGCATGGCATGCACGCTATGACAACGGGCATAATAGATTTAATTTGTCGTAAAAACAGTAATATTCTTGAGAATTCATTGGGATAAAACAGTATCAATACCATCGTTGTTTTATCACATTCACCGGACGTTTTTTGCGGAATTTTCGCTTGTGTGGACATGGCGGGCTAATGAATTGATGGGGATAAACAAAACACCCAAGCATATTGATAACAAGGAAAATAAATGAAAGTTCCTGAATATTTTCAGAAAATGAGGGGTAGTACACACACCCATTTACCAAGGGTCAATAATTCCGAAATTATCTGGTCCTGGATAGGCGGGTTTTGTGGCATTGCGGTTGTGGCCTGGTTGGACCACCTTTTTTTTGCGGGCACCGATTTATCACTGATGATTGCTTCTTTTGGCGCTTCAGCCGTGCTGGTTTACGGCGCAGTACGCAGTCCTTTGGCGCAACCGCGTAATCTGGTGGGCGGGCATTTTGTCTCGGCCATCGTTGGGGTTATTTGCTGGAAACTGTTTCACCCATACCCCGCGCTTGCACAAGCCATCGCGGTTGCCAGTGCCATTGCCACCATGCATTTCACACGGACTTTACATCCACCGGGCGGCGCCACGGCCTTAAACGCCGTGATCGGTTCGGCAGCGCTGCACAAACTGGGATTCTGGTATGTGATTATGCCCGCGACACTGGGTCCATTGATCCTTTTAGTGGTGGCTGTCCTGGTGAATAATATCCCGGCGACAAGAAAGTACCCGGAAATCTGGTTTTAACCGTAAAAACACAAGGTAAAATACTGACGGCTATGAAGAACAGCTCAGTTCCAGATGATGCGCCCATTCGGGAGGTTCTGCGGCATAGGCTTCCATGCCGGGGTGCTCGTCGAAGGGGGCGTGCAGCAGGGTGATTAAACGCTCAATTTCACCGTTGTCCTGGTTGTCACGTACCGCGCGTATGGCGTTTTCAGCCAGATAGTTACGCAAAATGAATTTTGGATTGACGGCGCGCATGGCGCCTGCCCGTACGGTGATGTCCTGGGGGTGTTTTGCCAGGGCAGCACGATGGGTGATCGCCCAGGCATCGAAGGCAGTGCGATCCAGAAACATGTCGCGCAATGGGGCGTTGAGTGCGTCTGGTGCGGGGTCAAAATCACACAGGCGGCGCAGAAACAGGCTGTAATCAACCCGATTTTTGTGCAGGGTATCTAACATGGGCAGAATGAGCCGGGCATTTTCTCGTTGTGCTGGCAACCCAAGTTTGGCACTCATTAAATTAATGTAGTGGGTGGCAAACAGTCCGGGATAATCTTGCAGGGCTTCTTTGGCTGCAGTCTCATTAATTAAAGGCGATAAAGCTTGCGCCAGGCGAGTTAAATTCCAGCCGGCAATATCGGGTTGTTGATCGAAGGCATAGCGACCCATTTCGTCCGAGTGGTTGCACACGAAGCCCGGTTCGTAACGATCAAGAAAACCAAAAGGGCCGTAATCCAGCGTCAGCCCGAGTATGGACATGTTGTCGGTGTTCATCACGCCATGTGTAAACCCCACGGCTTGCCAGTGCGCCATCAGGTGCGCCGTGCGTTGCGCAATTTCGCGCAACATCATGAGATAAGGTTCGGGCGAATTGGCGTATTGCGGAAAATGGTGAGTGATCACAAAATCGGCGAGGGCACGCAAGTTGTCATGCTGACCGCGATGATAAAATACTTCAAATGAACCAAAACGCACGAAGCTTGGGCTCATACGCAATACGACGGCCGCCGTTTCTACAGTTTCGCGGCGCACTTCCAGCGGACTCCCCACCAAAGACAACGCACGCGTAGTGGGAACGCCCAAGCCATGCATGGCTTCAGAGCACAGGTATTCACGCAGGCTGGAACGCAATACCGCGCGACCATCACTGCGGCGGGAGTAGGGCGTAGGACCGCTGCCCTTGAGTTGTAACTCCCATCTTTCCTCTGTGCCCGCGACATCCCCAAGCAGCATGGCGCGACCATCACCCAATTGGGAGACGTAATAACCAAACTGGTGTCCGGCATATAACGCAGCAAGCGGTTGAGAGCCCGGCAGCAAGCGATTGCCACACAAATATTCAGCGGCATCAGGGTGCAAAGTCTGATCTGCTGACAAGCCAATTAATTTGGCAGCCTGAACGTTAAAGTGCAGCAGTTTGGCGTCCGGCAGCACTTCGGGTTGCACCGGTGAGTAATGCGTGGCAGGCAGGCTGGCATAACGCTGTGCAAGGGTGAGTTGTTCCAGGCTGGACATGGCGGAGAATATTGCTCCTGATTAAAGTTTCAAATAGAACACATTGTAATATGAGCTTCGTCTTTATCCCTCAGGGCGTTGAAATATTGTGTTCCGATAACCAGTCCTCATCCAGTTTCCATGTGACCTGCTTGACACCGGGTTGGCTAACCACAATTTGTCTGGCCTCGGCTTGCAATGCACCAATCTGTTTTTCTGCTGCCACAAAATCAGGATCGGTTTGATCCTTGCCAGCCAAGCTGGGGTCAATTGTACCAATCATGAGCGTAACGGGCATCGCTTCTGAGCGCGGCGTGCTCATTTCAGCAACACCATGTTTCAAGCTGAGAACCCGAAATTTGTAAGGGTAGGCTTTTAAGGCCGGGCTGGCCTGTTGTTCTATCGCTTGATTCAGCGCGGCAACTTTGGGGTCAGTTCGGAAAGCAAACCAGTAAATTGCGAACGTCGCAAGCAGGGCGATGATAATGCGCAGCATCAAATTTTTTCTGGACATATCAATTCCTTTGGTGTGCAGGTTTGAAATGGGAGTGCATCAATGGCATGGCGATTTGAGGGCGCTCATTGCGAGAGTACATCATACCCTTCATTGAACAACATTTGGTTCAGTGTAATCAGTGGCAGGCCGATGAGTGCGGTGGGATCATCACCACTCAGGTTGTCCATGATGGCGATGCCCAAGCCTTCAGACCGTGCGCTGCCTGCGCAGTCATAGGGTTGGTCGCGCAAGAGGTAATTTTCAATTTGCTGGTCAGTCAGATTGCGAATGCGTACGCGGGTCAGGATAACTTGACTTTGCAGACGTTTGATCTGGCTGTTATACAGACTTAAGCCCGTATGAAAAATCATCTCCTGGCCGCGCATGAGGTGCAACTGAGCCGTTGCAGCAACATGGTTTCCGGGTTTGCCCAAGTGTTGGCCGTTTAAGCTGGCAATCTGGTCCGAACCGATAATCAGCGCATTGGGGAACTGCCTTGCGACGGCGCGGGCTTTGAGTGCAGACAGTCTTAATGCCGCGTCGTGCGGTGTTTCATTCGGCAAGGCGGTTTCATCCACTTCAGGGGATATTACCTCAAATGGCACGCGCAGCCGTTCCAACAGCTGGCGGCGATAGGGCGAGGTGGAGGCCAGAACCAGTAACATTATCCCTGCACTATTCAGGTTGAATTTCCAGTAACGCCTGATCCGGGGTCACCGCATCGCCTTTGGTGACAAACAGATTGATGATGACGCCAGAAATAGAAGCTTGTATTTCATTTTCCATTTTCATGGCTTCGATGACCAGTACGGGATCACCTGCTTTGACCTTTTGTCCTGTTTTAACCAGCACGTCAACGATCGTTCCTGGCATCGCTGTGGTGACGTGCCCCGGGTGCGTGGGGCGAGGGCGGCTACCGGAAGCCGGTTTTTTAGCATTGCGTGGTGCGTTGCCGTTACTGCTGCCTGAACCGTTGATTTCTACTTCGTTCAGTGCCTCGACAAACACCTCTTCTGCCACACCATCAACAGACACATAATAGGGACGTTCGGTTTGCGAGCCATGCCCGGTTCCGGTTAAGTGAATATGGTAAGTTTCTCCGTGCAAAGTGACGCGGAATTCATTGGCAGCGTACCGGCTGGATTGGTTGCTGGCTTCTTTTGCGCTGATCGGTAACAACACTTCGGGGGACAGTGTGTGGGCGTTGCGCTCTTGTAAAAAAGTACGTCCCAATTCAGGGAACATGGCGTAGGTAAGGATATCTTCCTCTGATTGAGCGATACCTTCAATTTCGCTGCGCAGTTTGTCCATTTCATCAGCAATTAAATCCGCTGGGCGGCAGGTGATGACAGTCTGGTCACCAATCGCCAAAGCACGAATCTCGGCATTAACTGGGGCAGGCGATTTGCCGTAGCGGCCTTGCATGTATAATTTCACCTCATTGCTAATGGTCTTGTAGCGTTCGCCAGTCAGTACGTTGAGCACGGCCTGGCTGCCTACAATTTGCGAAGTGGGCGTGACCAGCGGAGGAAAACCCAAATCGGCGCGTACACGCGGAATCTCTGCCAGCACTTCGTCCATGCGATCAAGCGAACCCTGATCTTTGAGCTGATTTGACAAGTTTGAGATCATGCCGCCCGGTACCTGACTGATGAGTACGCGAGGATCGACGCCAGTGAAATCGCTTTCAAATTGCCAATACAGTTTACGAATTTCACGGAAATAGGCGGCAATTTCTTCCAGATCGGCAAGTTTAATTCCCGTGTCATACGGCGTGCCAGCCAGTGCAGCAACCATGCTTTCGGTGGTGGGGTGGCTGGCGCCTTCTGAAAAGGCTGATATGCAGGTGTCGATAATCGACGCTCCCGCTTCAATGGCTTTTAAATGTACCATGCTGGCGAGACCCGAAGTTGCATGGCTGTGGTTGTGGACCGGTAAATCTGTGGCGGTACGGATTGCAGCCACCAATTCAAAAGCAACACTGGGCGTGAGCAGACCAGCCATGTCTTTAATGGCGATGGAGTCACAACCCATGTCCGCCAGGCCTTTGGCCATTTCGACAAAATGTGGAATGTCATGGACAGGGCTGGTGGTGTAAGAAATGGCACCTTCTGCATGTTTCCCGGCTTGTTTTACTGATTCAATGGACACACGCATATTGCGCAGATCATTCATCGCATCAAAAACACGGAATACATCCACGCCATTGTTGGCCGCTTTGGTCACAAAAGCACGCACCACATCATCGGCGTAATGCCGGTAACCCAGCAAGTTTTGTCCCCGCAACAGCATTTGTATTGGGGTGTTGGGCAAGGCCTTGCGCAACAGGCTCAGGCGCTCCCAAGGGTCTTCCTTGAGGAAGCGAACACAGGCATCAAATGTTGCGCCGCCCCATGCCTCCAGCGACCAGAATCCAATGTTGTCGAGTTTGGCACAGATCGGCAGCATGTGCTCGGTGCGCATGCGTGTGGCGATGAGTGACTGATGACCGTCTCGCAAGACGAGGTCGGTGATAAATACTTTAGGCATGATACTGTCCGAAAAAATTACAATCCGTTGTGGGCTGAAATGGCAGCGGCAATAGCAGCCGCCAAAATTTCTGGTGGCTTGCGGGTGTGATAGTTTATCAGTTCCGGGTGGGTTTCGACGAATGAAGTATCGAAATGTCCACTGCGGAAAGTCTCATTACCCAAAATTTCCAGGTAATAAGGGATTGTGGTTTTGACGCCAAATACCACCATGTCATTAAGTGCGCGGCGGCCCCGTTCAATGACGCTTTCCCAGCTTAAATTCCAGACAGTCAGTTTGGCGCACATGGAATCATAGTAAGGGGGAATGACATAACCACTGTACATGGCCGCATCGGTGCGTACACCGGGGCCACCTGGGGCATAGTAACGGGTGATGCGACCAAAACTGGGCAAAAAGCCATTTTGGGGGTCTTCAGCATTGATACGAAACTCCATGGCAAAGCCACGATGCTGAATATCTTCCTGCTTGTACTGCAGGGGTAATCCGCTGGCGATGCGGATTTGTTCCTGGACAATGTCTACACCGGTGATGGTTTCCGTCACGGTGTGCTCGACCTGTAAACGGGTGTTCATTTCCATAAAATAGAATTGATTGTCCTGATCAAGGAGAAATTCTACTGTACCCGCGTTTTCATAATTAACGGAACGCGCAGCCGTGACAGCCAGTTTCCCGATGTACTGGCGTTGAGCTTCAGTCAGTTGCGGTGAAGGTGCGATTTCGATCAGTTTCTGGTTGCGCCGCTGAATGGAGCAGTCACGCTCAAACAGGTGGATCACATTGCCATGTTGATCGGCCATAATTTGAACTTCGATATGGCGGGGATTCAACACGCATTTTTCCAGAAATACTTCGGGTTTGCCGAAAGCTTTCCCCGCTTCCGACACCACGCGGTCGTAATTTTTGAGCAATTCAGCTTCGGAATCGCAGCGACGGATACCGCGCCCACCACCACCATTTGTCGCCTTGAGCATCACTGGGTAACCAATTTTATTGGCCAGCAGACGGGCTTCTTCTACATCTTCAAGGTTGTGCTCACTACCGGGAGTGACAGGGATTCCTGCTTTGATCATCGCTTTACGCGCTTCAATTTTGTCACCCATCATACGAATGACATCCGCATTGGGACCGATAAATTGCACACCACGGCGGGCGCAAATTTCGGCTAACAGTGGGTTTTCAGACAAGAATCCATATCCGGGATGCAACGCATCACAGCCACTGGCGACAGCGAGATTGACGATATTGTGGGCATTGAGATACCCCTGAACCGGGTCGGAGCCGATGTTATAGGCTTCATCCGCTTTCTTGACGTGCAGTGCGTGACGGTCAGCGTCAGCATAAATTGCTACAGAAGTGATATTGAGCTCGGAGCACGCACGAACAATACGCACAGCGATTTCACCCCGGTTTGCAATGAGAATTTTTTTGATCACGCGCTTAATCCATCTTCAATTTTTTGACAAAAATACTTATAAATTATATCATCCACGGCTTGCGTTGAGGCGAGGTGGATGAACTTTAGCAATTTGGCCGAACTTGTTGGCCTAAATTGACCAGGTAGGTGGAAATGCCTGCTGGTATCTATGATAACAGACCTTGCTCATAAATTGGCATGTCGCGCAGAATGGAGGCACTGAATCTGGTGTGCTTTGAGTTGTTGCGTTATGTACATTGCGTTGCTGATCAAATTGATAAATGGAGTATTACAATGGCCGTACAACAGAACAAAAAATCCCCGTCCAAACGTGGGATGCATCGTGCACATGATTTTTTGACCAATCCTCCTTTGGCGGTTGAACCCACCACAGGCGAGATACATTTGCGTCATCACATCAGCCCAACTGGCTTTTATCGTGGGCGTAAAGTGGTGGCAACCAAGGGTGATTGATCGCATTTGAGATCTTTGCGCGACCGCGAAGATGCGTTCGTCGTACAAGGTTTCTGATTTTGCGATATTTTTGATTGCTTTGATTTGGCGCGGCAATTTGAATTCCGTATGCATCGGTGTGTTTGCCCAGCCCGATGCAAAATGCCCGAATCTTCTACTACAGTACTTTTTAATTCCATGACCGATTCGGTGATTGTTGCGCTAGATGCCATGGGGGGAGACCACGGACCGCGTGTGGTGGTGCCCGCCGCTTTAAAATGTCTGGCGCGTGACTCCGCTTTGACCATCATTCTGGTTGGGATTCCCGATATTCTCGAAAGGGAATTGCATACTCATCACGCTCAGAACAACCCTCGTTTGTCTGTTCATCCGGCCACTGAAGTGGTGGATATGGACGAATCGCCCGCTTTTGCCATGCGCAACAAAAAAGACTCCTCGATGCGTGTAGCGATCAATCTGGTTAAAACAGGTGATGCTGCCGCGTGCGTTTCCGCAGGCAATACCGGTGCGTTGATGGCTACGGCAAAGTTTGTATTGAAAATGTTGCCGGGCATAGACCGTCCGGCGATTGCCAGTGAGTTACCCACCATACAGGGCCATACGGTCATGCTGGATTTGGGTGCCAATGTCGATTGCACCCCTGAACATTTGTTGCAGTTTGCGATCATGGGTAGCGTGCTGGTGGCAGCAATCGATCACATTGAAGCACCTAAAGTGGGGTTGCTCAATATTGGCGAGGAAGACATTAAAGGCAATGAAACGGTCAAACTTGCTGCTGATTTGTTGCGACAAAGCGGCCTGAATTTTTATGGCAATATTGAAGGCGATGATATCTATAAAGGCACCACGGATGTGGTGGTGTGCGATGGCTTCGTCGGTAATGTTGCGTTAAAAACTTCCGAGGGATTGGCTAAAATGGTGTCTACCATGTTGCGAGAAGAATTTAATCGCAATTTCTTTACCAAATTGGCGGGAGTTATCGCGTTGCCGGTGCTGAATGCTTTCAAACGTCGGGTTGATCCGCGCAGTTATAATGGCGCAACGTTACTGGGCTTGCGTGGCGTAGTCATTAAAAGCCATGGCGGGGCGGATCGCTTTGCCTTTGAACAAGCCATTGAACGGGCGGTGCGAGAGGCGCGCAGTCAGGTGCTGCAACGCATCACTGAAAAAATAGCCATTCTACATAAGGACGCTGCCTGAATTGAAAATACACGCTCAAATTACGGGTACAGGCTCCTACCTTCCCCAAAGAATTATGACCAATCACGAATTGGCGCAGCAAATCGACACCACTGACAATTGGATCGTCGAGCGAACCGGCATTCGTCAGCGTCATTTGGCGGCTAAAAATGAAACCACCAGCGATTTGGCCCATGCTGCTGCCTTACGCGCGATCGAAGCGGCTGGAATTGATGCGGCAGACATCGATTTAATTGTGGTGGCGACCACCACGCCGGATTTGGTATTTCCGAGTACCGCATGTCTGTTACAACAGAAGCTGGGGATAGAAAACCGGTGTCCGGCATTCGACGTGCAGGCTGTGTGTAGCGGATTCGTCTATGCACTGGCGACTGCAGATAATTTTATTCGGGCAGGTCAGGCGCGTTGTGTACTGGTTGTCGGTGCGGAAACCATGTCGCGCATTACCGACTGGAGCGACCGCAGCAATTGTATTTTATGGGGAGATGGCGCGGGCGCAGTGATTTTGCAAGCCAGTGATACGGCGGGTGTGATCGCCACACACTTGCATGCCGATGGCCGTTATCGTGATTTACTCCATGTCGAAGCAGGCGTTTCAAGCGGTTTGGAAAAGTCTTCAGCTGTGCGAATGCAAGGCAGTTCGGTATTTAAAATCGCAGTGAAAACGCTGGATGAAATTGTTGATGAAACTTTAGCGGCCAATCATCTGCAAAAATCCGATATTACCTGGCTGGTGCCGCATCAGGCCAATATCCGTATTATCGAAGCTACTGCCAAAAAATTGGGTATGTCTATGGACAGGGTGGTGGTGACCGTTGATCGCCATGCCAACACCTCGGCGGCATCAATTCCGCTGGCGCTGGATACCGCCGTGCGTGATGGACGTATCCGTGCGGGAGACCTGTTGCTGATGGAAGCATTTGGCGGCGGATTCACATGGGGATCCGCCCTAGTAAAGTGGATGGTTTAAATCTTGAATAAATTTGCAATCGTTTTTCCGGGTCAAGGTTCACAATCGCTGGGTATGATGAAGGGTATTGCTGATTCACCCCTCGTACTGGAAACCTTTTCTGAGGCATCTTCAGTCCTTGGTCTGGATCTGTGGGCATTGGTGAATGAAGGCCCAGTTGAACAACTTAATTTAACGGTGAACACTCAGCCAGCCATGTTGGCGGCGGGCGTAGCGACGTGGCGGGTGTGGCGGGCCATCCAGGGGCAACAGCCTGATTTTCTTGCTGGTCATAGCTTGGGTGAATACACGGCCCTGGTTGCTGCGGACGCGATTTCATTTGGTGATGCCTTGCGTTTAGTGCGCTTGCGTGCTGAATTGATGCAATCCGCTGTACCGGAAAACGTCGGCGCGATGGCGGCAATACTCGGTTTGGACGATGAGGTTGTACGCGGCGTGTGTCGTGATGCGGCAGAAGGTTTGGTGCTGGAGGCCGTGAATTTTAATTCGCCTGGACAGGTTGTGATCGCTGGTCATCAAGCTGCAGTGGAACGTGGCATGGCATTGGCGAAAGAGCGGGGTGCCAAGCGTGCATTGTTGCTACCGGTCTCGGTGCCATCGCATTGCGCCTTAATGCGGGATGCTGCCGATGCCATGGCGGATGCGCTGGCAGCCACAAATATCTCAACACCGACAGTTCCTGTGATCCACAATGCAGATGTATTGACCCACACTGACGCAGGCGCGATTCGTGACGCTTTGGCGCGGCAACTGTACTCCCCCGTGCGGTGGGTGGAAACCATCGTGCGCATGGCGGATAGCGGGGTGACCCAAATTGGCGAATGTGGTCCTGGCAAAGTGTTGGCTGGACTCATCAAACGTATTGATAGCCGGGTGGTGGGCACTGCGCTGATCGATCACGGGGCGATGATTGAATTTTCAGGCAATTTGAATCGGGGGCTATGATGTCGCAACATATCGCATTAATTACTGGGGCCAGTCGCGGCATTGGTTTGGCGATTGCTTTGCATTTGGCGCGCCAGGGACACTATGTTGTCGGGACTGCAACCAGTCTCGCCGGAGCCGAAGCCATCAGTCGACATTTTCACGCAGCAGGTCTTGTCGGGCATGGCATGGTGCTGGATGTGACTGATGCCGCAACGATAGAAGCCGGTTTGGTCGACATTCAGCAACGCATTGGAGATGTTTCGGTTTTGGTCAATAACGCAGGAATCACTCGCGATGATTTGCTGATGCGCATGAAAGAGGATGATTGGAATCAGGTGATTGATACCAATTTGAATTCGGTGTTTCGCTTGTCGAAAGCAGTGTTGCGCCCCATGATGAAGGCGCGCCATGGTCGTATTGTGAATATTGCCTCGGTAGTGGGTGTGATGGGTAATGCAGGACAAACCAATTATGCTGCGGCCAAAGCAGGAATGATCGGCTTTTCAAAATCTCTGGCGCGCGAAGTGGGCAGTCGCAATATTACAGTGAACTGCGTAGCGCCGGGTTTTATTGATACGGATATGACCCGCGCCATGCCCGAAGCTGCACGCACCGGTCTGCTTAATATGATTCCGCTCGGCAAGTTGGGGTGTGTTGAAGACATTGCCCATGCAGTGGGTTTTCTGGCCTCTAATGAGGCAGGTTATATCACCGGTACGACCTTGCACGTGAATGGCGGTATGGTGATGGATTGAGGATGGCGCAATTCATCCGGGTGGGGATGCCGTCAACCCGGATAACGTATATGCCACATCAAGACGTTTTTTTCTGGTTGGTACGAATCTTGTCCCGTCAATTCCGTGCTGACCAGACGTTGGAGACCGGGATTTCGGCAAGGCATTTCTTGTTGATGCGAAACTCACACATCATTTCTGTTTCAAAATTTTCCTGCGCGTAGCGGCTTGATGTATACCCCTGAAATTTCAGGTTTCAAGTGGCGGTTTTGTGGTGGGATGGCTATTGCGGAAAACGATTTTTACGTGCATAATGCGCAGCTTGATTCAGCGAGTGTCTTTGCTTGAAATCATGCCGGGATGGCGGAATTGGTAGACGCAGCGGACTCAAAATCCGCCGGTGGTGACACTGTGGGGGTTCGAGTCCCCCTCCCGGCACCATTTTTTTATGTGACTTGTTTAGTTTAACGTATTGTGTTTTAAACAATGCCAAAAAAGTTGGTATGGCGTGACATAAGTATGGCAATTGTTGCCAAAATTTCGGCAGCTTTATGGCAGCTTTTTTAAACATTATTTCTACGGCTTTTCTTCCTTCATCAGGCACGGTATCGCCAATTTGCCTGCTGTACGTTATGACAATCAACGACATATCCACTCCCCGATGACAACTTGGCCTGCACGATAGCACTTTGGCCGATGCTGAGTGCAGCATATGTTGCGAAGATGGTCATGTTTGGTTTGACTTGCATCGTACAGACATCTCGCGCCACAGAGATAACTTTACCACTTTTTTGCTAGCGCCTCCTGCACCATCTCGGCTTTGAGTATATCTTCTGGAGTCGGTGGTGCTCATCTTCCAGTTCCTTGATAGTTACCGCCATCATGGATGGCTCCATGATGGCGTGTCATTTGTAAAATGTGGATAGGCTCAGGTGTATCTGTCTTTACCTGTTTCATTATCTACAGAATCTGGCTATCACAAAAAGGCATTATCTTGTCTTTATCGAAATTCCTTGCCGGTTTAAGACCTCGTCCTTTAGGGCGCGGTTGGGAAGGGGACGCGCACCTCTTCCCAACTGAACATCCATCGCCCGTATGGGCGATGGCCTTATTGCTAAAAAATCATCAAGTCTCAAGAAAATTCTCCTTTTTGAATACTCTCATTTGCCGGGGTTTGCCAGCGTCTTAATTAGTCCAGTTTCATTTATACCACTAACTTGATGACGTAAAGATGAGGGCTGGAAGTTTAAAGTCAGGTCTGGTACAATCAAGCTGTATTTAAAGGCAAATCTGTACGAAAGTCAGAGACGCAAAGTTTTCGGTCTAAAAGGTGTGAGCCTCATGATAGCGAGACTGCCGAAGGCGTACCTTGTCGTGTGCGCCGTTTCTGCATTCTCCATTCTCCAGCTCTTCATAATAGAAGGTCTTATGGCCTTCCAGCCTTTAAGATACAAAAAATAAATTTCGATTTTTTGTAGCATTATTATACCCGTTATTTCCTGGCAATGAAGATAAGTTATTTTTAATTATATAATGTAATTAATGTGTTATAGCATATGTATGCCGTATAAACATCATAAAAAACTACTGTCACAACCATTACAAGGCGGCAAATTGATCTGAATATTGCGCAACATTATGGTGACGTGGTGACTTTACACTTTGGGTTATTGAAGATGTCATCACAAAATAACGTCCATCGAAGACAAGTTCTTGTGATTCCCCGCAAGCGTATTCTGCTGCTGCGACAGACTCCCGGGTTAATTTGGTAAAAACTTCATCTGTGACGCCCCTGATTGAAGTCTTGGTGGATTTTCTGACGCAGGTTATGAAGACGGAGACCGGTATTTCTGCGGCGCTGTAGCCAGACGTAACATTAAGACGAATATAGGGATATGCCTGTATTGATTAAAATTAATTTGTACAACAACACCATTAGAGATCAGCCTGTAAAACAGGGGGGAATAATGACAGTAGATATGAGCCAGTTTTACGAGACTTTTTTTGATGAAGCGATGGAGTTGCTGGCCGAAAAGGAACGTTTATTACTCAACATCAACGTGTCTGCCCCTGATACGGAGGAATTGAATGCGATATTTCGTACTGCGCATTCGATTAAAGGCGGCGCGGCAACATTCGGTTTTGTTGACATTACCGAGATGACGCATGTGCTGGAGTCCCTGTTAGACCGGATACGCAAAGGCGAAATCACACTCACTGCCGACCATGTCGATGCTTTTCTTGCCGCAAAAGATGTGCTCACCATGCTCATTGATGGACATCGGCACGGCAGCGCAGTGGAGCACGATCTGGTGGCGGAAGTCAGCAAACGCCTGAATCAGCTTTCGGCACAAGCGCCCCAACCTGTGCAAGGCACGGTCGCGGCCGTTGAAGCAGCCCCGCCAGCTGTTGTTCAGGTTGAAGCACCCCTCCCACTGGCTGCGGGTATGCATCAATACACCGTGACATTGCCCGTCACCCCGCAACGCGACGTTGAGGCTTTAGTGACTGAATTAGGGCTGATGGGCGATGTCAAAGTATCGATATTGGCCAA